>CAZTUH010000009.1:0-39440 GCA_964616175.1 uncultured Burkholderiaceae bacterium | reverse complement strand
ATTATTGGCTCCGATTGCTATGGAAGAAGGGCTACGCTTTGCAGTTCGAGAAGGAGGTCGGACTGTTGGTGCAGGTATAGTCTCTAAAATCATTGCATAAATAATTGATTATTAACTAGAAAAACTTTGCATTTATGATTTGCTCTTTGCTCACTTGGATGATTTATGAAAAATCAAAAGATTCGCATTCGGTTAAAAGCGTTTGATTACAAACTAATTGACCAATCAGCTTTAGAAATAGTTGATACGGCTAAGCGCACAGGGGCCGTTGTGCGAGGCCCAATTCCTTTACCTACGAGAATTCGACGCTATGATCTTTTACGTTCCCCACATGTTAATAAATCGTCGCGAGATCAGTTTGAGATGCGTACCCATCAACGTTTGATGGATATTGTGGACCCTACTGATAAAACTGTAGATGCTTTAATGAGATTAGATTTGCCAGCAGGTGTTGATGTAGAAATTGCTTTGCAGTAAGTTATTGGCATGAAATGGAAATTTTTATTTAAGTTTGATTTGATCCAATTTTCTTGCTTTTATTTTTCTTGCATGTAATAATCCGCAGGGCTTGCTTTATTAGGATTAAAAAATGGTTTTTCATAACTGAAATGGAGAGTAAGATGTCAGATTCGATGCTATCACTCGCATCAAAAGAACCTGGGCTCTTAGGTTACAAAGTTGGAATGACTCGAGTTTTTGAAGAGGATGGCTCTTCTGTTCCAGTAACAGTTATTGATGTTTCAAATAATCGAATAGCTCAGATAAAATCATTAAAAAATGACGGTTATTCTGCAGTTCAAATAGCCTTTGGATCTCGTCGTTCATCTCGTCTTTCTCGATCCAAGATTGGGCATCTTGCTAAAGCAGGAATTGAATCTTCGCAGAAAATTAAGGAGTTTCATGTTAATTATTTAGCGATAGAAAAATTTCATGTTGGAGATGAATTAGTTCCAGGATCAATTTTCAGCAAAGGACAGTATATCGATGTAACTGGAGTAACAATAGGAAAAGGCTTTTCTGGAACTATAAAACGTCATAATTTTCGATCCCAACGAGCCTCTCATGGTAATTCGAGGTCTCATAGAGTCCCTGGATCAATAGGTGGAACACAAGATCCTGGACGTGTTTTTCCAGGAAAAAAAATGGCTGGGCATTTAGGTTGTTCTTCCTGCACTATTCAAAATTTGAAGTTAATGCGAATAGATTCTGAACGTTGCTTGATTTATGTTAAAGGGGCTGTCCCAGGTTGCAGATATTCTCATGTGATCCTGCGTTCTTCTATTAAAAAAATAAAAATTAATGCAGGGATTTAACAAAATGAATTTGAAACTCATTCATAATGATGGTTCTTTGTCTTCTTTTGATGCTCCTGATTTTATATTTTCTAAAAGCTTTAATACAGCTCTTGTTCATCAAGTTTTGATTTCTGTGAAATCTAATTTAAGATTAGGAACAAGAGCACAGAAAGATCGGTCTGAAGTTAAGCATAGCACCAAAAAGCCTTGGAGACAGAAAGGAACTGGTCGTGCTAGAGCTGGAATGACCTCTTCCCCACTCTGGAGAGGAGGTGGTCGTGTCTTCCCTAGTTCTTCAGACGAGAATTTTTCAAAAAAGATAAATAAAAAAATGTACCGAGCAGCAATCTGTTCCATACTATCCCAATTAGCTCGTGAGGATCGATTATTAATTTTAGATGCTTTATTTCAACTGGAATTGCCAAGAACTAAAGAGTTTGTTAATAAGCTATCAATGTTTGGAACTGCTTCTTCTAAGTTAATTATTAGTAATGAAATTAATTCCTATATTCGTCTCGCGTCACGGAATTTACCTTCTGTTTTGCTTGTTGAGCCTCATACTCTTAATCCTGTAAATTTGGTAAATTATCAAAAAATTCTGATTACTAGAGATGCTTTGAATCAATTAGAGGAGATTCTCAGATGAGATCTGAGCGTTTATTAAAAGTAATTTTGGAACCAATTGTTACTGAAAAAGCTTCTTATATTTCCGAAAAATTTTCTCAAGTTGCATTCCGGGTTTTAAATGATGCAACTAAACTTGAAGTGAAAGACGCAGTGCAATTGTTATTTAAAGTTAAAGTAAAATCTGTTCAATCTTTTAAATCCAAAGGGAAAGTTAAGCGTTTTGGCCATTTTTTAGGAAAACGACGTAACGAAAAAAAAATGTATGTTTCCTTGGAAAAAGGACAAAAGATTGATTTTTCAGAGGTAATTTAGGATGTTTTTAATAAAAGTTAAGCCTACTTCATCTGGTCGTCGATCGATGATAAAATTAAAGGATCCTCTATTACATAAAGGAAAGCCCTGTTCATCTCTTTTAGAGAAAAAAAATCGAAAATCAGGAAGAAACAATAATGGTTATATTACTGTTCGGCATCGAGGGGGGGGGCATAAAAAGCATTATCGGATTATCGATTTTAAAAGGGATAAAGATAGTATCCCTGCAAAAGTTGAAAGTATTGAATATGACCCAAATAGAACTTCTAATATAGCATTGCTTTGTTATTCTGATGGAGAGAGGCGTTATATTATTGCTCCTCGAGGAATTCGCGTTGGTTCTGTTTTAATTTCCGGTTCGGATGTTCCTATTCGGATAGGTAATGCTTTACCTATCCGAAGTATTCCGGTTGGTACTACAATTCATTGTCTTGAAATGAAATTAGGAAAGGGAGCTCAAATGCTTCGTTCAGCAGGCGCATCAGCAACTTTGTTAGCTCGAGAGGGTACTTATGCACAAGTTCGTTTGCGATCTGGAGAAATCCGAAAAATACATATTGAATGTCGAGCTACTATTGGAGAAGTGGGGAATGAAAAACATAATCTTCGAAAAATTGGTAAAGCTGGGGCGGTTCGTTGGAATGGAATCCGACCAACTGTTCGAGGGGTAGCAATGAATCCGATTGATCATCCACATGGTGGAGGAGAAGGAAGAACAGGAGAAGCTAGAGATCCTGTTAGTCCATGGGGATTACCAACAAAGGGTTATAAGACTCGAAGAAACAAAAGAACAAGTAGAATGATTATTCAAAGGCGCAATTGTAAGTAATAAAAGGATTGAAATTTATGTCGCGTTCGATAAGAAAGGGGCCATTTTTCGATAGTAAGCTGCAAGCAAAAGTTGCTTCAGCTTTGTCTAGGAAAGATCGAAAACCAATAAAAACTTGGTCACGTCGTTCGACAATTTTACCTGAATTTATTGGTTTAACCATTTCTGTTCATAATGGGCGTCAACATATCCCTATTTATATCAACGAGAACATGGTTGGTCATAAATTAGGTGAATTTGCTATGACGCGTACGTTTAAAGGTCATGCTGCAGATAAAAAATCAAAAAGGTAAAAAATGGAAACTTCTGCCGTTGTTAGAAGAGTTGCTATGTCTGCGCAGAAAGCTCGATTGGTAGCTGATTTGGTTCGTGGGAAACCTGTAGGTCAAGCTATTGATATTTTGACTTTCTCTACTAAAAAAGCTGCAAGTGTTTTAAAAAAAGCTGTTGAATCTGCTGTTGCAAATGCTGAACATAATAATGGTATGGATGTTGATGATTTGTATGTTAAAACAGTTTTTATTGATAAAAGTCGTTCTATGAAGAGGTTATTTCCTCGTGCGAAAGGTAGAAGCAACCGCATTGAGAAACAGACCTGTCATATTACAGTCAGGGTTGGTCCTTAGGGAGTTATATTACAATGGGTCAAAAAATTCACCCTATAGGTTTTCGTCTTCCAATTACTCTAGATTGGTCTTCACGTTGGTTTGCCAAAGGCCATATTTTTAGTTCTACACTTCTTGGAGATATTAGAGTCAGGGAATATTTGAAAAAAAAGCTCAAAGCAGCTTCTATCAGTAGGATTCTTATTGAGCGTCCAGCAAAAAATGCCCGAATTACTATTTGTTCTTCGAGGCCTGGAATGGTTATAGGAAAACGTGGGGAAGATATAGAAAGTCTTAAGAATGATCTTCAACGTTTGATGGGTGTTCCTGTTCATGTAAATATTGAAGAAATAAGAAAACCTGAAGTTGACTCTCAACTAATTGCTGATTCAATTGCTCAGCAACTTGAGCGAAGAATAATGTTTCGCCGTGCAATGAAACGTGCTGTACAAAATGCTATGCGTCTTGGGGCTCAAGGAATCAAAATCATGAGTTCAGGACGATTGAATGGTATAGAAATTGCTCGAACTGAATGGTATAAAGAAGGTAGGGTACCATTGCATATTCTTAAAGCTAATATAGATTATGGAATGGCAGAAGCAAAAACAACTTATGGGGTCATTGGAGTAAAGGTTTGGGTTTATAAAGGAGATTTCTTAAACAAGAAAATGATAGCAGAAAACTCAATGAAACGAGAGGAACTGCATCGGACCAATAAACGTTCACTTCGAGGAAATCGATCAGGTAGTTCTGCAACTAGTAATCAATCTGGTTCTAAAAATTTTAATGAACAAATTTCTAATACGGGATAATTAAAATATGCTTCAACCATCTCGCAGAAAATATCGAAAGGAGCATAAAGGGAGGAATTCTGGAGTTGCTTCCAATGGAAAAGATATTTCTTTTGGAGATTTTGGTTTAAAGGCTACTGGGCGAGGACGGCTAACGTCTCGTCAGATAGAAGCTGCGCGACGTGCAATTAATCGTTATATAAAGCGAGGAGGGAAGGTTTGGATTCGAATTTTCCCAGATAAACCTATTTCTCAAAAACCAGCTGAAGTTCGTATGGGTAATGGAAAAGGAAATCCAGAATATTGGGTGGCAGAAGTTCGACCAGGAAAAATTCTTTATGAAATGAATGGTGTAAGCAAAGAGATTTCTAAAGAAGCCTTTCGTTTAGCTGCTGCTAAACTTCCAATACCTACACGATTTGTATCTCAGTGATTTTTTTTTGGAGAATATTGAGTTGAAAATAGCAGATTTTCGATTAAAAGGTGTTTTAGACCTTAATAAAGAGTTGGAAAACTTATTATCAGCGCAGTTTGGTTTGAGAATGCAAAAAATTTCGCAACAGACCGGTGGAAATACTAATCGATTTCGCATTATGCGTCGTGATATAGCACGCATACGTACCTTGATTACTGAGAAAATAGAGAAGAAAAATGTTAGAAAATAAAGTGGTCAACGCTGATGAAAAAAAACTTGGAAAAGTAAAATCTTCTCTTATAGGAAGAGTTATCAGTACTAAAATGGATAAAACAGCTGTTATTAAAATAGATCGAAGAGTTAAACATCAGGTCCTAGGAAAAATTATTACACTTTCTTCAAAATATAAAGCTCATGATGAGAATAATCAATATAACATGGGTGATATAGTTGAAATCCAAGAATGTCGTCCGCTTTCACGTTCAAAATCTTGGAAAATTCTGCGATTGATTCAGAAATCGAAAATATAGGAAGAAAAAAATTAAATTTGCTTCAATTATTAAAGCAGAGGTTTTAATCTTTTTCTTCTGAAAGTATTGAATTTTTTTTTGGTTTTAATTTTCTTTTTTCTTATATCTTGCTAATTTTGTTTTTTCTGGTCGATCGTATTTTTGCATGTAGAACATTCTATATATGATAGAATCTCGAACTTTATTCAAAAGTATGATTTAAGAGGTTTTTAACAAATTGATAATTTTTCCGATTTTTTTTAGGTTAATTTCTATATAAATGTTTGAAATAATTGTTATGTTGTATTTCTAGGTTAGGATGGTTTATTGTGATTCAAGTTCAAACTAGATTGAATGTTGCTGACAATACCGGAGCTCGTGAAGTAATGTGTATCAAAGTTCTTGGAGGTTCAAGACGACGTTATGCTCGAATCGGAGATGTTGTTAAGATCACTGTTAAAGATTCAATTCCGAGAGGGCGAGTAAAAAAAGGTGAAGTTTACAATGCCTTGGTAGTCCGTACAAAAAGTGGTGTAAGACGAAGGGATGGGTCCTTAATCTGTTTTGGGACTAATTCGGTTGTCTTATTGAATGAAAAATTGGAGCTTATTGGAACACGGATTTTTGGTCCAGTAACACGGGAACTTCGAAGTAGAAATTTTCTAAAAATTGTATCATTAGCCCCTGAAGTTCTATAGGGAAAAGGCTTTTCAAAAATGAATAAGATTAGAAAGGGTGATGAAGTAATTGTTTTATCTGGTCAAGATAAAAAGCAAAGGGGAATTGTTTTGGGATTTTCAGGAACTCAATATGTTTTGGTAGAGGGTATTAATCTTGTCAAGAAAAATGTTAAGGGTAATCCTGCTAAGAATATTCAAGGTGGAATTGTTGAAAAAGCAATGCCAATTCATATTTCAAATGTTTCTGTATTTAATTCTTCAATCTCTAAGTCGGACCGAATAGGTTTTAAAGGAAAAAATAGTGATAAGGTTCGCATATTTCGTTCGAATAATGCTGCAGTTGACATCAAGGTATAGGTGACTTGAATGTCTAATTTATTTCATTATTATAAAGATAAGGTAGTTGCTTCTCTTCAAGAAGAGTTTCAACGCAGTAACCCAATGTCCATTCCAAAAATTTCAAGGGTAAGTTTAAATATTGGTCTTTCTGAAGCTGTTTCGGATAAGAAAATAATAGAAAATGCTGTAGTTGATTTAACAAAAATCTCAGGACAGAAACCTGTGATCACAAAAGCTAGGAAAGCTATTTCTGGATTCAAAATTCGGGCAGGATATCCAATTGGATGCATGGTCACTTTGCGTCGAAAAAAAATGTATGACTTCTTAGATCGTTTAATTAATATAGCTCTTCCTCGAGTTCGTGATTTCCGTGGAATTTCCGGTAAATCTTTTGATGGGCATGGGAATTATAATTTTGGAATTAAGGAACAGATTATCTTTCCCGAAATAGATTATGACAAGATAGATTCTTTGCGTGGTTTAGATATCAATATAGTGACTACTGCAGAGAATGATTTCGAAGCTAAAGCACTTTTAAAAGCTTTAAACTTTCCGTTTCGTGATTAAGGAATTGATTAGTGGCTAAATTATCTCTTATTAATAGAAATATCAAGCGAATTAAGTTATCAAAAAAGTTTTTGGTAAAGCGTGAAGAGTTAAAGAAGTTTATTGATGATAAATCAGGAACTTTTGAAGATCGTTTTAAAGCTCGGTTGAGGTTACAACAGTTACCGAGAAACTCTAATCCGATTCGGCAATCGAATCGTTGTGCTTTAACTGGACGTTCTCGGGGAGTTTTTCGAAAATTTGGTCTGACGAGACATAAGTTGCGCGAAATGGCTATGAAAGGAGAAGTTCCAGGTCTTATTAAGGCAAGTTGGTAGGAGTTTAAAATGAGTATGAATGATCCGATTTCTGACATGTTAACACGTATTAGGAATGCTAATCAGGTTGGAAAATCAGATGTTTCCATGCCTTCTTCTAAAATGAAACTGGCTATATCAAGAGTTTTAAAAGATGAAGGTTATATTGATTCTTTTGAAACTAAAAATGTAAATAATGGAAAATTAAATCTGAAAATTTTCTTGAAGTATTATTCTGGACGACCAGTAATTGGTCAGATCAAACGAGTATCTCGTCCTGGATTAAGGATATACAAGAGTGTTAGTTTAATTCCCAATGTTATGAATGGATTAGGCATTGCGGTTATTTCTACCCCGCATGGGGTAATATCTGATAAAAAAGCAAGATCTTATCATATAGGCGGAGAAGTTATATGTTACGTTTCTTAGATCTAGAGGATTAGAATGTCGCGTTACGTGTCTACTAAGCATTTTGTAAAATTTCCAGAATCTGTAAAGGTGGATATACAAGAGGATAAGGTTTCAGTTTTTGGGCCCTTAGGTTCTGCAGTTTATGTTTTGCTTAACAATGATATTTTTTTGAAAGAAGAAAATGGAATTATTACATTTTCTTCTTCTGAAAGGTCACGAAAAATAAGTTCTGTTATTGGGACTATGAAAGCATTGATAAGAAATATCATTTTAGGAGTTTCAATTGGATTTGAAAAGAAGTTGATTCTGGTTGGTATTGGATTTCGTGCTTCGAAGGAAGTCCAGAATGATATTATCATGTTAAATATCGGATTTTCGCACGAAATCCAATATAAGATTCCTAAGGGCATTCAGATTGAATGTCCTAGTCAAACAGAGATTATTATTAAAGGTTTAAACAAAGAGCTTGTTGGTCAAGTTTCTGCTGAGATTCGTTCTTATCGACCACCTGAGCCTTATAAAGGAAAAGGGATACGCTATTCAGATGAAGTGCCTCTTATAAAAGAAACAAAGAAAAAGAGATAGTCATATTTGATAAAAATCAATAGGGGATTATTTAATGATAAATAAGAAGGAAGCACGCTTGCGTCGGGCAGTGCAGGGGCGGCGGGTTATAGCAAAATGCGGGAAACATCGTTTGTCTGTTTACCGTTCTAATTTGCATATTTATGCCTCTATTTTTTCGTTGGAAAGAAATAAAGTTTTGGTAAATGCGTCAACTATTGATCCTGAAATTCGGGTTACGATTTCTAATCGTGGACAGGGTAGCAATCAGAGTGCTGCTTCTATTGTTGGAAGAGTCATTGCTGAAAGAGCTATATCTGTTGGAATAAAATCAGTTGCTTTTGATCGATCTGGTTTTTCTTATCATGGACGTATAAAAGCTCTTGCTGATGCAGCAAGACATGCGGGATTAAAATTTTAGAAAAATCGGAGAACAAAGAAACAATGGCTAAAATGCAGAACAGAAATACTTCAGATAATGAAGCTGCTAATTCCATACGTGAGAAAATGATCTCAGTTAATCGGGTTAGTAAAGTTGTTAAGGGTGGAAGAACTATGAGCTTTGCTGCTCTGAGTGTAGTTGGAGATGGGGATGGGAAAATTGGTATGGGAAAAGGAAAAGCACGTGAAGTTCCTCTTTCTGTGCAAAAATCTATCGAGCAGGCAAAAAAGTCAATGTTTAAAGTTACTTTAAAAAATGGAACGTTATATCACACAATACTGGGTAAGCATGGGGCTTCAAAAGTTTTGATTTCTCCTGCATCGGAAGGTACTGGGGTTATTGCAGGAGGACCTGTTCGTGCGATATTTGAAGTTATGGGGGTACGAAATGTTGTCGCTAAAAGTTTGGGATCAAGTAATCCATATAATTTAGTGCGTGCTACCTTAAATGGATTAAAATCTGCTCTTACTCCATCTGAAGTCGCAGCAAAACGTGGAAAAAATGTTGAGGAAATTCTCAATGCAAATTCAAAGTAAGAAAATAAAAGTATCTCTTATTCGTTCTACAATTGGAGTTAAAAAGTCTCACCTGCATACTATTCGAGGTTTAGGTCTCCGCCGGTTGAATAGTTCACGTGTTCTTTTTGATACACCAGAAGTCAGAGGTATGTTGAGAAAAGTAAATTACTTAGTACTTATATCAATCTCAAAATAGTAAAAATTTTTATGTTTAAACTTCAACTTAATTCAATCAAACCTGCACTAGGCAGTCACAAGATGAAACGTAGGCTGGGTCGTGGGTTAGGTTCTGGATTTGGAAAAACTTGTGGACGAGGTCATAAGGGTCAGAAATCTCGTTCTGGTGGATTTAAAAAAATTGGTTTTGAAGGGGGACAAATGCCTTTGCAAAGACGTCTTCCAAAAAGAGGTTTTGTATCAAGTAAAAAATTGAAGCATCCTTGTGAGGAAGTTAAGTTATCAACTTTATCTTTTTTAGAGTGTAAAGAAATTGATATTCAATACATGCGAAATGTTGGCTTAATTAAGAAAAAAACAACTGCCGTTAAAATTATAAATTCCGGGGCGAATTTTTCTAAGCAATTAATCTTAAAAGGTATAGCTGTTAGTTCTGGAGCTAAAAAGACTATTGAGAAACTTGGTGGTTCGATAATTTGATAAATTCTAATTGTTAATTAACTAGGTGAAAATTTGGCTATTGCTCGTTCTGGACAAAGAAAATCAGATTATGATGGTTTAAGCCAGCGTTTTTTGTTCCTACTTTTATCACTGATAGTATACCGTTTAGGTACACATGTACCAATTCCAGGAATTAACCTGGATACCTTGGGATATTTATTTGAACAAAATCAAGGAGGTATTCTAGGTTTATTTAACATGTTTTCTGGTGGAGCTATTTCACGCCTCTCTGTTTTTTCCTTGGGAATTATGCCTTATATATCATCATCTATTGTGATGCAATTGCTCTCAATGCTTGTTCCCACATTGGATTCCTTGAAAAAGGAAGGGGAATCTGGACGTAGAAAAATCAATCAATATACAAGATATTTCACTCTTGGGCTTGCTTTGGTTCAATCAGTGGGGATCTCATTACTCTTAGAATCAAAAAATGGTTTAGTTATTCATCCAGGTTTTTTCTTTTGTTTTACTGCTGTACTAACCTTGGTAACTGGTTCTATTTTTCTAATGTGGTTAGGAGAACAAATTACTGAACGAGGTTTAGGAAATGGTATTTCAATGTTGATATTTGCTGGGATTATTTCAGGTTTTCCATCTTCATTGTCGATGCTTTTCGAAATGATTCGAAATGGTTCAATAACAACTATTTCTGGAATGCTTATCTTCAGCTTAATAATATTAGTTACTGCTTTTGTTGTTTTAGTAGAAAGAGGTCAAAGAAAGATACAAGTTAATTATGCAAAACGACAAGTTGGAAACAAAATGTATGCTGCTCAAGGATCGCATTTACCGCTTAAATTAAATATGTCAGGGGTTATGCCACCTATTTTTGCATCTTCTCTCATGTTATTTCCAAGTACTTTAGCGAGTTGGATCTCAAATTCAAAAGGAAACTCCATGAATTGGGTATATGATTTAGTTGCTGCAATGGCTCCAAATCACACACTATATATAGTTATGTACTCAATTTCGATAATTTTTTTCTGCTTTTTTTATACTACTATTGTATTTAACAGCCGCGAAACTGCAGACAATTTGAAAAGAGGAGGAGCTTTTGTCCCTGGAATTCGACCTGGTGAACAGACAGCTCGTTATATTGAAAAAATTTTAATGAAGTTGACTCTTTCTGGTGCAGTTTACATAACTTTTGTTTGTTTGGTTCCAGAATTTTTGATAGCACGTTGGAATGTACCTTTTAATTTTGGTGGAACTTCTTTATTAATTGTTGTGGTGGTAACTATGGATTTTATCTCTCAAGTTCAGACTTATGTGATGTCAAATCAGTATGATTCTTTATTAAAGAAAGCTAATCTTAAAACCTAAAATCTGTTAATGCATTAATAAAAAGTATCTAAAAAATGTCTAAAGATGATGTGATTCAAATGGAAGGAGAAATTCTCGAAAATCTTCCAAATACTAGTTTTCGTGTTAAATTGGAAAATGGACATACAGTTCTGGGTCATATTTCTGGCAAGATGCGAATGCATTACATTCGCATCTTGCCAGGTGATAAAGTTACAGTGGAGTTAACTCCGTATGATCTTACAAGAGCAAGAATTATATTTCGTTCTAAATAAAAAAATAGAAAAAGAACCTATTTTTAAGTTAATTAAGAAGGTTAATAGATATGAAAGTAATGGCATCAGTGAAAATAATTTGTAGAAATTGCAAATTGATTAAGCGTCGTCGAGTTATTCGAGTTATCTGTTCTAATCCAAGACATAAGCAAAGGCAAGGATGATTGATATTTTCAAAAGCAGTTTTTAAAAATTAAATTGAGGATAATTATGGCTCGTATTGCTGGAATTAATATTCCACCAAATCAGCATTCAGGTATCGGTTTAACTGCTATTTTTGGTATAGGGCGTGTTCGTGCTAAAAGGATTTGCGAAGCAGCTAATATTCCAACTGATAGAAAAATCAAGGATCTGGATGATTTTGAATTAGAGAAAATTCGTGAGAATATGGCAGGTATTCTAATTGAAGGAAATCTTCGAAGAGAAGTTCAGCTTTCAATTAAACGTTTGATAGATCTAGGAACATATCGTGGCTTGCGCCATAAACGTGGGTTGCCAGTTCGGGGTCAAAGAACTCGTACAAATGCAAGAACAAAAAAGGGGCTACGTAGAGCTTCTACATCTCTAAGAAAGTAGTAAGGAGTTTATTTATATGGTTAAAACCCAAGTTAATAGTGTTGCTCGTTCTCGAAAAAAAATCAGAAAAAATATTTCTGATGGAATTGCACATGTTCATGCATCGTTTAACAACACTATTATCACGATTACTGATATTCAAGGAAATGCTTTGACTTGGGCTACTTCTGGCGGAACTGGTTTTAAGGGTTCTCGAAAGTCAACTCCATTTGCAGCTCAAGTAGCAGCTGAAGCTGCTGGGAGAGCTGCGCTTGAATATGGAATTAAGACACTAGAAGTTCGAATTAAGGGTCCTGGGCCAGGTCGGGAATCGTCAATTCGTGCTTTGAATGCATTAGGAATACGAATATCAAGTATTTCAGATATTACACCTATTCCTCATAATGGATGTCGTCCACCAAAACGGCGTCGTATTTAAATTAATGAGAAAAGAGAGTTTATATGGCACGTTACTCTGGACCTAAATGTAAGTTATCTCGCAGAGAGGGTATTGATCTTTTCTTGAAAAGTACTCGAAGAGCTTTGGATTCTAAATGTAAGTTCGATTCTAAACCTGGGCAACATGGTCGTGCTTCAGGAAGTCGAGCTTCTAATTTTGGTCTCCAATTGCGAGAAAAACAAAAATTAAAACGCATGTATGGAATCTTGGAAAGACAATTTCGTCGATGTTTTGAGAAAGCTGAACAAAAGCGTGGAAATACAGGTGAGATTCTTATTCAATTGCTTGAATCAAGATTGGACAATATTGTTTATAGAATGGGGTTTGGATCAACTCGTGCGGAAGCACGTCAATTAGTATCTCATCGAGCTATTAATCTAAATGGACATATAGCTGATATTGCTTCTATCACATTAAAGCCTGGTGATATTGTTTCTGTGCGAGAAAAAGCAAAGCAGCAGATTCGAATCAAGGAAGCTATTAGTCTTGCATCTAATATAGGCATACCAAATTGGTTAACAGTTGATGATAATCAGTTAATTGGAACCTTTTCGTCCATTCCTGATCGCGCAGATATCGCCCGGGACATCAATGAGTCAATGATTGTTGAACTGTATTCTCGTTAAGCAAATACAATTTCAAATGGATGATGAAATCCTTCTCTTGATGATGTTTTTCGATAAAAAAGTTTATTTCTTAATTTCTTCTTTTAACAAGATTTAAGTTGATTTATTTCCAACTATTCTTAAATAGTAGAAATTGTAAAACTTTAAGATTTATTGATGGTATTAAAAAGGAACATAATATATATGTTTACACAGAGTTTTTTAAAGCCTCGTTCAATTGATGTGGAATCGATAAAATTGAATCATGCGAAAATTATTATGGAACCTTTTGAAAGAGGTTATGGCCATACACTTGGAAATGCTCTACGCCGAATTCTTCTTTCTTCAATGAGTGGTTATGCTCCTACTGAAGTTTCAATTAATAAGGTTCTTCATGAATACTCAACTATACCTGGAGTCAGGGAAGATGTTATAGAAATATTATTGAATTTGAAAGGCATTGTGTTTAAGCTTTTTGATAGTGATGAAGTAGTGCTTTTCTTGCGAACTAATAAATCTGGACAGATTTTAGCAGGAGATATAGATATACCTCATAATGTTGAAATTGTAAACCCAGGGCATTTCATTTGTAATTTGACAGGTTCTAATTTCTTAGAAATGGAGATCAAAGTTGAAAAAGGAAGGGGATATATTCCTGGAAATATTCGTTCTTTCTCTGGAAATGAAAAGGTTTCATCTAACGTAGGTCGAATAATTTTAGATGCTTCTTTCAGCCCCATTCTTCGTGTTAGTTACTCTGTAGAAAATGCTAGGGTCGGACAACGTACAGACTTAGACAAATTGATTCTTGATGTAGAAACTAATGGTGTTATTTCACCGGAAGAATCTGTGCGCCAAGCTGCTCGAATTTTGATTGAACAGATTTCGGTATTTTCTGCTTTAGAGGGTTCTGAAGAAATACATGAATTACCGGTAAGAAGTGGTGCGCCTAAAATTGATCCAGTTTTATTAAGACCTGTAGATGATTTAGAATTGACAGTTCGATCAGCTAATTGTTTAAAGGGAGAAAATATTAATTATATTGGTGACCTTGTTCAACGCACAGAGAATGAATTATTGAAAACACCAAATTTGGGAAGAAAATCTCTGAATGAGATTAAGGAGGTTCTCTTTTCCCGTGGGCTTAATCTTGGCATGAAATTAGATAATTGGTCTTCTTTTGAAATGGATCGAAGTTGATTTCTAAGATCATCATGTTTTTCAGAATTTTAAAGCATTTAAGATAGAAAATTACTTAGTTATTAAAATATTCAAACAAGTTTTTTTAATTTGAAAGGAATGTAATATGCGTCATCGGCATGGCCTACGAAAGCTCAATAAAACAAGCAGCCACCGTCTTTCTATGTTCCGGAATGCAGCTGTTTCTTTGATAACTTATGAATCCATAAAAACTACTTTGCCAAAAGCTAAAGATTTGCGCCGTATTATTGAACCGTTAATTACATTAGGTAAAACAGACTCCCTTGCGAACAAAAGATTGGTTTTTTCAAGAATTCGAGATCGTAAAGCTGTTGGCAAATTGTTCTCAGAACTTGGTCCCCGCTTTTCTAAGCGCAATGGAGGCTATCTGCGAATTTTGAAAATTGGTTTCCGAAAAGGAGACAATGCACCTATGGCATTTATGGAATTAGTTGATCGCTCTTTTTATTTAAAGACTCCTCTTCTTGAAAAGAAGGAGGAAGCTTAATTTCATAAGATTTGATAAATTTTTATAGTTTTTTTCTTAAATAGCAAAAAAGCCAAAACATTTTAGTTGGGATTTGACCTAGATGATGTTAGGTTTTTCTATTTTTCCTATGACAATTTTCCAATGGATTACAAATAGGTATGAGCTAACAGCTAAAATTTTCTAATCTTCTAAATGAACAACTTTTATTTCTATGAATAAATCATAAGCTTTTCTAGCTTTCGATATCTAAAAAGATCAGGTAACTTTTACCTCTGAATAAGTAAGGTTAAAGCAATAAATTAGTAATGTTAGTAATTTTTTAGAAGACACTAGAGCAGTTAGCTTATAATCCAATTTTTGACATGTTGACTAGCTTTTTCCAAACCAATCTTAGTTCGTGCAGAAAAAGGTATTATACAAGTGTTATGCATGTTAAGTAGTTTATGTTCCATTGAGAAAAAAGCAGAGAGTCGTTTCGACTTGGAAATTTTATCAGCTTTTGAAAGTAAAATGAGCAATGATTTAGACTGAAATTCTATCAATTCTAGAAAAATCTTATCAAGATCAGTTAATCCCCGACGAATATCAACAAGTAAAACAATCCCAACCAAATTTTTTCTGTTTAGAAGATAATTTATCATAAGATCTCTTAATTTTTTTTGCTCATTAAAAGAAAGTCTTGCATATCCATAACCAGGAAGATCCACAAGATATCCTTGAATTTCGCATTTTTTGATTCCAGATAGACCAAACATATTAATCATTTTTGTACAACCTGGAGTTTTGCTTGAAAAAGCTAATTTTTTGATATTTGCAATTGCATTAATAGAAGCAGATTTCCCCGAATTTGATTTTCCAATAAAACAAACTTCAGGCTTTTCCCCAAAGGGCAGATCCTTTATATTGAGTACAGATTTTAAAAAAAAAGTGCTATGTAGCAAAGACATTAATGATATTTTTTAATATAGATAATACAACTCAGGTTATGTATATATAATAATCTGAATTCTATAAGAATTTCTGTTTAAAGGGAGGAAATTTATTATCTTTCCTAATTAAATTCTACATTAATTATTGTGATTCACAACTCCATTAGACGGTTTATTTGCATTATTGAGGTTCCCATGAAGCAGATATTAATAGGGTTTTTTTTGATGGGTAAGTTTTTAAGCATACCGATTCTTTTTATAGTTCCAAATTCTGGATTTTCTTGGCAGGAAAAACCTGATCTTGAAAAAGGAAGAAATTTATTTGAGATTGGAGATATTAATCGAGGAATTACCTCATGTGCATCTTGTCATGGACCTGGGGGGAACAGCATCCTTGCTGGAAATCCAAATTTGTCAGATCAGTCATACGAATATCTTTTAAAACAATTAATTGAGTTCAAAATAAGAGATGGAGAAGAAAAACCTATTCGTCTTGGTTCTGATAAAGAATTGACAATAATGACCGCTTTGGTTCAACCCCTTTCCTTAAGTGACATGCAAGATATTTCTTTGTATCTCTCATATCAAAAACTAAATGATCCTGCTTTCTCCTCAAAAAAAGAAATGTTTGAATTAGGTCAAAAAATCTGGCGATCAGGGATTCCTGATCAAAGAATACCTGCTTGTGCTGCTTGTCATTCTGCTAATGGAATTGGAATTCCTGGTCAATATCCTCGTTTGTCAGGGCAATTTGCCAATTATATAGAAGAACAACTTAAGTTATTTCGTTCAGAAACTAGACATAATGAACAAATGTGTTCTATTAGTAAGAGAATGACTGATGAAGATATTAAATCTGTTTCAGATTATGCAGCTGGACTCAGGTAATTTCTAAATGTGTTTTCCTAAATTTACCAGAAATCAAACAGTAATCTTCTACTTCACATATTTTGTTCTTCTTTTGATAGTTTCTATATGATGTTACAGTCAAAACAAAAAGAACCCCACTCTAATAAATTATTATGTATTTATTATGAAGTAATGCGATTGATAGGTTCGATGAATTTTGCCATTAGCTTGTTCATACTAATTTGCTTGATTAGCATTATTGGAACATTAATTGAACAGAATCATGCAGTTGATTTCTACATTGATCGAATAGGTTTTTTTTGGTTTGACATATTCAAGAAGCTTGGCATATATAGTATTTTTTCCAGTTCATACTTCTTATTTACTATAATTGTTTTAATTTTATCAGTAAGTATTTGTTTAATTCGAAATTCTCCTAGAATTCTGCGAGATGTTTATTCTTTTAATATGCATGTTAAACCTATTAATTTTCATGCATTTCCTCACTTAATAGAAACAAGAAGTCGATGTGAATTAGGATTATTGAACATAAAACTTAAAGATTTTCTGAAAAATCTTGGTTTTTCTTTTCGAGAAAGAGAAACCAATGAAGGTTTACTATTTGTTGCTAAGAAGGGTCATCTAAACCGGCTGGGTTATGTTCTATCACATTTCTCTGTAGTGATTATTTGTCTTGGAGGATTTTTGGATAGTCAAATCTTATTAAGATTGCAAGTCCTGTTAGATAAGAAAAAGCCTATATTGCAAGAAATGTTCATCTCAGAAATTCCAGAATCTGGAAAATTGAATATTAACAATCTTAGTTATCGCTCTCTTGTTTTTGTTCCGGAAAATGGAAAAATATCATCAGGAATTATAAGATTTGGAAGTGGAATTTTTATCCAACCCTTGCCATTTGAACTAGAATTAAAGAAGTTCATCACCAATTATTATCCAAATGGCACTCCAAAGCAATTTTCTAGTTTAGTTGAAGTAACTGATTTAAAAAAAGGCTCTAAATTTGATTCCAAAATCGAGGTTAATAAACCAATTTGCATAAATGGGATAAAAATTTATCAATCTGGTTTTGGTGATGCTGGAACTCAAGTTATTTTAAATAGTTATCAATTAGGTACTGTCAAACCAGCTTTCAAAACTCAGGGGAAAATTGGTGAAAATCTTACACATTTATATGTAAATCCAGATGGTTTCTCTAGGAAAGTCTTTATTGAATTGAAAGACTTTCATATCAATACTGCTATACGAGGATCCATCCTTAGTCAAGAAAATGGCAATGTAGGAAAGAATTATCAAGGTTCAGGAACATATTATCTATCAATGTTAATGGGAAATGCTGGGCCAAAAAAAAATGAGGATTTTAAGCATCTCGGACCCGTACTGAACTACAAATTGAAAAATTATTTAGGCGAAGTATATGAATTCAACAGTTACATGTTGCCTTATTTAGAAGAAGCACAAAATGTTTTATTAATTAGTCTGCGAAAAGATTCTTGGGATAGTACTCATTTTTTGCGGATTCCTGTTGATAAATATGGAAATTTCGAAAAATTCATAGCTATACGAAATAAATTATTGGATCCTATAACTAGAAAATTTGAGATTGATTGCTTCATCGAGAATATGCAAATTGGAGAAACTTTAAATCGGATGATATTAAAAAACATGATGAATAATATATTGAAAATATTAGTTTATGATGGTTTTCAATCTGTTTTAGATTTTCTAGAAAAAAACATCGATTCAAATCAAGTAGAATCATCTAAAACTATGACCATGCAGCTTATTGGATCTATATTGTGTCAATTATATGAAAATACAGATATTTATGCTGGGGATGATACAACTAAGAATGATGCAGAAATTTCATCTTCTTGGATTCACCTAGCTACAATGGCAATTTCAGATTTGGCCAAACTGGATCAATCATTAATACTTTTTTCTTTGGAAAATTTCGAACACAGACAAGCGAGTATCTTTCAGATTAACCGAATATTTGGAGAAAGATTTGTATATATAGGATTTGCTTTAATGATAACTGGAATTTTTCTAATGTTTTACATAAGAAACATCAGAATCTGGTTATTTATAAAATCTGATAACAATGGTGGAAATATAGTTTACATGGCTATGAATGAGGGTAAGCATGACCGTTGTTTCAATGAGTTCGAAAGGTTTAAAAAAGCACTTTTCGAAAAAATTCAATAAGTCCATTCAAAAATATATGAAAGATGCTATCAAAGTTTTACCTAAAAATAATATATCTCGTTTTAATTTTAATTCAATTAGTTGGATAAATATTATTTTTTTCTTATCCTTATGCATTGGATTGTGTTATGTCACATTTCATCATGCATGTAACATGCTTCGATATGAAAAAATCATGCTTTATTTTATTTTCTTACCTATTTTAATATGGCTAGCTTTTTTTTGGCAGAGCATGAAAAAATTAATTATTTTCTGTGGGATCTTAATCACCTTATCTTTAACGATTTATCAAGGCGATTTGACCTGTTCTGAAAAAAACTTTTTTCTAAAATATTTTTTATCTTCTCAATCCGCAATTTTTTGGATGGGAATTTCTTTTCTTTTATCCATGATTTTTTATTGGGGGAATATAATTCGCTCAACTTTTTCAAAAATTGGAACTTTTTTTGCCTGGTGTGGGATTATCATGGGATTTACGAGTGTTTTCATTCGTTGGTATGAAAGTTATCTGATTAATCCTGAAATTGGTCATATTCCATTCAGCAATTTATATGAAGTTTTAATACTTTTCAGTTTAATATCATCATTATTTTATTTGTATTTTGAAGAAAAATATCCAGTAAGAGTTCTTGGTGCGTTTATATTTTTTGGAATTACATCAGTGAATTTTTTCTTAGTATGGTATGCAACAGCTCACGATGCTGCTCAGATACAACCATTGATGCCTGCTTTAGATAGTTGGTGGATGAAATTACATGTTCCAGCAAATTTTGTTGGTTACGGTACTTTTTTCATTGCAGGAATATCAGGTTTTTCATATATAATAAAATTTAGTGAAGAAAAAAAATATTTTTCTCTTTTGAACTGGTTTCCTATATATGCATTTGGATCTCTTTTATGTTTATTTCCATTTATGTATACTGTTGGAAATTCCAAAATGATATCTTGGAAAATCTGGACTTTAATAGACTTTGTTTTAGCTGCTTATATTATTTCATCTCGAAAACGAATTGCTTTAATTCTTCCAAACTTTCAAATCCTAGTAAGGATGATGAATCAAGCTATTAGTATAGGCTTTGCTTTTTTCAGCATGGCAATAATTTTAGGAGCGTTGTGGGCAGCAGATGCTTGGGGAATGTATTGGCAATGGGATCCAAAAGAAACATGGTCTCTAATTGTTTGGCTCAATTATGCAGCATGGTTACATGCAAGGTTGAATAAAAGACTACATGAGTTGGTTCTTGCTTTTTGGGCATTGATTGGTTTTTTGATTACTACTTTTGCATTTCTAGGAGTGAACATATTCCTTTCTGGATTACATGCCTATGGCAGTTTGTAAGATCCATGATGTTTACATTTCAGAAAACCCAGCTCTTTCCAATTTTATCAAGTCTTCAAATGTTTCCCGTTCGCGTGCAACATGATATTTATTGTTTTGCACAATGATTTCTGCTGCTCGAAAATGACTATTATAATTGCTAGACATTGACATTCCATAAGCTCCTGCCGATTCTATTGCAAGTATGTCTCCTCGTTTCAAGCAAGGTAGTAAGCGTTTTTTTGCAAACCAATCTGCACTCTCACATATTGGACCAACCACACTATATTGATGCATTTCTTTTCTTGTATTGCTTTGATTTATAGCTTGTACACTATGGTAAGCTTGATACAATGCAGGACGAAGAAAATCATTCATCCCAGCATCTACAATAGCTAAATTTTCATTTTCATTAGGCTTTATATATTGAACTGTTGTTAGCAACACTCCTGCATTTCCTACTAAAGAACGTCCTGGTTCTAAGATCAATTGTAAATGTGAGAGTTGATTCAACTGTAACCGTTCTACTATTTTTTCTACAAAAAGTTCTGGAGAGAATGGGGTTTCCTCTGAATATTTAATTCCTAATCCTCCACCTAAATCTAGAATTTTAATAATGATCTTTTGCTTTCCAAGTTCTTTTATCAAGTATATTAATTTATCAAGTGCTTCTAAATAAGGATCCATATGTACTAGTTGTGAACCAATATGGCAGTCTAGTCCAAGAATATTTAGGTTCGGAAGTTTTGCTGCTTTTTCATAAATATCTAATGCTTGTGTTATTGGAATTCCAAATTTGCTTTTTCTTAGAGCTGTTGAAATGTATGGATGTGTTTTTGCATCAATATCTGGGTTAACTCGAAGAGAAATCGAAGCTTGTTTTTTCATTGATGTTGCTAATTCTGAGAGCACATGAAGTTCTTCTTCAGATTCAACATTAAAAACTTTAATTCCAATTTCCAAAGCAAGTTGTAATTCCCAAAACTTTTTTCCAACTCCTGAGAAAACAATTTTTTTAGGATCTGCAGTTACAGACATGGCCCTTAATAACTCTCCACCGGAAACAATATCAAAGCCAGCTCCTAAATTTGAAAACTCTTTCAATACAGCTAGGTTAGAATTTGCTTTCATTCCATAACAAATGAGATCGGATCTATCTTTGATTGCATTTTCATAATGTGACCAGAAGCTTTTTATTGCTTGTAGTGAATAAACATAGAGAGGGGTACCAAATTCTTTAGCTAACTCTTCTAGAGAAACATCTTCAACATGCAAGATATTTTTTTTGAAAGAAAAAAATGGATATCCCTTTGGGATTGTTTCTTGATGTAAATCCATGTTTTTTAGGATCTTTGCTATAATTTAAAAATCAAGATAATCAAAACTGATCATTTCTTCAGGAAAATAAAAAAGTTCTTTGTAACCACATCCTGATAGAATAAAGCTCAATAAGAAAATGTATGGAGCAAATAGAATGGGTGAAGTTCGCATCATATTAAAATCAATCTGTGAAATACTTTTTATATTTGAGTTATCTTCATTTACCTGAGTGAGACTCAGTTCAAATGCTAACATATATTAAGCATACTTTTTCGATTTTATCAGATATATTTAATTATGAATGAAACCGAGTTTATTTTACTTACTGAAAAGATTTTTGAAGATATTGAATCTAAAATTGAACAATGGTGTTATTTGCATGACATCGATATAGATATTGAAATTGAGGGAAACGTTTTAAGCATAACTTTCAAAAATAATTCAAAAATTATTATTAATACACAGAGAGCTATTCAAGAAATTTGGATATCTGATGGAAGCAATGGATTTCATTACTGGTTTAATGGAGACTCTTGGAAAGACACTCGAGGTGGATCTGACTTTCCAGATACTTTTTTGAAAATCTGTTCCAATGCTTGTGGTATTAAATTAAATTAAGATTCTTTCATTAAATTCCATATACTAATGAATCAATTGATTTTTCCTGGATTAGTTGAATTACACTTTAATTAGCATCTATCCTAAATCCTCACATCAATCAATTATTGAGTGGAGTTAAACAGAGAAAAAATAAACTGCAAAAATATAGGATTTTGATTTTCGTTTAAGATTAGAGAATTGTAATACTTTATTTAATTGCTATTTTGTTATAAAACTTTTAAAAAGTTTTCTGTTTGATTTCTTATTCAATGAGTAGATGAAAATAGATACTTCTCAAATAAAATTCATTAATAATTTTCCAATAAATAATTTTTAAAAAATTTAAATATGGCAAAGCACTGTAAAAGAATATCCTTAGAAAATTTTCCAATTTTTTTAATTGGAATGATGGGATCAGGGAAAACTACAGTTGGAAAGATTCTAGCTAAGAAAAAAAAATTTTCATTTGTTGATTTAGATAAGGAAATAGAGATAAATTACAAAGATAAAATATCTTCAATTTTTAATATGGAAGGAGAGAATCAATTTCGAAAGAAAGAACACGAAGTATTGAAGTTATGTTGTAAAAAAAAAATTCTATTATTTCAACTGGAGGCGGTATAGTTATTTTATCGAAAAATAGATACCTTTTGAAAGATTCCGGAATAGTAATTTATTTAAAGGCTAGTATAGAAAAATTATTTTCTAGAATTGAGCGTGACCATAAGTCTAATCGTCCTCTTTTGAAAGCAAAAGATTCCTACAAAACATTAAAAGAACTATTTGAATCTCGAAAAACTTACTATAGTAGTATCGCCGATTTGATAATTGATACAGATAGCTTATCTGCTCAAGAAACATGTAAGTTCATTCTAGAAAGATTAGAAGTTCTAGGTAAAACAAATGGATATTGTCAATGTTGAGGTTTCAAGTGGAAATTATAAGATTAACATCGCTCCAGGAAGATTGAAATGCTTACATGAAGTTGTACCTAAAGATACAACAGGAATAGCATTGGTTACAAACAAGAAAATCTCAAGCTTGTATGGTTCCAAAGCAGAAAAATCATTGATGAAAACTGGTTTGCCCCTGTATCGCATAGAACTTCCAGATGGTGAATGTTATAAGAACTTCGAAACATTAAACAAAATAATTGATTTTCTTTTGTTAAATCAATTAGACCGTCGAGGACTCTTGGTAGCAATGGGAGGAGGGGTAATTGGTGATATGGCTGGTTTTGCAGCTTCAATATATCTTCGCGGTGTTCGATTTATTCAGGTTCCAACAACTTTATTAGCCCAAGTTGATTCTTCTATTGGAGGAAAGACTTCAGTCAATCATCCAATGGGAAAGAATATGATTGGAGCTTTTCACCAACCATATTCTGTAGAAATCGACACAGAAGTGCTGGAAACTCTAGATGCTCGAGAAATATCATCCGGATTGGCAGAGATTATTAAATATGGACTAATCCTAGATTCAAAATTTCTGAATTGGATTCAGGAAAATATAGATTCTATTCGTAGGATAGATTTAAATTCAATTAGTTATGTCATTAGAAGATCATGTGAAATCAAAGCTTACGTAGTTGGAAAAGATGAACATGAATCGGGAGAACGGGCTATCCTAAACTTAGGACATACCTTTGGTCATGCAATTGAATTAGGTTTAGGGTATGGTCAATGGTTACATGGAGAAGCCGTTGCTTGTGGTTTAGTGCAAGCAGCAGAACTTTCTTCGGATGTTTTAAGTTTTCCCCGTGAGGATGTAAAAAGAATCCGAAATTTGGTCGGATTAATTGGATGTCCAAAATATATTCCTGCATTTAATTTTGACTTATGGCTAAGTTTAATGAAATTGGATAAAAAAAATGAAAACGGATGCCTGCGTTTTATCTTAATGAAAGAAATTGGTCATGCTATTCTTCAAAAGATTTCTTATGATGAGTTGAAATTTACAATTTCTCGAATTTTGAAAATTAAAAATTAAAGTTATCTTGTTTTTATTACCTATTTAAATGCAATATTTTTTTCAGATATTTTGCGGTAAATCCTTTCCTTGAAGAAGCTACTGTCTCAGGTGTGCCTTCTGTTACAATTTCCCCTCCCTGTTCATTACTGCCGGGGCCCATATCAATGATCCAATCTGCAGTTTTTATTATATGTAAATTATGTTCTATAATGACCACTGTATTTCCTGTTGATGTAAGTTTTTCGAACATAGAAAGGAGCAATTCGATATCCTGAAAATGTAATCCTTTAGAAGGTTCATCAAATATATATAAAGTTTTTCCTATATTAAATTTCGATAATTCTAAGGATATTTTTATTCTTTGTATTTCACCTTGTGAAAGAGTTGAAAAATCTTGTCCAAGTTTAATGTAAGATAAACCAACAGCAATTAACCTTTCAAGTTTTTTTCGAATGATAGGTATTGAATTGAAATGTTGGATTGATTTTTCAATAGTAAAATCCAAGACATCACAAATATTGCTGCCTCGATACAGTATCTCTAATGTTTCTTTATTAAACCGTTTTCCATGACAATATTCGCAAGGAATATGCATATCAGGTAGAAAATACATTTCGTTTGTTTTTGTTCCAAGTCCATGACAAATTTCACATCTTCCTCCAGGAATATTAAAACTGAAATGATTTGCTTTGTAACCACGCAATCTAGATTCTGGAACATTAGAAAAAAGCTCACGAATTTTTGAGAAAATATTCATGTATGTAGCTACATTACTTCTTTGGGTTTTGATAATATCATCAGCATTGATATTGAGGATTCGAGAAAAATGTTCTATTCCATACAAGCTGAAATAAGGAGCAGGTTTTTTTCTTGTGGATGGATTCAAATGTTTAGAAATTGCTATAGCAAGAGTTTCATTTATCAATGTTGACTTTCCTGATCCGGAAACTCCAGTAATACAGGTTGTTCGACCAATAGGAACGTTTAGATTTACATATTTTAAATTGTTACCTGTTGCTCCTTGAAGAGAAAGCCAATGTGTACTATTATTGATATCCCTTCTTTTTGGAATAGGTATGAATCGTTTTCCCGATAAATACTGACCTGTTAATGATTTTAAATCTTTCTTTATATTATTTATTTTTCCTTGAGCTAAAATATATCCTCCTTTACCTCCAGCTTCAGGACCAATATCAACAATCCAGTCAGAACATCGGATTATTTCTTCATCATGTTCTACAAGTATGATGCTGTTTCCAAGATCACGAAGCTTTTTGAGGAAGCTAATAAGGTTTATCTTATCCTTTTGATGTAAACCAATTGATGGTTCATCTATTACATACATTATCCCTGAAAGCCCAGAACTAATTTGTCTAGCTAATCGAAGACGTTGAATTTCACCTCGAGAAAGAGATTTTGAATTTCGATTTAAAGAAAGATAATTGAGACCTATTTTTTCTAAAAATTCGAGGCGTTTGTTAATTTCGTAAATAATTGGAGCAGCTATCTTTTTTGTAAAATTATTTAATTGAATTTTTGTTTTTATCCAAGTAGAACATTCAGAAATACTCAAGGATTCCATTTCATGTATGGATAATCCTTCTTGTTTCTTCGAAAAGGATTGATTATCCATTAGTAGTGTATACTTATAAGGCTTACATGATATAGCATGAGGATTATTCTTACTGAAAAACCTAGGTTCTAAAGTTGGAGCTTTGTAATTACAATGTGGGCATTCCGATTTAATAAAAAACGATTTTTCCCAATTATTTTCTAGGTTTTTTATAGTGATGTGACCATCTGATAGTTCAGAAGCTCTTTTTAAGCTATCCAAAAGACGTTGCCGATTTTCGGTTCTATTGATAAGCCTATCAATGATAATGTCAATTTTTTTATTACCTTTGATGTCTGATGGTTTTATTTGATCAATGTCAAAAAAGACTTTGCTAATACGAGCTCGGATGTAACCGCTAGCCATTAACATTAACAATAATTCATTTAAATTACCCTTTGGATTGATTGTAACAGGAGCAAGAATTGCAAATCTTATAATACCAGCAGGCCATTCTAAAATCAGATCAGCAATCTGAGAAATACTTGTAGCTTTTAGGGGGATTTTATGTTCAGGGCAATATGAAACGCCAATTTTTGCGTATAAAAGTCTTAAGTAATCATTTATTTGAGTGATAGTGCCAACTGTAGATCTTGAATTATATCGATTTATATTTTCTGTAATAGCTATAGCTGGAGACAAACCTTCGATTGATTCAAATAAAGGTTGTTTAGGAACACCTAGGATTTGCTTAGCATAATTGGGAAGACTTTGTATATATCTTCGGTATCCTTCCAAATATAGTGTATCTATGGCAATAGAAGTTTTTCCAGCTCCAGAAGGTCCTGTGAATGTAACCAGTTTATTTCGAGGTATGTCTAATGATATATTTTTTAGGTTATTGGTTCTAGCTTTGCGAATTCGAATAGTTTTCATTGAGTATTTACTATGTTTATTATTTTTCATATCATCATTCATAATGTCTAATCTAATTAAAATTGCATAAAATATCTACATGGAAAATTAGTCTAAAGATGATCGTAATCTTTTTAAAGAATAGTAGTTTTTATGAATGAGATTCAATTAAACTCAATTGAATGGCGAGCTAGTCTTTCATTAGCTGCTTTATTTGCATGTCGAATGCTTGGTCTTTTTCTTTTGCTTCCAGTGTTTATTGTATCTATATATGAATTTCCTGGAAGTGAGATTTCTTGGCTTGTTGGATTAACAGCGGGAATATATGGCTTAATTCAAGCTATTATGCAAATACCCCTTGGGTTTGCTTCAGATTTTTTTGGGAGAAAAAAAATAGTTTTAATAGGCTTAACACTGTTTGTGTTTGGTGGAATTGTTTGTGCTTTAGCAGAAAATTTGTTTTGTCTTACAATAGGAAGAGCAATTCAAGGAATGGGAGCTATTTCTTCTGTGATTACTGCCTGGTTAGCTGATGTTACACGACAAGAAGTTCGAGCACGTGCTATGGCAATAATAGGAAGTTCAATTGGTATTTCATTTGCTTTTTCAATAATTATTTCCCCTTTGCTAGTTAGCAATGTGGGATTGCATAGAATTTTTTGGATTATGGTTTTTTTGGGAATCTTAGGTTTGATTGTAGCAAATTTCTATGTTCCTTCGGGACCAGCAAAAAATACGTCCATTTTGAAATTAAACATTTCAAATGTTTTCTTAAGTAAGAATTTGATGAAGATGAATTTTGGTGTGTTTGTGTTGCATTTTATATTAACCGCTTTATTTCTTATAATCCCAAAATTGCTTCTAACTTTGGTTCAGATAGAAGTAAAACAACTTTGGAAGATTTACTTGCCAATAATATTGATTTCTTTTTTATTTATGATTGCATTGATTCTAATCACAGAAAAGTATAAAAAACACGCTTTTATGCTCCGACTAATGATCATGGGATTAATGATTTCCCAATTATTGCTTTTGTGGGCAACTTTCAAGCAAGATTTGACAATGATAATTGTATCATTAGTTGGATTTTTTGCTGCTTTTAATGTTTTAGAGGCTTTACAACCTTCTATGATTTCTCGATTTGCTCCAAAAAGCTTAAAAGGTTTGGCATTAGGCATCTATAATACAAGTCAATCTCTGGGTTTATTTTTTGGAGGATTTATTGGAGGACTATTAACAAATAGTGAACGGTCATTTGAAACATTATGTAATCATTTACATATATCAAAAAAAGAAATAGTTTTTTTTCATTTAAAGCTTCCTATTGATGGAATAACAACTAGTTATTTTATAATTACAGTTCTTACTGCATTATGGTTGATTGCTAGTTGGAATTTAAAATTTCCCTCTAGATCTTGCTTAGATTAAAAGAAAATCTAAGCAAATGGTATAGGGTTAAAAGAAAAATTCAACAGAATATAGGAACTAAACAAGGGAGAGGAAGAATACAATGGCTTCAGTCAATAAAGTGATAATTCTTGGAAATCTAGGTAGAGATCCAGAACTAAGATATAGCTCTGATGGAGCTGCTATTTGTAACATTTCTATTGCTACTACTGCTCAATGGAAAGAGAAAAATTCTAATGAAAAACGAGAAGAAACAGAATGGCATAGAGTAATTATGTATAATCGTCTAGCTGAAATTGCTAATGAATATTTAAGAAAGGGTCGTTCAGTATATATAGAGGGTCGATTAAGAACTCGAAAATGGCAGGAAAAAGATTCTGGTATTGATAGGTATAGTACAGAGATTATAGCAGACCGAATGCAAATGCTCGGTAATCGTGATACTTCGGAAAGTAGTACTTACCAGGATTTTTCTCGAAATGAAAATTCTCAAAAAATGCAAAATAACAAGTACGCAAAATCTCAAACCTCAGGGTCAATTGGAACTGAAGTAAAGGATTTGGAAGACATGGAGGATGATATTCCATTCTAGTGGTTTTCAACTTCTATTCGGCAAAGGTTGGAAGCTATCTTATAAAATCAAGTACATTTTGAAATTTTTTCATGCATTAAATAATAACTAAACTGTTTAATGCTTTTCATTTAATTGTCTTTTTTGACAAGGATTAAAATGAAATCTGATCAAAAAATGCGCAAAACTATACCATATATTCAAAAAAAGAAAGGCCATGAAAAGCTGGTTGCATTAGCTGCATATACTTCAATAATGGCAAAAAAAGTGGATCCTTATGTAGATATAATTTTAGTAGGAGATTCTCTTGGAATGATTTTGTATGGTTTTCCGAATACACTTTCAGTAACATTGGAAATGATGATTATGCATGCTTCTGCAGTAGTTAGAGGATCTAGCGAAGCTTGTGTAGTTGTTGATTTGCCGTTTGGTTCTTATCAAAAGAGACCTGACGAAGCATTTCAGAATGCTGCGCACATACTTTCTGTTACTGGAGCACAAGCAGTCAAACTAGAAGGTGGTTCTGAAATGGCTGAAACTGTTTATTTTTTGACTCAAAGAGGCATACCTGTTGTTGGACATGTTGGTTTAATGCCGCAAAAAATTAATATGTTTGGTAATTATAAAGCTCAGGGTTTCGAAAAGCACTGTGGTGAGAAGATTTTGGAAGATGCTATTTCCTTAGAGAAAGCTGGCATTTTTTCCTTAGTAGTTGAATGTACTGCCGAGAAAATAGGTAGGCTAATTACCAAGACTTTGAAAGTTCCTGTAATTGGTATAGGAACCTCTCCATTTTGTGATGGACAAATTTTAGTCTTATCTGATCTATTAGGTATGCAAGGTGATCAGAAATTTAGGTTTGTAAAACAATACGTTGATCTTGGCAATCAAATTGAAATGGCAGTAGCCAATTATGCAAATGAAGTGCGAGATGGAAACTTTCCAAAACTTGAACATTGCTACGGATTTAATAGAGAACTAGTCTAGTTGACTACCAAAAAAGCTGAAATAACCAAAAAGAATCCAATCCATATGTTAGAACGAAACAAAACAAAATTCTTGAAAGAATTTTTCGTATCGAAAGTCAATATCTGATAAATGAAATGTGAGGCTATAATAACCAATATTATGTAATGCGTAAGATTGTATCTTGCCATCAATCCCTCAAAAATCCATAGCAAGATTGTGATGGAATAAAAAAACGAAATCCAATACTTTCCTTGCTCTTGAAAAAGAAGAGCAGTCGAAAAAATTTCTAGTTTTTTGTCATCTTCAAGATCGACGTAAGCGTAAATTGTATCGTATCCAATCTGCCAAAATACTGCTCCCAACCAGCTTAAAATTGCATGAAACGGTATAAAATTCTTTGTATCAGTCCATGCCATTAGCATTCCCCAATTAAAACAAATACCCAGGACAACCTGTGGCCAATAGGTAAAACGTTTGCATAGTGGATAAATAAATACAATAGGTAGCAATATAAGAGCTAAAAATCTTGTTTTTTCATTAATAAAAAACAAAAATGACGAGCACAAAAATAGTTGAATAACTAAGAAAATGATAGCTTGTTTTTTTTTTAGTTTCTTATTAGCTAATGGTCTGTTTCGTGTTCGAGATACATATTGGTCAAACTTCCGGTCTGAGATATCATTAATAGTACATCCTATGCTTCGCATCAATATCGTTCCAAGGGAGAATATGAATATTCTTTTAAAATTCAAAATTGGGGAATTACCAGATTTTATAAGTGAATGTATACATGGTAATAGGGCGAGCCAAATCCCAATTGGTTTATCTAATCTGGAAAGACTAAAATAGGAAAACCAAGAATTCGGGAGATAATTCCGAAACAATTTTTTGAAAAAAGTACCATTCTGGCCATTTATATTGAAGTTATTTGTCATTTTTTAAATTTAATTAACAATTAAAAAGATAGAAATATGATTAAACTTTTTCTTCTTTGAGAAGATTTCCAAGTATTGAAATTCCTTTGTAGATATCTTCCTTAGAAGCAGTAGAAAAACTCAACCGAAAAGTATTTGATAAAGCTTGTCCAGAGTAAAAAGATTCTCCAGGAACAAAAGTAACATTCTTTTCAATAGCCTTTTTAAGTAGCATATTGCTGTTTATTGTTTTTGGTAAAGTGACCCATATAAACATACCCCCTTCTGGTTTTGTCCATTTAACCTCTTTTGGAAAATTCATATTCAACGCTTCTAACATGTGAAGGCTTTGCTCCCGGTAGACTTTCCGTACATTTGCAAGATGTTTTTCTAGAAATCCTGTCTTCAAAATTTTGTATACAGCCATTTGAGTTAATGTTGATGTATTTAGATCAGTTGCTTGCTTAGCTTGTACAAGCTTGTTAATAATTTTTTCATTTGCAGCTATGTAACCCAAACGCAATCCAGGAGCTAGAATCTTTGAAAAGGATCCAAGCCTTATAACAGTTCCTCCATATTTTTTTGATAAAGAAAATAAACTAGGTTTTGGATTCCCCGTATAGCGAAGATCTCCGTATGGATCATCTTCAATAATTGGAAGATTAAAATGTTTCGAAAATTTTAATAAATTTATCCTTTTAGGAATATCTAATGTTCGGCCTGTAGGATTTTGAAAATTAGGTAGAATATACAAAAACCGTGCATTTTCTAATAATTTAGAATTGAAAAATTTAGGAAGGATTTTGTTACTATGAGTTGTAATAGGAACATAATTCGGATTGTAAAGATTAAAAGATTGTAATGCCCCAATATAACTTGGATTCTCAATAAGGATGCTGCTGTCTTCGTCAATGAAAATTTTGCTTAAGAGATCAAGTGCTTGTTGAGAACCAGAAACAATGAGAATTGTATCAGCATTAACATTGTTATAAAATGGATCGAGATGTTCAGAAATCCATTGACGCAATGGATAATATCCTTCTGTACAGCTATACTGTAGTGCGGCTTGACCATGTTCTAATAAGACTTCATTAAATGCCGAACGTACATTCTCAACTGGAAAACAACTGGGAGCAGGTAATCCACCTGCAAATGAGATAGTTTCCGGATTCTCAGTAACTTTTAAGATTGCACGTATTGCAGAATTTTTTAATCTCCGAGTTCGGTTTGCAAAATTAAATCTAGTTGTTTCAAATTTATCCATGTAAATTTTCAGAAATATATAACTTTTATTCCAATGATTTTTAAACCTTAGAATGTTAAGTTATTAGAAATGAAAAACTGAATTCTTTAAAAAATTCTTTTTCAATTTTAATTGTTCTAATAAATGAGGAAATCTATGTATATCTTTACTCTTATTGGAAATAAAGATTCATTTTCCATGAGATTGACTCTAAAAAATGAATTAGTTTAGTTAAACATAAGCCTAATTCTTCTAACGAGTTTTCTCAGAAGGAAATAAATAAAATTAAATTTGGAATTCTTTTAAACGTTGTTAGTACATGTAGTTTTTTTTCCTAAAAAACTTTGATTATGATATTTCCATAAAATATAGTAAACAATAGATTTTTAATAAGTTTTAATAGTTATTCATTTTCTAAATAAATTTATATGAAATTCAGAAAAATTCACAAGAAATGAAAGCCATTTTCAGGATTGAAGTCTTAGCTACTTTGCTGTTTTCACTTGCAGTAATTCATACGTTTTCCGTATCATTTTTTTCTCGGCTTTCAATGCGAGGGGGAATTCATTCTGGTTTTTGGTATTGGCTATCCGAGATTGAAGTTACATTTGGGATATGGTCCTTAGTTTTAATTATTTTCCTTTGTTTGACAGAAGGTTTGGAAAATACAATTCAATATATCAATTCCCAAAAATTCACAGAACCTATGTTCGTATTTGCAATAATGATCATTGCAGCTAGTCAACCAATTTTTGAATTTTCCAAGAAATTAGTTCATTTCATAGCTAGATTTTTGCCGATTAAGATAGATCTAGCAAAATTCTTTATAATTATGTCCTTAATTCCGCTAAGTGGTTCATTAATTACTGAGCCAGCTGCCATGACATTAGCTGCTTTTTTCTTGCACAATTTCTACCTTGATGAAAATAAGGAGCTAAATTTCAAGTATCTGATTGTTGCGGTCCTATTTGTAAATATTTCTATTGGAGGGGTGCTAACATCCTATGCCGCTCCTGCTGTATTAATGGTTGCAGATGTTTTTTCTTGGAAAACAAGTTTTATGATTTCCAACTTTGGATGGAAGGCTGCCGTTGCAGTTTTTTTGAATGCTGCAATACTGACTTTTATATTCAGTTTCTCCCTAAAGAAAAAATCAGAATTTGCAATCTTTAAGTCATCTTCAAAACTCAAGGTTGATGAAACCGATCAAGATATTCCACCGTTTGTTATTATTTTCCATCTTCTATTTTTGGCTGGAGTCATAATGAGTTCTAAGTATCCTCCAATATTTATGGGATTACTCATTTTATTTGTTGGTTTTACAGAAGCTTATAAGCAATATCAAACCCCTTTAATTATTAAAGAAAGTCTTATGGTTGCTTTTTTTCTAGCTGGTTTAATAGTGCTTGGTGGAATGCAAAAGTGGTGGTTGCAAGGATTTCTCGAAAAATTAGAACCAATGTTTTTATTTTTAGGTGTTACTTTTCTTACCAGTATTATTGATAATGCAGCCCTTACCTATCTCGGTTCTCTAGTAGATGGGACTAGCCTAGATTGGCGTTATATGCTAGTTGCCGGATCTGTAACTGGTGGAGGACTTACAATCATAGCCAATGCTCCTAATCCTGCAGGTCTTTCTATATTGAAAGCCCATTTTCCAAGCAAAAGCATCTCTGCTTTTCGTTTATTTATATGCAGTTTATTTCCGACTTTAATAGCTGCTTTAATGCTTTTGGTTCCAATATGAGTTCGAATATGTTTTGATAAAAGAATCAGGAACGAAATATAAGCATTTTAATCGTCAATCCACGTTCTTGCTGTAAGAGTACGTGGATTTCTTTCGTGAAGAATTTTTGATTTTTTGTTAACAATTACTGAAATTCTTCTTTTCATAAAACTGATGAGGGATTTTTTATGCGTACCTGCTACATTGGAGAGCTTGGTTACAAGCATTTAGGTCGTGTTATTTCTTTATGTGGATGGGTTAATAGCCGTCGCGATCATGGCGGAGTAATTTTTATTGATTTGCGCGATCGTACAGGATTAATTCAGGTTGTTTTCAATCCTGAAGAAAAATCTTTTTTTGATGCCGAGCATGTTCGGAATGAGTATTGTTTAAGAATTTCAGGGCTAATGCGTCAACGTCCTGCAAGTGCTTTCAATAATGAACTTAGATCGGGTGAAATAGAAATTTTATGTAAAGAAATAGAAGTCTTAAATGAATCTGTTGTTCTTCCATTTCAACTAGATGATGATAACTTATCAGAAACAACAAGACTAACTCACAGAATATTGGACTTGAGAAGACCAAAAATGCAGAGAAACTTACTAATTCGTTATCGCATAGCAATGGAAATAAGGAAATTTTTGGATAATTTAGGATTTATTGATATTGAAACCCCTATGTTAACTAAAAGTACTCCAGAAGGTGCTCGAGATTACTTAGTTCCATCGCGTATTAATAGTGGTAAGTTTTTTGCATTGCCTCAATCTCCACAACTCTTTAAACAAATGCTTATGATTGCTGGATTTGATCGATATTATCAAATTATTAAATGTTTTCGAGATGAAGATTTAAGAGCTGACCGGCAACCAGAATTTACACAAATTGATTGTGAAACTTCCTTTTTATCTGAAATCGAAATTCGAGAAATTTTTGGGCAAATGATTTCCCATATATTTAAAGAAGTTAAAAAAATTGATCTGCCAATTCCATTCCCTGTAATTTCTTGGTCGGAATCTATTTACCGATATGGTTCTGATACTCCTGATTTGAGAATAAATTTGGAATTTACAGATATAACAGAAATTTCAAAATCAGCTGAACTCAAAGTTTTTTCTAACGCAGCTAATCTTCCTGGAGGTCGTGTTGTTGCTCTTCGTGTTCCTGGAGGAGCTAATATTTCTCGAACTGAAATTGATTCATATTCGAAATTTGTTAAGATCTATGGCGCAAAGGGTTTAGCTTATATTAAGGTTATTAATGCTAGTAATGGCCGTTTTGGATTGCAATCCCCAATTGTTAAAGGTTTAAGTGATCATTTTATTTCTAGATTGATAGATCTTACAAGAGTTCAAAACAATGATATTATCTTCTTCGGGGCAGATAAGGCTAAAATAGTTAATGATTCAATTGGTTTTTTGCGAATTAAGATAGGACATTCAGAATTTGGAAGATCTTCTGGGCTATTATCGGAAGGTTGGAGACCTGTATGGGTAGTTGACTTTCCAATGTTTGATTATGACGAGGAAAGTGAAAGATATGTTCCAGCTCATCATCCTTTTACAAGTCCAAAAGATGGAGATGAAGATTATTTGGAAACAAATCCAGGCAGGGTTTTTGCAAAGGCTTATGATATGGTTTTGAATGGTTGTGAAATTGGAGGAGGATCAGTTAGGATTCATCGTGAAGATATTCAGAAGAAAGTTTTTCGAGCATTGGGAATAGAAAACTCTCAATCAAGAGAAAAGTTTGGTTTCCTGTTAGATGCATTGAAATATGGAGCCCCCCCCCATGGAGGTATTGCTTTTGGACTCGATAGAATTGCTGCAATGCTGCTTTCAGCAGAATCAATTAGGGATGTTATTGCTTTTCCAAAAACACAACGAACTCAATGTTTGTTAACGCAAGCTCCTTCTCAAATTGATAAAGAACAATTAGATGAACTGCATATTCGTGTGCAAGATACTTTTTATGATCAGTTATTGTAATATTTACCATTTAATTCCCTGGTTTTTTTTTTGGAAGATGACTCTAAGAGCAGAAACGCGCATGTATTTGTTAATTTAAAATTCAAAACTTTTTAATTTTTTTTGTTGTATAGATCGTTAGTTGAAGTGATATTATTGTGAAAGGAAGAATAGAGCAGTTAGATTGGACGTGGGGAAACATAATAACCTTGTTGGATGAAGATAGATTTTTTTCAGCTCTTTGTTCTGCAATTGATGCTGCAAAGGTTTCTATTCATCTAGAAACATATATATTTTATCTGGATAGAATAGGTTTGATGGTTCTAAAATGTCTTGAGAATGCTGCTTCTCGTGGAATCAAGATTCGTATAGTTTTAGATGGGTTTGGATGTCAATCAACCATTGAAGCAATTAATAAACGTTTATCTCCACTGGGTGTTCAATGTCGTGTTTACCGCCCAGAACCGCGATACTTAAGGCATTTAATTCTTTCGCGCAGGCGACTGCATAGGTTGCATAGAAAAGTAACTGTTATTGACTCAGATGAAGCTTTTATTGGTGGAATCAATATTGCCGAGGATTTCAATGAATCAGACGAAGTCAATGAAAAACCTATTCAAAAGTTAGATTTTGCAGTAAAGGTAAGAGGTCCACTAGTTTCTTATGTTATTCATGCACAAGATTGGCTATGGCTAGGAATCAATTGGACGAAATTTCGTTTCAAATATTCCGAATGGCGATATATGCGTTTCTTGAAACCCCGTCATTCTTCTAATAAACAAACAAAAAAGTTAGGAGGTCAACGTGCAGCACTAGTCCTGCGCGACAATATTCGGTACCGTCAAACATTTGAACGTGCATACATGCATGCTATAAAGAATGCAAACTCCGATATAATTATTGCCAATGCTTACTTCTTTCCTAGAGCACAATTTATCAAAGAGTTAACTATCGCAGCAAATAGAGGGGTTAGAGTGCGACTCCTTCTTCAAGGAAAAGCAGAATATAAAATACAGTACAGGGCAACAAGAGCAATTTATAGAAAGTTGCTTCATAGTGGGATAGAAATCTATGAATATATGCCCAGCATTCTGCATGCTAAAGTTGCTGTTATTGATAATATTGCTTTTGTCGGATCATCTAATTTAGATCCATTTAGTCTTTTGTTAGCTAGAGAAGCGAACGTTATTGTCGAGGGGAATGAATTTGTATCAAATTTGAGGCAAAGATTGGAATTGGAAATTTTACAAGGTGGGTATTTTGTAGAACAAAAGAATCACAGTCAGAGAAACATGTTGCATAGATTAGCGGATGCTTTTTCTTATAAAATGTTCCGGATTATAGTAGCACTTACAGGAAGCTCAAACAACTATTGATTTTTAAAAAAATCAGGTAAATCATATAAAACGATAACTTAATCTTTTAAGATATATGGCTTGTCGAATTCTTATTGTGCGGACTTCTTCGCTTGGAGATATAATCCAAGCATTTCCTGCTATTTCTGATATAGCAAAACATTTGCCTGGGTCTAAAATAGATTGGGTAGTAGAGGAAAATTTCTTAGAAATCCCTCGTTGGCACTCTAAAGTTAATGCTGTTTTAAGTATAGCCCATCGACGATGGAGAAATTCTTGGTGGTCAAATCAGGTGCGTATGGAACGTTGTGCTTTGGCAAATTATTTTCAAGAGCATCCTTACGATTTTGTACTGGATATGCAAGGTCTCCTCAAATCAGCCTGGCTGACTAATCAAGCAATTGGGGAACGCCATGGTTTAAATTGGAAATCAGCTAGGGAACCTATAGCCTCTTTTTTTTATGATAAACGACATCGGGTAGAATTTTGGAAACCTGCAGTAACTAGGCATCGATTATTAGCTTCGATGGCCTTAGGATATCAGTATTCTGGACCTGCTGATTTCGGCTTAGGGAATGTGATTGTAGAAAAAGAAAAAGAGGAAAAAATGTACATTGTTCTAATGCCATCATCGAGTCGAAGAAGAAAATTTTGGGTTAAAGAAAGCTGGTTAGCTGTTGTTAGATATCTTAATTTTTCAGGATATCAACTAATTTTGTTAGCTGGAAATGAACAAGAAAAACGTTATGCTGAATGCATAACACTAGGTATAAGTAACTCAAAAATCTTAACAAAGGTAAATTTTTCTGCCATTAAAAATTTAATTTTAGGTGCTAGATTTATGATTGGTCTGGATACTGGGCTAACACATTTGTCAGCAGCTTTGGGTCTTCCAACATTAGGAATTTATTGTAGATCATCTTCTATTAGAACTGGACTTGTTGGAAGAAATTTCACCGCAAGTTTAGGAAATCAAGATTCGCCTCCTTCATTAGAATCTGTAATTTCTACTGTAAAAAAAATGATTTTATTATACTGTTGATGAACAAAATTTTTCGTTTCTCATATACTGTACTTTTGTACATATTTTTTCCATTCCTACTAATCTTAATGAACCGATATGCTAGAAAAATGCATCAAGATTGGGAGTATTTTTCAAGAGAAAGATTTGGAAGTTACAAGTGTCAAGATAATCTGTTTAGAAAAAATCGTCCAATTTGGATCCATGCTGCAAGTTTAGGGGAAACAAAGGCAATAGCTCCTTTAATAGCTTCCTTTCTTCGAGAAGGTTGGTTCATTTTATTGACAAATACAACCCCTTCTGGAAAAGAACAAGGATATAACCTTTTTAAAAAGGATATAAAAAATGGCAAGCTTATTCAAGCATGGTTTCCTTATGATTTTCCAAGATCTATGAGAAATTTTCTGGAATATTATAATCCTTGTTTTGGAATTCTAACTGAAAGGGAAATATGGCCTAATCTCTTGTCAGAGGCTAGGATAAAAAAAATTCCAATGTTTCTTGCAAATGCTAGGCTTTCCGAAAGGTCTTTAAGGAAAGTGAAGCAGTTGAACTTCATATTAAAAACGGCATATAATTCACTGGCATTAGTCCTAGCTCAGACAAAAGAAGATGCCCATCGTTTAACAGAAGCAGGTGTTTGCTCCATTTTTATCACTGGAAATTTGAAATTTGATTCAGATGCCATGAAATCATGCTTACTTGAGCAAGCTAAGAATTGGAAAAATCATTTAAGAAAAAAAATTATTGTTCTTTCATGCGTAAGAGAAGGTGAAAATATTCTTTTTTTGGATGCAATTCGAAAAATGAATATTTTATCCGAAAATTACAGGAAGTTTTTCTATGTCATAGTTCCACGTCATTCATCCTGTTTTTCTTCCACATTCCTTCTTTTAAAGAATTCGAATATTAAATTTGAATGTCGAACAGATTTAAAAAATCATTATCCTTCTAAGGAAACTTCTATTTTATTAGGAAATACATTCGGAGAAATGTCTTTCTATTATGGTCTAGCAGATATTGCAGTTATAGGAGGTAGTTTTCTTCCATTGGGAGGACATAATTTAATTGAAGCATGTAAATTTGGGGTTCCAACTATCCTAGGACCTTATAATTTCAATTTTCAGGAAGTTTCTAAAAGTGCAATCAAAATTGGAGCTGCATTAAAAGTAGAGAACTCAATTGATGCTTTAGAAAAAGCTATTTATTTATTAGAAAATGACTTCGAATATGATTCGATGAAAAATTCTGCTGAAATATGGGTTAATAACCACAAAGGAGCAACAAGAAAAACTATACAAGCAATAACAAGCTATTACAACAAATGGAATAGATCATAGTATTCTATGTTGAAAAGAATGAGAGTTAAGCATAACTGTAAAATTGGTCTTCGATTTTTCATCTCTAATTTTCAGAAAAATTATTAAAAATATATCTTTTAACTAATAATGCTAAACCATCCAATATAGGTCGATCCATATAAATTGGTTTAAAACTTTCATTGAGATCACTTGATCCTTCTAGCATTTCTAATGCTCCTTGTTCAATCTCAGACCATCCTCCACCTGTCACACACACCTTTGGAATTTGTTGATATCTGTTTTTCGTGAATATCCATTGTCTATATAAAGCCCCTATTTGAGCTGCCACTATGCCAGAAACAATACCGGAAATTGTATTTTTTGGAAATGAAACTATTTCATTTCTATAAAATAATTCCTTTACATCTTTCGGTAATGCTGATGTCCCATGGATAATGGAATTTTTCATCATTCTTATGCCAGGAAGTATTATACCACCTATGAAAGTCTTATCAGGCCCAACA
>CAZTUH010000008.1:0-11748 GCA_964616175.1 uncultured Burkholderiaceae bacterium | reverse complement strand
ATAACCACGTGCTTCCCCCCCAAAATTTTTGGCTAAAACAGTGGTAATAGCTGCTGTTAAGGTTGTTTTACCATGATCAACATGACCAATTGTACCTACATTTATATGGGGCTTAGTACGTTCAAACTTGCTTTTTGACATGGAGAAAACTCCCTATTTGAAAAAAATTATCTTCGAAAGAACTGAAACAGGTGGTATGCCCATGGCGCGAATCGAACGCACGACCTCTCCCTTACCAAGGGAGTGCTCTTCCACTAAGCCACACGGGCATCATTTTGGAGCGGGTAAAGGGAATCGAACCCTCATCATAAGCTTGGAAGGCTTCTGCTCTACCATTGAGCTATACCCGCAACTGTTTTTGAACTCCTTTCTTATACAAAATCTAAAATGAAACTGATTAGCAGAAGGTGCCATGAAAATCACCTAAACCTAAATTATCAAGAGAGTAAAGAAACTCAAAATACCTTTGGTGGAGGAGGTTGGATTTGAACCAACGTAGGCACAAGGCCAACAGATTTACAGTCTGCCCCCTTTAACCACTCGGGCACTCCTCCTGCACCGAACCATGTATTTTCGGTATCTTTGCGAAAAAAGTCAAATACCTAAAGCATGGGATTACAAAAAAATAGTTTATTTATTCTTGAAAGATATTATGAAATTATCAATAAGTTAAAAAAGAAGGCATTATTTCTCAGTGAAAGAAAATTCATGAAAATTGCATCCAAATTAAACAACGATCCTCATTTAAATCTGGGACAGTTATTGGTTCTATAAATTTTACTTTCCATTTTTTCTGGTTAATGACACTCTTTACCTCATGATTTGGTTTCTTTCCTTTCATTGCAACTAAAAAACCTTTATTTTGAACATGCTTTCCAGCTATTGATATGAATTTTTCTAACGATGAAAAAGCTCTTGAAATTACAATATCACATTGAAAACTATCAAAATCTTCTGCTCTTCCATGCTTAACAGAGAGATTTTTCAAATGAAGCATATTCCTTACCTGAGTTATAAAGGCTACTTTCTTCTCTTTAGAATCAACACAAATAACTTGAAAACTGGGTTTCATAATCGATAGAATCACTCCTGGGAAACCATTACCAGATCCAATATCACAAATTGTTTGATTTCCAAACATTTCTTTAAGTCCATTTTCTATTGGATTAACTATAGAGAGGCTATCAAAAAAGTGGCGTGGAAGAATATTCTTTTGATCACGAAAAGATAAAAGAGAAAAGGCTCTACTCCAACTTTGAATCAAGTTTAAATATTTTATTAACTTATGTTTTTTATCTTCGGATAAAGAAAGAAGCAGTTTCTTACAAGTTGCTTCTAAATATAATGATTCATTCATTGAACTTGCATTTGAAATCATTCTTTCTTGATTCAGATATTCGAAATTTCTTCAAGTAAATGAGTAGGACCGATATAGCAGCTGGGGTTACTCCAGGAATTCTGCTAGCCTGTCCTATTGTCACTGGACGAATTATTTCTAATTTTTGCTTAGATTCAAAAGATATATTTTTAATAAGATTATAATTTATGTTTTTAGGTATTAAATATTTTTCATATTCGACCTGTTTTTCCATCTGTTCTTTTTGTTTTTCTATGTATCCCGAATACTTAACTTGAACTTCAACTTGATTTATAAATAAATCCTTATTAGGCAATTCAGGATATAGCAAAGAAGGATCTGAAAAGAAAGAACCATCTGTTTTCTTAGTATTAATTAAAAGATTATATGTGACTTCAGGGCGTTTCAAAAGATCAAAGAAAGAGCAACTTTTTCCGATATTTGCTCTGGTGGTACCAGAAGTATTTTCATAAAGTTGATGTAACGAACCAGGGTATGCATAAGAATTTTGTAACCGCTGCATTTCTATGCATAAATAATTTTGTTTTTGATTAAATTTTTTCCATCGAATCTCATCTATAAGACCTAAACTTCGTCCAATTTCAGTTAACCGAAGATCTGCATTGTCTTCCCTAAGACTAAGTCGATATTCTGATCTTGATGTAAACATCCTGTAAGGCTCCGTCACACCACATGTAACAAGATCATCAATCATCACTCCAATATATGCTTTGCTTCTACTAGGTATCCAAGGTTCTTTTCCCAATGAATATCTAGCAGCATTTAGGCCAGCTAAAAGACCTTGAGCAGCAGCTTCTTCATAACCTGTAGTTCCATTGATTTGTCCTGCTAAGAATAACCCATGGAGAATCTTCGACTCAAGGCTATGTTTTAATGCTCTAGGATCAAGAAAATCATATTCAATAGCATATCCAGGTCGAGTAACATGAACCTTTTCTAATCCAGAAATAGACTTCAACAAACTTAGTTGAACATCAAAAGGTAAGCTAGTTGACAATCCATTTGGATAAACTTCATTGGTACTTAGACCCTCAGGCTCTAAAAAGATCAAGTGACTACTTTTTTCTGGAAAACGGAAAATCTTATCTTCAATTGATGGGCAATACCTAGGACCTATAGCTTTTATAGAACCATTGTACATAGGCGAGTTAGATAAGTTTTCTTTAATTATATCAATAGATTTCAGATTTGTGTGGGCAATCCAACAATCTACCTGTTTAGGATGCATATCCTGATTTCCAAGATAAGAAAAAACAGGTATCGGATTTAAATCGCCCGATTGACGTTCTAAAGAATCATAATTTATAGTTCTTCCATCCAAACGTGGAGGAGTTCCTGTCTTTAAGCGGCCTAGTGGAAAATTTAATTCTTTGAGTCGCTTAGCAAGCAAAATTGATGAAGCATCTCCAGCTCTTCCCCCCGAATGTTTTTTAGGACCAATATGAATCAATCCATTTAAAAAAGTTCCTGTTGTCAAGATTACAGATAACGACTTAAATTCTAGGCCAAGTTTTGTCTTTACACCAATTACAGTGGATCCATCATCTATTAAAAGATCCTCAACATCTTGCTGAAAAATACTTAAATTTTCCTGCGAATCTATTTTTTCTCGAATAACTTTTCGATATAACATCCTATCTATTTGTGCGCGGGACCCTCTGACAGCTGCCCCTTTGGATGAATTTAAAACTCGAAAATGGATTCCAGAACTATCAGCAGCAAGGGCCATTGAACCCCCTAATGCATCTATTTCTTTTACCAGATGTCCCTTTCCAATTCCTCCAATAGAAGGATTGCAAGACATTTGCCCAAGGCTTTCTAAATTTTGCGTCAAAAGCAAAGTTCTAGCTCCAACTCGAGAAGATGCTAGAGCAGCTTCAGAGCCAGCATGCCCCCCACCAACAACAATGACATCAAATAGTCCTGAATGCATTTTTCCTAAATATCTTTAATAATTTAAAATAAGAAAGGATCAAATTGACAGAAATTTTTTAGCAAAAATTTCTTAAAAAAATTTGGAACTCCTATTTTTTCCATGAATTTATTTCCCAGGAAATTCTAACCTGCTTTTTCATAGAATACAAATCCATAAAAATGGAAAACATTGTGAAAATACTGTGTATAACTATATTAGTTTTTTATCCTTTGATCATAAAAAAACCCATTCCAAAAAACTTATTCAGAATTTCTCCCTAAAGAATTAACTGAAAAATTTTCTTAATTTTCTAGGCTGCCCAATGAAATCTCAAGATGTTATAGTTTTCCACAATGTCTCTATCAACATCATGTAATCTATGAATTATACTGGATGGATAAGGGATAACTTTTAAAAAATTCTAAATCCTGTCATTAATAACAAATATTTCAAAATTCCTAATTAGATAAATTTGTAATAGAATTTCTAAGAGTTAAAATGAGTTATTCAACTGTTACGCTTTTAGCAAGATTTCTTGGTTTATCCATGTTGATTCCCTTGCAAAGAGCTATTTCATAAGCTAACATTTGCAGTGTTACTGTATAAAGTATAGGAGATAGAACCCCACAAACCCCTGGAATCTCGATTGTATCAATGTCATTTTTATTGGAAAAAATTTCTTCAGCGGATTCCGTGATTATATGCAACTTACCACCCCGAGCTTGAATTTCCTGCATATTGGATTGTAATTTCATAAATAAAGAATTTTGAGGAGCAATAACTATAACTGATGCACCTTTCTTAATTAAAGCTAGAGGACCATGTTTCATTTCAGAAGCCTGGAAAGCTTCTGCATGGATGTAAGAAGTTTCTTTCAATTTTAATGCCCCCTCTAGAGCAATTGGATAATATATTCCACGTCCAATTATTGAAATATTTCTTTTTTTCGAAAGATAGTTAGCCAACATCTCTATTTTTTTCTTTATAGAGAAAATTGCTTCAACAGATTGAGGAAGAATTTTCAATTCATTGATATAAAATTTTTCTTCAATTTCGCTCAAATTATTTTTGACTTTTGCAAGTACCAATGCTAGCATAAACAAGGATGTTATCTGAGCTGTAAATGATTTTGTTGATGCTACGCTGATTTCTTTTCCAGCTTGGGTAATGTATGAGAGTAAACTTTCCTGTACAATACTACTTGTTTGCACATTGCATATGGTTAGTATTTTCTTCATCCCTAAGGATTTGGCATGTTTTATTGCTGCTAATGTATCAGCTGTTTCTCCTGATTGTGAAATTGCCATCACTAGGGATTTGGGGTTTGCTAAGCTTAGCCGATATCGGTATTCACTAGACATTTCTACTGACGTTGTTATTTTTGAAATTGCTTCAAACCAATATTTTGCAATTAAACCAGCATAGTAACTTGTTCCACAACCTAAAACCAATATAGAATCAATCTTCCTAAATGTTTTTTCACTTAGGTTTCCAAAAGTTTTGCAGTTTACTGTCCTAAAATTTTTTAATGATTTCTTGAGAATCTCAGGTTGTTCAAAAATTTCTTTTTCCATGTAATGTTTGTATTTCCCAAGATCAAAATTATCAAATTTTGTTTGAATAGTTTTACTTTTTAGATTTTTTGGTTGTCCAGCTTCATTGAAAATTGTAATCTTATTTTTTTTAAGATCGATCGTTTCTCCGTTTTTCAAATAAACAATCTTCTTTACAATGGAATCTAGAGCTGATTTATCGGAAGATAAAAAATTTTCATTTTCTCCAATACCTACAATTAATGGAGAACCATTGCATGCTCCTATAAGTCTTTCGGGTTCATTTTTGCTGAGAACTGCAATTGCATATATTCCTTCTATATGATTAGTTGCGTTCCTAACAGCTTTTAAAAGGTCGTATTCATAAAAATGATCTATCAAATGAGCTATAACCTCTGTATCTGTTTGACTCTTGAACTTATATCCTTTTTTTAGCAGATCTTTTTGCAAAATTTTATAATTTTCTACTATCCCATTATGGACTATGGCTATTCTAGCTTGATTTTTCCGGCCAGAAAAATGGGGATGCGCATTGCTAGCAATCGGAGAACCATGTGTTGCCCAGCGAGTATGGGCAATTCCTGAGAAACCAGATAGTCTGGATTTTTCAATCCTTCTTTTCAGGCCAACAATTTGTCTTGTTCCTCTTATGCGATGTAATTTTCCATGGTTTAAGACTGCTATGCCACAAGAATCATAACCCCTATATTCTAAATGAAGTAAACCATTAATTAATGTTGGGATTATATCCCTTTCAGAAACTCCGCCAATGATTCCACACATGAGGAATTCAATCCTATAAGCTAAATTTATTAATCCAAATGCTACTAAATCAAATTCAATGAACAAATCGAAAAGAGAATTCAAATTAAAGAACTAGAAATTCATTGAAATAATTATTTCTTTTGATTCTTCTTGATCAGATGAGATGTAAAAGACCCTTGTTGATTATTTTTTCTTCTGAGGTCTTGTCCATGATTTTATTGAAATCTGTTCAATCCGAGAGATTGTTAATTGATCATCTGGAGCATCTCTTGTTAATGTAGTGCCAGCTCCAATGGTCGCACCTTTGCCTATTTTGATAGGAGCAATTAATTGTGAATCTGCCCCGATGAAAGCATTTTCTTTTATCTTTGTTCGAAATTTTCTTTCTCCATTATAATTGCAAGTAATTACTCCAGCTCCTATATTGACATTTTTTCCTATATCTGAATCTCCAATATATGAGAGATGATTAGCTTTTGTATTTTCTCCAAAGATGCTATTTTTTACTTCAACAAAACTTCCTATTCGAACATTCTTTTTTAACTTAACATTTGGACGAATCCTAGAAAACGGTCCAATTTCGATTTTTTTGGATAGGACTGACTCCTGTAAATAACTATAAGCATTAATTCTGCAGCCCGAAGCTACTCGAACATTTTTTAGTATGCAGTGGGGTTCAATATGTGTTCCATTTCCCAGATATACATTGCCTTCGAATACACAATTTATATCAATAAAAACATTAGTACCACATAGTAAATTGCCTCTTAAATCAAAACGTTCTGGATCAGAAATATATACTCCATTTTTAATTAATCTACATGCTTGTTCTTTTTGCCATGACCGTTCAAGTTTAATTTGTTGAGATCGAGTGTAAATACCTACTCCTTCCCAACAAGAATTTAGTTTTTGAGTTTTTATAACTATTCTATTTGCAAGAGCTATAGAGATAATATTAGTTAGTATGCAAGATCCATTTTTTAAAGCATTCGGTTTATTATGTATATTTTTAATCAAATTTTTAAGCTGAGAAGTAGGTGCAACCAAAGCTCCAGAACTTATTTCTATTTGAGGAAATTTAATCTCTTTTTCCTTTACAAAATCCTTTTCTAAAGCTATTTGAGAAATTTTTCCATGCTGATCACGAATTACTCGTGTTTGTCCGATTAAATCGGAAGCAAGATTTGTTAGAATTGTCATTCCATGTAATCCTTTTTTTAAAAAGGACTTTAAAGTTTTTTCCTGCATTAATGGAAAGTTTCCACAGAGAATAAGAGTTAGATTAGTTTGAAAATTTCTGTTTGATAAAATTGAAAGGATTTGTTTCAGGATAAACTGTTTTTTCTGTAGAGGATCTTGATAAAAGAAATTTACATGCGGAAAGTGTTTTTGAATGCTTTGTATTCTTTTTTTATTTTCATGAGCGAAAATAATGCTTATACATGCAGGTTTTATTAGTTGGATTCCTTTTAGGATATGGTACAACGAAGCTTGCCCAGCGAGTTCATGAAAAGCTAAATGAGGATTCTTCTCTATTCCAATATTGTTTGCAAGAATAATTACGTTAAGCATATTTTTAGGGTTCAATGAATCATAAATTAATAATAACTGAAAAATATAAACACTTGTTTTAATATTTTTTTATTTCAAATTTTTGAGAAATCTACAATTTGATTCAGATACAATAATGTCTATAAAATTAACAAACTGATCATTTTCTTGAATAGCTTAGAAGAATCTTGATATCATGAACCAAGTCTTCGACACTTGAATTACTGTCAAGCAAGACTCTTACTTTTCCTTGCCTATCAAACAAATAGAAAATCGACGTATGATCTATGTCATATTCTTCTTCTTTATCATCTTTCATTTTTTCTTCATAATGAACCTTAAACAAGGATGCGTTTTTTTTTATTTCTTCTGTACTTCCAAAAAGTCCAAGAAATCCAGGATTAAAAGCTGTAACATAATCTTTCAATAATTCTGGATTGTCACGAGCTGTATCTATACTGACAAATAATACCTGTACTTCTTGATCTAGCTTTTCTTTTCTTAGATTATCTACTGCCTTGCTTAGTTTAGACAAAGCATTAGGACAAATATCAGAGCATCTTGTAAACCCAAAAAACACAACAATTGCTTTTCCAGAAAAATCTGAAAGCGAACGTGCTTTTCCATTATGATCTTTAAGAATTAGTCCCTCTCCTAGTTGAGTATCTGATACATCATTTCCCTGGAATGTTGCGCATTTCTTAGAATGCATAACAATATATATAAAAATTATTAGAAGTAATATTATATTCAAAAGTACAAAATATCTGTTATGTCTCAGCATAAAAAAATTCCATAAAACAAGTTGAATCAGGATTAATCATGAAATAAATCCAATGATCCAACAAAAGGGAAAAAAACAATAAGGATAAATAGATTACAGAAAATCGAAACAATTGCTTAGCAAGCTTTTCACTATAGGCTTTATACAATTTCCAAGAATGAAATATGAAGATAAAATCAAGTATTATAGAAGTTGTCAGATAAAATATACCACTCATCTGAATAATGTAAGGGAAGATACTACTTGTAGTTAATATAATGCTATAAAGAAGTATTTGAAGAGTTGTAAATCTAGTTCCGTGAGTTATTGGTAGCATTGGCCATTTGCTTTTTAAATAATCGTTACTTCGATAAAGTGCTAGTGACCAGAAATGAGGTGGAGTCCAGACAAATATAATTAATACAAGAGTCCAAGCTTCTGGAGATAAAGAACCCGAAATCGCACTCCAACCCAATGCAGGAGGCATTGCTCCAGATAGCCCACCTATTACAATATTCTGAGGGGTTCTAGGCTTTAAAAACAAAGTGTAAATTAGCACATAACCCAAAAATGTAGCAGTAGTTAGGAACATAGTTAACTTATTTACAAAATAATAAAGAATACTAGCCCCAGCGATGCTGAAAAAAATTGAAAAGCAAATGACTTTAGCATTAGATATTTTCTTGAAAATAGAAGTCCGATACAAAGTTCTTATCATTTTTTTGTCTGTTTTTCTTTCTAAAAGACAGTTTATAGAAAATGCTGCTGCAGCCATCAGCCATATCCCAGTAATTCCAAAAAAAAGTCTATCCAAGCTTGGAATACCGGGAGCAGATAAGAACATGCCAATTGCTGCACAAAATACAGACAATTGAGTTACTTTGGGTTTTGTCAACAATATGTATTGCTTAAAGATGTTGGATTGTAGAGCAATTAAACTAAGCATCTTCATTTCATAGTTCTTCCTGTCGGATATGAAAAACTTTATCCCTAGATAAGCGTGATAGCACGATGGTGCTAGATATAATCAATCCCATAGCAGTACTATTATGCAAAAGCGCAAAAAATATAGGAGATCTGAAAAATATAATGCTTATTCCACTAATAAATTGAACTGTAAGAAACAATAATGCAGATTTTGCAGGTTTTCTTAACTCAGGTTCTTTTGAGACTTTATAGAAGAGAATACTTAAATATGTTCCAACAAAGAAAGCAAAACTTCTATGTGTCCAATGAATCGCGGTTAAAGATACTTGGGAAATAAAATTACCAGAAGCTGACATGCCTAATGAGTGGATGATAGAAAATCCTTCTTTAAAATTCATCTCTGGAATCCAACTACCCTGACATGTTGGAAAATCAATGCAAGCTAAAGTGGCATAATTTGTGCTGACCCAACCTCCCAAGGCGATTTGGATAAAAAGTAACAAAATCCCTATAGATGTTAGAAACTTGAATTTACTGCTGTTAGATTTTTTTATATTTATTAATTTTTTCGATTCTTTATCTGCTAAGATTGTCATAAGAACTAGTGTTAACATACCCAGCAATAGGTGGGTAGATACAACGATAGGCATGAGCGAATAAATGACAGTCCATGCTCCGAAAGCTCCTTGTATACATATTATGATGAATATTGTCAAAACAAAGTACGGTGAATAACAAATATCTTTTTTATATAAGAACCCAATAATAGTCATTGCACCAATTAATATACCCAGCACAGAAGCAATGTAACGATGAATCATTTCAGTCCATGCTTTAAAAATTGTGACAGGACCTAATGGCATTCTTATCTCTTCTTTTAAGATCTTGTCTGATGCTAAATTTGGGGAAAATTTTCCATAGCAACCAGGCCAATCTGGGCATCCAAGTCCAGAATCAGTTAAACGAACAAATGCTCCAAATGCAACCAATATCAATGTCAGGAAGAAGGTAAAAAAAATAAGCTTCTGGTATATTTTGAGAGCCAAACACATTTATTTATATTGAACCGGTATTTGATTTACTAACTAATCGCTTAATGATTTTACAGATTTTAATTGGATCTGTATTTTCATTAAAATGGAAAATTAAATTTCCCATTGGATCAATTATCCAAATAAAATCTTCCACACTAAATGAATCAGGATTTTTTTCTGGAAAAAAATGCTTTTGCAAATTTTGCTTTTTATCAGATCTCAGTATGATAGTGCCAGGATAGGCATTTATAATGTTTTTTGGAATAATAGGACATGCATCAGCAATGATCCAGACACGAGAAATTCGATTTACATATTTTCCCTGGCTAGCATGACAATTTCGAGCAATAAAAAGCTTTTTTAGATATTTCTCGTCGGAAATAGATGAATCAATGCTGAGAATCGTCCATTTCCCTTGAAAAATGTGTAAATCAACCAATTCTCCATTTAAATAGTTTAAATTAAAATTTTTCTGTCTACTTATAATAGACCGTGGTTCTGAAATTAAACAATTATGAATAATTGTGTCCTTAGGCCATAAGTTCCGATTCTGATATAAAATTGTTGCCCCAATGAACGGGGTTAAAGTAGTTAGAAAAATTAAAAAAATTTCGCAAAAATATCTTAATTTTTTTTTTAGAGTTTGAAAAACAAGAAAAATGAAGTGTATCTTTTTAGGGAAAATAGTAGGCATGTATTTTTCTATTTAAACCGGTTTCTTTTGTCCAGGAAAACGCGAATGATTTCAAAAAGAACAAAACCCCATCCAATACAACAAAAAATAGAAAATAAAAACCACTGTATTGCATAGCCAATGTTTTTATTGAAATCAATAGATGGATTAGGCCAATCTTTTATAAGACCAGATCCATCTTCATTTGTTTGTTTTAGGATTACTGGCAGTAAGTTTATATCAAAAATTCTTTTGTAATCATTGATTTCAAGATTATGAAATTTTTGAAGTTTATTAAGTTCATTTTCAGAAATTTGTCTCAAATTTTCTTTTTTAAGTGATGGCAACTCAAATAAGCGTGGAATATTTCTCGCTAATTCTCCTGTTATGGTCTCCTTTTTTTGTATTTTTATGTTCTTATTCTCGAACAAGAACATTGTTTGATCTGGCGTTGTTTTTGGGAACCAACCTCGCAAAACTAATATAATACATTTTTCGCTTATTGAGAAAGGGGTTCCTAACCAATATCCTGGTTCTCCTTTATAGTTTCGATTTTCTATCAACACACTTTTTTCATGTAACCAGCTTCCATTTGCAATAACAGATCTCCATGCTTGTAATTGGTCTGGATCTGTTTCCTCTGTTAGGAGAATGACGTTTTCTCCTCGAACTTTATTGATTTCAGAAGAAAGAGTTTTTCGTTGACTTGCACGACTTAATTGCCAGAATCCAAGTCTTAAAAAAGTTATTGATAAAGTTATTAATATCAATAAGGTTATAATACTCAACATTAATTGATAAAACCTTCCACTGTTTACTTGAAGTTTTTTTTCAAAAGAGAATATGTATCGTTTTATAATAATACTGGCCTTTGTTCTTTTGTGTACTAGTTTACTGTTTGGACTATTCTATATGTTGAAAGATAAAGGAAATAGGAACCGTTCTTTTATTGCACTGGCTGTTAGAATAGGAATTTCTATAAGTTTATTTATTTTCTTGATTTTATTGAAAAAATTTAAATCTTTGTAAGAATTATTTTGTTGAGTTTGATTTCAACAATTTATTGGTTTTTCAAAACCAATAAATAAAGATGTATAAGCCAAACCAAATAACATCAACAAAGTGCCAGTACCAAGCAGCAGCTTCAAATGCAAAGTGTTTTTTCCAATTTAAATCATTTTTTGCTAAC
>CAZTUH010000007.1:0-114857 GCA_964616175.1 uncultured Burkholderiaceae bacterium | reverse complement strand
ATTTCCCGTTGATAGGAAATGTCCTGGTAATATCAGAAGCATAATTATTTAACTCGCATCCAGCATCAATTAGCAACAAATCACCATCTTTTAGAATCGAATTTCCTGGAGAATGATGAATGATACATGCATTTTTTCCAGCAGCAACAATGCTTTCATAAGCAAAAGATAAAGCTCCCATTTTTCGGAAAAAATACATTAGTTCAGTTTCAATTTCATATTCATGCATTCCAATTTTGCTAAATTTCATAATTTCTCTGTGTGAAAAAGCTGATATTTGTGCAGATTTCCTTAAATCCTCGATTTCAGTAACATCTTTTATAAGTCGCATTTCAGATGTGAATAAACTAAGGTCAAATATTTTTGAAGGAATAATTTTCCTATGTGTTTTTTCCTCGATTGAAAAGAACCAATCCTTAAGTTTTTCTAAGTTTTTCCAATCATTTTTATATGCTAATCTTATATAAAGAGACTCATGTCCAGAAATTATCTCTGGAGCTAACTTGTTGATTCTTTCAATTGGATAAATTTGATCAAATCCAAATAACTTAGCAATTTTTTTAGGACCATAAAGAGTATTTTCCCAAATCTTACTTTCATTCTTGTTAGATCGACAAAATAATATGGATTTTTCCTTATTAGTACCAGATATTAGAATTAGACAGGAATCAGGTTCGGAAAGACCTGTCAAGTAATAAAAATCACTATCCTGACGATATGGATAATATATATCTCTGTTTCTTGGAACTTTTGGAGCAGAGAAAAAAAATGCTACTCCTCCCCCTTGATTTTTCATATGTTTCAGTATGTATGATTGCCTTTCAAGGAAAACAGTTTTTCTTCTCATTTTTTATATTTCCAGAATTAAATCTGATTCTTTCTAAGAATATTTTGTTGATTAGTTTAAAAATATATGATAGTTTCCAACGGAGTTTTTGGCTATTTTATTTTCAAATTCAATTACTGTTATTTCTAGCCAAGTATTTCTATCTTAAAAGAAAAACATAGCTCTCATTTTTCACAAAGAGTTTTTCTAAGCTCTGAAAAAAGATAATTCCAAACATAAATTTGTTAATCAATCCATCTTTTATCTCTCAAGATAAGAAGGATTCTATATGCGTTTTTTCGATCTATTTCTTCGTCGTTCTGGTATCTCTCGCAACCGAATTGATATGATTCCAGAAAGAACTACTTCTCATTTTACAATTGTATGTTCAAGTAAAGAAATCAGTACTATCCGAAAAAAAGTTTTCCTAAATTTTTCAGCTGTTGGATTACCAATTATAAAATTCAAAATTTGCCATCTTCGAAAAAATGGTTTAGTTTCTGCTGGTATTACAGTAAATTGTCCTCGCAAATTACGTTCAGAATTGTACCTACAAGCTAGGATTCTTAACGAGAATCCAGCTGTAAATCAATTAAAGTTTGGAAAAAATTTAGAATGCTGATATTGGGTAGCAAAACTCAATGGATAAATTAAACTGGTTAGTTCCTTGGGAGTTTTCTCCAACTCTAATCTTAGTTTTTGGTTTATTAATTATTCTATTCATTCGTGGATCATTAAACCGTCCTGTTTCTATGATCCGTCATATTTTATTTTGGTTTTCCATCGTTTTAATTTACCTATCTATGCACAGCAAACTAGACTATTATGCTGAACGTGTTTTTTTTATTCATCGAATTCAACATCTAATCATACATCATATAGGTCCGTTTTTCTTGATAGCTTCATTTCCGAATTCCATAATCCGAGCTGGAATATCGCCAAATATAAGATATAAGATCCGAAATCTATTAGGTTCAAGTATTGGATCAGTTTTTTCCAAACTCCTAACTCATAGGATAATAATTCCAATATTGTTTGTATCTTTGGTGTTGATATGGTTAGTACCGTCTATCCAGTTCTACTCTATGATAGATTTACGCTTGTATAAACTTATGAATTGGTCTGTGCTATTAAGTGGAATTGCATATTGGAATATAATACTGGATCGTCGCACCAGTCCTCCTGCAAGAATGAAACCAGGAGTCAGAATCATTTCTCCCATTTTAACTATGTTACCGCAAATGATAGTTGGCGCTGTTATAGTTTTTTCAGAATATGATTTATACCCATTATTTGAGTTATGTGGTCGAGCTATTCCAATTGAACCGGAAACCGATCAGATTATAGGTGGTCTTATAATCTGGATTATATCTTCTCTTTTTGAATTCATATCAGTCATTCTAGCACTGAAATCATTTATTCGATTATCTATCCTTGGAAAGTTTGATTAAAAATATTCGCTTCATGAATTCAATTTTCCAACCTAGCCCTTATACTTTTCGCCGAAAGATAATGTAGCTTTCAATATTCCATCTTTACTACCACAATCATATCTAGAACCAAAATAGCGATATGCAAAAACATCCATAACATGTGCAAGAGAAACTAACCCATCGGTTAATTGGATTTCATTGTTTAAACTAGGTTTTACAGAACGCAAATGTAGCATGGTTTCTGCTCTTAATATATAACGGCCTACTATAGCTAGATTAGATGGAGCATCTTCAGGATTTGGTTTTTCAACAATATCAATAATTTTTTCCATTTTTTTGCTTATTTTTCTGCTTGAAACAACTCCATATTTGTTTGAATCAAAAGGTGAAATTTCTTCTACACCAATGACATTAGCTTGTTGTTGAACGGCAACGTCAATCAGTTGCTTCAAGACAGGAGGATAAGGATCCGAATCAATAAGATCGTCAGCAAGCAATACAGCAAATGGTTCATTCTCAATCAAATCAGCTGCTCTTAATATGGCATCTCCTAATCCCAAAGGGTATTTTTGAGAAACATATGTAAACTCAACATGTTTTGGAACGATTTTTCTAGTCAATTCTAAAAATTCGTATTTTCCTAGTGCTGTAAGTTTTTCTTCTAGTTCAGGTGAATAACTAAAATGATTTCTCACGATATCTTCATGATGATTTGTTACAAAAATAATTTGTGTAATTCCTGAAGAAACTGCTTCTTCAACTGCATATTGGATCAGCGGTTTTCCCATGATTGGCAATATTTCTTTAGGTATAGCTTTGGTTGCTGGTAAAAGCCTGGTTCCCATACCTGCAACAGGTAATATTGCTTTACAAATTCTTTTAAACATACAATTCCCATAAATTGTATTTCCTGGAATAGAGTTAGAGTTGTTTAACAACTATTTTTGAAAATTTGATCGTATTTTTTCTTTGGTTATATGATATTCGGTTCCACAATAGGAACATTTAGCAACTCCTTCATCATCAATATCCAGAAAAATTCGAGGATGCATATTCCAAATCTCAGTAGTTGAGTTCGGGCAAGAAACTTTTTGAGTCTTTGTATTCATTCTTGGAAAACTATAGCTTATGATTAGAAGTTAAGAAATAAAAAAACTGAAAATATAGTTTTTTCATTTTATCGTACTTTTAGCTTAGAGAATGAGAAAATTTTATCGAAAATTTGCATATTGAAACCAATTCACATAATTGGTTTGTTCAGAGAAATAATTGTAGGATGTCCAATCCTAGAAACTAGATTATCCGGAAATTTGGTTGATACAATTGGACTGTTTCTATCAATACTCCGAATTAATCGTTCCAGATGCTTAATGTATGGAAATACACTTCCAAAAAATACTATCTTTTCCGCAACTTGAATCAGAAGAGTTGGGAAATTCTCAATATCTTCATATTCTAAAATTTCAGGGTAATCTTCGATATCTATCCAATAGAAAATATGTTCACAAAACCTCTTTGATAGATTCAGATACTCTTGCTTATAATCTTTACAAGTGAGACACCAATCTGCACAAAAACAGATAATTAAATAATTCAGTTTAGTAGAGTTATAATCTTGAAACGTTTTCTTTTTTGAATTCATACGCTAGGGCTTCCTATCTCATGAATTCTTCTTATTGGCAATTTAAGTTCTTTAATAGCTTTTATACATTCATCTATTAATATAGGACCACGATATATTAATCCAGTATATATTTGTACTGCAGTGCTTCCTGATCTCATTTTTTCAGATGCTTGCTTTCCAGAAAGAATACCTCCTGATCCTATGATGTCTATATTGTTACCAGATTTTTCCTTAATGCGATTAATCACGGAAAGAGATAATTCATGTATAGGTGCTCCTGACAGTCCTCCAGTCGGTCCAAATTTTTCCTGTAGGTCTCTAGATAGTAAGGAAGTATTTGTTGCAACCACACCATTTATTCTATAGGTTAGCAATACATCTACTAGAAAATCTATTTGTTCAACCGTTAAATTTGGAGAAATCTTAATTGCTAAAGGCACTTCTTTTTCATAAATGTTTACTAATTGTTCTCTTCTTTCCTGCAGCGATTTTAGTAGAGTTATTAACTGATTCCCTACTTGTAAATCCCTAAGTCCAGAAGTATTCGGGGATGAAATATTCACAGTCACATAGTCGCCATAAGGATAAACCTGAGTCAAGCATTCTAAATAGTCATATACAGAATCCTCTATACTTGTACTGGAATTCTTTCCAATGTTTATTCCTAAAATTCCGCCAGAAGATCGCCATTTGCTTTGCAAAATATTTGAGATAAGTGCTTTTAACCCATTGTTATTAAAACCTAATTGGTTAATAATAGCTTCGTCTTTTTCAAGACGAAAGATTCTTGGCCTTTTTGTGTTTCCAGGTTGTGGTTGAGGTGTTACAGTTCCAACTTCTATAAATCCAAACCCAAGGTTTCCCAATGCATCTATATGCAATGCATTTTTATCAAAACCTGCAGCTAATCCTACAGGATTTTTCAAATTAAGACCCATTAAAAAGCAAGGTTCAATATTTTCTTTTATTGGAAATAATTTTTGGAAAATTGAGTAACTTTGTAAACAGTTTAAGGCTGATAGTGAGAATTCATGTGCAGCTTCAGGATTCATAGAAAACAAAGCTTTTCGGATTATAGGATACGCACGAAAGATAATTGACATATTTTCATATAAATAGAAGAATAAATTTCTCGAAAATGAGTAAAGCAATCATTAATTGAAATTAATTAATCATCAGATTTTGAAAAACAGTTAGTTATGTTCTGAGAAAACAGTAAAGAAAGTAGTCAAAATTTTTTGAAAATTAGTTTTTTTGAGAATTGAACGAATAATGATGTATGTCAAAAATTCCAACCTTTCGATCCTTAAAAAATTGAGTAATTGTGGTTATAACTGTATCAAAGGATAATTCATCCCATGGTATTTCAGATTCTTTGTGATAACGAGCCTCTAAACTTTCTGGTCCAAGATTTAGAACTGTGCTCAAGGGATGAGCTAAATAAAACAAATGCAATTGTGCTACCTCTGGTACATCAATTATAGTAAATAATTCTCCAATATTTACTATAATTCCTGCTTCTTCAAAAGTTTCCCGAATTGCTCCTTCTATACTACTTTCTCCTAATTCCATAAATCCAGCAGGTAATGTCCAAGTATTGTATCTGGGTGATATTGCTCGTCTACACAGAAGAATTTTATCTTCCAAAATTGGAATAGTTCCAACTACTATTCGAGGATTTTGATAATGAATTGCACCACAAAAGTCACAAATATCACGCTTTCTATTATCTCCTTCTGGAATTCTCCGATGAATTGAAGAACCACATTGGCTGCAAAAACGAGATTTTGCAGGGGATGGAAAATAATTTGGAAGTGGAAAACTTCTCATAAAATCAAAGATGAATCTCAACTTTTTAGGAAAAAACAAAGCACAGAAAAATTTACTAAAGAAACATAAACATTGAATTCTGAAAGAATTTAAATCTTAAAAATGGTCAAATAAATATTTTCTCTAGATTTAAGTATTTTTTTCGAGAAATTTTTCTCAAAAAATTAATTCTTTTGATTTCTTTAGATAAAAAGTATTGAAAAGCCGGTCATATGGAGGCGCAAGCCGGAATCGAACCGACCTTCACGGATTTGCAGTCCGCTGCATAACCGCTCTGCCATTGCGCCAACTAATTGAAATGCATTTTCTCTTTCAAGCAAGAAAAAATTTCACCCCCCCTCTAAATTCTCCATTTTTTAGACTGATGAAAGATTTCTAAAACATTCTGGAATAGAGAACTACTTGAAAGAATTCAATTGACCTTCAAAAAGTTCTGCTTTATACAGAAAATCTTGAAAAAAATCTCCAATTTTCAAGAAAAAAGGTTAGAATTGGAGCGGGAAACGAGGCTCGAACTCGCGACCTCAACCTTGGCAAGGTTGCGCTCTACCAACTAAGCTATTCCCGCCCAAAAATTCTAATGATAGGGACTAGAATTCTATATAACAAAGCTACTTTAGGCAAGCAGATAATTATATCTTTAATTATGTACATTCCTAGATGAGAATTCAACAAGATTGTCTATAAGTCACTGCTCAATAAATCTATTGAAAAAATAGGAATATAAAATTGTGATTAGATCTGCATTTTAAATTTAATTAGTGGTTAAAGATCGTTGATTATTTTCTTAGTTTTATGTTCTTCATTTAGGTAAGATTAGAAAATTTTATGTACTTGACCAATCAGTTATATTTCAAACCACATCCAAAAGATCTTCAAATTCTGAACACATTTGGACTTAATTCTATCGCTTTATCTTTCTTAAGAATATCCGATATTTCTCAACTGCAAAAATTATCTAACATAGCAAAGCTATATTCTTGCATATCAATTTTAGGTGGAGGTAGCAATATTGTTTTTCCAAAAATTGTAAAAAGTTTAATAGTCAAAGTAGAGTTATTTGGAATCAATATTCTTAAGGAAAATAGAGAAAATCTAATCATTGAAGTTGCTGCTGGAGAATCATGGCACAGTGTAGTAGCAAGATGTATTACTAACGGTTGGTCCGGACTGGAAAATCTAGCTTTAATTCCTGGAACTGTTGGTGCAGCCCCAGTGCAGAATATTGGCGCATATGGAATGGAGTTATCCGATTGTCTTTATAGTTTAAATGCTTGGAACATAAGGACAGGATATATGGTCCATATGAATGCTAAGGATTGTAATTTTTCGTATCGTAATAGCATTTTTAAACAAAAGATGAATGATCATGATCAGAAATGGCTAATTGTATCTATTTGTCTAATCCTTTCTAAATTCTGGAAACCAGAATTAAAACATCCTGATTTGAAGAATTTTTTCAAATCAACTTCAATTGTTCCTCGGTTGAAAGATGTGTTTGATGCCATATGCAGGATACGTCGTGCAAAACTTCCTGATCCAGCTATTTTTGGAAATGTAGGCAGTTTTTTTAAAAACCCCATTGTCTCTATAAGAAAGAAAAAAAGCCTTTCTGAAAGATTTAAAGATCTTCCTTTTAATGAACAAAATGATGGTTACTATAAGATTTCTGCTGGATACTTGATTGAAAAATCCGGTTGGAAAGGAAAAAAACAGGGAGGTGTTGCAGTATCCAAAAAAAATCCGTTAGTTTTAATAAATCTAGGAAATGCTACAGCTGATGAAGTGATAAAGTTATCCAATGCCATTAGAATCGATATCAAAAATAAATTTGGCATAATATTGGAGATTGAACCAACGATATTATCGTAGAACTATTTGCTTAGTAACAAATCGTGATTCACGATAAGCCAAGAACAGTTTGCATATCATAAATGCCAGATTTTTTGTCAATCAAAAAACGAACAGCATAAATAGCTCCTTTTGAATAGATAGATCTATCATTTGATTGATGTTTGATTTGAATTTGTTCTCCATCTCCAAAAAAGTAGACAGAATGTTCCCCAGGGGTGTTACCCCCTCGCATAGTTGAGAATCCTATTTGTCCAGGTTGTCTTTCGCATGAATTTCCATACCTTGACCACACAGCAATATCAGATAATTTGACAGATCGAGATGAAGAAATGATTTCTCCCATTTTCAGAGCTGTACCAGATGGAGCATCTGATTTTTTTTTATGATGTAGTTCCAAAATTTCGACATCAAAATTGGAATTGAGAATCTCTGATGCTATTTTGATTAACTTAAAAATTAAATTTATCCCTATACTCATGTTTGAAGAGAAAACTATTGCTATATCTTGAGCCGCTCTTTTTATGAGTTCTATACCCATTTCATCAAAACCAGTAGTTCCAATGACAACTTTTGTTCCAAATTTTTTGCAAGCATCTAAATGTTTCAGAGAAGCATCTGGTTTTGTAAAGTCAATGAGGCAATCTGCTTTGGCAAGAGAATTAAGGTCATCAGTAATTTTAATTCCAAGATTTTTACCCAATGCATACCCAGCATCTTTTCCAATGTTAGGATTTCCTGTTCTTTCAAGAGCTGCTACTAAATCCATAGAAGAATCATTTATAATTGATTCAATAATTGATCTTCCCATTCTTCCGCAAGTTCCAGAAACAGCAATGCGAGTCATAAAAATAAACTCCTTATTAAAAAAAATCGAACTTTTCTTCTTTGAATTTAATTATTAAGTTCAATTAGTAGTGTACCATCGGACTAAATGTTTTTCTTTAAAACAGATAGTTAGTTCCAGTTTTTCTGAAATTCCAGAATTTTTATATATAAAATGCAGATAAATCCATTGGGTATAATCAGATGAATTTTTGATAAAAACAGGAGTTCCTAATATAGATTGAACTTCATTAGGTGTCATTCCTGGCCTTAGGTGAGATATCATGGATTCTGTAATCCAATTGCCTTGATAAACATCTGGTGTATATGAAAATTTCTTAACAAAGCAACATCCACTTATGCTAGCAACTAGCATAAGGTAAATTTGGGCTATTATAATCCTTAGTGAATACATAGAGATAGGTATGGTATGTAAATTTAAAAAAAATCTTATATTGATCATGCGAGAAAGAATTTTGCATATTCTGTTTTCTACCCTGAGAAATTAAAACATTAAAACAATTAATTGAATGGTTAGCTCTTGAGCAAATTAAATTTTGATAAAGATCAAGGAGATTTAAATTTTACTCCAGAAAATTCTGGCATTACATTCCAATGTAATTTTTTCCTTAAAGTAGAGAAAAAACTATATCCTTTAGGATGAACAAAACAAATTGTATGTTTAGATTTTCTTACAACTATCTGATCTCCAACTTGCAAATCTGACCAAGTTTGTGTATCAAAATGAGCACTAGCTCCAGGAAATTGGCTTGCTTCAGTAAGAGTCATATTTAGAATTCCATCTTCTGGAATTACAACAGGCCTGCTTGATAGAGTTTGTGAAGCAACCGGGACTAGAAGAATAGCTTGTAAATCTGGATAAAGGATAGGGCCATTTGAAGCTAATGCATAAGCTGTAGATCCTGTTGGTGTTGCAACAATAATTCCATCAGCACGCTGTGTATACATGAATAAGTTATTCCATTCAATCTTAATTTCAATCATTCCTCCTCTACTAGAACGATTTAGCACGACATCATTAAGAGATAATGTTGTGTGCATCTTTTGCTTTTCTCTCCATATATCTGTTTCTAGCAATATTCTTTCTTCTGTTTGATAATTTCCCTCCATGATTTGTTTGATGGCATTATCTAAATCTTGAATTGGAATATCTGTAATGAAACCCAATCGTCCATGATTAATTCCAAGCAACGGAACTTTGTAAGGAGCTAAATATCGGGCTGTTCCAAGAACAGTTCCGTCTCCTCCAACAATGATTGCTAGAGAAGCATTCATGCCTATTTGTTCTAGATTAGCAGTTGGATATTCAATTAATCCTGTGTTATGAGCTGTTCTTGATTCAATTAGAATCTGAGATTCAGATTTATTAGTAATTACTCGTATAAGCTGTTTTAGCAGAACATCTAAACCGTTATCTTGATATCTTCCGATTAGAGCAACTATTGGAAAATGCATATATGCAGTTAATGTATGTTAGATCTTATATATTTATTAAAGATAAATGACATGGAATTTTTAAGTGAGAAATTGTTTTAATTTCTCACTTAAAAAACAAAACTATGATTAAAATTAGAAATGGAAAAAAAATTTATAAATTTCGGAAAGTAAAGCTGTTTTTTTCCTTGTTTATTGGATTTATTTTTTTAATAAAAATTTTATGAATAAAAAAGAATCAAAAATTACTCCTTGAAACTAGAGAAAATAACTCACTCTCGAGATGATATCATCATCAATACTTATCTTGATAGATAGTTATTTTTTTTCTTATGTTCTACCTGGTTCGTTTCTTGGATATCTTGCTAGGATATTGTCAATATGATCTCCCTTTCTAGTTTCTTCTATAAAATCCGTAATAAGAAACACTCAAACGGTGAAATCAATACAGGTTCAAGCTTTAATGCTTCCAAATTCTTTCCTATTTCTCCTAGTAAAAATATTGATCCAATTGGAGTTATTTTAGTAAACCTTGGGACCCCAGAATCTCCAACTCGAAAAGGTATTAGAAAATATCTGTCCCAATTTCTTTCTGATCCAAGAGTAATTGAAATTCCGCGCTTTATATGGATCCCTGTTCTATATGGCTTTGTATTATTATCCAGGCCAAGAAAACTCGAATCACGTTATCAAAGAATTTGGATGAAAGATGGATCTCCGCTTGCAGTTTATAGCCAACGACAAGTAACAGAACTAACAAAATTGTTTAGTGCCAAGAATCTGAATATAAGGGTTGAGCAAGCTATGCGCTATGGAAAACCTTGTATTGCAGAATCACTGAAAAAATTGATCAATAGTGAATGTAATCGTATTTTAATCTTTCCAATGTATCCTCAGTATTCCTCAAGTACAACAGCAAGTGTTTCAGATGAGGTGAATCGATATTTGAAGAATCTTCGAAATCAGCCTAATATGCGTTTTGTCAAACGTTTTAATACCTCTGAATATTATATTCAACCGATAATACATCAGATAAAAGAATTTTGGATAAAGAAACAATTTCGGCCTCAAGTTTTGGTACTCAGTTTTCATGGCTTACCACAATCTTCAGTGGTTCTTGGAGATCCTTATTATCACGATTGTCTTGAAACAGCTTCTCTAATTCAAAAAAGTTTAAACTTATCAGATAAAGAACTAAAGATATCTTTTCAAAGTCGTTTTGGTTTCAATGCTTGGTTAAAACCTTCAACAGATTTTATTTTAAAAAAACTAGCTTCGGAAGGTGTTCAAAGTGTTGATGTAATGTGTCCGGGATTTGTTTGCGATTGTTTGGAAACGTTGGAAGAAATAGAACAAGAATCTAAAGTTATGTTTTTAAAATGCGGAGGGAAACATTTTAGATATATTCCAGCTCTTAATGATCACTCTTCATGGATAAAAGGTTTATACTCATTAGTATTACATCATATTCAGAATTGGTAATTCTATTTTTCTGAAATCTTTTCGAAAGACTAGTTTCAAATATAAATCTTGATCTAGAAGTTCATTGTTTAGTGAAAAAAGAAGAAGACTTAAATAAGTCTTTAAAAAGATTTAAAAATAAGACATCTTAGCAAAAATACAATAAAAAATCTGCCCGATCTTGAAATAGAAGAAATTACCCTCAAGTTTCGCCAGTATCTATTTTTTATCAAGGAATTCTTCAAAATGACGGACTATAATAAAACAGATGGTACAGGGAATAATCATTCTTCTAGTTCAGAAGGAGCTCATAATTCTGAAAAACCTTCAGAAGGATTACAAGAGGAAATACTCCGACTTCAATCTGATCTAAAAAAAACTGAAGAAATGCTTAGTGAACAAAAAGATAAAAATCTTCGAGCTTATGCTGAAATCGAAAATATAAGACGTAGAAATTCGGAAGAAATTTCAAAAGCAAGAAAATTTGGCATAGAATTTTTTGCAGAAAGTCTTATTCCTGTTAAGGATAGTCTTGAAGCTTCATTGATTCAAAAGGATCAGTCTATTAGATCGATTCACGAGGGTGTGAAGGCAATTTTGAGACAACTTGTCTCTGTCTTTGATCGAAATCAGATTAAGGAAATTTCTCCAAAAACAGGTGAGAAATTTGATCCATATCTTCATCAGGCTGTTTCTTCAATCAAAACTGCTGATCAAGACATCAATACAATAGTTCAGGTTCTTCAGAAAGGGTATTCGATCTGGGATCGAATACTACGCCCTGCTATGGTTGTTATAGCTATTGATAAAGAATAAGATCAGGGTTTTTAGATTCATTTTTCTCAGAAACATATTAAATTAAATCCGGATTTGAGAATTTTCAAAGGAAAAATTTCGTTTTGTTTTGTTTTTCATATTTATCTTGAAAACCTTGTTTCTGACCCCAGGTAATTGGGAGCTATTTGAATCTAAAATTAACTGTAAATTTGTAAGTTCGTTTAAGGTAAAAAAACCATGGAAAAGATAATTGGCATTGACTTAGGTACTACCAACAGTTGTGTTTCTATAATGGATGGAGGGCAAGCCAAAATTATTGAAAATATTGAAGGAGGCCGTACAACGCCTTCAATTGTTGCCTATATGGATGATGGAGAGGTCCTTGTTGGTGCACCAGCAAAGCGTCAAGCTGTTACTAATCCAAGAAATACATTGCATGCAGTTAAGAGACTAATAGGCAGGAAATTTTCTGAAAAAGCTGTTAAAAAAGACGTGGAATTAATGCCATATCTTATTGTTAAAGCAGAAAATGGCGATGCTTGGGTTGAAGTTCAGGGAAAGAAAATTGCTCCGCCCCAAGTATCTGCTGAAGTGCTTCGAAAAATGAAGAAAACTGCTGAAGATTATCTAGGAGAAGAAATAAAGGCAGCAGTAATAACTGTTCCTGCATACTTTAATGATAGTCAGAGACAGGCAACCAAGGATGCCGGGCGAATAGCTGGCTTAGAAGTAAAAAGGATAATTAATGAACCTACTGCTGCTGCTTTGGCTTTTGGTCTTGACAAAACAGAGAAGAAGGATCGGAAAATTGCAATCTATGATCTTGGCGGTGGGACATTTGACGTGTCAATCATAGAAATAGCTAATGTAGATGGTGAGAAACAATTTGATGTCCTTTCTACAAATGGAGATACTTTTTTAGGTGGAGAGGATTTTGATCAGCAAATTATTGAGTATGTAATAGCAGAGTTTAAAAAAGAACAAGGAGTTGATCTGTCTAAGGATGTTCTAGCATTACAACGTCTCAAGGAATCTTCAGAAAAAGCAAAAATTGAACTTTCGTCTGCTCAGCAAACTGAAATTAATCTGCCTTATATTACAGCAGATTCAACTGGACCAAAACATTTAAATGTAAAAATTACTCGAGCAAAGTTGGAATCACTAGTGGAATCTCTTATAAAAAAGAGCATAGAACCCTGTCAGGTTGCAATTAAGGATGCTGGTATCAAAGTTTCCGATATAGATGATGTGGTTCTAGTTGGAGGAATGACTAGAATGCCAAAGGTTCAGGAGGAAGTTAGAAAATTTTTTGGGAAAGAACCTAGAAAGGATGTAAATCCTGATGAGGCGGTTGCTATTGGTGCAGCAATTCAAGGATCTGTTCTATCAGGTGATCGGAAAGACGTTCTCCTGTTAGATGTAACTCCATTATCTCTAGGTATTGAAACACTTGGCGGGGTAATGACAAAAATGATCCAGAAAAATACCACAATTCCAACTAGATTTTCTCAAATATTTTCGACAGCTGAAGATAATCAACCAGCTGTTACTATAAAAGTATATCAAGGAGAAAGAGAAATAGCTTCTGGAAACAAAGCTCTGGGTGAATTTAATTTAGAAGGAATTCCTGCTTCTCCTCGAGGAATTCCTCAGATTGAGGTAACATTTGATATTGATGCAAATGGCATTCTGCATGTTTCGGCAAAAGATAAAGGAACAGGAAAAGAGAACAAAATCACCATTAAGGCTAATTCTGGACTTTCGGAAGATGAAATACAGAAGATGGTTAAAGATGCTGAAATTAATGCAGAGGGAGATCGGAAAATTGCAGAATTAGCTACGATTAGAAATCAAGCGGATAGCCTGATACAAAGCACACGAAAGTCGCTAGATGAATATGGAGATAAACTTGAACCTTCGAACAAAGAATCGATTGAATCATGTATAAAGAATCTTGAAGAAGCTCTAAAAGAAAACGACAAGAATAGCATTAATTCTAAGATAGAAGCTTTAGTAGCTGCATCTCAAAAACTTGGAGAGAAAATGTATGCTGACATCAAAGATAAACAACCGGAAAAACAAGATTCAGCTAATGAATCTGGAAAAGATGACAGTGTTGTTGACGCTGATTTTAAAGAAGTAAAGTAAAATTAGCATCAAAAAAGAACCCTTAATTATATTTTTTATGATGTCTTTTAAATTTCATTTGGAACCAATTATTGAGAATGATGAGGCTTTTTTATCATGAAACGAGATTTCTATGAAGTTCTAGGTGTGTCGAGAGATGCCTCTGAAATTGACCTTAAAAAGTCTTATCGAAAATTAGCAATGAAATATCATCCAGATCGGAATTCTTCTAATAGAAAAGAATCAGAAGAAAAATTTAAGGAAGTTAAAGAAGCTTACGAAATTCTTGGAGATCCTGAGAAACGTGCAGCATATGATCGATATGGACACTTAGGTATAGATCCAAACTTAACATCTGGAGCACAGGGAAATACTTCTTCTATGGGAAGTGGTTTCTCTGATACTTTCGGAGATATTTTTGGTGAAATATTTGGAACCTCAGCAAGTAGAAAAGGTAGTTCTCAACATGGTTACCAGGGTTCAGATCTAAAATATTCTCTGGAAATAACTTTAGAGCAAGCAGCTCGTGGTTTTAATACTGAAATTCAAGTTCCCAATTGGAAAAGTTGTTCTATTTGCCACGGGAATGGTTCCAAGCCTGGCACAAGCCCAAAAACTTGTCGCAAATGTTTGGGTTCAGGTGTTATACGCATGCAGCAGGGTTTTTTTAGTGTGCAGCAAACATGCCCTGCATGCCATGGCGCAGGGAAAGAAATCATTGATCCTTGTTCTTCATGTAATGGAAGCGGAAAGTTACGTTGCAATAAAACATTGCAGGTAAATATTCCAGCAGGGATTGATGATGGCATGCGTATCAGATCTTCTGGAAATGGAGAACCTGGTGTTATGGGTGGGAGTCCTGGGGATTTATACGTTGAAGTTCACATAAAAAAACATAAAATTTTTCAACGTGATGGTCAAAACTTGCATTGTGAATTGACCATTCCATTTACCTCAGCTGCTTTAGGGGGAGAAATTCAAGTTCCAACCCTTAACGGAAAAGCTGAAATTCATATACCTGAAGGCACACAATCTGGTAGGACATTTCGTTTGCGAGGAAAGGGGATTCGCGGAATAAGAAACAGTAATCTTGGCGATTTGTATTGTCATATTATAGTTGAAACCCCAGTCCGACTTAATGAAGAACAAAAGAATTTTCTAAGACAGTTTGAAGCCTCTCTAAATGATGGTGGATATCGCCATTCACCTCAAAGTAAATCCTGGACCGATCGCGTGAAAGAATTTTTCAGTTAATTTGAGGTTGAAAAATTAAATTCAAAGACGTTTTTCTTGCATCCAGTATCCAGTTGAATTTTGAGTTAATAGGATTTTTCTATTTAGAAGATTTCTTTTCTTTTTAAAAAATTACCTTCAAATCTTCCTATTAATGATTGAAATCCAGACTACTAATATCCTTTCTGCTATATCAGCTGAAATTTTTTTCAAAATTTAGATTTACTTCGTGGATAAAATTTATTTGAATCACTATTTTTTATCGGGAAATATTATCAAATTTTTTTTTAAAAGAATTTTTGTTTTTTCCAGGAAATTTATAAATTTCCTATATAAAACTCGCCTGATCTGGCTTGGAATATTGACCATGTTTTTGAGTTTAGCATTTATTACTTGGGATCCATTGGATCCTGCTTGGTCTCATTCTTGGAAAGTCATAAAAGTAAAAAATAAAGGTGGGTTGTTAGGATCTTATTCATCCGATCTTTTCTTTTTTTTGTTTGGACGATCTGCTTGGTGGTTAGTCATTATTCTTTTTAGTTCCTTTTTAAAAACCCTGATAAATCAAATTTTCAATTGTATACAAGATAGCTCATTAAGAAGATATTCAGGTTTTTTTCTCCTTCTGATTGGATCTACAGGTTTGGAAGCATGTTTTTCTGATACTTTCGAAGCATTTGATTGGAATAGAAGTTTTTTTGGGAATCTAATTTTGGATTATCTATTCAAAGTAACTGGTACCGTACCAACAATTATTATATTAGTACTTTTTCTCATATGTGGAGTAAATTTATTTTTTTCTATATCCAATATCTCGATTAAAATCTTCGAATTTTTATATAAATTGCTTACCTCTATTAACAAAAAAAGAGATAAACGTTTAAAACAATCTAAAAATGTAAAAATACAGAAGAATGATCAGATATGTTCCCGAAGATTAAATACTGAGAATTCGAAGACATCTGGACAGATGATCAACATGCCTTGCTTAGATCTTTTAGATGAGCAATCTAATGAAAATTATAAGATAAAAATGACTGGAGATAACATTCAAAATATCTCAGATCTTATTGAAAGTAAGTTAAAAGATTTTGGAGTGTCTGTTTCAGTTGTATCAGTGAAGGTAGGTCCTGTAGTAACATGCTATGAAATAGAACCAGCAAAGGGAGTTAAGGGAAGTCAAATTTTTTCTTTATCAAAGGATCTAGCAAGAGAACTTCGAGCAGAAAATCTCAGAGTAACAAATACAATACTTGGAAAAAATTGCATGGGAATAGAACTTCCTAATCCAGTAAAACATACTATTAAGCTTTCAGAGATTTTAGGAAGCAAAGCATATATTGATTGCAACTCATCGACAGCATTAGCTTTAGGACAGGATATTTTTGGAAAGGCTGTAATTGCAGATTTATCAAAAATGCCTCACCTATTATTGGCCGGTACAACTGGTTCTGGAAAGTCAGTTGGTTTGAACTCGATAATTTTATCTTTGCTATATAAAGCTAGTCCATTAAATATAAGGTTAATTCTTATCGATCCAAAAATGCTTGAAATGAACTTATACGAAGGCATACCTCACCTTCTCACTCCAATAATAACCGATATGCATAAAGCAAGAAATGCTTTATGCTGGTGTATTCAGGAAATGGAAGTTCGATACAAGATGATGAGTCAATTAGGTACAAGAAACTTAACAGAATACAATGATAAAATCTGCCAAGATGCTGGAAGCATTCATTCATCATCTCTTCTTCCAAATATAGTAGTGATCATAGATGAATTATCTGATCTTGTAATATCAGTTGGTAAAAAAATTGAAGAATTGATTATTAGATTAACTCAAAAAGCGCGAGCTGCAGGCATCCACTTGGTACTAGCAACACAACGACCTAGCGTCAATGTTGTTACAGGTTTAATTAAAGCTAATATACCTGCACGGATTGCCTTTCAGGTTTCCTCAAAAATTGATTCACGCATAATACTTGATCAGGGAGGAGCAGAAAACCTATTAGGTAAGGGAGATATGTTATATTTGCCTACTGGGAGTAGCCTACCAACTCGCATACATGGTGCATTTGTTAGCCATAACGAGATTTCTCGAGTTGTGAAGTTTCTCAAAGAACAAGCAAGACCAAACTATATTGAGCTAAACAGCTTTGTAAATAAAGAAAAATAACATTGCTATCCTAATTTGTCTTAATATTGATTATCGAGGGTTTCGAAGATTTTATCCAATAATTTTGTTCTTTTTTCTGAAAAAGGTAGAAGTTCCAAGTAATGATGGATTTTATAGAAATATTGGTTTACGTATAATGGAAATTATAAATCGTATTAAAGTTGATAAAACATGGATGAAATTCCATACTGTCAATTTATTAGCAGTTCTATTTTTTTTTATTCCAGGTTTCTGGCAACAAACCTATTCATTTGAAAAAAAATTGCAAGATCAAGATCTTCTGGATTTTCTAGAAAATACAAGAACTGCATCGGGATCTTTTTCACAAAAAACTTTCGGTACTCAATCTTTAAGAAATAATATTGAACAAAGAGGAACCTTTTCTTTTACACGTTCTGGGGAATTCCGATTATGTATTGAATATCCTCAGAGACAATCAATTATTTCTAATGGAAAATCTATCTTTCAATACGATCCAGAATTAAAACAAGTTCTGATTATAAATCTTGAACAACTTAAAACATCTCCAATTGCAGTTTTGTTTGACTTGAAAGATTTTCGAAAGTCTTTCAATATACAGCATCTTTCCAATGAAAATGGAACTAATCTCTTAAGGATGGTTCCAAAAAGTAAGATTATCAGTTTTGAACATGTTGATCTCTGTCTTAAAGATAAAATACCAATATATATGGAATTTTTGGATTTCTTTGAAAAGAAAACTCGAATTGATTTTCCAGATGTTTCTTTGAATGTTGTTTTTTCCCCTGATGAATTTAATTTTTTAATACCTGAGGGATCAGATGTTTTTAGGATGTAGAAAAAAGTATTAAATATCAAAAATATAATTTATGTTGAGCTTAGACCTTTTAAGAAAAAAACCAAAAACTGTAGCCAATTTTCTAAAAACTCGGGGAATTGAATTTGATATTTCTCAATTTAACAAATTAGAAAACGAAAGAAAATCTATACAAACACAGATAGAAACGCTGCAATATAAAAGAAATAATATTGCTAGAGAAATTGGATATCTTAAAGCATGTGGAGGTGATTTTAATGCTGCTATATTTAAGTCTAATTTCCATTCTATCCCTGAAAATTTGAAAGTACTAAAAGATAGGCTTGAAATCCTAAAAAAACAGCTTCATGAAATTTTGATTTCAGTGCCAAATATTCCTGATCATACTGTCCCAATGGGAAATTCAAATAGTGCTAATATTGAAGTACGGAGGTGGGATCCAAGGAATTTAGAAAAGAATCAAGATTTAAATACTCATTTTCCATTTCCTCCTAGGGATCATGTAACCTTGGGAAAAGAACTTGGGTTAGATTTTTCGCTGAGCGCTCAAATTTCTGGTTCGCGTTTTTGTTTTCTGCAAGGAAAATTGGCTCGTTTGCATAGAGCTTTAACACAATTTATGCTTGATGTTCAGGTTGATCAACATGGCTATATTGAATGTTATACTCCGTTTATTGTAAATAGTAAGACACTATTTGGAACTGGTCAGTTACCTAGATTTAGGGAAGATATGTTTATTGTCAATAAAGGAGGTAAATTTTCCAATAAAGAAAAAAATGAAGAACAGTATTTGATATCAACATCAGAGATTACTCTAACAAATTCTGTAAGAAATTCGATAATCCCAATTGAAAAATTGCCTATAAAACTTACAGCACATACTCCATGTTTTCGTTCTGAAGCAGGCAGTAGTGGGAAAGATGCTCGGGGTTTGATACGTCTACATCAATTTGATAAAGTTGAACTAGTATCTATTGCTCATCCAGAATCCTCTTATGATATCCTTGAGAATATGGTTTGGCATGCAGAATATGTACTTCAATTGTTAGAAATTCCATATCGAGTGATTTTACTTTGTACTGGGGAAATGGGATTTAGTTCAGCAAAAACTTATGATATTGAAGTCTGGTTACCTGGCCATAGTGCTTGGGTAGAAATTTCATCAATTTCAAATTGTGAAACTTTCCAAGCTAGACGAATGAAAGCAAGATTTAGAGATACAGAAGGAAGAATTCAATATCCTCATACTCTTAATGGATCTGCACTTGCTGTTGGACGTTCTCTAGCTGCTATTTTAGAAAATCACCAAAAATCAGATGGAAGTATTGTAGTTCCAAAAGTTTTGCAATCTTATATGAATGACATACAGATTATAAATCCTAAATAACCTGTCAAGCACGAATTGGTTTTTCCAATTTGGTCTTAGTACGAACAGTAATTAGTAATTGAAAAATATTATTACAGGACATAGTCTTGAGTTTTTGATACATGGAGGGGTGACAGAGTGGATGAATGTACCTGACTCGAAATCAGGCGTGCTTGTTTTTATTGTACCGTGGGTTCGAATCCCACCCTCTCCGCCATTCATCTGAGTTTAATTAAAGCAATAATACTTGAAATTTTGATTTTTTCTGCAAGAATTTCTAGTAGAGATTTTTCCTATTTTTTTCTAATGTATCATAAAAAGTCTAGAAACATTGTTCGTTGGCTCAAATCAACTAATTTCATTAGTTAAAACAATCGAATCTTGCAAAAGTTAACTTGCAGAAGTCTATATAAGGAGTTAAATTGAAAACTATATGTTGTTTTCTATAGATATCAGCATGGAAAAAATGTTTAACATCGAAGAATATTACTTTCACAATCAGTCGATGTGATTATTCATTTAATTGTTTTTTGTTGGTCAAGCCAAAAGCAAATGATTCAGCAGAACTTTACTTTCCCATTCTAAATATTTCGAATTAAGAATGCTTACAAAGTTTTGTCATTCTTTTAGGGAATGTCAACTATTATTCTGGATTGCTTTTTTATTGCTTATGAGATAGGTAAGAAAATTCTTTCTTCCAATTTAGTTTTCCAAAACAGGAAAAAATATTTATTTTTACTTCTTGCATTAAAAAAGCAGAATTAGCCGTAAAAGGAAATACATTATGGAAATAAACGGAGCTGATATACTTGCCAAATGCTTGGCAGCAGAAGGGGTCGAACATGTTTTTGGATATCCTGGTGGAGCAGTTCTTTATATTTACGATGCTATTTTTAAACAAGATAAATTTCAACATATTTTAGTACGTCATGAACAAGCAGCTGTTCATGCAGCTGATGCTTATTCACGTTCATCAAAGAAAATAGGGGTTTGCCTTGTTACAAGTGGGCCAGGAGCTACAAATGCTGTTACTGGTATCGCTACTGCTTATATGGATTCAATTCCAATGGTAATTATTAGTGGGCAAGTAGCAACAGCATCAATTGGTGAAGATGCATTTCAAGAATGTGATACTGTAGGAATCACAAGACCTTGTGTAAAACACAATTTTCTTGTCCGAGACGTCAGAAATTTATCTGAGACAATTAGACGGGCTTTTTACATTGCTAGAACAGGGAGACCAGGACCTGTTCTAGTAGATATTCCAAAAGATGTAACTTCTGCAAAGTGTAAATATATACCATCAGAGAATAACATTGCATTGAGATCTTATGTTCCACCTAAAAGAGGTCATTATGGCCAAATTAAAAGGGCAATGCGCGCACTGTTAAAATCTGAAAGACCTGTTATTTATACTGGTGGAGGAGTAATACTCTCAGATGCATGCACGGAATTGACACAACTGGCTAAGTACTTAAAGGCTCCATGCACTAATACTTTAATGGGATTAGGTGGAATTCCATACAATAATTCCCAATATTTGGGAATGCCTGGCATGCATGGAACGTATGAAGCAAATATGGCAATGCAACACTGCGATGTGCTTTTGGCAATCGGAGTTAGATTTGATGATAGAGTCATTGGAAATCCCGAGAATTTTTCCAGGAATTCTAGAACGATTATCCACATTGATATTGATCCATCTTCTATTTCTAAACGTGTAGTAGCAGATATTCCAATTGTTGGAAATATCAAAGATGTTTTGATAGATTTGAACAGTGAATATCAAATTGCAAAAAAAGAAATCAAGCAAATTCCAATTGATAATTGGTGGAATTCAATACAAACCTGGAAAGGAAAAAAGTCTTTACACTATATCAATTCTGACAAATTAATTAAGCCTCAGTACGTAATTGAAAAACTTTGGGAAGTTACAAAAGGTGATGCTTTTATCACATCTGATGTTGGCCAACATCAGATGTGGGCTGCCCAATATTATGGGTTTAAACATCCTAGAAGATGGATCAATTCTGGGGGATTAGGTACTATGGGAGTTGGTCTTCCTTATGCTATGGGAGTTCAAATGGCTAATCCTAATGCTGATGTTGCAGTCATTACTGGAGAGGGATCAATTCAAATGAATATTCAAGAATTGTCAACTTGTTTACAATATCAGTTAACACCTAAAATTCTTTGCTTGAACAATCGCTTTTTAGGAATGGTAAGACAATGGCAACAAATCGACTACGGGTCACGCTATTCAGCATCATATATGCAATCATTGCCCGATTTTGTTAAATTGTCAGAATCTTATGGACATATTGGATTCCGAATTGAAGATCCAAGTGATGTTGAACCAATACTTCGTGAAACTTTCTTAAAACATAAAAATCGTTTAGTTTTTCTGGATTTTATTACTGATCAAACTGAAAATGTTTGGCCAATGGTAAAAGCAGGGAAAGGTTTGACAGATATGATATTTGATTCTAAACATTTATGTTTGGAGAATTAAAGCTTATGAAACATGTAATATCTGTGCTTATTGAAAATGAACCAGGAGCTTTATCCCGTGTAGTTGGGTTATTTTCCGCTCGGGGATATAATATTGAAACATTAGCAGTAGCTCCAACCGAAGATGCTACTTTATCTCGGCTTACAGTTGTTACAATAGGATCTGATGGGATCATAGAACAGATTACTAAACATTTGAATCGTCTTATTGATGTTGTTAAAGTAATAAATCTTACAGAAGGTCCTCATATTGAAAGAGAATTAACTCTTGTAAAGGTTCGAGCTATTGGAAAAGATCGGGAAGAAGTAAACCGTGTGACAAATATTTTTCGAGGTAAGATTATCGATGTAACTGATCGATCTTATACAATAGAGTTGACTGGTACACAAGATAAGATTAAAGCTTTTATTGAGGCATTGGATCCAAATTTAATTCTTGAAACTGTTTGCACTGGTATTTTAGGTATTGGTCGTGGCGAGCGAATACTTAAGGTTTGAGTTTTTGTAATACATGCTAAATGAATTAAACATAGATTTAAATTCTTACCAACAAACTCATCAGAAACTAGGAGTGCTGTATGAAAGTCTTTTACGATAAGGATTGTGACCTTTCTTTAATAAAAGAAAAAACCATTTCTATTATTGGATATGGGTCTCAAGGCCATGCACATGCACAGAATTTACACCAATCTGGCCTTAAAATATGCGTTGGACTTAGAAAAGAAGGATCTTCTTGGAATAAAGCAGAAAAAGCTGGCCTAAAAGTCAAAGAAATTGTAGAAGCTGTCAAAGAATCTGACATTGTCATGATGCTTTTACCTGATGAAATAATGCCAGATATTTATAAAAATTATGTTCATAATAACTTGAAGGAAAATTCTGCATTGGCATTTGCGCATGGTTTTAACATACATTATGGACAAATTATTCCTAGAAATGATATAGATGTAATGATGATAGCGCCAAAGGCTCCTGGACACACAGTCCGAAGCACCTATCAACAGGGAGGTGGTACACCTCATTTAATTGCTATTCATCAGGATAATTCTGGAATAGCTCGTGATATAGCATTAGCATATGCAAGTGCAAATGGTGGTGGACGTGCTGGTATTATTGAAACTAATTTTCGCGAGGAAACAGAAACTGATTTATTTGGTGAACAAGCAGTGTTATGTGGAGGGGTTGTAGAGCTCATAAAAGCAGGTTTCGAAACTTTGGTAAAAGCTGGTTATGCAAAAGAAATGGCTTATTTTGAATGTCTGCATGAACTTAAATTGATTGTGGATCTAATCTATGAGGGCGGAATTTCTAATATGAATTATTCGATCTCAAATAATGCAGAATTTGGGGAGTATGAAACAGGGCCTAAGATAATTACTAAGGAAACGCGTCAAGCTATGCATCAATGTCTTTCTGATATTCAAACTGGAAAATATGCACAGAAATTCATCTTGGAACATATTTCTGGTTCACCTAATCTTACTTCTCTTAGACGCATAAATTCAGAATCTGAGATAGAAAAGGTAGGTTCTAAACTACGTGCAATGATGCCTTGGATCAGTGCCAATAAATTAGTCGATAAGAATAGAAATTAAATAAATTCTAAGATTTTCATTTTCTATAGTGAGTACATCAAAAACGGTATTCTGAAAGGTGTACCGTTTTTTGTTTTTCAGAAAAAAAATGGCAAAAATTTAAATAATTTTTTATGGATTTTTTGAAGCATGGAGCAGCTTGCACATTATGAATAATTTTCTAAAAAATCTACCGGAAAATCGCTACCGTAGTATCTATTTATTACCTAATGTTTTTACTACTTCTGCTTTATTTTCAGGTTTCTATGCTGTTGTTCAAGCTATGAATAATGAATTTGAAATTGCTTCTATAGCTATTTTTCTAGCTATGCTATTTGATGGTATAGATGGAAGAATTGCTCGTTTAACAAATACCCAATCAACTTTTGGCGCCCAATACGATTCATTATCTGATATGACCTCTTTTGGTATAGCCCCTGCATTGGTTATTTATGAATGGACATTGAATTCCTTAGGACGCTTAGGTTGGCTGGCTGCTTTTTTATATGTTGCAGGAACAGCATTAAGGTTAGCTAGATTCAATGTGAATAACAAATCTATTCTTGATAAAAAATTCTTTCAGGGTTTGCCAAGCCCAGCTGCTGCTGCTATGATATCTGGCTTTGTTTGGTTAGGAGTTGATAGAAATTTTCTAATTAAGCATGACTATATAGCATGGATTGCTTTTATTCTGACAATATATGCTGCCATGGCTATGGTATCATCCTTGCCATTTTTCAGTGGAAAAAGCATTTCCTTAGAAAATAAAATCCCATTTTGGTGGATATTATTAATCATAATAGCTTTTGTTTTGGTATCAAGTGCACCGCCAGTAGTTTTATTTACATTTTTTTCTTTATATGCTATTTCTAGTTGGTTTATATATGTCTGGCGTTTATTGAATGCAAAAATAGGTCTTCGAAAAAGAGCAGCAAAAAATCAAATGTAAAAATTGTCAATTTAGCATCTTAAGAAGTATTTAAAGAACGAAATTTTTTGTTCTTTAAAAGAAATCATGTATTTCGATTTAAATTAATTGGTATTAAAAGATCATTCAGTTATCAGTTCATAACTGTTTTTGTTTGTAATTGATATTCTTTCTCTCCTAGTAAAGATTTTTACAAAAGTTTTAATTAATTCAATGTTAAAAAGACTGAAAAAACAAGAAATTTTTTTGTAAATCTTATGAGAGAGATCAACTATAATTATAGGAATAGGATTTCTTTGCAAGGCTTTCGAAAAAATAATATGATTTTGAATCACGCCATTGCACACTCAATTTTTGGCGCTTGTTTAAGGAGGTTTTAAGATAAACCATGTCTGCAGATAATATAAAAAAGATAGAAACAATTGAAAAATTTCAGCGGGGTAAAACCGATACTGGCTCCCCAGAAGTACAAATAGCTTTACTTACTGTGCGAATTAACGAATTAACTATCCATTTTAAAAAGCATGCAAAGGACCATCATTCTAGAAGAGGTCTTCTGCGCATGGTTAGCCGACGCAGAAAATTACTTGATTATTTAAAAAGAAAGAATATTAACGCTTACCAATCTTTAATAGAGAATTTGGAATTAAGAAGATAATTTCAAATTAATGGTAAACCTTCTCAGAAGGTGAAGACTATTGAATTTCACTTTTTTCTGATCTAGGTCAGTTTTATTTTAAGGAAATTTTTCATGTTTAGTAAGGTTACGAAGTCTTTTGAATATGGACAACACAATGTTGTATTGGAGACGGGAGAGATTGCTCGCCAGGCTAATGGCTCAGCACTAGTTTCAATAGGAGATACAGTTGTTCTAGCAACAGTTGTTGCTTCTAAAGAATTTAAATCTAGTCATTTTTTTCCGTTAACCGTAGATTATATTGAAAAGACCTATGCAGCTGGTCGAATCCCAGGGGGGTTTTTTAAACGTGAAGGTAAACCTTCTGAGAAAGAAACATTAACATCTCGGTTGATTGATCGATCTATTCGGCCTTTATTTCCAAAAAATTTTTTAAATGAAGTTCAAATTGTTTTGCATACATTATCTGTTGATCCTGAAATAAATCCAGATATTGCAGCTATGATAGCCACTTCGGCTGCTTTGAGCATTTCAGGAATACCATTTGAAGGACCTGTAGGCGCAGCAAGAATTGGTTATGTTAAAGGTAACTATATTTTGAATCCAACATCGTCTCAATTAGAATTTTCTGATTTAGATTTAGTTATTGCTGGAAATGAAGATACCATTCTTATGGTTGAATGTGGAGCAAATCAGTTATCTGAAGAAGTTTTAGTAAATGCTATTGATTTTGGACATAAAAAATTAAAAGTAGTGCTGGATAATATCCATATTCTGGTTGCTGAAGCTGGTAAACCAGAGTGGCATTGGACTCCTCCTGCAAAAGATCAGGAATTGATCTCACTCATAGAAATGAGTATATCTAAAGAATTAAAAGATGCTTATGAAATCTATGAAAAACAGGAACGTACAGAAAAAATCCATCAAATAAAAACATCTGCAAAACAAGTTATCTTTAACCAGCTCATCTCAGAAGGAAAAGCTTTACTAGATGAAATATATATAGACAATCTATTATTTGACCTTGAAGCAAAAATTATTCGAAACAGAATATTAAATGGAGAACCACGAATTGATGGACGAGATACTCGTACAGTTCGAACAATAAATATTCGAACTGGAGTTTTGCCTAGAGCTCATGGAAGTGCTGTTTTTACACGGGGGGAGACACAAGCTCTAGCTGTTACTACACTGGGTACAAAACAAAATGAACAAATTATTGATGCACTTATGGGAGAATACCGTGATCGTTTCATGCTTCATTATAATATGCCCCCATTTTCTACAGGAGAGATAGGAAGAATTGGTATTCCAAAGAGAAGAGAAGTTGGACATGGTTATTTGGCCAAACGAGCTCTCATTCCTGTCTTGCCTTCTTCAGATGAGTTTCAATATACAATTCGACTTGTTTCAGAGATTACAGAATCTAATGGATCCTCTTCTATGGCTTCTGTATGTGGAGGATCTCTTGCCATGATGGATGCTGGGGTTCCTATTAGTAATCATGTAGCAGGGGTTGCTATGGGATTGATCTTGGAAGATAAGAAGTTTTCAATCCTAACCGATATTTTGGGAGATGAAGATCGGTTTGGAGATATGGATTTTAAAGTAGCTGGAACAGAGTTAGGAATTACTGCTTTACAAATGGATATAAAAATTCAGGGTATTAATCAGGAAATCATGCATATTGCTTTGGCTCAAGCACGCGAAGCCCGACTACACATTCTAAAAAAAATGAAAGAAGCATTAAAAACAGCCCGAAACAAACTATCTATTTTTGCCCCAAGTGTCATGACTATAAATATTAAGCCAGAAAAAATACGAGATGTAATAGGAAAAGGTGGTACTATTATTCGTGCTCTAACTGAGGAAACTAATACACAAATTGATATATCTGATGATGGGATAATTACAATATCCAGCATCGATGAAAAAAATGTAGTAGAAGCTAAGCGTCGAATTATTGAGATGACTGCTGATGTTGAAGTTGGTCAAATATATGAAGGCCAAGTTCTTCGAATACTGGATTTTGGAGCAATTGTCCAAGTTCTTCCTGGACGGGATGGTTTGCTACACATTTCAGAAATTGCTAATCGTCGGATTAGCAGTGTTAGTGAGATCTTATCTGTAGGTCAACAAATAAAAGTAAAAGTTATTGAGTCTGATGATAAGGGACGGTTGCGTTTATCTTTAAAGGCTGTTTTATCAACTGTTATCGAACCTGTTGATGAGCGTTCTAAAATTAACCCCACTAAACCAATCTCTGAAATAGAGACCAAAGCTTGAATTCTATTCTTATTTCTGAAAATCCTTAATTTTTAAAAAAATTTTCTGATAGATCTAACATTTTCATTTTCTAATTTTTGAGGATTTTTTTCTGATCGACTCTTTCAAACTATTTAAGGATCTCAGAAGAGATCCTTAAATAGTTTTTTATCTTGAAAAATTATTTCAGTTTTGAAAATCCTTGAATTAGATAGACCTGCTGGCTGAGTTCTTTATGCAGAAATTAAAAAACTTCATACTTATAAAACAATTAAAAAATGTGGAGCGAAGGAGAATCGAACTCCCGACCTTCGCATTGCGAATGCGATGCTCTGCCTTTCTAAGCTATCGCCCCTAATTTTTAGAAATTGGTAAATTAATATCATTAGAAAATCAGTTCTGCTACCACTGGAGCATGATCTGAAGGTCGAGCATTAGACCGAGGTGACTTGTCTATAATACAATTAACACAATAATGAAATAATCTTTTAGATAAAAGTATATGGTCAATGCGACATCCAAAATTTTTCTGAAATGATTTTCTTCTGTAGTCCCACCAACTAAATGATCTTTCTATTTTTTTGAAAAATCTGAATGCATCCAGAAATCCTATGGATATGAGCCTCTTAAATGCGTTTCGTTCAGGAATTGAGAAGAGAATATGCCCTTCCAATGATTTTGGATCATAAACATCGATATTTTCAGGTGCTATGTTGTAATCACCAAGCATTGCAAGATATGGATAAGAATATATTTCATTATTTAAGTAATTATATAAAACATCCAACCATTCTAATTTATATATATACTTGTCGCTGCTTACTGATTCCCCATTTGGACAGTAAATACACACAACACGTAACACATTGCCAATCGGAGAAAGTATGTCCAAAGCAAGAAATCTTTTTTGAGTTTTATCAAAACCATTAATGCTATAAATAATATTTTTGCATCTATACTTGCTTAGTATAGCAACGCCATTGTATCTTTTTTGTCCTGAAAAAAAAACTTGATAGCCATTTTTTTCAAAAATTTCTTTTGGAAACTTTTCATCAAGAATCTTTGTTTCTTGAAGACATAAAACATCAATAGAATTCTGAGATATCCACGTAACAATTTGATCTAAACGTATTTTCAAAGAATTTACATTCCAAGTTGCTATTTTCATTATTCGTTATTATATACTTTTTTGATTAGTCTGGATTTCTGTTAATCTAGGAGAATCAGTTATATGATTTTCTTCTGTTCAATCAATAAAAAAATCAATTTGCAATATTCTTGAAAATATAAATTTCAAAAATATCTGGTGAATATCATGAAATATAATTGTTGGTTGCTTTAATGATTTTAAATATAATTTTTACAATAAAAAAGTGAGAAAAATATGTCGACCAATACTGACATCAGATTGCGTCCATTAGAAAGCTCAGATTTGCTATTTGTACACAAGTTAAACAATAACGATACTATCATGAGATACTGGTTTGAAGAACCATATGAAGCTTATGATGAACTTGTTGCTTTATATACTCGCCACATTCATGATCAGTATGAACGACGGTTTATCATTGAACATATAAGTAGCGATCAACCAGCTGGATTAGTTGAACTAGTAGAAATTGATTATATTCATCGTAGGGCAGAATTCCAGATAATTATTGCACCCAATTTTCAAGGGAGAGGATATGCTTTGAGTGCAACAAGAATTGCTATAAATTATGCTTTCAGAGTATTAAATTTGCATAAAGTTTACCTAGTTGTTGACCAACATAACTTAGTTGCTGTACACATTTATGAAAAATGTGGGTTTGTAAGAGAAGGTATTTTGCGTGAAGAATTTTTCTCAAATGGAAAATATATAGATGCGTATAGAATGGGAATAATTCAGACTGACTATTTTCGGTTTAATACAAATAATATGCCTGAAAATGCATCAATACTCTGCGATTGGACTGGAGAAACAAGTAATTCTTATAAAATAGAAAAGCTAGATTGAGAAGGGAAAAATACACGTGAAAATTACATGATATGTTTTTAACCCTCTTCAATTTTAGAAATTTTATGCTCTTAAAATACCTAAAGACTATAATACATATCAAATTCAACTGGGTGGGTTGTTACTCGCAAACGTTCCGTATCCTGTGTTTTTAACTCTATAAAGGCATCTAGCATTTCATTGCTGAATACCCCACCTCTTGTTAAGAATTCCCTATCACTATCAAGAGCAATTAATGCTTCATCTAAAGAACTACACATAGTGGGGATTTCAGAACTTTCTTCTAAAGTCAAATCGTACAAGTTTTTATCAACAGGATCCCCCGGATGTATTTTTCTTTGCACTCCATCTAGCCCTGCCATCATTAAAGCAGAAAATGCTAGATATGGATTTGCCAAAGAATCAGGAAATCGTGTTTCAATGCGTTGTCCATTTGGATTGCTTTCATAAGGAATTCGAATTGATGCTGATCGGTTTCTTGCTGAGTATGCTAATTTGATCGGAGCTTCATAATGTGGAACTAAACGTTTATATGAATTGGTACTTGGATTGGTAATAGCATTCAAGGCTCTAGCATGTTTCATAATTCCACCTATATAATACAATGCAAATTTAGATAACCCAGAATAACCATTCCCTGAAAATAAGTTTTTCCCATTTTTCCAAATTGATTGATGGACATGCATGCCTGAACCATTATCACCTACAATAGGTTTTGGCATAAAAGTTGCTGTTTTTCCATAATTGTTAGCAACATTTCTAATGATGTACTTCATCATTTGTGTCCAATCAGCACGTTGCAATAATGTACCAAATTTAGTTCCAATTTCCAATTGGCCTGGTGCTGCTACTTCATGATGATGTACCTCAACAGGCAGACCTGCTTTTTCCATCAATAAGCACATTTCAGAACGCATATTATAAAAAGAATCAATAGGAGGTACTCGAAAATATCCTCCTTTTATGCCTGGTCGATGTCCACCATTACTCCCCGTTCCTTCGACTCCGCTTGACCAAGAAGCTTCTTCTGATTTTATTTTAACAAAGGTACCTGACATACTAGTATCCCAAACAACGCTATCAAATACAAAAAATTCTGGTTCAGGACCAAAATAAGCAGCATCTCCTAGGTTTGAATGTTGCTTTAAATATGATTCCGCACGCTTTGCTAAAGAACGAGGATCTCTGTCATAACCTTTCATATCTGAAGGTTCCACTACACAACAATTCATGACAAGAGTATTTTCCTCATGAAAAGGATCTAAATTAGCAGTATCTAGATCAGGAACCAAAAGCATATCAGACGACTCAATATTCTTCCAACCTGGAATTGAAGAAGCATCAAAAGCTTGTCCTTTTTCTAATTTATTTTCATTAACAGCGCTAACTGGAATAGTTACATGATGCTCCCTTCCTGCTAGATCTGTAAAACGAAAATCAACAAACTTTACTTCCTTATCAATAATTTTCTTCAGAATGCCTTTAAGGCTTGCCATGTTTTATGCTCCTCCATTTAGTAAAAAATTAGAAGATTGATTAATAAAATTTAACTGCACAATCATGTTATTAGTTTTATCAAACTATGAATTCTTAAGAGACTGTTTCGCATTAATACTGCTTTTTTTTTACGAGTACAGTATCACAAAAAAATTTCTTGTAATTCTGATAAGAAATTCCAGCCCAAAGAAGTAGTTTTTAGAATATTCAGATTTCTTTCTAAAAGACCAAGCTTTATCCCTTTTTCTATTTTTTCAGAAATTTCGTCTATGGGTAAACCTGTTCGCTCAAAAAACAAATTTATATTTACTCCATTTTTTAATCGAAGTACATTCAGCATAAACTCAAAACGCAATTCGTCCTTGGTAAGCACTCGTTCTTCAGAAATGTGACTTCCATCTCGCATGATTGCATTTTTGATCCATATTTTTGGATTATTTAATCGTTTTTGCCTAATAACTTTTCCATTGCAGGATATTTTTCCATGTGCTCCTGGACCTAATCCAAGGTAATCACCAAATTCCCAGTAATTCAGGTTATGTAATGATTCTGCACCATTTATAGCATATGAAGATACTTCATACTGTCTGAGATCATTATTGTTAAGTTCAATTTGAATTGCATCTTGCATAGAACAAATCAAATCGTCATGAGGTATTTCTGGAGGGATTTTAAAAAAAAAAGTATCTGGTTCAATAGATAATTGATAAACAGATAAATGTTCAGTTCCAAAACTCAGCGCTTTTCTTATATCTAATAAGGACTCCTGCAAATTCTGTCCTGGTAAGCCAAACATTATATCAAGGTTGATTCTATTTGCTGCTTTTTGTGCAATTTCAATGGCTGCACAAGATTGGGTAGAATTGTGCATTCTACCCAATCTTGTAAGAGAATTGTCATTAAAACTTTGTATTCCCAAGGAAAATCGATTTATTCCACTTTTAACATAGTCATGAAATTTTCCTGATTCAACGGTTTCTGGATTTACTTCCATAGTGATTTCAATATCAGATCTTATATTCAAAAGAGTTCTGAAAATTTCTAACAACTTATCAATAGCAGATGAAGATAAAAGACTTGGGGTGCCACCTCCAATAAATATAGAAATAATTTTACTTTTTCTTTCCCATATCATTGGAAGCGCTTGCTCTAAATCTGCTTGGATCGCTTCTATATATGAGGATTCAGGTAGTGTTTTCTTGTTACTTTGATGTACGTTAAAATCACAATAAGGACATTTTTTTGTGCACCAGGGAACATGAATATAAATAGACAATGGAGGTAGATTATTTGGAAATAGATTAGTTTTTAACGGACCAGTTCTAAAAAATTGAACTTTTTTATATGAATAGTTAAAATCTGGTGTGAATTCTTTTTCAGATAACATTTCTAATTAAAAAAAAATGAATCAAACAATGATGCTTGAAATGTAAGTGGTTTTTTCATCGTTATAAACTTTCTGGGAATTTTTTTATGGTTTTGCCTGGAGATGTTTCATATCGAACAAATCTTTCAATAAAACTATTAGCTGGATAATGAAGTATATTTTCCAAGGTACCCCATTGAGCAATCTTTCCTTCATGTATTATTCCAATTTGATCAGCAACAGCAAATGCCTCAGATTGGTTATGGGTTACTAAGATAGCTGCATGTCCAGTTGATTTAAGTATTTGTCGAACTTCAAAAGCAAGTGTTTCTCTCAAACCTATATCAAGATTTGAGAAAGGTTCGTCCAATAATAAAAGGCCTGGAGCAGGTGCTAGCGCACGGGCTAATGCTAAACGTTGTTGTTGTCCACCTGATATCTCATTTGGGTAGCTTTTTCTGGATTTTTGTAGATTGACTAGATCTAGCATTTCATTGATCCGTATCTTTCGATCTGAATGATTTAGTTTTTTTAAACCAAATTCTATGTTTTTCTCAACTGTTAAATGAGGAAACAAAGCATAATCCTGAAATGTCATTCCAATACAGCGTTTCTCCGGAGGAACTTGTATAGTTGAAGAAGAAACTATTTGACCATTAATTAGAATCTTGCCTGAACGAACTGGTTCAAAACCTGCGATAGCTCGCAAAAGAGTTGTTTTCCCGCAGCCAGATTGACCTAAGATAGATACAATGGAACCAGCTGATAGATTCATTGATAATGAATCTATCACATTGATTAATCTATTTTTAGTGTTATAAGCTAAACAAATGCGATCGATTTCCAATATGTTGGACATTTTTATTCTACTTTTTTTCAGCTTTTGCCAATAAAATAACTGGAATAAGTCCTGCTATTACAATGAACAAAGCTGCAATAGAACCATCTTCATATGTTCCACGAACTGCTTCGCCATAGAGCCAGGTTGAAAGAGTATCAAAATTCATTGGTCGAAGTATCAAAGTTGCTGGAAGCTCTTTCATTGAATCAATGAATGTTAGCATAGCACTTGCAACTAATGCTGGACGCATTAATGGTAATTGGATCTTGAATAAAGTTTCACTAGAAGATTTTCCTAATAAACGTGCAGCTTGTTCCAGTTCTGGTTGTATCTTAGAGAAAGCTGCCTCCATATATCCAGAAGGAATTGCTAAGAAACGGATTATATAAGTACATATCAAAGAAAAAATTGAACCCGTTAAGGATTGTTTGAATTGAAAACCTAGCCACATCAAAGCCTGGTCCAACAAATTAAATGGAATTAGCAATCCTATTGCTAGAATAGTTGCTGGAATTGCATAACCTAGACTTGAGATTCTCATAAACAGGTAACCAATATTAAAATTCTTTCCCCTGTTTGGGGTGCATCCAGACCAAGCAACAGCTAAACCAAATAGTACGGTTAGAACGGTTGAGATGATTGCAATGCTTATTGTATTCCATAAGCATGTCACCAGCTGAGTAGATAATTTTCCCACTATGTTCATTCGCTTAAAAGTCTCTGAAAGCAAGTACAAAGCCGGAGCTAAAAAACCTATTATTACTGGCATCCACCCGAGTGGGATAACCAATAACATTTGGAATTTTCTTTTTAATTGTTTTGCTTTCATGGGACGGATTTGTGCATCAGATAAATTTCTATTGTTTCGTCCATGATTTTCGACAGTGATTAATCCAATTATTAAGATGAGCATGAGTAGTGATATCTGTGCAGCTCCCCCAAAGTCTGATCTTGTAATCCATGTGGTATAAACTGAGATTGTTAAAGTTTGTATTCCCAAAAATTCAGAAGCACCAATATCATTCAAAGTCTCTAGTAATGCTAGAACCAAGCCAATTGAAATAGCAGGTCTAGCTAGTGGTAATGCAACCCGAAAAAAAACTCCAAATCCTCCAAATCCTAAAGATCTTGCTGATTCTAAAAGATTTGAGGATTGCATTGAAAACAATGCACGCGTACTAAGGTAAACATAGGGATATAAAACAAAGCCAAGGACAAATATTGCTCCATAGATTGAACGCAGATCTGGGAATTGAAGTTGATGGGCATTATCTATTCCAATAGTATTCCGCATAAAATCCTGAATAGGTCCAATAGGATGAAATAAATCCAGATAAACAAAAGCTATGATATAAGTTGGAACAGATAAAGGTAATAATAAAGCCCATCTTAGAATCTTCCTTGATGGAAAATCATATGCAGAAATTAACCAAGCACAACCTGTTCCAAGGAAACTTGCTAAAAATCCTACTCCAGTTAGGAGGATAATTGTGTTACAAAAAGCTTTTGGAATAACATGAGCAGTTAAATGTTTCCACTGTTCTAGACTAGAACAAGTGGCGTACCAACCAAGAGTTAAGATTGGGAATACAATAAGTAAAGCAATTGAAGAAGAGATAATTAACCAAATAAACCCCCGCTCAGAGCGGGACCAAGAAACCCATCGTTTCAAGGAAAAATGAATAGGCATAGGAAACGCTTCAGATAGATTCAATAATCAAAACCAACTTTATCAACCAATTCGCTGGCTTTTTTCCGATTTTTTGCTATTTCTATAAGAGAAAGAGTATCTACTTTAAAAGTTCCTAAATTAGAAATTATAGGATCAAGTTTTATTCCCTGACGTATTGGATATTCATAATTAGCTTGCGCATAAAGAGCTTGAGCTTCTTCTGACACCAAAAACTCTAAGAGTTTTATAGCATTCGCTTTATTTGGCGAGTATTTTGCTATTGCAGCCCCGCTAATGTTTACATGGGTTCCCCCACTTTTTAGGAAAGTGGGCCTGACTACTCGTATTGCATCTCCCCATCTTCGGGCTTTAGAATCTAGTTGTGCGCTCCTCATATGTCCAACATAATAAGTATTTGCTAGTCCAATATCACAGATTCCTCCAAGAATGTCTCGAGCAACATCACGGTCTCCTCCTGTTGCCTTTCGTGCTAGATTAGCTTTAACAGCGCGTAACCATTCCTCTGTTTCCTCTATCCCATTATGTGAAATCATAGCTGCTATCAAGGCTGTGTTGTATGGATGTTGACCAGAACGAGTGCAGATTTTTCCTTTCCACCTAGGATTTGCTAAATCTTCATAACTAAGATTTTTCAAATTAATATTCTTTTCAAGATAAAAAACTCGATCACGCAATGAAAGTGAAAACCAATGCCCATATTCTCCTCGAAGGTTAGCTGGAATAACAGATTCAAGAATTTCAGATTTAATTGGTTGGGTAACTCCAGCGTCAACAAGATCAAGCAAATTTCCAATATCTACTGTCATTAAAACATCAGCTGGGGATTTCTCTTTTTCTGATTTAACTCGTTCAAGAAGACCATCTTTCATAAAAATGGTATTGACAAAAATACCACTTTCTTTCGTAAAAGTTTCTAGTAAAGTTTTGATAAGTTGTGGTTCTCGAGTAGTGTAAACATTGACCTCACTCCTTGACTGAGCCAGTGCAGAAGATTGAAAAAACATTATCAAGCTCACAGAGAATATGAAAAAACATTTTTTTAACATTGAGGTGCTCCAACCCAGCCAAAGAACATATCAAAAATGTCCTGGAAAAAAGAAGAATTTCCAGAAATCCAGAAAAAGAATAAAATTGAATCCTCCAGGATTCTCAAACAATAACAGGATCTTTAGCTGTATTCAATATGGAATGCAGACTTTAGTTCTTTTACTTTAACCAATCTGATCAAAAATTCTTTTTTAGAAGGGTGAAAATGAAGAATTTTAATGTTGAGCATATTCTAAATATTTATCATTGGAATGAAAATCTTTTCTCATTCACAACAACTAGGGATAATTTTTTGCGTTTTAGCAACGGACACTTTGTAATGATAGGATTAATATTAAACAATAGACCGTTGATGCGGGCCTATAGCATAGCCAGTGCTAATTGTGAAAATCAACTGGAATTTCTGAGCATTAAAATTAATTATGGTTCCCTAACTTCAGTTTTGCAGAACCTAAAAGTTGGGGATCCACTTTTAATCGGAAAAAAATCTATTGGAACATTAGTCATTGATAATTTGAAGCCAGGAAAACATTTGTACCTGTTTTCAACAGGTACAGGATTGGCTCCTTTCTTAAGTATTATTAGAGATCATTCTGTTTATAAAAAGTTTGAAAAGATTATCCTAGTTCATGGAGTTCGTTTTATAAGCGATTTGGCTTATTCTGATTTCATCAGGATTGAATTACCAAGAACTTTAGGAAAAGTAGTCCAAGAAAAATTGATTTATTATCCCACTGTTACCCGTCAAGAATTTCGAAATCAAGGACGCATAACAGATTTAATTGAAAATCCAAAATTTTTCAAAGAAATTGGACTTCCACCTTTAGATCCAAAAAATGATAGAGCTATGATTTGTGGAAATCCGAAAATGCTATCCGATATTAGAAAGATTTTGAAAACTCGAGAATTTAAAGTTTCTTTCAACAATGTTGAATTGGGAGATTATGTTATTGAAAAGGCATTCGCTGAAAAAAAGTAAGTTCAAATCAGAATTTAAACCTTTAATAAATTTAATAATATATTTCCTAATTTTCTGTTAACACTCCTATGTTTTGAAAGGAAATTTAGATGAACTATCAAACTGTTTTTTCCAAGTCAGCACCTAGTCCAATTGGCCCATATTCCCAAGCTGTAATTTCACTCGGAAAGAAAATAATTTTCCTATCTGGACAGATAGGAATTAATCCAGTTACGGGATTTTTAATATCTGAAGATTTTGAAGAACAAGTTCATCAAGCCTTTAAGAACTTGGAATCTGTGGCCCAAGCTGCTGAAATTTCTTTAAGCAATATAGTAAAATTTAACTTGTTTCTAACAGATTTAAAAAAATTTTCAGTTGTTAATGTAATTATGAAGAATCTAATTAAACCTCCTTTTCCTGCACGCTCTACAGTTGAGGTAAGTGGATTACCAATTGGAGCTCAATTTGAAATAGATGCTATCGCTATGTTTTGAGGTTTTGGATTTTCCAAAAATTTTTCTATGTGGCTAAGGTTTGAGAAAATTATCTTCTCTAAAAAAAATAGGAATTCTTAAGAAAAAATTTCCCAACCTGGAATCTGGTAGGTTAAGAGGTTTTTTCTTGTATCTTCCAATAAAATATGAAGACCAGACAAGAATAATCCCAATAAGTCATGCAAATCCTGGAGAGTTTATACAAATTCAAGGTTATATTTCCAGTGTTAATCTTAAGTTGTTTCCAAAATATCGCTTATCTGCAGTGATCTCAGATCACAGTGGAAAAATCCTCTTAAGATGGTTTTCTTTTAATTCAAATCAAAAAAGGATTAGGGTTGGAAAAAAAGTACGTGTTCGAGGAGAAGTATGCAGAAGTTTTTTCCAAAAGGAAATTATCCATCCTATTATAGTAGATGCTGAAGCTCCTTTGCCTAAGACTTTGACACCTATTTATCAATCTGTTCAAGGTATTTCGCAAGATCTTATTCGTAAAGCAGTGCTCAGTTCTATGAGAGAAGACAAATTAACAGATACTCTTCCAAATCCTGTTCTTATGCATTTCAACTTAATGAAATTTGACGCAGCAATTAAATTGCTGCATTCGCCTTCTCCAAAGATTTGCAAGAATTCTTTGGTTAATCGTAAACATCCTGCATGGAAGCGAATAAAATTTGATGAAATATTGGCTCGCCTACTTTCTCTTGAAAAGATAAAATTAAATCGGTATAAAAAAAAAGCTTACCCTTTAGGAAATCTAGATGATTCAAAATCATTGCAAATTCATTTTCAGGAAACTTTGCCATTCCAATTGACAAATGCTCAAAAAAAAGCTATCGGAGAAATATTAACAGATTTAAGAAATTCATATCCTATGTATCGGTTGCTTCAAGGAGATGTTGGTAGTGGAAAAACTATAGTTGCAGCAATTGCTGCTATCCAGGCTATTCATTCCAATACTCAAGTTGCTTTGATGGTTCCAACAGAACTTCTTGCTCAGCAACATTTTCAAAAACTTAGCGAATGGCTAGAACCTCTAGGGGTTCATTTGGGTTTTCTTAGTGGAAATTTGACCTCTAGAAAGAAGGATTTAATCCTCAGAGATATTTTGAGTGGGGAAATCAAATTTGTAATTGGCACCCAAGCTTTAATACAAAAGGGTGTGCAGTTTAAAAACTTAGGTCTTTCAATAGTGGATGAGCAGCATCGGTTTGGTGTCAATCAACGCTTAGCTCTTGGTTTCAAAAGACAATGCAATTCTTATGCGAAAAATAATATTATGCCTCATCAATTGGTCATGAGTGCTACCCCAATACCTCGAACTTTAGCTATGACTTTATTTGCAGACATGGACATTTCCATTATTGATGAATCTCCTCCAAGAAGAAGTATAACTAAGACAAAAGTAATATCAAATACTAGGAGAAATGAATTATTGTCTCGTATTGCATGTGCTGTGAAGAATGGAAGACAGGCTTACTGGGTTTTTCCTGCAGTCCATGAAAACGAAAATTTATCACTAAATGCAGCTGTAGATTTCTATCAGGATGTCTCAAATTCTTTACCTGGTTTAAATATTGCTTTATTACATGGAAAGTTGCCTTCCAAGGAAAAAACTGAGATTATGGATTCCTTCCAGAAAGGAAAAGTAGGTTTATTAATAGCAAGTACTGTTATAGAAACTGGAATTGATGTTACTAATGCTTCTCTGATGGTCATTGAACATGCAGAACGATTTGGTTTAGCTCAACTTCATCAGCTCCGTGGAAGAGTAGGTCGTGGATCGGATAAATCCATCTGCTTTTTGCTTTATCATTCACCATTGTCTCACATTGCTCGAGAAAGATTAAAAATTATGTTCGAGACCAATGATGGTTTTAAAATTGCAAGTAAAGATTTACAACAACGAGGGCCTGGAGAATTCCTTGGGATTCGGCAATCAGGAATGCAAGACTTATGTTTTTTTACACATAAGGAAGATCTGAACCTTATCAAGGATGCAAGAGCTGCTGCATTTTGGATAATTAAAGAGTACCCAGAAATGATTCAAAAACATCTATCACGGTGGCTTCAAATATTGAACTACTGATTGTTGACTTTTGAAAATTGAGGAATTGTATTTTATTTAATCATTGAGATTAAAATTCGATCATGTATGTATTCATAGGAACAGCATTTATGGATCCTTATTGTTTTTCAAATTCCATTTTCAAATGCCCATATTATATTAATAATTTTATTTCTTTACTCCAATCCTTTCCTAATAGAAATCGAAAAATGTTCCAGAAAATATTTCTTCGTTTCTTCACTCTTTTCCTATTCTTTAGAATTTTGTTTAATTTATTTTTTTTCCATGCTACAACCCAAGCACAAAACATTCTGATTGGAGTTGTAGGTCCGAGTACTGGATCTTTGACTCAATACGGAGAGATGGTAAGAGAAGGAGTAAGCACAGCAATTGAAGATGTCAATGATTTAGGCGGAATAAACGGGAAATTATTAGAAATGGTCATTGTTGACGATGGATGTGAACCTAAACAGGGAGCTTCTGCTGCAAACCACGTTTTAAATAAAAAAATTGGATTCGTTATTGGACCAATTTGTTCAGGAGCTGCAATTTCTGCAGCTGATATATACAATAATGAAAGAGTGATAATGATTACTCCTTCTGCGACAGCACCATCAATTACAGACGCTAGAAATTATGATTTTGTTTTTCGAACAATAGGTCGTGATGATCAACAAGGACCAGTGGCTGCTAATTTTATCCATAAAGAAATCAAACCCAAAAAAATAGCTATTCTTCACGATAAACAATCTTATGGAAAAGGAATAGCTGTTTCTGTTAAAAACAACCTTGAGAAAATTGGATCAAGTATCAGTATATTTGAGGGTATCAATGCTGGAGATAATGACTATTCTGCAATAATAACTAGATTAAGAAGCAAAAAAATAGATTTTATTTATTTTGGTGGTTATCACCCAGAAATGGGTTTATTGCTTAGACAAGCATACGAACAAGGGCTAAAAGCAAAGTTTATGGGACCAGAGGGTGTAGGAAATGAAGATTTAAACATTATTGCAGGACATGCTGTAGAGGGAATGTTTATTACTATGCCTCGCGATTTTAGTGTAGATCCGATAAATTCAAAAATAGTAAATTCATTTAATGAAAAAAAACGAAGTGCAACTGGAGTATTTCAGCTAACTGCTTATACAGCGACTCAGGTTATCGCAGATTCGATTAGAGAAACAAAAAGCACTGATCCAGTTTTGATTAGTAAACATCTTCACAGTAGCACTTTTAATACTCCTATTGGAAAAGTTTCTTGGAATTTACAAGGAGATCTTAACGAATTTAATTTTGATGTTTATACATGGCATATGAATGGAAGTAAATCCTTGTTTTCTGCAATGCCTTGACTTGAAAAATGCTTTTTTAAAAATGAAGATAGCTGAAGTAAGTTTTAATTAGGAAAAAATTTGAAAAAAAACATTAGTTAAGATCAATCTTAATAATTAAATTTAAAAAAAACTAAATAAAAAATTAAGTATGCAAGCAGAAAATTTATTCATAGCTTTTATTGGAGGGGGAAATATGGCACAAGCTATATTCTCCGGAATATCAGGTAAACTATGCAAAGCTAAAAACATTCATGTAATTGAGATCAATGAAGAAAAGAGAATTGAATGGGAAAGGAACGGTGCAACCGTCTCGGCTCAAGTTGATTCTCGATTAGCTCATTGCCATGTCTGGATATATGCGGTCAAACCAAAAGATCTAAAAAATGCAATTAATTCTACCTATAGTTGGATTAGAAAGGATACTTTAGTTATTAGTATAGTTGCTGGAATATCCAGCAATACTTTAAATGCTTGGTTTAGAGAGAAAACTTCTTTTGGTAAGTTATTGCGTTGTATGCCAAACACACCAGCACTTATAAGAAATGGAGTAACAGTTCTTTTAGAATCTAATTGCATTGATTCTGAATGTATGGAAGTAGCAGAGAAAATTTTCAAAACAGTTGGAACAGTATTTTGGGTAAATAATGATGAAATTTTTGATGCAATTACGGCTCTTTCTGGGAGTGGCCCGGCTTATGTGTATTTGTTTCTAGAATCCATAATTAATGGTGGAATTGAGTTAGGGCTCAATAAGGAATTATCTTACAATCTAACAGTTTCGACATTTCTCGGATCGGTAAATATGATCATTCAATCTAAAGAATCCCCTGAGACTTTGCGTCAACGTGTAACCTCTAAAGGAGGCACTACGGAAGCAGCTTTGGATGTGTTTAATTCTTGCAAATTTGTTGAAATTGTTCAAGCTGCGCTCGCAGCTTCTGCAAAACGTTCGCAAGAACTTAAAGATCATTTTTCTTCAAAAAAATATGAACATGATTTCATTGAATGACAAAAAATTTTCTTTTTTATAAATTATAGAAATTTTAAAGGTTTTTCAGTTAATCAAATTGATTTACTCTTTAGAAAATATTCTGTCTTTAGTTGCTTAATTTTTCATAATTTTCTTGCATTTTTGCTTGAATCTACTTTTTAAAACCATCAAAATTAGTATTAAAAATTGTGACCTATTGCTTTTGCTTCTCTCAGAATTAAAAGCAATAGGTTCCCAAGAATTTTAGGATTTTAGGACAATTAAAAGCCCAATATGTATTACTTAATACCTCCACTTTTACAACAGATCTTCAATGGAATTTCTTTAGGGGCAATTTATGCATTGATTGCCATTGGCTATAGCATGGTATACGGAATTATTGGAATGATTAATTTTGCTCATGGTGAAGTCTATATGATAGGAGCATACGTAGGACTGTTAACTCTAACAGTTGTTTCTTCGATAGGAAAAATCAATGCAATTTTTCTGGTTTTTATAATGCTTTTGGTTTCTACACTTGTAACCGGAATTTATGGTTTTACTATTGAACGAATAGCCTATCGACCTCTAAGGGAAGGGCCTCGATTGGTAGTCTTGATCTCAGCTATTGGAACATCAATTTTTTTGCAAAACTTAATTGCCCTTGGACAAGGAGCAAGAGATAGAGCAATACCGAATATTATTACTGGTGCATTCCAATTCAATATTGGAAGTGATTTTGAGATTGTAATCTCATATTCAAGACTAATGATAATTATCATTACGATTTTATTAATGTTAGTTTTGAATATTTTTATAAAACATTCTCGAGCAGGGCTTGCATCACGTGCTTGTTCACAAGATATTGCAATGACTAATCTGCTAGGCATTGATACTAATCGAATTGTTTCTTTATTATTTACAATCGGTGCTATCCTAGCTGCAATCGGAGGTGTTCTAATTTCTTTAACTACAGGAAGAATAAACCCATTTATTGGTTTTATAGCTGGAATAAAAGCATTTACTGCTGCTGTTTTAGGAGGAATTGGAAGTCTACCTGGTGCAATGCTGGGTGGGATCTTGCTAGGGTTGATTGAGACTTTGTCCTCAGCTTATATATCATCACAGTATAAGGATGTTATAACTTTTAGTTTGTTAATACTAGTTTTGCTGCTTCGTCCAACAGGATTCTTTGGAAAACCAGATATAGAAAAAATCTGAGAATTTGATAATGAAAAATTTAAACTTTAAGGATGCAATAGTTTCTGCAATTATTCTATTTATTCTTTTGCTTCCAATTTTTGGTTTCCAGTTAACAAAGAATAGTTCAACAGTGGAGGTCACACATAATTGGATGCCTATATTTTTATTTGTCTGTATTATTTTTCTAGCACAATTATTTAAACATTTTTTGACAAAATGGTTATGTAGCATTAAAAGAATAAATCAGCATTTATTCGACTTCTCTTCTTTTTTGACGAAGAAGAGAAGTCGAAATTTACTCAGATTAATAATTATTAGCATTATTATTTGGCCATTTTTTGCAAGCCGATCAGCTATAGACATTGCAATAATTGCACTAATATACATAACTTTAGGTATTGCTTTAAATATTGTTGTTGGTTTAGCAGGCCTTCTGAATCTAGGTTTTGCAGGGTTTTATGCTATCGGTGCTTATACATATGCCTTGCTATCATATTGGTTTTCGTGGACATTTTGGGAAGCATTACCAATTTCAGGATTAGTCTCAGCATTTTTTGGGATACTACTTGGTTTTCCTATTCTTCGTTTGCGTGGAGACTATCTAGCTGTTATTACTCTTGGATTTGGAGAAATCATTCGACTTTTTCTTGTAAATTTAAATTCTTATACATTGGGTCCAGATGGAATACCAAATTTACCCAAGCCCAGTTTTTTTAAATCAACCGATGATTTAAATTTTATACTTCAAGGATTATCTTCTTGGATACAGAATGGACAGAATATGATCATTTACTTGTATTTGATAGTTTTATTTTTAGCTTTAATTACATTGTTTGTCTCAAATCGATTGGTAAAAATGCCAGTAGGACGTGCTTGGGAAGCCTTACGTGAAGATGAAATAGCATGTCAATCACTTGGGCTGAACCCAGCTAGAATCAAGCTTTCAGCGTTTATATCAGCTGCTTTCTTTGCCGGTCTTGGTGGAGCATTTTTTGCTGCTCGACAAGGTTCTGTTAGCCCAGAATCTTTTACTTTTTTGGAATCTGCGATGATTCTTGCAATTGTTGTTCTTGGTGGAATGGGTTCACAAATTGGAATAATATTAGCAGCAATATTTTTAACAATCATTCCGGAAATTGCTCGTGAATTTGCAGAATATCGCATGTTGCTATTTGGTTTATTAATGGTTTTAACCATGTTATTTTGTCCTCATGGATTTTTTCCAATGAAGCGCCGCCATGTAAATTTAAGCAAAAAACTATGAATGATCTTCTACTTAGTGTAAGTAATCTTACGATGCGATTTGGAGGACTTTTAGCTATTGATAATGTAAATTTCAACATTAGAGAAAATGAGATCTTTGCTATAATAGGACCCAATGGTGCTGGAAAGACTACAGTCTTTAATTGTGTAAGTGGTTTTTATCAACCAATCTTTGGCCAGATTATTTTAGATGGAAAAAATATCACTGGAAAATCCAGCCACAAAATTGCTCGTTGTGGCCTAGTAAGAACCTTTCAAAATATTCGACTTTTCAAACAGCTCACTGTTTTAGAAAACCTTCTAATTGCACAAAACATGCAATTAGAGTCTAGAATTTTGCATGGGTTGTTTCATTCAAACTCCTATCGAACTTCGGAGAATAAGGCATTAAAAAATGCACAGAAATGGTTAGACCTATTTAATTTGTTAGATTTTTCAAATCAAAAAGCAGGAAATCTTTCTTACGGACATCAGAGGCGTTTGGAAATAGCTCGTTGTATGGCTACAAATCCGAAAATATTAATGCTTGATGAACCAGCTGCTGGTTTAAATCCTCAAGAAAAAAATGATTTGCAAAATCTGATAAATATTCTTTGCAAATTACATAATATTTCTGTTTTGCTAATTGAACATGACATGAGCTTAGTCATGGAAATTTCGAATCGAATTTTGGTTATGGAACATGGCCGTCCTCTTATTACTGGAACCCCAGAAGAGGTGCAAACTAATGAATTAGTCATAAAAGCATATTTAGGAGATGAATGAGTGCTTATACTTGACAGTATCCAAACCTATTATGGAGTGATCAAAGCTTTAAATGGTGTGAGTATCGAGGTTAATAAAGGAGAAATTGTTACATTAATTGGAGCAAATGGAGCTGGGAAAAGTACATTGCTTATGACGATATGTGGGACTCCAAAAGCTAGATTCGGGCATATTTATTTTGAAAACCAAGAAATAACAAGTGAAAAAACTTGCTCTATTATGCGAAATGGAATAGCTATTTCACCTGAAGGTAGAAGAATTTTTAAGGACTTATCTGTTTATGAAAATTTAATTTTAGGCGGTTTTTTTCTAAAAAAAAAGCAAATTTCAAATACAATAGAATATGTATTCTCTCTATTTCCACGTCTTAAAGAAAGAAGCACTCAAAAAGCTGGATTAATGTCTGGTGGAGAACAACAAATGTTAGCAATTGGACGAGCTCTGATGTCTCATCCACGTTTGTTATTGTTAGATGAACCAACTTTAGGTTTGGCTCCGTTAGTTATAAATCAAATATTCGAAATAATTCGTATGATATGCATGCATGGCGTTACCATTTTACTAGTTGAACAAAATGCAAATAAAGCCTTACAAATTGCAGATAGGGGATATGTTTTAGAAAATGGAAATATTATTCTGAAAGGCAAGGGAAGAACTCTTTTGCTTAACGAAAGAGTTCGAAAAGCATACCTCGGGGGTTAATTTTTCGCCCGAAATTTTCGGTCCTTATTCATTTTCAATTGTTTTCTTGACTAAAAAATGCCAATTTCTCTCCCATACGAATGGACTTTCCAGTTGAGATGGTTTTTAACCAACAAAAATTTATGTAAGATCCATAAACAACAATTACTGTTGATCCAATCCTAAAATGACCCATTTCTTGCCCTTTTTCAAGATAAATTGATTTTTTCTGATCATAATAAGTCGAGTAAATAGAATTTTTGATCAAAGAAACATTGCTTTTCCATGCTGTTTCTATCGAAGAAACAATCATTGCACCAATTAATATAATTGCCATTGGTCCATATTCTGTATCGAAGATGCAGACAATCCTTCTGTTCCTAGTAAATAGGTTAGGAATACTTTCTACTGTCATAGGATTAACAGAAAATAAACGTCCTGGTATACATACCATTTCTCTTAAGATTCCATTAGCTGGCATATGTACCCGATGATAGTCCCTTGGGGAAATATATATTGTTATAAAATTTCCGTCTAAAAATGGCTTGGTTCTTTCATGAGAACCTCCCAATAGTTCTGCTAAACTATAATTGTAATTTTTAGCTTGAAAAATCCTTCCAGAATCAACCCTTCCAAATTGACTGATTATTCCATCAGCTGGACAAACCATGCAAGTATTATTTTTATCTATAGGCCTAGCTGTATCTTTCAGAGTTCTGGTAAAGAACATATTGAAACTTTCGTATGCTAATGGATTTTCGGTTTCGGCTTCTTTCAAATCAACGTTGTAGTGTTTCATGAATCGAGAGATCATCCAATCCTTTAAAAAAGGAACTTTGCTATTAGAAAAACAATTAAATAATTTAGATATGAGAGAATGAGGAGCTAGGTATTGGCTTGTTGCTAGGAATTTTTCTTTAATTTTCATTTCATTTTATTTTTGAAAAGTTTTTCTTGATTCAAGGAATTAGGAATTTTTGCATTGTATGAAGTGTTTTTGTTATAAATTCCAATCCAATGAAAGAAGCTCTGATTTTCTTATTCTACAATAATTCCCTTAATTAGTTACCGAATGTAAATCTTTTTCTGAATTGGTTGTTCTCAGAAAGATACGTGAGAGACTTGGCAAGATGTTAATTTGGTAACCTAAATTGGTTGCCAAAAATTAAAATAAAAAATATATTTTCAAAAATGAAAAACATCTGAGGTAAACATTACTTAATTTATATCTCTAATTAAAGAAAAAACAAGAATAGGAAATTAAACTATCCTTATATAAAGTTTCAAATGTGTTTCTGCGAAGATTGATAGTTGGAAACTAATGTTGGACTTTTTTCAAATCTCAAATTGAAATGCTCGGAAAACATTTTACACTTAATTAACATAGATAGAAGCCAAACATCTTTCTTACATTGGTTATTAGATGTTAAGCAAAGCAAATAGATTCTAGATTTTGAAATTTTTTCAAAAATTTAACCTGCTGATTTTACGCATAATCTTCTCAGCATGGTTAATAAAATTTTGAATTTTTGAAACAAGGTCATATACAGGAGGTTGTCTATTATGTATAAAAGGACCAATAGAGGCCTTTTCAAGCATCTTGCCTGGTTGGTTATTGCAATTTTGGGTGCAATATCTCTTGGGATTATTGCATTGTCAAGAGGTGAAGTAGTCAATGCTTTATGGGTATTGATAGCATCTTTATGTGTTTATTTAGTTGCTTATCGATATTACAGTATTTTTATTGCACATAAGGTATTTGGTTTAGACAAAACTCGTATGACTCCTGCATGGAAACACAACGATGGCTTGGATTTTGTTCCAACAAATAAACATGTCTTGTTTGGCCATCATTTTGCAGCTATTGCAGGAGCAGGACCATTGGTTGGACCGATTTTAGCTGCTCAAATGGGTTATTTGCCTGGTATGCTTTGGATCCTAGCTGGAGTAGTATTTGCTGGAGCTGTTCATGATTTTACAGTTTTATTTATTTCTATGCGGAGAGATGGTCATTCACTTGGAGATCTAATAAAATTAGAATTAGGTACTGTACCTGGCATGATTGCTTTGTTTGGCACTTTCATGATTATGGTAATCATATTGGCAGTCTTAGCATTAATTGTTGTAAAAGCTTTAACACATTCCCCATGGGGTACATTTACTGTTGCTGCTACAGTTCCAAGTGCTTTGTTTATGGGCATTTATCTTCGATATATTCGCCCTGGACGTATTGGAGAGGTATCTCTTATTGGTTTTGTATTGTTGCTTGTTGCTATTACATCTGGGCAAGTGATAGCACAAAATCAGTCGTTATCACTTTTTTTCGACTTTGATGGGATTAAGCTGACTTGGATCCTGATTATCTATGGTTTTATAGCTTCGGTTCTACCAGTTTGGCTTTTGCTCGCTCCAAGAGATTATCTATCGACCTTTCTAAAGATAGGCACATTTATTGGATTGGCTTTTGGAATCATTTTTGTAGCTCCAGAATTAAAAATGCCTGATGTTGTTTCCCAGTTCTCAGATGGAAATGGACCTGTTTATTCCGGAAAATTATTCCCATTCTTATTTATCACAATAGCTTGTGGAGCGGTTTCAGGATTTCATGCTTTGATCGCTTCAGGCACAACTCCTAAGCTAATTGAGAATGAGCTCCAAGCTAGATATATTGGATACGGAGGCATGCTAATGGAATCCTTCGTAGCTATTATGGCCTTAATTGCAGCCTGTGTAATTGATCCAGCAATTTATTATGCGATGAATAGTCCAAGTTCAGTGATTGGAATTATGCCTGGAGAAGTAGCTCAAAAAATTTCAACCTGGGGGTTCATTATCACTCCAGAAACTCTTGAACAAACAGCTAAAAATGTTGGGGAAGCAAGCATAATATCACGTGTTGGAGGAGCACCAACTCTAGCTGTTGGTATGGCCTATATTTTGCATCAAATGTTTGGTGGTCAAAACATGATGGCTTTTTGGTACCACTTTGCCATACTTTTCGAAGCACTTTTTATATTAACTGCTGTAGATGCTGGTACACGTGCAGGAAGATTTATGCTGCAAGATCTTCTTGGAACCTTTTCTTCTCCACTTAAAAGGACCAATTCGTTTGCCGCTGGTACTCTTGCAACTTTTTTATGTGTTAGTGCATGGGGATATTTTTTATATCAAGGAGTTGTTGACCCATTAGGGGGGATTAACACATTGTGGCCCCTATTTGGAATTGCTAATCAAATGTTAGCTGCAATGGCTTTATCTCTTGGAACCGTCGTTCTCTTCAAAATGAAAAAAGAAAAATATGCTTGGGTAACAGTCGTTCCAGCGATATGGCTGTTAATTTGCACTTTATATGCCGCGTGGCAAAAACTATTTAACCAAAATCCTAACATCGGGTTTTTATCTCATGCTTCTAAATATCGAGAGGCTATTGCTCAAGGAGATTTATTGCAACCAGCAAGTTCAATGGATGAAATGCATAGAATTTTATTCAACGATTATTTAGATTCTGCACTATGTACTTTGTTTGTATTAGTAGTTGTAAGTATTGTTATTGCAAGTATTCGATCAGTAATTCTTGCTCGACGCAACCTGGAACCCACGTCAAAAGAAACGCCATATCAATCTATCTCAAGTTTAGCAATTAAGAACTCTTAACTTTCAAGAGAATTACTTTCCTTATAGGTTCGAAAATTGTTAATTCCTAATAATGTTTGGCATAACTGAAACTTCAAAACAAGATATAAAAAGAAAATGTTATTTAATTCAATACAAAAAGAAACTGTCAGAGCAACGCGTTACTTAGGTCAAACACTCAGATTGATGGTTGGAGTGCCAAATTATGATGCTTATTTGCAACATATGAAAAAAAACCATCCAGGAAAAAGTCCTATGACATATGAAGCTTTTTTCCAAGAAAGACAGTTAGCTAGATATGGTGGGAAAGGAAGAATTAGTTGCTGCTGATTTTGGATTGATCAAAAAAACCTAACTTTCATGGAAATAATTTGTAAATACTTTTAACAATAATTTTTCGAAACTCTTGATCTAGATTTCTTGCAAAAAACTAAACTTTTTATGTTTCAGGATTCTTACTTTTTTCTATCATCTTGATTAGCAAAAATAATCTCTTCTTGCTGCTCTATGTTTTTTGCTAAAGAAAAGCCTGACAAAATCAGAACAGTTACTAATGTTGTAATGCCAATCAATTTTTGAAGCGCCATACCAAACTCTCTTATCATCTATTAAAATAGAATAAATGCAGATTTTTTCGGACTATTTTAAATTACTAGGTTGGAACAAAGAAATATTTCCTTCCTTAAATACTTTTATCAATTTGCTAAAAATCTAAAAAAAGAAAAGAAATTTTATAAATTGATGAATATTGGTAACATCACCACTCCTGGTGGAACCGGGGGGAATCGAACCCCCGTCCGCACGCACTTCGCAGTTAGTTCTACATACTTAGTCGATTTGTTCTTTCTAACCTATAGAATTGCTAATCGACAAATCCAGCTATAGGCGATCCACTTAGGTTTAAATTTGAAATATGTGGCACTAAATCAAATCGATTCCTTGCAATGTGTCACTGCTGCACCTCAGAAATAACATGTAAATTATTTCCTAAATGCCTAACCCAAGAACAGATCAGTGCAGCGGCCCTACCTATTTATCAAGCGGCAAGGGCAAAACGCTCATCGTTGGCGTTTATAATAGTTCCAGTAGATTTACGAACGGAACTGGTGTTCGGTATGCCCTAAACTGTTTTGTTACACACGTCGAAACCTGGTCGGTCCCAAGATAAGTCTAACTCTATTTAAGATTTTAAAAAAGTTTTTTATTCCAATTTTCTTCATTTTACAGAAAAAAATTCAATCTATAAAAATTCTTAAATAGAGTCTAAATTCATGTATTGGAACTTATTCATTCGTGAAGCACAAAAAATATATTGAAGTTATTAGAAGATTTCTTTTCAATATGAAAAAAAACCTAGTGTTTTATTTTCTAGCTGCTAGCAGATAATTGACAGAAACGTCATTAGACAGAAAAAACTTTTTTTTCAATGGATTATAACTGAGCCCCTTTATCTTTACTGGATGCAAATTTGTTTCTCTTACTAATTTAGATAATTCACTGGGCCTTATAAAAGCACTATAGGTATGAGTTCCCCGAGGCAAAAGATTTAAAACATATTCGGCTCCCAAGATGCCAAAAAGAAACGATTTTAAATTTCTATTGAAGGTGGAAAAAAAAATCCAACCACCAGGTTTTACAAGATCTGAGCAGGATTTAATAATTGAAATTGGTTTTGGAACATGTTCCAAAACTTCCATACAAACAACTACATCATAAGATCTCAAATTTTGCTTTGCAAAAGCTTCTGGAGAAATTGAATAATAGTCAACAACCTGAACTTTAGATTTTTTTTTATGCAATTTAGCTATTTCTATCAACTTTTCAGATAAATCTATACCTGTGACTAACCCACCAGATTTTGCAATTTCTTCAGATAATATTCCTCCACCACAACCAACATCGAGGACTGATTTCCCATAAAATCCACCTGAAATATTTTTCATCCAATTTAAGCGAAGCGGATTAATTTTATGTAAAGCCTTTGTATTGCCATTTATGTTCCACCAAGAATCTGCATATTTCTCAAATTTTTCGAGTTCCAACTGGTTAAAATTTTTTTCCATTTCAACATTTACCATTTTAGCCATCTATGCAATTTAGGGCATCGGATGCTACAATTTTTCTTTCTGTCTCAGCTTAAAATTCTATTGTTCCTTTCAATATAGCCTGCTTTACAGGAAATAACCATCTAATTTTTCAAACTTTATAAACTTACAAACTATGAGTTCTTTTGCAAAGGAAACACTTCCAATTGCTCTTGAAGAAGAGATGCGACGTAGCTATTTGGATTATGCTATGAGCGTTATTATTGGTCGTGCTTTACCTGATGTTCGTGATGGACTTAAACCAGTTCATCGAAGAATACTCTATGCCATGCATGTGCTTCATAATGAATGGAATCGACCCTATAAAAAATCAGCTAGAATTGTTGGTGATGTAATTGGGAAATACCATCCCCATGGAGACCAATCCGTTTATGACACTATTGTGCGCATGGCTCAAAATTTTTCAATGCGATACATGTTGGTTGATGGACAGGGAAATTTTGGTTCCATTGATGGTGATAATGCTGCAGCTATGCGATATACTGAGGTTAGACTTTCCAAAATAGCACAAGAGCTATTAGTGGACATTGATCAAGAAACAGTTGACTTCCGAAAGAATTATGATGGCGCAGAAGAAGAACCTGTTTTACTTCCTGCTAGAATTCCAAATCTTCTAATAAACGGCAGTTCTGGTATTGCAGTTGGCATGGCTACTAATATTCCGCCTCACAATTTGGATGAAATTCTTGATGGATGCCTGTTTTGTTTAAAAAACCCGGAATGCTCGGTCGAAGAGTTAATGCATATCATTCCTGCTCCGGATTTTCCAACAGGAGGAATCATTTATGGAATGAGTGGGGTTAAAGAAGGATATAAAACAGGTAAAGGACGTATTATCCTTCGTGCGAAAATCGATATTGAAAAAATAAAAGGGAGTAAACGTGAAGCACTTATAGTTAATTCCATTCCATATCAAGTCAACAAAAAACATCTCCAAGAAAGAATTGCGGATCTAGTTAATAGCAAAAAGATAGATGGAATATCAGATATTCGCGATGAATCTGATAAAGATGGAATACGTCTTGTAATTGAACTAAAACAGGGAGAGAGATCAAGCATTGTATTAAATAATCTTTACAAGCATACGCAACTACAAGATACTTTTGGCATAAACCTTGTAGCTTTGGTGGATAATCAACCCAAGCTACTCAGTTTAAAAGAGATGATTCTATATTTTCTTGAACATCGAAGAGAAGTGATTGCTCGTCGTTCTATGTTTCAACTTCGCAAAGCTAAAGATCGACTGCACATCATCGAAGGCCTTGCAGTCGCATTATCCAATATTGATGAGTTTATTTCAATTATCAAATTAGCTTCTGGACCAATGCATGCCAAGCAAGAATTAATCTCTGGTTTTTGGAATTCAGAATTAGCAAATGAGGTGCCAAAAAGTTCAAGCACAAAACATCTCGAAGACTCTTCATCTAATAAATTTGGATTTCAGGTTGATGGTTCATATCGTTTAAGTGAGATACAGACTCAAGAGATTATGAACATGCGGCTTCAAAGGTTAACTGCAATCGAGAGAAACAAGATAACTGATGAATACAAATCTATCTCATCAAACATAAAATACTTATCAGATATCCTGGTTAGTCCAGAAAAAATTAATGATATTATAAAAACTGAATTACTCCTTATTAAGGAACAATATTCTCCTAAATCGGAAGATTCAAGATTGACAGATATAGTATCAGATCAAACAGAATTGGAAACAGAAGATTTTATTGCCAAAGTTAGTGTCGTTGTAACATTGTCATATGCTGGTTACATTAAAAGTCAGAATTTGTCTGAATATAAAGCTCAAAGAAGAGGAGGACGTGGAAAGTTAGCAACTTCCATGAAGGAAAGTGATTGGTTGGAACAGCTCTTTATTTCTAATACTCATGATTTTTTATTATGTTTTTCAAATAAAGGTCGAGTTTACTGGTTAAGAGTATGGGAGGTTCCGAAAGGAACTCGAGGTTCTCGAGGACGTCCAATTGTAAATATGTTTCCATTGGAAAGCTCGGAAAAGATTACAACAATTCTTCCTGTTAAAGAATTTAGTAATACATGCTATGTTTTTATGGCTACATCTCGTGGGATTGTGAAGAAAACCATCTTATCTGATTTTTCAAACCATAGAAAATCTGGGATTCTTGCTGTGAAGTTGGATGAGCAGGATTATTTAATAGGAGCAGAATTAACTGATGGAAAAAGCGATGTTATGCTCTTTTCAGACTCTGGAAAAGCTGTTCGATTTAACGAAAATGATGTACGACCTACAAAACGAAGTTCCAGGGGGGTTCGAGGCATGATGCTGTCAAAAAATCAAAACATTATTTCCCTTCTAGTTTCCAAAAATGATAGTTGCACTGTTTTGACAGTTAGTAAAAATGGTTTTGGCAAACGAACTCCAATTTCTTGGTATACAAAACATGCTCGGGGAACAAAAGGGATGATTGCTATGAGGACAGGATCTCGCAATGGAAAGCTCGTATCAGCTATTCTTGTAATGCCATCAGATGATGTCATGTTGATAACAAATAATGGTCTTCTGGTTCGTACTCATGTTTCGGAAATTCGTCAAATGGGTCGCTCAACTCATGGAGTAATACTTGTTAACCTCTCCAAAGATGCTACTTTATCTAAAGTTCGTCGTGTCATAGAAGATGATTCTAATACAGAGATTGGGGCTATAGACTTTTAACAAATTTTCTAACTATCTTTTGTAGAGTACATTTAATATGTTTCGTCCATGGAATTTCTCTGCAGGCCCTGCTTCTTTGCCAGAAACAGTTCTTCATCAAATTGCCTCAGAAATGCTTGACTGGCATGGAACAGGAATTTCTGTAATGGAAATGAGTCACCGAAGTGATTATTTCCTAGAAATCTGCAACACAGCAGAATCTGATTTACGTGAGCTATTGGATCTTTCTGAAGATTATTCAATCTTATTCATGCAAGGTGGAGGATCTGGGCAAAACGCTTTTCTTCCTATGAATTTAATTGGAAAAAATGGTAACAAAAAAATGGCTGATTTTGTTTTAACTGGTTACTGGTCCAATCGTTCTTATCAAGAAGCCAAGCGATATGGAAATGTAAGTGCGGTAGCTAACAACAATTTTTCAGTTAAAATGGATCATCACATACAACCACCATTAACTTGGATACCACCTCAAAAGGATTGGAAAATACGTAATCAAACTTCTTACTTACATCTATGCAGTAATGAAACAATCAATGGAGTGGAATTTTCTAACATTCCAAGCCTGAAAAATTTTGATACAAAAAATATTTCTTTAGTTATTGATGCTTCATCAAATTTTCTTTCTCGTCCTTTGGATATAACCAGAGCAGATGTTATTTTTGCAGCTGCACAAAAAAATGCAGGTCCTGCAGGAGTTACTATAGTGATCATCAGAAAGGATTTAATGGGTTATGCTTTACCAATTTGTCCTTCGACTTTTGATTACATAAATATTGATAAGAGCAATTCATGTTATAACACCCCTCCTACATTTTCGATCTATGTCTGTGGATTATTATTCAAATGGATTAGGAAAAATGGAGGCATTAAATCAATGGGAGTAAAAAATAAGCTAAAAGCATCAATGCTTTATAAATATATCGATTCAAGTTCATTCTACAGAAACTTTGTTCATAAATCTGTACGATCAAAGATGAATGTCCCTTTCTTTTTGATTGATAATACACTTGAAGATATTTTTCTTGAGGAGGCAAAGAAAGCAGGTCTTCTAGGGTTAAAAGGGCATAAAGCTCTAGGAGGGCTTCGTGCTTCTATTTATAATGCAACTCCTATAGAAGGAGTTCGAGAATTAATCGTATATATGAAGGATTTTGAACGCCGTTATGGATAATAATTTATCTTATTTTTTGAAAAAAATTAAAGATTCTCGAATTCGCATTGATGACTTAGATGATCAAATTGTCCATTTATTAAATGCTAGAGCAAAATTAGCTTTAAATATTGGAGAGTTAAAGAATAAGATTGATTCTAATGATGCAATCTTGCATCCAGATCGTGAATCACGAATAATTAACCGATTAAAAAAGGTAAACACAGGTCCATTTCCAAGCCAAGCCATCTCATTTGTTTGGAGCGAAATAATATCTGCCTGTCGGAGTTTAGAACATTGTATAACAGTTGCTTATCTCGGCCCAAAGGGTTCATTTTCAGAGCAAGCTGCTATGGAACATTTTGGACATTCCATAAAAAGTTCTTCTTGCTTATCTCTTGATGAGGTCTTTCGACTTGTAGAAACAGGATTAGTAGATATTGGGATGATTCCTATAGAAAATTCTACGGAAGGTCCTGTAAATAGAAGTTTGGATCTACTGTTAAACACCCCATTAAAAATAATGGGAGAACGGTCGCTGACTATTTGCCATTGTTTAATGACAAAAACAGGATCAATGGAAGGAATTAAATACATTTCTTCCCATCCACAGACGCTTGCTCAATGTCAGCGTTGGATAAAATATAATTATCCGGGTTTTCCGGTAACCGCTGCAGCTAGCAATTCAGATGCTGCTCGATCTGCTTCTGAAAATTCAGATATTGCAGCAATTGCTGGTAAGGTAGCAGCACTCACATGGAATTTGAAAGTTATAGCAGATAATATTCAAGATGATATTAACAATCGAACTCGTTTTGTTGCCATAGGAAATAAAGAAGTTTTACCAAGTGGTAACGATAAAAGCAGTCTGATCCTGGCTGTTCCGAATCAATCTGGAGCTGTTTGTGAAATGTTAATCCCATTTTCAAAAAATAAAGTTTCTATGACTCGGCTTGAATCAAGACCAGCCAGGACAGGTCAATGGGAATATTATTTTTATATTGATATTCAAGGACACCAAAGTGATTCGAATGTAGCTAAAGCCTTGGAAGAATTGTCTTCACGAGTTGTTTTTTTCAAAATTTTGGGTTCTTACCCAGCTCAATAAAACAAATTCAATAGAACAAATATTTAACAGTTTTTTGAAGATAAAAACATTGTAAAAGTTCTTTTTTTTCTTAATTTATGTTTATTGTTTTGCTATTTCTATCAATTGGAATATAAACTTTCAGTTTTAAATGAAAGACTTTCTTTCCTAGGTTTTGAGATTCCTATTTACAATAAAGATTTCGGGACATGACAATGACTTCATCAATATCCTTGAAAAAAAAACGGACCAAATTCCAATTTAATTCCAATCAGCTTATTCCTGTCCTAGCGATAGTAGGAGTAGGTTTAATTGGAGGATCTATTGCAGCGGCACTCCGTCAAAAAGGTCAAGTTGGAAAAATTTTAGGTATTGGGAGAAAAGAAAAATCTCTAAAACGTTTTCAATTATCAGGATTAATAGATGACATAACCACTATAGAGACCGCAGCAAAAAAGGCTGATGTCATCATACTTGCAACACCGATAGGTAGCTTTGAGAATTTGTTTAAAGAAATACTTCCTCATTTGAGAGAAAATTCAATTCTAACAGATGTTGGAAGTACAAAGGTGCATGTTATGGAAATAGCAGCTCGTGTTTTAGGTGAAAAGGTAAAATATTTTGTTCCTGGTCATCCTATAGCAGGGAATGAGTGTAGTGGAGCTGACTTTTCAAACCCTGATCTTTTCAAAGGACGACGAGTAATTTTGACACCATTTGAGAATAATACAATAGAAGCAGTAGAGCTTGTTCATTCGATTTGGCAAATATGTGGGGCTAATGTTTCAGAAATGACTGCTAATGAACATGATCAAATATTAGCTTCTGTAAGTCATGTTCCTCACTTCTTATCTGCAGCTTATATGGCTCAAATTGCTCAAACATTAAATATGTCTGATAGGTTATCTCTTGCAGGAAGTGGTTTTCGTGATTTTACAAGAATTGCAGCTGGATCTCCAAAAGTCTGGAGAGACATTTTTTTATCTAATCGAAAGCTCATTGAAAAGGAGCTGCATGCTATAAAAATGGTTTTGAACCAAGCAGAAAATGCCCTACATTCTGAAGACGGCCAAGTTTTGGAAACTCTCTTAGAGAATGCTTCCAAAGCACGAAAAAATTGGCCTTAAGAATAATTTTTTTTTCATTTTATAAATAATATAATATATGTCTTCATCGAGAATTTCTTACCTAGATCTTTCACCTAAAAGATCACATGTTCAAGGAATAGTTCAACTACCTGGATCAAAAAGCATTTCAAATAGAATACTTGTATTGTCTGCAATTTCTAATGGAAATACGATAGTTAAAGGGTTGCTTGATTCTGATGATGTTTTTTTCATGAAAAATGCTCTTCAAGAACTAGGCATCCTAATCAGTAAGAAAAGTTCAAGTATTACTCACATAGAAGGAAGAGGGAAATATTTATTTCCAAATAGTTCCAGACAGTTATTTCTCGGGAATTCTGGAACTACTTTTCGATCTCTAACTGCAATCTTGGCTTTAATTGGGGGGAATTATGAGCTTTCTGGAAATGTAAGAATGCTTGAACGTCCAATAAAAGATTTAGTTGATTCTTTGAGAAGACTTGGAGCTACTATTAAATATATAGGAAAAGATGGATATCCTCCATTATTCATCGGACCTTGTTCCTTTAAAACTGGATTTATTCAATTGAAATCTTCTATATCAAGTCAGTTTTTAACAGGCTTGTTGTTAGCAGCTCCAATTTATACAAACAGAACCGGAAAAACCTTAACAATTGAAATAATTGGTAATTTAATATCAAAACCTTACGTGGAAATGACTTTGAATTTAATGGAAATTTTCGGTGTGAAAGTAGAAAAAAAGAAAAATAATCAACTTATAATTCCAGAAAATTCTTGCTATGTAAGCCCAGGGGAAATAAGTGTCGAAGGAGATGCTTCTTCTGCATCTTATTTTTTATCCTTAGGAGCTATTGGCGGAGGACCAGTCCGAGTAACAGGGATAAATCATGCAACTACTACACAAGGAGATATTGGATTTATTGAAGTACTGAAATCTATGGGCAGTAATATTCAAGTGGGTCAGAACTGGATCCAGTCCACAGGAATTATAGTGTCAAAAGGAAATAAAATTAAAGCTTTTGATTTGGATTTTAATAGTATTCCTGATGCTGCAATGACAGCAGCTATCTTAGCTATATATGCTGATGGACCTTGTCATTTGCGAAATATTGCCAGTTGGAGAATAAAGGAAACTGATCGGATTTATGCAATGCAAAAAGAATTAGAGAAATTGGGAGCAAAGACTGAATCAGGTGAAGATTGGCTATCAATCTGGCCAATCAAGAGTGGATGTTGGAGGAATGCAAACATAGAAACATGGGATGACCATCGGATCGCAATGTGTTTTTCTTTAGCTATATTTGGCCAATCATTTATTCGAATAATGAATCCATCCTGTGTACAGAAAACATTTCCAAATTACTTCGATATTTTTAAAAAAATTATTTCCAATCATCAAGAATGTCATTTCTGAATAAGAAAATACCGGTTATTACAATAGATGGTCCAGCTGCTTCAGGCAAGGGAATCATTGCTTCTGAAATTGCAAAAGTCCTAGGTTGGGGAGTTTTGAATAGTGGTATTATTTACCGAACAGTAGCTTTTCAGGTTCTAAAAATGCATATCTCTTTGGCAGATATCAATAAAATAATCTCTATAATCAAAGATTTAGAGATTTTAGATCTTTATAAAAAGTATATAGAATCCAAGCATCATGATGAAACTTTATCTGAAAAAATAGGAAATTGTGCATCATATATCGCTCAAAATCCAAAGATTCGTTCAGTATTACTAGAAAATCAAAGATCTTTTAAAAAAAATCCTGGTTTGGTAGCTGATGGACGAGATATGGGTACTATTGTTTTTCCTGAAGCAGATCTTAAAGTATTTTTAACAGCAGATTTCAATGTTAGAATTAACAGAAGAAAGGCTCAGTTGATTGAAAAGAATATTTCTGTTAACCTCGAGAATCTTTGTTCCAATTTAAAAGAACGAGATTTGCGTGACTCACTTCGTAGCAATTGTCCGCTTGTTGCGGATGCTGAAGCATATATCTTAGATTCTTCGAATTTAAGTATCGGTGAAACTGTAGACTCCATATTAAATCTTTGGAAAAAGTGTTCCATTCCTGTTAGCATGAAGAATTAGTTTCAGAATATGATTTTCATGTTTTCTTCTTTTTCAAAATTTATGAAAAGGATAACAATAGGTTTTTCAATATCGCTGTGTTGGTCTTCGAACCCTCAGTATTTAATTCACAATTATTAGCCTTTATCTTGGCTTAATGGATTAGCCCTACATGTCTTTAGTTCCTACAATTACAAATGGCGATGAAAGTTTTGCCGATCTTTTTTTAAAAAGCCTGAAAAATCGGGATATGAAATCTGGAGAAGTTATAAATGCTGAAGTAGTTCGGATAGATAATAACTTTGTTATAGTTAATGCTAAATTAAAATCCGAAGCACTTATCCCAATCGAGGAATTTCTAGATGAACAGAGAAATCTTGAAGTCTCTCCTGGAGATCAGGTATCAGTAGCTATTGAATCATTGGAAAATGGATATGGAGATACCATTCTATCTAGAGATAGAGCAAAGCGTTTATCTGCTTGGCTAAATCTAGAAGCAGCTCTTGAAAGTGGTGAGCTTATTAAAGGTACAATTACAGGCAGAGTAAAAGGTGGTCTTACAGTTATGACCAATGGAATCCGAGCATTCTTGCCAGGATCTTTAGTCGACCTGCGTCCTGTAAAAGACATAACACCTTATGAAGGCAAAACAATGGAGTTTAAGGTCATAAAATTTGACCGAAAAAGAAATAATGTTGTTCTTTCAAGACGACAAGTATTAGAAGCCAGCATAGGTGAAGAACGTCAAAAATTGCTTGAAAAACTTTGCGAGGGATCTGTAATTACTGGAATTGTAAAGAATATCACTGATTATGGTGCTTTTATAGATTTGGGAGGAGTTGATGGGTTGTTGCACATAACTGATATAGCTTGGAGACGCGTTCGACATCCATCTGAAGTATTACAAATTGGACAAGAAATACAGGCTAAAGTCTTAAAATTTGATAAAGAAAAAAGCCGAGTTTCCTTAGGTATTAAACAGTTAAGTGAAGATCCCTGGATAGGCTTAGCACGTCGTTACCCAAAGGGTACCCGAATTTTCGGAAAAGTAACAAATCTAACTGATTATGGTTCATTTGTAGAAATTGAAACTGGCATTGAAGGGCTTGTGCATGTTTCCGAAATGGATTGGAAAAATAAAAATGTAGATCCAAGAAAGACAGTAAGTGTAGGAGAAGAGATTGAAATAATGATATTGGAAATAGACGAAGATAGACGTCGAATTTCTTTAGGTATGAAGCAATGCACTAAAAATCCATGGGAAGAGTTTTCTGAGAATTTCAAACGAGGGGACAAAGTAAGTGGTGCGATTAAGTCAATCACTGATTTTGGACTTTTTGTTGGTTTGCCTGGTGGGATTGATGGTCTTGTTCATTTATCTGACCTTTCATGGACTCAATCTGGTGAAGGAATCATGCGAAAGTTCAGAAAAGGTGATGAAGTTGAAACTGTTGTTTTAAGCATTGATAAAGAGAAGGAAAGAATCTCACTAGGTTTAAAACAGATAGAGATTGATCCCTTTATTAATTTTGCAGCTTGTCATGAAAAGGGATCCATTGTTACTGGGTTTGTTAAACAAGTTGAGAATAAAGGAGCCATAATATCATTAGATCATGATATTGAAGCTTGTTTACGTGCTTCTGATATTTCTGCAAAACGTGTTGATAATGCAAAGGATTTTTTGACAAAAGGTGATAAAATTCAAGCAATGATTACCAGTATTGATCGGAAGGTTCGATCAGTTCACATTTCTATCAAAGCAAAAGAATTATCTGAAAAAGCTGATTCTGCACAACGGTTAAATGATTCAGGAGCTTCTTCAGGAACAACCAATTTAGGTGCTTTACTAAGGGCAAAGCTTGACCAACAGCGTGAAGACAATGAAAAAATGTAATTCAGAAAGACTGATTAAGGTTTAGAACCCTAGGAAATAAATCTTTTAAATTTAGACTTGATTTTGTTTATTTAAAATCTTTTTGCTAAAAAAGTAGAAAAACATAGTTAGGAACTTTTTTAAGTTTTATGAAAGGAAATTGAATGTTTTTAAATTTCTTTTCATAATCGGGAAAGATAGAAAGTCTATGTTTATTGTTAATAAAATACATTCCAGTTTTTCTACCTCCGTATGCATAGAATTAATAATAATTAAAATTTTGGAAACTTTAAATGTGGCATCACATTGTGATATGTAACGTTCAATCCTGATTAAAAACATACAAGAACATCAACTAAATGGAACTTTAATTAATTTTCATAGCAGAAATATATCTCTTCAGATATCCGAGAATCTGTTTCTTGAATTCTTCTGAAGATCAAAAGATTAAAGAGAAATGTAAATTACATTCATTAAGTGGAAAAATCAGCAAATGACGCTGGATATTTTTCATTATAAGACTTTATAAAAAAGAAGAATGTTATTCATAACATTCTTCTTTTAATTAATTCAATAAATTATTAATTTTTGAAATCTAAGACTTATGTAAATTGGAACATAAATCTTTTTTATGCAGGATAAAAATATTATCAGAACAATGCATATCCTTTTTCAGGGGAAAAACCTTAAATAAATTCAGAATTGAAATATGCATTCATTTATGATAAATAAAACTCAATTTTGTAAAATATTAGTAGTTGGAGATATTATGCTAGATCGCTATTGGTTTGGAGAAACCAAGCGATATTCGCCTGAAGCTCCAGTTCCTATAGTAAATTTTGAGGCTAGTGAAGACCGTTTGGGAGGAGCTGCTAATGTAGCTCGAAATATAGTAGCTTTAGGAGCTAGAGCTACATTGATTGGCATCATTGGATCTGATGAAGCCGGTCTCATTGTACAAAACTTAGTTAATGCTGCAAAAATTAAATCAGCTTTGGTTATTGATCCAATTTTTTCAACTATAGTAAAAATTCGAATTTTAGGTAAAAAAAAGCAGTTGCTTAGGGTAGATTTTGAATCTTCAGTTCAATTATCAGCAAAAGAGAAAGTAAAAGCTATTTTTTCTCAAATGATGAAATACCATGATATTGTTATTTTCTCAGATTATGCAAAAGGGGCACTAGATCAAATTCAATCATTGATTTCAATTTCAAAAAAAGAACAAATACCTGTGCTCATAGATCCAAAGGGTAATGATTATGAACGTTATTTTGGAGCTCAGCTGCTGACTCCTAATTCTTCTGAAATAAGTCAAATAGTTGGAGATTGGAATGATGAGTCTGAATTGACAAGAATGGCACAACAGTTAAGAAAAAAATTGAGCATCGAAGCACTGATAATAACGAGATCTAGCAAAGGAATGACTTTGTTCACTGAATTTGAAAGAACTCATACAGATGTCAAATCTCAAGAGGTTTTTGATGTTTCCGGAGCTGGAGACACAGTTCTAGCCACTTTGGCAGTATGTAAGGGATTGGGACTTTCTTGGAAAGAATCTATGTATTGGGCAAATCAAGCAGGAGCAATCGCTGTCAGAAAATTAGGAACTTCAGTTGTTAACTTAGAAGAATTATTAGGAGCAAAAGTTTGATTGTTGTGACAGGTGCTGCGGGTTTCATAGGAAGCAATTTAGTAAGATCATTAAATTCTCATGGTTTTTCGAATATACTTGCAGTAGATAATTTTAGTAATAATGGAGAAAAATTTAGGAATCTAAGAGATTCCCAGATTGATGATCTTTTTGACAAGCATGAATTTAGAAATCAAATTCAAAAAGATTATCTTCCTAAAATAGAAATAATTTTTCATCAAGGAGCATGTTCTAACACAATGGAAATTGATGGAAATTATATGTTAGATAACAACTATCGAATGACAATAGAATTGTTTAAATACTGTCAATTGAAAAAGATACCTTTTATATATGCTTCTTCTGCAGCTGTATATGGAGATACCATCAATGATGGTTATTCAAATAACTATTATGAAAAACCATTAAATATTTACGGATATTCAAAATTTCTATGCGACCAATTTCTGAGGAAAAACCTAAACAATCTAACCACTCAAGTTGTTGGAATACGTTATTTTAACGTTTATGGAAGAAATGAAACACACAAAAAGAAAATGTCATCTTTTATTCTACAGAGTATTGAACATTTCCAATCTCAGGGTTACATAAATTTATTCTCTGGAGTTAGTGGATATAAAGATGGTTTTCAATCACGTGATTTTATTTCTGTGGATGATATAATCTCCGCGAATTTGTATTGTTGGGAACATCCCCAATATTCTGGTGTTTTTGACTGCGGGACTGGTATATCTACATCCTTCAACAAGATAGTTCATATTATTATCAATTGTTTTCAAAAAAAAAGGAATCTAACAGAATTATCTTTCCAAGAAATAATCGATAAAAAGATGATCAGGTATATACCTTTTCCAAAGAAACTGATTGGAGTTTATCAAAATTACACAAAAGCCAATAATACTGGTTTGCAATCTATTGGATTTAATAAATCAATGACTAAAATAGATTTTGGAATTTGTAAATATATAGAAGAATTGGAATTATTCAATCTTTAATTGATTTTTTAAAATTTAAGAAAAAATATCTTTGGTATATCCATTTATTAGGATCTCATTTTTTATTTATTATCAGTTAAGAGATTAATAGTTACTTTTTAATCAAGGTGATCTGCTCAAATATTTCTGAGGCAAATTATTATTTTCTATTGTGACATTTTAGTCCATTGGATTAGGAGATAGAAGGTTTTTGCTTTTATCAAAGAGTTTCAAAATGTTCTCTCCAGTTTGAATTGAAACTCTTTGATATCTTGAAACCTACATAAAATTTTAATAATCTTTTCTTTGAAATTGGAATTAAAGATAAAGGAAATTGTTTATTATGGTACGACCCCTTTTAGGAGATCTAGCTCCCAATTTTGAACAACAATCCTCTGTTGGGTTAATTTGTTTTCATGAATATCTTGGAAACGATTGGGGAGTTTTATTTTCCCATCCAGCTGATTTTACTCCAGTATGTACGACTGAGTTGGCTTGTCTAGCTAGGTTTTCCAATGCATTTTCCAGTCGGAGAGTTAAAATTCTTGCTATTTCAGTAGATACTGTACAATCCCATGTAAAATGGATTAAAGATATTAATTCTATTGCTCAAGAAGCTTTAGTTAACTATCCAATAATCGCAGATGTTGACAAGAAAGTTTGCAAACTTTATGGAATGATTCATCCAAATTCAGATTCGAATTTGAGTGTTCGTTCAGTTTTTGTAATTGATCCGAAAAAAAAGATCCGTTTAATTATTGAATATCCATTTAGTACTGGACGTAATTTCCATGAAATACTTCGAGTTATCGATTCATTGCAACTTGCTGACAGTCATAATGTCATGACACCTGCAAATTGGGAAAATGGAGATGATCTCATCATCAATCCTTCTTTTGTTAGTGAAGAGAAAATACAAAAAGAGTTTCCTAAAGGCTACCAAAAGAAATTACCTTATATGAGAATTACTTCTTGTCCAGATATAAATGCTATGAATATTAATTGTCTACTTTCAAAAGGAAAGTAGACAATTAATGTATTTAATCAATTTTGGAAATTCTTATTCAGGATCTCCAACCTTTTAGGTAAAAAATATGAATCTCATAGATAAATTAGAAAAAGAAGAAATAAATAACCTTATGAAAAAAAAGATTAAAATTCCTTTGTTTTCTCCTGGAGATACAATTGTAGTCAATGTTAATGTCATTGATGGAGAGCGAAAAAGAATACAAGCATATGAAGGAATTGTTATTGCTAAACGCAACCGAGGTTTAAATTCCTCTTTTATTGTTCGAAAAAATTCTTTTGGTGAATCTGTAGAACGTACCTTTCAACTTTATTCTCCTCAAATTTCTAGTATAGATATGAAGCGTCGAGGATTAGTCCGTCAAGCAAAATTATATTATCTTCGTTCTCGATCTGGAAAATCTGCTCGAATCAAAGAGAAACTTCCTACTAAAAAATTGAAAAGCAATATTTGAGAATCATTTGTATCAATTTTTAAGTAGGAGGTCTTGGAAACATAATTCTTTTGAAAATCAATTATTTGGAAATGATTTTCAGATGATTTTTTGGATACAAAAAACCTCCTTTTTTCTGTTTTTATTTTCCATAGCTAAATAAATTAAATCGTTATGCTTGATTTTTTTAGAAATAATTAAATTCATTTTTATCTGGATAAATTTTCCTGGAAGTAAAGTATTCCATGGTTTTTTTCTTTAGAGTTTTGATATTTCTAAAAGATAAAACAAAAAGGAGAAGAATAGGATGAACACAGCATGAACCAACAACGTCTTGTTTGGCTTGATATGGAAATGACAGGTTTAAATCCAAAAAAAGAACGCATATTGGAAATAGCTATTGTCATTACAGAGTCTGATCTTAGTATAGTTGCTGAAGGACCTGTTCAAGTATTGCATCAGTCGGATTTTTTATTGAGTAGTATGGATAATTGGAACAAATCAATCCATAGTCGCAGTGGTCTTATTGAAAAGGTAAGAACCTCGAAAATAAAAGAAGCGGATGCAGAAAAAAATTTGCTAGATTTCTTGAATCAACATGTTCAAAATGGAAGATCTCCACTGTGTGGAAATACCATTAATCAAGATCGACGTTTTATGCTAAATTATATGCCTAATCTAGAAAATTTTTTCCATTATCGAAATTTAGATGTGAGTACTATTAAAGAATTAGCTCGTCGATGGGCTCCAAGTATCTACAAGGGTTTTGAAAAACAAGGAAAACACGAAGCCCTTGCAGATATTCATGAATCTATTAACGAACTTAAATATTACCGTGATCACTTTCTTAAAATCTGATATTTATTGAAAAATAAATGACTAAAGATGAAAAATCAGGTCTTCCCCTCCATTTTAGCAAAACGAGCTTTGAATCTCTCAACTCTTTTAGTGCCTACTATCCTTGTTTGTGCTCCAGTATAGAATGGATGTGATTCTGATGTAACATCACACTTAAAAAGTGGATAAACTTTCTTGTCGATTTCTATGGTTTCTTCAGTCTGAATTGTTGAAAAAATGAAGAATTTTTTCCCTGTTTGAACGTCCAAGAAAACAATCTCACGATAATCTGGATGGATATTTTTTTTCATAAAACTCTCTTAAATTATTAGTTATTTAAGTTAATGATTGATAAAAACATAAAACTAGGTCATTTCATTATACCGAATCTTATGAAAGCTTTTAGAAAAAAATTCTCGAGGAGAATCTTGCTTTTCATTAATGAATGTTAAAAGTATTTTTTGCTAATTATAAGAAATTTCTCTTAAAAAGGTTTAATTTTTAGTTTTTATGATAAGAAATATGAATTTTTCGATCAGGTAGGTTTCATATTGTTGGATACTTATTTTTGTTTAGTCCAAGATCAATGCTTTTTTGTAATCTCAATATTTGAATATGAAAAAAGTTCTTAATCTTCAAAATACAGCAATAACTTTGGCAGAACCAAGGGGAATATGCGCTGGAGTTGAACGTGCAATAAAAATTGTAAATTATGTTTTGGAAATCTATAATCCCCCTATTTATGTAAAAAATGAGATTGTTCACAATCAATATGTTGTTAAGATTTTGAAAGAAAAAGGGGTTATTTTCGTAAAAAAATTATGTGAAATTCCAATAGGAGAAATAGTAATTTTCTCTGCTCATGGAGTATCTAATGCTGTAAGAATAGAAGCCAAAAATAGAAAACTAAAAGTATTTGATGCAACATGTCCCTTGGTAACAAAAGTTCATAATGCAGTGATAAAATTTCACCATTTGGAAAAAGAAATAATTATGATTGGACATAAAAATCATCCAGAGGTAGAAGGTACTCTTGGACAGATTAATAATGGAAAAATACATTTAGTTGAAACTCCTAGTGATATTGATTCATTAAAAGTCTCTAACCCAGAAAATTTAGCTTTTGTAACGCAAACAACATTATCTCTAGATGATTCAAAAATAATGTCTGAGCTTCTTAAAAAACGTTTTCCAAAAATTACTGGACCAAGAAAAGGTGATGATATTTGTTATGCAACCCAGAATCGACAGGAGGCTGTTAAAATGCTAACTAGCTTTTGTGATCTGATTTTAGTTATAGGAAGCTATAATAGTTCAAATTCCAATAGGTTATGGGAGATAGCTAAAAATGCAGATGTAATAACATATCTAATTGATAACGAATCAGATATTGATCCTTCATGGTTATTAAACAAAAAGCATATTGGTATTACTGCTGGAGCATCAGCTCCTGAGAGCTTAATAGATCGTGTCATTGATCACTTAAAACATATGGGAATTACTTCCATTAAAACCTTGCCAGGTTTAAAAGAAAAAGTGAGGTTTCCTTTGCCTAAGGAATTATCCATTTATCCAAGAAATTCATAATAGGATAAATACATTGGTGCCGGCAAGAGGAATCGAACCTCCGACCTTCGCGTTACGAGTGCGCTGCTCCACCTTCTAAGCTATGCCGGCAAAACTTATTTGAAGATTATAGCAATAATTGAAACAAGATGATCTGATAAGCTGCTTCCTAGCAATATCTTTTAATTGGATATTATCTAGTCAGATAATAGAATGTAGAATGGAAAAAACAGAAATTTTCCGAATTTATATTTTTTTTCAAATATTTCTCGGAAATATTGCCTTGCCATAAATTTTTTTTTAAGTCAAAATTAGCATTTAATCCCTGATAGCTCAGTTGGTAGAGCGACGGACTGTTAATCCGAAGGTCGCTGGTTCGAGCCCAGCTCGGGGAGCCATGGTTTATATTTCAAATGCAAATAATCCAATTATTTTTTTTTCTATTGCAAGATTAGCTTTTATTAAAGTACTTTCACTCGTGATTGGACTTTTCTGATTTCTATTTTCAGAATTTACTAACTTTTTGTAGTGATTTTTTTCCTATTCTCTAAAGTTCTTGATAGTTTTTTATTTATTATCAATGATTTTCTAGGAATCTATACTTTCAACGAAATGTTCTAGCTTAATGATCCTTGTTGAGTGCATTTTCTAACGATGGGAAAAGTAATTGTTAGTTGCTTTTTATATTTCCTTCTGGTTTTTTTGTTGCCCTAATTCTGAAAATATTAATTTTTCATGAGGAACAGAAATCCGTTTTTATGAAAATTTTTTTCTTTGACTTTTTTATTATCTAAAAACATCATAATCAATATGAATTGTTTTGTTTGACAGATTATTCAAAATACAAATTATAAAACTTGTATTGTTCTTTTTCAAAATTTTTCAAAAATTTTGAAAAAGAACAATCAACAAAGAATTTTCGTTAGTTGATTTCCTGGGATTTAGTCATTGGAAAAATAGAAGAAATTTAGGCATTTTACCTCCTGCTTTAACTGAGCTTGGAGCTTCACTATTCGGAGTTGAATCAGTGACAACTAATATGATTGTTCAAAAAAATAAGAAAGTTATTTCAAATAAAGATAACGATTCATTAAAAAAAATAAGACCTATTAAAAAGTTTAATTCAAGTTCTAGAACTAGAACTCTACAAAAGTGTCAGAAAAAAAAATTGCAATCTAATTTCAGACAACCAGAGGGAGAAAATTTTATTTCTAATTATAATTATAAAACCTTTAAAAAGCCTGGTTTATCGAAAGATAATCTCGATAAAATCAATCCTAGTAACCAGATTTTTACGAATTCTAATTCTGAGATATTTAAATCTTATTTAAAAGAATCTACAAAAACAGAACAGCGTTTAAGCAAATATTTAAATAGTGATTTGGTTATGCCTAAGTTGCACAAATTGCTTGCAGAATGCAATGTTGGAACATCCAAGGATGTAGAAGAGTTAGTTATATCTGGAAGAATATCTGTGAATGGGGAACCAGCTCATATTGGACAGCGCATCCGACAAAATGATTTGATCAAAATAAATGGACGCCCAATCTTTCGAATAAAAGAAAGAAAACTGCCAAGATTCATTCTCTATAATAGAACTCTTGATTCTAAAGAATATTTCAACAAAAAAGGCCCATGTAATTTAAACATGGCTACTATTCATTTACCTAAACTACGTTATGGACGTTGGAACTGCATAGGGTTTCCTAATTTTGATTTGGAAGGTTTGCTTGTATTTACAGATTCTTCAGATATAACTAGACGCATTATTCTTCCTCGCTGTAAGGTAGATCGTGAATATTTACTATGTATATCAAATGAGATAAGTCTTGAAGAACAAGAATTTTTGCTTAAAAACCATTTAGAAAAGGATATTGAGATAACCTTTGTCAATTCGGTCGACTTAATTGGACAAGATGCATCCGGTTACTGGTATCGATTAGTTTTGATGGAATCTAGAAACCAAGAAGTTGGAAAACTTCTTAAAAAATTGAATTTACAGATAACTAGGATAATTTGTACAAGATTAGGAAACATTGTTCTTCCGGAAAATCTTTTTCCTAGAAAGTGGAAAGAACTAGATGCAAATCTATCAAAAGCATTAATGGTACAGATGGGTTTGTTACACATTAGCAGAAATAATCTTAGCGAAAGAAAATATTTTTCAAAACAACCTAATTCGCATGATAGTGGTCTTCCCTCAGGTTTTGAAAAAAACAAAACTAACAGAAATCTTAAAAATATTAAGTTATACCCAACGGAAAAACCTACTCATAGTCATTGGAAAAATTTTTCATCGCGGTCTAATTCTCGCAGCATCTCTAATGAGAGTTTTGTGGTAACAGGTGGATATGCTAATGGACATCCACTAGAGCGCAATAAAAGTCACGACTTGAGAAAGTGTTCGAAAAATTCTCCTAGGAAGTTTTTTTCAAAAACAAAATTACCTAATTTTCCAAGATCAGAATGTAAATATAATATCTCTCAGAATGGTAAGAATGAAGGATTCTTTCATAAAAGATCCAATTCAAATTCATCTTCTTTAGATTTTAAGAAGAAACATCCTAACAAGGAACTAAGAAATAATAATTCAAAAGTTTCTAAGATTAAAAAGAACACTAAAAATGAATTTAATTCTTCTCAAGTAAGAAAAAAAACATATTCAGATCAGCAAAGTATTGTAAAGAAAAAAAAATTTTCTTGCGACGAAAATCGCCAGCCAAATAGTTCTTCTGCGCATAAATCATGTCTTGGGTTTTATAAGAAGTCTAATTGGAAAAAATTATAAATTTTTATTAAAAACACATTTAATTTTTTAGTGAAATCATTAGCAGCTTGTTAAACAATTTACCTAGTTGTCTGCTAGAATAAGTTTTCTAATTTTCTCAAATAGAACAAATAAGCTAAAAGTTTAATCAATGTTTTAAACAGATTTTTTGCTTCTGTTCTCATAGAATTTTACTATGCTGAATTATATTGTTTTATGTAGAAAAATTATAGAAAAGAATTTTCAATAATTGAACAGTCTGTTTTTATTAGATATGTCATGAAAAAATTGATTGAACTAACTAAAGAATCTTTATCTGAAACTGAAATAGAAGTGTTAGACGTGCATCTTTTTTCTTCTGGTTTACTAAAAGTAGTAATCAACCATCCAAAGGGTGTAACAACTAAAGTTTGTGAAGATACTGCTCGTCAATTAAACCGTGTTTTCCAGGTAGAAGGTCTTGATTATAAGGATATTGAAGTTAGTTCTCCAGGAATTGATAGGCAACTTTTGAGTGAAAGTGATTTCCTTCGAGTTTTAGGTCATCGTGTTAGAATTAAGTTTTGCAAAGCTGTTAACGGCCAAAAAGAATTTTGTGGGTTGCTGCAAAAAAATGAATTTTTTTTAAATGATAGAGAGAATAATTTAGAAGATAAAAATATCAGGCTAGAATTTGCTCTTCAATTTTCAAAAAACAATACAAATCAAGTTATAAAATTTACGATTGATGAAATTGCTAATGCAAAGTTGGATCCTATCCTAGATTTTAAGGTAAAGAATCGATGAGTCGAGAAATTCTTCTGTTAGTTGATGCTCTAAGGCGTGAAAAAAATGTTGCTCGTGAAGTTGTTTTTGATGCACTTGAATGTGCTCTTGCTTCAGCTATAAAAAAACGTTTTAATAATGATGTTGAGGTTCGCGTTTACATTGATCGAAACACTGGAAATTATGAAAGTTTCCGGCGATGGTTAGTTGTTCCAGATGAAGCAGGTCTTAAACAACCAGATCAACAGGAAATATTTTCAGAAGCGAAAGAATTTGATCCAAATATTAAAATAGGAGAGTATATAGAAAAACGTTTAGAACCAATGGAATTCGGTAGAATAGGAGCACAAACCGCAAAACAAGCTATTTTGCAACGCATGCGAGATGCTGAACGTGAACAAGTGCTAAACGATTTCCTAGAAAACAGAGAACAAATTGTATCTGGTTCTGTAAAGCGGATTGAAAAAGGAGATTTGATTATAGAAATCGGAAAGATCGAAGCTAGATTACCTAGATCCGAGATGATTCCCAAAGAAAACATCAGGATATCTGATCGGATTCGAGCATTTGTACTTCGAGTTGATCAAGGATCTAGAGGAAAAAAAGTTATTTTATCAAGAACTGCTTCTGCATTTGTTAAATGTTTATTTGAAAACGAAGTTCCTGAAATTGAGCAGGGTCTATTAGAAATCAAAGGAGCTGCAAGAGATCCGGGCATCCGTGCTAAAATATCAGTTGTTTCATATGATAAGCGAATTGATCCTATAGGTACTTGTGTTGGAATGAGAGGTTCCCGTGTCACTGCTGTACGTAATGAATTATGTGGAGAACAAATAGATATAGTTCTTTGGTCTGAAGACCCTGCACAATTTGTAATTAATGCATTAGCTCCTGCTAGTATTGAATCAATAGTTGTAGATGAGGAAAACTCATCTATGACTGTTGTAGTAGATGAAGAAAATTTGCCAAAAGCAATTGGAACTAAAGGACAAAATGTACGATTAGCTTCAGAATTGACAGGATGGCAAATTGATATCATGACTTCCGAAGAAAGTACTAGCCGCAAAGAGTTAGAACATGAAAAATTGCGGAATACTTTCAGTGAAAAACTTGATATTGATCATCAGACTTCTGATCTCCTAATCAAAGCAGGATTTACTGGAGTAGAAGAAGTTGCATATGTACCTATGCAGGAATTATCAAGGATCGGGACACTTGACGAAAGCATTGTTAACAAGCTGCGTTCTCGTGCTAGAAATATTCTTTTAACAGAAGCAATTGCTAGGGAAGAACGTCTTAAAACAGCAAAAGATTTACTTGAACTAAATTTCATTAATCCTGATTTAGCATTACTACTTGCGGAAAAGAAAATCTTTACAAGAAATGATCTTGCAGATTTTTCTTCAGATGAAATTTCTGAGATAACAGGCTTAAGCAAGAATGAAGCAGCAAGAATTATTATGCTAGCTCGAGCACACTGGTTTGAATAAAACTACTGGTTATTCTTTTTTCGATACTAGTTTCAGGAATTTTTCTTTTTCAACGTAAGTTTTTGTTGCTAGAATCTTGGTAGTTTTTACAAAATTTGGAAGAGGATAATGTTGAGTAATACAGTAGCCCAATTCGCTGTTGAATTGGATATGCATTCAGATGTTTTGCTAAAGCAATTACAATCTGCCGGTGTAAATGTTAAATCAGTTAATGATTCTTTGACTGATTATGATAAGTCACAATTGCTTGAATCCCTACGTCGTTCACATGGAGCTGACAATAAGACAAAGATTATTCTGACTTGTCGTGAAACATCTCAGATTCATCAATCTGATGCATCCGGAAAATCTAGAACAATTAAAGTAGAAATTAAAAAGAAGCGAACCTTTATAAAAAGAGATTATCCGGAATTTCAATCAAAAAATCCATATGAATCTTCATCTTCTAAGGTTTTAAATCCAATTAGGGAAATTGATAAAATATCTTCATCATCTCAGGAAGTAGAAAATCTCAAGTTGGAAAATGAAGCTAGTTTCAGTTCTTCTAGTATTTCTGCTTTCCATGAAGAGAAGAAAGAATCACTCCTTGAGAAGAACCTAGAGACAAAAACACAAGTTCCTATTGAACAGGAAAAAGAAATTAATTCAAGAGAAGAACATAATGATCCTAATTTAGGAAAAAAACATGCTATAACAGAAACTGTTTTAAGTGAAAATTCTTTTGATCAATCAAGAATTGCAAAAAATGAACTGAATCAAGATCAAACTTTGAATGATGCGCACAAGAAAAAAATATCAGAAGAAATAGGACTTGAAACTAAAAGTTTGAAAAATAAAAGAATTGAAAAACCCAAGAAGTCTTCAAAAAACTTAGGAAAATTATCAACTTTTGGAGAAAATTCATTGCGCAAAAAGTCTTTAGAAAAAGGCAAAAATTCCAATAGACTTGAGAAACAAAGACCCTCAAGAAACACACAAAATTATATTCAAAAACCTAGTTATGGTAGTTCTTTGCAGAAACAATCAGTTTCCTCTCGGGAAATACATATTCCCGAAACTATAAGTGTTTCTGAACTTTCTCATAAAATGTCAATCAAAGCCTCTGAAGTTATTAAGCAACTCATAAAACTAGGTCAGATGATTACTATTAACCAGATTTTAGATCAGGAAACAGCTATGATTATAGTTCAAGAATTTGGTCATATTGCTGTTACAGCTAAATTAAATGATCCTGAAGCATTGTTAAATGAGAAGAATGAAGATTTAGATTTAAACAAAGTTGAACTTTTTCCAAGAGCTCCAGTTGTAACAGTAATGGGACATGTGGATCATGGAAAAACATCTCTTCTTGATTATATCCGGCGTGAAAAAACAGCAAGCAATGAAGCTGGTGGTATAACTCAACACATTGGAGCTTATAATGTCCAAACGGAACAAGGTTCTATAACATTTCTAGATACACCTGGACATGAAGCATTTACAGCTATGAGAGCCCGAGGAGCTAAATTAACTGATATTGTCATTCTAGTTGTTGCAGCAGATGATTCTGTTATGCCTCAAACTCGGGAGGCTATCCATCATGCTAAAGCAGGAGAGGTTCCAATTATAGTTGCTATAACAAAAATTGATAAAATTGGCTCGAATCCAGAAAGAATTAAACAAGAGCTTCTTGCTGAAGAAATTGTTCCTGAAGATTATGGAGGGGATATCCCAATTGTTCCTATATCAGCAAAAACAGGAAATGGCATTGACAATCTTTTAGAGATTGTTTTGCTCCAAGCAGAAATGCTTGAATTGAAGGCTCCTTTTTGTACAAATGCTAAGGGTATAGTTATAGAATCTCGATTGAATAAGGGGCGGGGTCCAATCGCAACAATTTTAATTCAAAGTGGTACATTAAAAACCTCAGACATAGTACTTGCTGGTTGTAGTTTTGGCCGTATTCGAGCAATGTTTGATGATCGTGGAAAATCAGTAAAAAAAGTTGGCCCTTCTATCCCAGTTGAAATTCAAGGGCTAAATGAAGTTCCAGTTGCAGGAGATGAATTAATATCATTGAATGATGAACGGAAAGTTAGAGAGATTGCTTTATTTCGGCAAGGAAAATTTAGGGATGTTCGTCTTGCTCAACAAAAGGCGTCTAATTTGCAATCTGCTATGGTGAATATGCGAGAAGAATGTAACAACAAAATTTTAAAACTTATCTTAAAAACTGATGTTCAAGGTTCACAAGAAGCTTTAGCTTTTTCTTTGAACAAATTATCAACAGAACAAGTTAAGTTGCAAATAGTTCATGCAGCTGTTGGTGGGATTTCTGAAAGTGATATAAACCTTGCCATTGCTTCTAGTGCTGTTATTATTGGTTTTAATGTACGTGCTGAAATTGGAGCAAAAAGAATTGCCGAAGCAAATGGAATTGATTTACGTTATTACAACATCATTTATGATGTAATTAACGAGATTAAATCAGCTATGGAAGGATTACTGGATCCGGAAAAACGGGAAGAAATTTTAGGTTTAGCAGAAATTCGTGAGGTATATCACTTCTCCAAAAAGATCAAAATTGGGGGATGTATGGTATTACATGGCGTGGTTCGGCGAGATTCTCAAGTTCGACTGATTCGCGATAGTATTGTTCAATGGACTGGAAAAATCAATTCTTTGCGGCGATTTAAGGAAGATGTTGGAGAGGTTAGATCTGGTTTTGATTGTGGAATTACACTTTGTGGAAATGTCAATATTTTTTCCGGAGACCAGTTGGAAGTTTTTGAAATTAGAGAACTAGCAGCATCTTTCTAGCCGTTTTTCAATAAATACTTTTTCATGCAGAATGAAATCTAACAAAACTCCTGATTCTCTTGAGTTAATGTTTTACAGGCGCAAACAGAGAAATGAACGTCTCTCAAGAAAAATTTATAAGGTTTTACATATTTTAACTCAAAATAAGTTTTCTATTAGTGAAGTTGGGTTAATAACTATCTTGGATGTAAATCTTGCACCTGATTTTTCCAATGTGAAAATTTACTTTTCTGTCTTAGAAAAAGAGCCAGAAATTGTTGAAAAACTTCTTAATCAAAATATCCCTTTTTTTCGCTCCAGTTTATATAAAATACTGAAAATAAAAAGATCTCCAAACCTAATTTTTTTATACGATAGACAAATTTCTCGGTCTATTGAAATTTCAAACCTGATTGATTTTGCAAACCGAAAAATATAAAACGGTATATGCAAAAGTTTGGAACTATTAATACAATGGAAAAGAATCAGTTGAATGGAATTATTCTTTTGAATAAACCATCAGGTATCTCCAGTAATTTCGCACTTCAACGTGTCAAAAAAATTCTCAATGCAGAAAAAGCTGGATATATGGGCACTCTTGATCCATTTGCAACTGGTTTATTGTTATGCTGTGTTGGATATACAACAAAAATTTCTGAATTGATCCTTCAAATGAGAAAAACTTATCAAGCCATTGTTCAATTTGGTAAAGAAACCGATAGTGGTGATTTAACTGGAAATGTTATAGCTTGTTCATGTTTTAGGTCGATTGATAAAAGAAAACTAAAAGATACTATTTCTTGTTTTTTGGGAAAAATACAGCAAGTTCCTCCTATGTATTCTGCTCTTAAAAAAAATGGTAAGCCTTTATATTTTTATGCAAGGCAAGGTATTGAATTAGAAAGAGCTCCCAGGGAAGTTAACATACATGAAATAAAAATTTTGCATTGTTCATCAATGAAAGCAGAATTAGAAGTAACATGTGGTCGAGGTACTTATGTTAGAGTTCTTGCACAAGACATAGGTCGATCAATGGGTTGCTTCGGGTATTTATCACATTTAAAACGCATACAGATTGGACCATTTTTCTTAAAAGATGCCGTAGATTTAGAATTTCTAGAAAATGCAAAAGATCCGAGAAGATTCTTAGTTCACACTAATATGGATCAATTGTCAAAAAGCTTGACTCTATTCTGATTTGTTTGAATGGTTAGACATTCTTTCTGAGGTTCTATAACATACATACTGTGTTTTGGATGGTGAAAGTGCAACACACTTGTTATGCAATAAACAATTGCAATACCCATTCCAACAAAAAAAAGTTGAGAAATTGTTTTGAATGGCGGTGTTTGTTCATGCATCTGGGGCATTAAATCAGCCATTGCTATATATAAAAAACTGCTAGATGCAACTATCAAAACATATGGAATCCATTCACAATGTTCCTGAAAAATGGAATAACCTAAAAGAGCACCTAATGAGGAACATAAACTTGAAGAAAATATTAAAATGAAAGATTTTTTTAATTTGATTCCAGCATTTCTTAAGATAACAAAATCGCTAAGTTTATGAGGAACTTCATGAACAGTTATAGATATAGCAGTTAAGGCTCCAAGAAAGGGATCTGTCAAAAAAGCTCCAACTAACAGCATTCCATCAGCAAAATTATGCAAAGAACTACCAATAAGAATTGACATTCCACCTCTTCCCGCTTCACGGGAATCATGGCCTTTTCCATGTTCATGGCCATCGCCTTCGTAGTGATGACTATGCCTGATTAGATCAACTTTTTCCAATAAGAAAAAACAAATCAAGGATGCTAGCATTAAACCAAATAGTATTTTTGGATGGATTATATTTTTTTCATAAGCTTCTGGTAAGAGATGCAAAAGACCAACAGAAAGAAGAATACCAACTGAAAGACTAACCATATGGTGTAAATATTTTGAAAATACTTTGTATGTCAACCAACTGGCTATGAGGATTGCTATTGATCCGGCAGATATAGTAGCAAGTAATACCCAAAATAAAAACATGATAAGAAAAATATAAGAAAAGAAAAAGAAATAATCTATCTAAAGAGTAGATTGAGTGGTTTCACGAGTAAATTATTTGATTTTTTGTGAATGGAAAAAATTCATTCCATATTGCCCCAATTCTTACCCACATAGGTTTTTACAACAAGAGGAACGTTGAGATTTGCTACTTCACACATCAGCATTGGAATTTTGATTCTAACTTTTTCAAGTTCATTTTTTGGTACTTCAAAGATTAACTCATCATGCACTTGCATAATCATATGAGTTTGCATTTTCTTTTCTTTTAACCATCTATCAATTGAAATCATGGCTATTTTTATTAGGTCTGCTGCAGAACCTTGTACTGGAGCATTTATAGCTGAACGCTCAGCAGAAACCTGTCGATATGAACCTAAATTTCCTTGTATTTCTAAGATTTTTAATCGACGTCCAAAAATAGTTTCTAGATATCCATTTTCCCTAGCAGATTTTTTTGTTTTTTCTATCCATGCTGATATGCCTGGGTAAAGAGAAAAATATTGTTCAATGTATTTCTTTGCCTCTGGCCGGGAAATTTTTAATGTTAATGAAAGTTTTGAAATGCCCATTCCATAAATCAATCCAAAATTAATTACCTTTGCAAATCGACGTTGGTCCGCATTGACCTTGCTGGTTGGAATTTCAAAAATATCTGATGCTGTCGAATTATGAATATCATTTCCTTTGGAAAAGGCAGATTTTAAATTTAAATCATTAGAAAGATGAGCCATAACACGCAATTCAATTTGAGAATAATCGGCTGAAAATAATAAAGATCCTTTCCTTGCAATAAATGCTTTTCTTACATTCCTTCCTTCCTCAGAACGTATTGGAATATTTTGTAGATTTGGATTAGCTGAAGCAAGTCGTCCTGTTACAGTTGCTACTTGTGAATAGCTAGTATGAATCCTACCGGTAATTGCATTGATCATAGATGGAAGTTTGTCAGAATATGTTGATTTTATTTTTGATAATCCACGATATTCTAAAAGAATGGATGGCAAGATATATGATGATGAAAGTTTTTTCAGAATTTCTTCATCTGTCGAAGGTTTTCCAGTAGATGTTTTCCGAAGAATTGGGAATCCCATTTTTTGAAAAAGTACATTGCTTAATTCTTTAGAAGAGTTAATGTTAAAAACAGTATTTGTCAATTCAAAGATTTTTCCTTTTAATTCTCTTATCTTTGCTTCCAATTTTTTGCTCTGTTCAATTAGAATGAGAGAGTCTATTCCTACACCATTTCGTTCAACATCCGCTAATAGATTTGCAATATTCAACTCAAGTTCATAAATTTCCTTTAAATTCCTAGTACATTTGTTAGCACGAAAAAATTTTAGCTTAAGATGGAGTTTAAAAGTTAAGTCTGAATAATAATTTTTTATTTCCATGAAATTTTTATCAAAATCAGTTATCTTGGCTAGCTTCTGCTTGCTTTTATAAGCTTCGACATTTCCTAAAATTTTTTCGGCAACTTTTTCTAGGGTAATATTATTGGTTCCTAAGTTTAAAATGTAGGCTTCTAACATGACATCTTCGGAAATTCCGGAAAATCTGATTCCTGCATTCATAAATGCATGAATGTGTTTTTTTGAATTGAAAGTAACTTTTTTTCTTAATGGATCTTCTAACCATGGCTTCAGAAAAGAAAGAATTTTATTTTTTTGAATCTTCTTAATACCAGTACAACTAATGTTTTCAAGTGGAATATAAAAAGTTTCATTTGGTTCAATAGTAATAAATAAATTAATTAATTTATTTTCTAGACAACTATTTCCTGTACATCCGATCCCTGCTGTACATACAACCCAATCAGAGTTATCAAGTCTTTCTTTCAGAGAGGAAAGTTTTCCAAAATTGTCAATAACAGAATATTTTTCTTCAAAAGGAATTACTACATTTTCTTGCTGCATTACAGATGTTTTTAATTCATTTAACCATTTTAAAAATCCTTGCCGTTCATAAAATTCAATAAGATCTTTTGTATTTGAAGGATAAAATTTAAGGTCCTTAGGATGCTTCAAAAACTCACTTAAATCAACATCACATTTTATGGTTAGCAATTTCCGCGTCATCGAGAAAAATGGAATTGCTAAACGCAAGTTTTTTCCTAATATTCCGTGAATATTATCAATAGAATCTATTATTTTTTCTATTGATCCAAATTCTCTAAGCAATTTCAATGCTGTTATTGGCCCAACTCTATTGACTCCAGGAACATTATCTGAGGTATCTCCTGTAAGCATTAAATACTCAACTATTTGGCTTGATTTGATCCCATATTTACTTTGAACTGAATCCTCTGTAAGTTCTTCCCCATTTATAGGATTTACAACAGTGATACTATTGTTACTGACTAATTGGGAAAAGTCTTTATCACAAGTAGATATTATGGTATGAAATCCAAATTTTTTCGATAGCATAGCTATGCTACCTATGACATCATCTGCTTCAACTCCATCTACTTTAAAAACAGGCCAACCAATCATTTTTATAGCTTGTTGAACAGATTCAAGTTGATTTGCCAAATCATTAGGCATAGAAGGACGATTAGCTTTGTAAAAGAAAAACAACTTTTCCCGAAAAGTTGTTTTTCTAGAATCAAAGATACATGCTCCAAAATTGCTTGAGTAATTAGTTCTTAACTTCTTCAGCATATTCAAGATGCCATATATCGCTCCTGTAGGTTCCCCATTAGGGTTTCGAAGATCTGGCATTGCATGAAATGCACGATACAAATAGCTTGATCCATCTACTAATAGTAAAATTTTTCTCATAGAAAAAATAGAACGTTTCAGACGTTTTATAAATGGAGTATATTCAAAAATCAAGAACTGAAGTTAATGGGAATAAATTCCAAGAATTTTCTTTATTTAATCATTAATCTTCTTTTATAAGAGTTTTTTAACAATGGATCCTCTCTTAAATTTTATGAAAATCATATATGCAAAGAAATTCTACATGCTATTAGAATTTAACTCCTATTACGATTCTATCTCTATCTGACGAACGTCTGTGCATATTTGTATCTCTTAGCGAAGAAACACACCCACAGTATTCCTGTTGATGAAATTTTTTTCTTGCTAATTTCTATCATTCTTTGAAAAATACTATTTTTCCACCAGTTATAAGTCCAACAGTTCATGTTTTTATAACTTTCTGCAGTTCTTTTCCAACAATCGTTAATTTGATTAAGGTCTTTCCAACAAGAAAGACCTTAAGAGCATTGTATGCTTTCCGATCGAAACGCATATCAAAACAAACTGTACAACAAAGTTGACCTCGTTCTGGATAGTTCTCTAATCCCTTAATCCTATTGAACCAACTGTCCAAATCATAATCAGCATCTATAAATTCAAGATTATTTTTTTTGCAAACCGCATATTTTCCTTTTTTCGGATTTCATATTCCTTTCTTGGATGAAATTGCACTAATCACTTCTCTAGAATATGGAGCACAAAAAGAATGTAAAAGGATCTTAGAAGTTTCTTTTGCAGGAAGAATTTGATCATAAAGTACTTTTTTCATAGTTCCTCCTTACATTTTTTTTGATAAGAATCAAACTAGTAATTCTAATTAGGCATTGCCTGATTAGAATCATCGCTTCATCATTTGAAAAAATTCAATATTTGTTTTTGTTGTTCGCATCTTATCAAGAATAAATTCCATTGATTGGATTTCATCCATATCATGAATAAACTTTCGCAAAATCCAAGCTTTCTGAAAGAATTCGGGTTTAATCAAAAGTTCTTCACGGCGGGTTCCAGATTTTTTCAAATTAATAGCAGGATAAACCCGTTTTTCAGCTAAACGTCTTTCCAGATGAACTTCAGAATTTCCAGTTCCTTTAAATTCTTCATATATCACTTCATCCATTCGGCTGCCTGTTTCAACTAAAGCAGTACCAAGGATAGTTAATGATCCACCTTCTTCTAAGTTTCTAGCAGCCCCAAAAAACCTTTTTGGGCGTTGCAGAGCATTTGCATCGACCCCACCAGTTAATACTTTACCTGAGACAGGTACGACAGTATTATAAGCACGAGCTAACCTTGTAATTGAATCCAAAAGAATAACTACATCTTTTCTCATTTCAACTAGACGCTTGGCTTTCTCAATTACCATCTCAGCTACTTGTACATGTCGAGTTGCTGGCTCATCAAATGTTGAAGCAACTACTTCTCCTCGAACTGTGCGCTGCATCTCTGTTACTTCCTCTGGACGTTCATCAACTAAAAGAACAATCATGAACAAATCAGGAAAATTTGCTGTGATTGCATGTGCAATATGCTGCATCATAACCGTTTTCCCTGATTTTGGGCTTGCAACAATTAAACCACGTTGCCCTTTTCCAATAGGAACAAATATATCTAGAATCCTCCCTGTTAGATTTTCTTCACTTCTAACATCTCTTTCTAGATGTATAGGATAATTTGGATGCAATGGAGTGAGATTCTCAAACATGATACGATGTTTTATTGCCTCAGGAGCCACCCCATTAACCTTATCGACTTTTATAAGAGCAAAATATCTTTCACTATCTTTAGGGGTTCTTACCTCTCCTTCTATCGAATCTCCAGTATGAAGATTAAATCTTCGAATTTGAGACGGAGATATGTAAATATCTTCGGTACTAGCCAAATATGATGTTTCTGTAGATCGAAGAAAACCAAAACCATCTGGCAACACTTCAAGAACACCATCTCCAAATATTTGTTCTCCATGTTTTGCTCGTCGTTTCATAATGGAAAACATAAGTTCTTGCTTTCGCAACCGATTAGCGTTATCTATTTCCAAGCTTGCTGCCATTTCTAATAACTCTGAAACATGCAGTGCCTTTAATTCGTTCAAATGCATCGTGCTAACATATAATTATAGATTGAGGGAAAAATAGAAAAGAATAATCAGACTATTTTATAAAAAGAGATACTCAAACTGATTTCATCTTCTCTATCTAGAGAATTAATATGATTTTCTGAAATTCCGATGGAAGAAAAAATCTTTTGTTTTTCATTAATTTCAGGGTTGATAAACTTTTGCCAAGAATCGTGAGAAAAAAACCTTTCAAACGTTGGGCTTTAATATCTCTTGAATAGATCATTGCTACTAGCAAGTCTTTACAAATTCGAACAACTTATAAAGTATTAAAACTGTATTGAATCTATAGTTTTATTTAAACTACATTATCTGTCATGATAGGAATTATTAAGTAAATCTTAATAGATACACATCTTAACTTGAAAATTATGGATTCAATTTCAATTGAAAAATATGAAGATTCTTTGTGATTTAAAATTTTGAAAAACAGAAAAACATTTCTCCAAGCTCCAAGACTTTGGAAGACTTATCTTTCAAAAACTACAAGTTCATTCCTAAATCTTTACATCTATTCGAATATCAAAAGATTTTTTGTTATGAAGTGGAGTTTTTACTTTAGAACTTATCAAATATTTAGTTATTTCCTATTATAGCTGGAAAAGCTTTTATTTCAATTGATTATTAAAATTTCTGAATTTTTATACAAAAATGAAACACCAGGGGGATGCAAAGTTTAATCTTTTAAGGGAAAAAAATAACGTAGAATCTAGAAGTTTTTCCCTTAACCCAATTCCACTTGATAGTGTGCCATACTAATTGCTTTGAGAATCAATAAATAACTCATGAGTTCATGTTATCTTTATTGAGATCATATAATAATACTAAGATGAGAGAAGGCTGTTGAATTCATTTTTCAATAGTCATTTTAGACTAATTAGATAATTTATCCTAATAGAATTAATTATTGAACAGCAAACGAAATACATTTAGAGAGTTCATGAAAAAATGAGAATAGCAGTATTAGGCAGTGGAATACAAGGAGTTTTTAGCGCATGGTGGCTAGCCCAGTCAGGATATGATGTATCTGTAATTGATCGGTGTGCATCAGCTGGTCTTGAAACAAGCTTTGCAAATGGTGGGCAAATCTCTGTATCTTATGCTGAACCATTATCAAATCCTAGATCATTTCGCAAAATCTTTAAATCAATTGTAAATAATGATATTGCAATTAAATTCAAGCCACGTTTTGATAGACATCAATGGATTTGGATTATAAATTTTCTGAATCAATGTCTACCATGGAATTCAATTCCAAATACCATTGCTATGGTCCGGATGGCTCAATATAGCAGAAGAATCCTAAAATCCATGCGGCAAAACTTAAATATTGATTATCATAGTCTTGAAAATGGAGTTTTAAACATCTATCGTAATAAGAATGAATTAGAAGAATCTAGAAAAATAATAAAATTAATGCGTGAATTAGGTGTAGAAAGAAGAATTATTGCTCCTGAAGAACTCTTTTCAATTGAGCCTTCACTTCTTGAGCAAGGCAATAATATTATTGGGGGTGACTATACTCCTGATGATGAAAGTGGTGATGCATATTTGTTCATAGAAAAATTGTCTAAAAAATGCATCGATATTGGTGTCAAATTTATCTATAATACTACTGTAAATCGATTGATCTTGGGTAGTGGAGACTTTGTCCATGGAATGGAGTTGCTTCGTCCTGATGGTTGTCATGAGATTCTTTCCTTTGATACTTATGTAGTGGCCTTAGGTTGTTATAGTCCTTTTTTGTTAAGACCACTTGGAATTCCTTGTAATATCTATCCTGCGAAGGGTTATTCTGTTACTTTCAATATTATCAGCCCTAATTTAGCTCCTTCTGTCAGTTTGACAGATCCATTTAATAAAATGGTCGTCTCCAGGATTGGAAATAAGTTGCGCTTAGCTAGTTCTGTAGAGATTTCTGACTATTCACGTTGTCTCGATGATAGTCGATGCGAATTATTGTCACGATTAGCTTTTGAATTATTTCCAAAAGCCTTAGATTTTGAAGAACCAAAATACTGGGCTGGCTTGAGGCCTACCACACCTTCAAGTGTTCCTCTCATTGGCCGAACGAGAATTAGTAATTTGTATCTTAATACTGGCCATGGCTCAGCCGGATGGACTATGGGAGCTGGTTCAGGAAAGGCTTTATCAGACATAGTAAAAGGGAGGTGTCCAGAGCCAGAATTTCCGTTTGTCGGTATCTAACAAATAAAAGAACTTTTTATTCGTTACAGAAACTAAATTGCATGTGTTCTTTCTAAAAAAAATACATAACAATAAGGATTATTTCTTATTTTGCTTTAAAAAGTTTCTTCCATGCCACTATATTATTATATATGGGCTACATCAACTGTTTTGAGTTCAATCAATTCTTTTTCAACTCAGCTGATTAATTTATTTATTTAGATAGATAGTTTCGTTACTTCTTATAACTAGAATTTCTAGGTAGAGGTTTTTTGGTTTCTGGATGAGTGTTATCCGAATAATCTACTCTGATTTATCTGGAAAATCATGTCGTTAATTCTTTTACTACTTCTTCCATTCATTGGAAGCTTATTTGCGTCTTTTTTGCCATCCAATGCCCGAAATGCAGAAGCATGGGTGGCTGGAATCCTCTTATTATTATGTACTTTATTAGTGGTTAACTTGTACCCAACTATTGCAAGCGAGAAAATTATTCGAACTGAGATTCCTTGGATTCCATTTTTAGGTTTGCATATTATTTTGCGCATGGATGGTTATTCTTGGCTGTTTTCTTTGATAGTAACATTAATGGGAACATTAGTTGTTATATATGCTCGCTACTATATGTCTCCCAAGGATCCAGTTCAACGTTTCTTTTCATTTTTTCAAGCTTTTACAGCAGCAATGTTAGGAATTGTTTTATCAGGAAACATTATTCAATTATTACTTTTTTGGGAAATGACTAGCTTGATCTCATTTATGCTTATAGCATATTGGCATCATAGAACTGATGCAAAAGAAGGTGCAAAAACTGCATTATTGATTACAGTTTTTGGAGGATTATGTTTATTCATTGGACTATTGTTGTTAGGAAATATAGTAGGCAGCTATGATATAGATCAGATCTTATCATCTAGTGAACTCATCAAATCTAGCAAATGGTATAAATTGATTTTGATTCTAACTGCTATAGGAGCATTAACTAAAAGTGCTCAATTTCCATTCCAATTTTGGCTTCCAAATGCAATGGCAGCTCCTACTCCAGTTTCTGCATATTTACATTCAGCAACCATGGTAAAAGCTGGAGTATTTCTGCTAGCTCGGTTCTGGCCTGTGCTTTCTGGCACTGATGAATGGTTCTGGATTATCGGTGGGACTGGATTAATCTCCTTAATTCTAGCTGCTTATTTTGCAATCTTTCAAAAAGATATGAAGGGAGTATTAGCATATTCAACAATTAGTCATTTAGGTTTGATTACATTACTTCTTGGATTAAACAGTTCATTGGGTTTAGTCGCTGCAATATTCCATATGATTAATCATGCTACTTTTAAAGCTTCTTTATTCATGGCTGCTGGAATAGTTGATCATGAAACCGGAACTAGAAATATTAGCCGACTTAGTGGCTTGTATAGGTCCATGCCAATTACAGCAACACTAGCCATGGTAGCTGCAGCTTCAATGGCTGGAGTACCACTTTTAAATGGTTTCATTTCTAAAGAGATGTTTTTTGCAGAAACTATTTTTGTTAGAGGTGATATCTATACTAGAATCGGTCTACCATTATTAGCTACTATTGCTGGGTCTTTCAGTGTTGCATATTCTATGCGTTTTATTCTGCAAGTATTTTTTGGTCCTGTCTCTATAGATCTTCCCAAAAAACCTCATGAACCTCCTCATTGGATGCTTTTACCTAGTGCGCTTCTAGTATTGACATGCCTAGTTGTTGGAATTGTACCTAATATTACTTTGGGTCCACTTCTAAATGTAGCAGGTAGAAGTATTCTAGGTGAAGAGATGCCTAGGTACAGTTTATCGGTTTGGCATGGATTTAAATTGCCGCTTTTAATGAGTTCCATGGCTTTACTTGGTGGAATATGCTTATACATATTTTTACGATCAAACGGAAAATTAATGCCCGATAAGATCCCATTTTTTATTAATCTTAATGGACAAAAAGTCTTCAGGTTCATTTTGCAGAAATTTGATACTTTTTCTAGCCATATTGTAAAGAAATCTTCATCAGAAAATTTGCAAAGTCAACTCTTGATAATAATCACTAACCTGATATTTTTTAGTTGGATTCCATTTTTTGAAAAACCACATGTTGGATCTGCATGGCTAGGATCATGTGAAATAGCTTTTGATACTCCTTTTCTGATATTGTGGCTAGTTGGTATAATATGTGCTCTGGGAGCTGCTTATCAGGCGGAATACCAACGTTTGTCATCTCTAGCATTAACTGGCGGCGCAGGTTTGGTAACTAGTCTTACATTTATGTGGTTTTCCGCGCCAGACTTAGCTCTGACTCAATTGACAGTTGAGGTGGTTACTGTTGTTTTAATTCTGCTTGGCCTACGCTGGTTGCCTCGTCATGTTGAAGAAGATGGAAAGAATAGAAAGAACCCGCTGAAAGTCTGTAACGTTAAAGAACTGAGAGATTTTCTGTTGGCATGCGCTGTGGGTTTTGGATTGGGATGGATTGCCTATGTTATGCTTAATCGTCCTTTCACAAATCGAAAAATTTCTTCTTATTTTATTGAAAAATCTCTTTCAGAAGCAGGTGGATCTAATATTGTTAACGTAATATTAGTTGATTTTCGTGGGTTTGACACATTAGGTGAAATCACTGTTCTGGGTATAGTTGCTTTAACCGTATATGCTTTGCTACGACGATTCAGACCAGCACGTGAAAGCATAGAAAAACCAATTCAACAATATTACCAAGACCAAGATAAATCAAATGCGAAGCTCGGGATGGTTTATCATTTTTTACAAGATTCGACAATGTTAGCACAGTTTGTTTTAATAAGATTACTACTCCCAACTGCGGCATTAATTTCTATCTATTTTTTACTGCGAGGTCACAATCTGCCAGGCGGAGGATTTGTTGGTGGATTGATTATGGCTACAGCAGTAATATTGCAGTATATGTTTGGTGGTGTTCATTGGGTAGAATCGCGTAGCAAGTTAAATCCCCAATATTGGGTTGGGCTAGGACTTATCTGTGCTGGTAGCATTTCTTTATTTCCAGTGTTTTTTATGCATCCATTCTTATCTGCTTTAGTCTGGAAAATTGAAATTCCAATATTAGGTGAATTTTCTTTAACCTCAGTTTTTTTATTTGACCTTGGTGTATATATGTTAGTCATGGGATCTACAGTTCTAATACTGGTAGCCTTGGCTCACCAATCCTTGCGAGCACAACGCAAAATGTAATTCCGAATTAAGGAGATCAGATTAATGCCGCTTATTCTAGCGCTTGCTATTAGTATTCTAGGAACTTCAGGAACTTGGCTTCTCCTTAGGCCACGTACATTTCAAATTGTTATAGGTTTATCACTACTTTCATACTCGATTAACTTGTTTATTTTTGGGATAGGAAAAATAACTGAAGCTTCTCCTCCAATTATTAGTTCTACAAATCAATTGGATCTTTCTATATATGCTGATCCAGTACCACAAGCTTTAGTTTTGACATCTATCGTTATAAGTTTTGCTACAACAGCTTTATTCTTGGTAGTGTTATTAGCTTCACGTGGTTTTACAGGTACAGATCATGTTGATGGAAAAAGAGGATAAATTTTTGGAATTTATCTATCAGAATGTTATCGTAAGTCCGATTGTAATCCCTTTACTATCGGGAGCTGTAATGCTGCTTCTAGCAGATACAAAGCGAAGTTTGAGGACTGGGATTTCGCTTTTCTCAGTTATCTTGCAATTGTTAAGTGGAATTACCTTGTTAATTTTAACCAAAAAAAATTATTTTGACATTTGGCTATGTAACATTGGTGTATATGCTATTGGAGGTTGGCCAGCTCCATTTGGAATTGTCTTAGTTGCTGATAGATTAGCAGCGATCATGTTAGTTCTAACTTCTGTTATAGGATTTAACTCTCTTTTGTATGCTATAAATCATTGGGATAGAGTTGGGGTACATTTTTATTCTTTATTTCAATTTCTTCTAATGGGTTTAAACGGAGCGTTCCTAACAGGAGATCTATTTAATCTTTTTGTTTTTTTTGAAGTTTTGTTAGCAGCATCATATGGGTTAATGTTACATGGATCTGGATCAGATCGAGTAGGAGCAAGTTTACATTATATTGTAGTTAATTTAGTTGTTTCTTTCTTACTTCTAGTAAGTATTGGATTAATATATGGAGTAACAGGTACTTTAAATTTAGCTGATTTGGCTTCTTCATACTCGTTAAAATTAAGCAATATCGATTACAAGATTTTCAACATAGGATTTGCGATTCTTGGACTTGCTTTCATGGTAAAAGCTGGGGTCTGGCCTCTGAATTTTTGGCTAGTAAGAGGATATGCTCTAGCAGCTCCACCAATTGGAGCTATGTTTTCAATGTTAACAAAAGTTGGGGTTTATGCGATATTGCGAATAAGTTCATTAATTTTTCCAAATGAATTGCCCGCTCCTTTCAATTTGAATTGGATTTTTCCAATTGGCTTGATAACCCTGTTGTTTGGTTGTTTTGGTTTGCTAGTTACTCAGCCTATAGAAAAACTTTCTGGATATTGTACTGTTATTTCGGTAGGAACATTATTAATGGTTTTAGGAGTGCCGAGTGTTCCTTGTACAACTGCAGCCCTTTTTTATTTAGTTAATTCTGCTTTGGCTATAAGCACTTTATTTTTGCTAGCTGAGTTAGTTGGTCGCACAAGAACCCTTGAATCAAATTTCTTTGTTGAAAGAATTACAAACGATTTTGAATCAGATGAATCAAAAAAAATGGCAAATCGACCTGATGATGTGGTTGGAGTACCAATTCCAGTTCCAATGGCATTTCTTGGTCTATCATTTGTTTCTTGTGCATTATTAATAGTAGGACTGCCTCCTTTTTCTGGATTTATTGCAAAACTTTCTTTATTATTAGCATCTATTTCTTTGTTTTTGACTGTTCAAAAAATCTATGCATGGATCTTAATATTTGCTTTATTGTTTTCGGGCGTATCCGCACTTCTTGTATTTACTAGGATAGGTATAAAAGCTTTTTGGTCAAGAGATACAATCGTACCGTCATTAAAATGGTTAGAAATAACTCCAATAGGTATTTTGATTTTTTTATGTTTTGCATTATCTATTACTGCAAACCCAATTCTTTCTTATATGCAAGATACAGCCTTGTCTTTAAACAATCCATCTGAATATATAAATGCTGTTTTATCTTCATCTATTCTTAAATTGAAATTGAATAAGTTTACAATTTTGTAACATGATTTTCAAATTCTTTTTTCCATGTATTTTGTTCGTTTTTTGGATCCTTCTGAATGAGGAATGCTCCAAGAATAGCTCTATTCTTGGAGCATTGATTTCCATATGGTTATATTATGCTTCCTCTAAGTTTCGGTTCAAATATTTAACAAAATTAAAGTTTAAAAAACTCTTCTTACTTCCAAAGATAATTCTTTACATGTCTTATGATATACTAAGATCCAGTTTTGGATTAGTTCGTTTAATTATTAACTTAAATTCATCAATGATGAATGAGTTCCGATGCGGTTTTGTTTCAATTCCAATAGAAATTCGCAATCCTTTTGGACTAATGTTTCTATGTTGTATTATCTCCTACATTCCAGGGACCATTTGGATTGGCCTTTCTGACCAATATATACTAACATTGCATGTTTTAAATCTCAGTGAAGAAAAAAAAATAGTTCATATAATTAAAGAAAAATATGAAGTTCCATTAATGGAAATATTTGAATGAAAAGTTTTATATTATCTCTATCAATTGATATTGCAATGCTACTTCTTACTTTAAGTATGCTATGCATAACTATTCGTTTGATGCATGGCCCTTCTGCACAGGATAGAGTTCTTGCTTTGGATGCTTTATACATCAATGCAATGCTTGTAATCCTAGTATTCGGGATTCGAAATAAAACTCCATTGTATTCAGATATTGCTTTGTTAATCTCATTATTTGGTTTTGTTGGTTCTGCATCTATGGCAAAATTCTTGTTGCGTGGAGAAATTATTGAACCTTGAATATGCTTGAAAATTTTTCAACACTAGGTACTATTCTTTTCTGTTTTCTGTTATTAATTGGAAGCTTTGTGACTTTTCTGAGTTCCTTAGGTCTCCTTTTTTTTTCAGATTTTCATACTAGGATACATGCTCCTATACTTGGGAGTACCCTCGGTGCTATTTGTATTTTGTTAGCTTCAATTATTTTCTTTTTTTGCATATTGAAGAAAATATTATTTGGTTTATTAATGGTTATAATTTTATTGATCATTAGTTCTCCGGTCACTGCAATGCTTCTTATGCATGTTGATGTTTATCGAAAATCCAAAAAGAAGTTGAATTCTTTTGATGCTTGAAATATTTTTCAGGATTTCTCTGTGTTGCAAGAAATATCCGATTTTCAGTCAAGATTTGAAGAACCATTAATGCTATTAGCACTTAAGCAAGCTCAACTCTCTTATTCTTTGGGTGAAGTTCCTGTAGGTGCTATCATTACCAGCAAAGAAGGAAAACTCATTGCCGAAGGTCATAATCGAACCATCCTTGACAAGGATCCTACAGCTCATGCTGAGATAGTGGCTCTGCGAAAAACAGCATCAAAATTGGGAAATCATCGATTAGTTGGCCTGAAATTATACGTAACTCTAGAACCGTGCATGATGTGTGTTGGAGCAATTTTCCAAGCCAGAATTTCGCAGGTAATTTTTGGGGCTTTTGATTCAAAATGTACAAGCAATATTTCGCGTTGCATCTATTCATTGAATAATTTAAATCATAAAATCCAGATATATGGTGGAATTCTCTCAGAAAATTGTGGAAATATCCTTCGAAAATTTTTTACAGAACTTCGTTCAAAAGATTCTTGTAGTTCTAAAAATTTTTGTTCATTGGAAAAATAATTGGAAAAAAAACTGCAATTGAAATCAAGTTTTAGATTTAGAGGCAAATATTAAATGCAATTTTTCCTTATTATGTTGCATTTAAAAAAAATCGGATGAAAAACAAAATAGAGATCAACCATGTTGCAATATGTATCTCAGAAATTTTTCCAGATAAGCTTTTCAAGATTACATAACTTATAAAACCAAATGCTAGTCCGTTAGCAATAGAATAGGTAAAAGGCATCATAAAAATACTCAAAGAAGCTGGTATAGATTCGCTAATATCATTCCAATCTATTTCAATTATTTCTTTTATCATTAAGCATGCAACATAAAGAAGTGCTGGGGATATCGCATATAAAGGAACAGAAGCAGCTAACGGGGATAAAAACAAAGCAACTAGAAATGCTAGAGCAATAATTAATGCTGTCAGGCCAGTCCTACCACCAGCTTGAATTCCTGTTACACTTTCAACAAAAGCAGTAGTGCTACTTGTTCCAAGTGTAGAACCTATAATGATAGCTGTGCTATCTGCAAATAAGGCACGATTTAACTGATTGTTAGTGTTTCCAGAAAGCTTTGCCCGTTTGCTTATTCCAATCAAAGTACCTGTTGCATCAAAAATTTCAACAAGAACAAACATTAGGATAATATCTATGAAACCAATTTTTAATGCCCCAATGATATCTAACTGCATAAAAGTTGGAAATAAACTAGGTGGAACAGAAAATATGCCTTTAAATTCAGCATAACCTGTAAATATAGAAATCACTGTTATTGATAGGATCCCGATGATTATAGAACCTTTAATTCGAGCACAATCTAGAGTAGCAATAAGAAAAAAACCAAGAATCGCAAATAATTGTTTGTATTCCCCAAGATTTCCCAAAGCAATTTTCTTTATGGGATGACTGACAATAATATCAACTTGAGACAAGGATATAATTGCCAAGAAAAATCCAATTCCAACAACTATTGAAGATTGTAAATTTTCTGGAATGCCTTTTATTAACCATGATCTTATACCCGAAATTGTCAAGACTAGAAAAATAAGTCCAGAAATAAAAACCATACCTAATGCTTGTTGCCAAGGACATCCCATTGCTTCAACTACTGTAAATGAGAAAAATGCATTCAAACCCATTCCTGGAGCCATTCCAATTGGCAAATTTGCAGCAATGGCCATAATAAGTGATCCGATAGCTGCTGCTAAGCAGGTTGCAACAAATACAGAACTTTTATCCATGCCAGTAGTAGAAATGATTTCAGGATTAACAAAAATAATGTAAGACATAGTTAAAAAAGTCGTTATTCCAGCTGTTAATTCAGTACGAATATTTGTTTTATTCCCACTTAAATTGAATAATTTTTCAAACATTTTTCTCTTTCTCTTGATACATTAATATAGGGAAATGGATTCCTTACTATTATATTTATTTAGTTAGTGAAAATTTATTTTTCAATCGATCAATTAATTAAAATATCCTATGATTATTCTAAGCATTGAAAGCTCTTGTGACGAAACTGGAGTCGCAGTTTTTTCTATAGAAGAAGGTTTAATGGCTCATATAGTTCACAGTCAGGTTAAAATACATGAAAATTATGGTGGGGTTGTACCCGAGTTAGCTTCTCGTGATCATGTAAAACGAATTATTCCCTTGATTGAAAATTCGCTAAAAAAAAGTAGTTTAAAACTTAGTGATATTGATGCAATTTCTTATACGGCTGGTCCTGGATTAATGGGTTCTTTATTAATTGGAGCTAGTTTTGCACAATCTTTATCATGGATTCAGAAAATTCCCATCATTCCTGTCCATCACTTAGAAGGACATCTTTTGTCAGTACTATTAGATAAACCCTGTCCAAATTTTCCATATCTTTCCTTACTGGTTTCTGGAGGGCATACACAGTTAACAATTGTTCATGACATAGGTAAATACACATTACTTGGCGAAACTTTGGATGATGCAGCTGGTGAAGCACTTGATAAAATTGCCAAGCTACTGGGATTAGGTTATCCAGGAGGAGCTCTGCTTGAATTTCTAGCCAAATCTGGCGGGCCAAGCCAGATCAAAATTCCAAAACCATTGCTAAAAAGTAAGAATCTAAATTTCAGTTTCAGTGGTTTAAAAACAGCAGTATTTAAAAAAATACAACTATTAAACATCCAAGAAGACAAAAAAGCAATAGCTAACCTAGCTTATGCAGCACAGAATGCTATCATTGAAATCCTAGTCTCGAAATCTTTAAGAGCGTTAAAAGAAACTGAAATTCAGGACCTTTCAATAGTAGGAGGAGTAGCATCTAATGAATTTCTGCGCAATGAATTCAAAAGTGTTTTAAGAAATACTAGAAATCGTTTATTTATTCCTCCAATAGAGTTATGTACAGATAATGGAGCAATGATTGCTTTTGTTGCCGCTCAAAGAATTTCTAGAGGCTTTTGCTCTTCTTTTCTTGAGAATAAAAAGAATAAACAAGAACTGCTTGTAAAACCTCGTTGGGATATTCTTAATCAATAGTAAGTATTCTTGCACTTTTTTTCTCTCGAAAAATAATGCGATTTTCTTTCCCACGAATTAGTCGGTTAATATTTTCTCTATGTCGATACAAAATCAGTAAGCTTATAAGAATCAAAGTACCTATAATTGGTTTCTGATTTTCACATCCTATTCCAATACCAAGCATATAATAAACTGGGATTAAAAATGCACAAAATAGAGACGATAACGATGAATAACGGAATAAAAAAAATGTTGCTAACCAAGTTAAAATTGTTGCAAAAGCTAGCCAAGTATGAATAGCAAAGAGGATACCAACTAATGTGGCAACTCCCTTCCCCCCCCTAAATTTTAGGAAAATTGGATGAATATGGCCAAAATAAACAGCAAATGCAATTGCAGAAAATGTTTCATTAGGCAATACTTGGTTTAAGAGATTACAAAAGTAAAATGGAATCCAACCTTTTAAAATATCACTGAATAGTGTTAAAAAAGCTGCTGTTCTAGATCCAATGCGGAATACATTTGTTGCTCCAGGATTCTTGGATCCATGAATTCTTGGATCTTTGAGCTTCATAAATTTGCTGATTATAACTGCAAATGGAATAGAGCCAATTAAATAAGCAATTATTATTAGAAATGGGGTTTTTCCTAGGAGGAAAAAATCAGAGATCACAATTAAATCCTGTATTTATGGAAATTTAAACAATCCTAATTTTTAATTATCAGGGTTTGGACTTTTCGGTATTTTCTTTATTGCAGATCCCATTAGGGACTGATAAATTTTTTATAAAAGCAACTCCTTTTTTTTAAATCCAGAAATGAAGGTAAATTGCATTATATTATCTTCTATAATTGAATTTCAGAAAATATTATTCATTAATAAAAAGTGTTTTTTCAATGCGAATTTTAATTTCAAATGATGATGGTTATACTTCAAAAGGACTAGAAACATTATTTTTTTCTTTGAAAACCCTTGGAAAGATTACGGTAGTAGCACCAGAATCTAATCATAGTGGCGCTTCAAATTCCCTAACCCTTAGGAGACCATTAACTGTTCACACAACGGCTCAGGGATTTAAGGTTGTCAATGGCACACCTTCGGATTGCGTTCACATAGCACTTACTGGCTTGATGGAATCTCCTCCAGATCTAGTTGTATCGGGGATCAATAATGGACCTAATATGGGAGATGATACCTTGTACTCTGGAACTGTAGCTGCTGCAAGTGAAGCATTTTTATTTGGTATTCCAGCAATTGCCTTTTCATTGGCTGCCAAAGATTGGGAAAATATTAAATCAGCCGCATTAATAGCAAAAAAAATTATTCAGCATCAATTGTATAAATCCTTACAAAAACCAACATTACTCAATATTAATATCCCGAACCGACAATTTGGAAAAGTTAATGGGTTACAAGTTACTCGTCTTGGAAAACGACATCCATCACAACCTGTCATACGGAGCACGACACCATATGGTGATACTGTCTATTGGATTGGTCCTGTTGGATTAGCTGCTGACTCTGCTCCAGGAACCGATTTTCATGCTATTTCGCAGGGCTATATTTCCGTTACACCATTGAGTTTAGATTTGACACAGCATAGTGAATTAGATGCTATCCAAAATTGGTTAGATAAAATCTTGTGAGATAAAAATCCTATTAAACAGAAAGAACTAAATACTGAATAGTTCTGATAGTTTTTTGCACTAGATTCGTTAAAACATTTCTGCTGAAATTAATTTATTGAAACTTTTTGATTAGTTCTTTTATTCCCATAGCTTAATATGAAAATAGGCAGAAACAAATTCTGTAAATTAGTGTCAATAATTTTGACACCTTTAATTTTGATTGGATGTTCAAGTCATGTAAATTTAAAAAAATATGCATCAATACTTGATATGACAGAACAATCAAATCTTCATTCTCAAAAACCAATTAATTACACTGTAAAATCTGGAGATACACTTTATGAAATCTCTCGTTCTATTGGAATCAGTTTGGACAGGTTAATATCAGCCAACTGCATTAAAAATCCTGATCGAATCTATCCAGGACAAGTTATTAATCTCTCTAAATTTAGGAATGATAATGAATTAAGAAAGAAATCATTGAAGAATGATACAAAGAATTCTGAAAGTATAAGAAAATTAAAAATACAATCTGTATCATCAATTCCTAATTTTCTTCAAAAAGATAATAAAAAGCTAGAGTCTTCTGAGGACAGAAAAAGAATAAATGCAGTTATTGATGACACAAGAGGAATAAATTCTATAAATTGGAACTGGCCAGTCTTTGGAAAAATAGTTCATCATTTTGATAAAAATAATAAGGGAATTGATATTATTGGACCTATTGGAACTGATATAGTAGCAGCAGCTGACGGCACTGTTATATACAGTGGTAATGGGGTGCGTGGCTTAGGAAATTTGGTAATCTTAAGTCATAAGAATTCATTCATAACAGCTTATGCTCATAATAGAAAACTATTTGTAGAGCATGGAGAAGAAATTCGCAAAGGTTATAAGATTGCAGAACTAGGTCAGAGTGATACAGATTATCCTTGCTTGCACTTTGAGATTCGAAAACAGGGAATTCCTGTTGATCCTATGAAATATCTTCCTAAACAAAAGATTAGATAAATTCATTAATTCTTAAAATGAATATTCGGGAATTGATATCTTAAAAATTAGCTTTACTTTTCTTTTGTAAGAAGAATCCAAAACATGTTTGAAATAGTCTTATCCTTCAATGTAATTTGTGGTGTAAAAAATAAAAATCTGGTGTTCAGAACTTTGGATAACCACTTGCATTTTAGAAAAATTAGTGTGGAATTTTTCCTATGCCCCAATTTAGTTTTATGAGCCGAGGTTTGGTAAAATCTTTTGTAATTCTTTTAATAATTTTTTCATTATTGATGACTATATTACAGAATCATAATCAGGATCTTAGTCAAGAAAACGAAAAAATTGCAGAGATCGGGGGATTTCCAATAACTGCTTCATTTTTCCAAAATTCTCTTACAAGATTTTTTCAAGAATCAAAAAATTCTTCCTACCCGAAGGATCTTCAAAACCTTTATTATTCAGGAATAAAGTATAAGTTGCTCAATGAGATAATTAATGAGCAAGCTTTGAAATTATTCATATCAGAATTTTGTTTTTCAATATCTAATCAACAATTGCAAAATTTCATTTCTTCCTTAGATTTTTTTTGGGAAAATAAAAAATTTTCTATTGAAAAATATTTTACTTTTTTGAAACAAAACAGAATTAGTTCGGCCGATTTTGAGGATCAACAACGCAAAAATTTATCAGGATATAGATTCATGAATTCTATTTCATCATCAACTTATATTCCCAATAGAATATCTTCATGGGGTTCTTGTTTTTTCTCAGAAAAGCGATTTATAAAAGTATTAGCCTATCCAATAGAGGATTTTTACGAATCTTGTACTATCACATATGAAGATATGAAATCTTGGTTTGAAAAAAATAAAAATCAACCAACTTTTACTAAAATCATTAATGCAAAATTTATTGTTCTTGATAAGGAAAAATTTCTACATACTCAGGATTCTGAAATTATCAATTCTCAACAAGAGAATCAGAGTTTATTTCCAACAGAAGAAACACGAACTCTAAGTCAGATCTTTATAAAGAAACCATTAAAGGACAATAACGATAAAAATGAAACATATCGAAAAATACAATTTTTAAAAAATTTTCTCTTAGAGAAACCTGATGAGTTTTCCAAAATTGCTTTTGAATACTCAGAAGATAGTTCTTCCTGGGATGGAGGAAATATGGGAAGGTGGAATTTATTAGATTTAAGCAAGATGATAAATTCTGTTGATGCAAGTTTAATTTTTGATCTAGGAGAAAACCAAATTTCTAATGTTGTAGAAAGTGAAACTGGATATCACATTTTTCAGGTAACCGAGATTCATCCTAAGTATTCGAAAGACTTAATTAAATCCCAAGAAAACATTGTAAATAAGTCAAATCAAGAATTATCTCATTCTTTATTTTCCAACACTGCTGAAAAGATTCTGGGGTTTATTCATGAAGGATTTGACCTTGATGAAATAGCTGGATTATTGGATTTGAAATTGTACTATCTACAAAGTTTAGATCAATTTAGACTTTCTCAGGGAGATTTTATAACAAATTTTTACGATTCTTCCATCTTAAAATCTGAAAAATTTCTTCAAAGCTTATTCAGGCAAGAAAATACTGAGCATAAAGAGAATCCAATTTCGATTGATATTTCTCCAAATATTTCGATTTTTCTTCATATGAATAAGATCGACCTGAAAGATCTTCATTCTTTCGAACAAACTAAAGAATTAATATACAATGAGATCAGGAGGGAGCAGTCAGTTGAACTTTCGGGAATCAAAGGAAGCAAGATGCTTGACAAAGTTAAATTAGAAGAATCTTCCATATTTCCTGAGAAATTTTCTCCATTATTTGAAGTTTCTAGATTGCAAAGCCAGAATTTTCTTTCTGAAGAAATTGTTGATTTTGCAATGTCACTTAAACCAGATTCTCTTCCATTCTATGATGGAATCATTACAGAAAAAGGGTTTTATATCTTGAAACTTGAAGAAATTAAATCTCAAGAAGACAATGAACATTTCTCATTTCTTGTTAAGAAGAACCTAGAATCGGTTTTATGTGATTCCGAAATTCGATCGATATTCAGAATTCTAAGAAAAAAATATAATGCAAAAATATTTGCAACAGAAAAATTTTTTCAATGAAAATTGAAGAAGAGATTTAGAAAGATTTTTTTATCCTGATTGATTGCTAGTTCTTTTTTTTCTTAGTAGATAGAAATATACTTTTCCAACTTTTCCATTCCGAATTATCTCAAGATTTTCGGGAGCCTTTAATTCTATGTTGGTTTCAGCGAATATGAATCCCTCTTTCCTCAAGAGGATTGAAATTTTTTCCAAGATCTTTTCTATTAAGTTCTTACCAAAAGGGGGATCAAGTACAATTAGATCAAATTGTGAACTTCTAAAATTCTTCAAAACTTTTAATGCATCTGAAAATTGAATGGTAATATTCTCAGCTTTGAGCTTATTTTTTAACTGCAACAATGCAATTACTGTTTTTCTATCTTTTTCTACCATATCAATGTGGCCAAAACCTCGGGAAGCTGCTTCGAATCCAACAGATCCGCTACCTGTAAAAAGATCAAGAACTTTTTTATCAGAGAATTTTTCATTCCAAAAATATTTTAACCAATTGAAGAGTATTTCACGAACTTTGCTAGGAGTAGGTCTAATTCCATGAATATTATTTTTTATAAAAATTGGAGTAAATCGATATTTACCTGTATGTATCCGAATAGGTTTCTTAGCCATGTTTAAATTTCCAATCAATAAAAATTCTGATAAGTTGGAATCAAAATATGTTAGTGATTCTAAAGAAGAACTTTCAAAGAAAGTTTGGTTTGACCGTTTAAAAAAAAGCCTATCCTATACTGGAAAAAATCTTGGCAGTTTATTTTGGAAAAAAAAAGCAGAGATAGATGAACTTTTTTTTGAAGAGTTGGAATTTGAACTCATATGTAGCGATGCTGGGATTAAGTCGACACAAGCATTATTAAGTTTACTACGTTCAGAGATCCAAGAGAAAAATATTAAAGACCCGAATAAGATCAAAAATCTTTTGCGAATTTTAACAGCAAATTATTTACGCCCGTTAGAAAAACGATTTCCTTTTTCAAAGGAAAAGTTAACAGTGATAACATTTTCCGGAGTAAATGGAGTTGGGAAGACAACATCAATAGGGAAATTAGCTTATTTATTTCAAAATAAAGGTGTACATGTTTTGCTTGCAGCAGGAGATACTTACCGTGCTGGAGCTAAGGAACAATTGAGAGAATGGGCAAAGCAAAACGAAAATATTACTTTTTATAATCCAGATGATAGAAGTCCTGCCTCTATTGCATATAATGCAATCAATCTAGCCAAAAAAAATCAGATCAAAGTAGTTCTGCTCGATACCTCTGGTAGATTGCCTTCACAACCTCATCTAATGGAAGAAATAAAAAAAGTTAATAAAGCAGTAAAAAAAGCAATGAATGGTTCCTGCTACAATGAAAATATTTTGGTTATTGATGGTAATACTGGCCAAAATTCAATGCTGCAGATTAAAGCATTTAATGATGCTATTGGCTTAACTGGGTTAATAATTACAAAACTTGATGGAACAGCAAAAGCTGGAGTACTGTTGGCCTTAGCAAATTGTATTGATTTTTCATACCCTATTCCTGTTTATTGGATTGGAATAGGAGAAAAAATAAAAGATTTACAACCATTTTCTGCCGATTCTTTTTCAGATGCATTGTTTTCAGATTAAATCTGTTCTTTAATTTTAATTCTGTAAGGTATAATGAAAAGTTGTAAATAGAAAGTTTGTTTACAGGTTAAACTCTGTAGTCCGTCTTTTTTCCAAAAATATAGAATGATTGAAAAGACCAGTTGACTTAGGCATTGTAAGTCATTGTTTTAGTTATTTCCACAAAAAGAAAATGACCATAGATATTGCATCAATCCCACAAATTATAGCTGAGCTGCGTTTAGGAAAGATTATTATTCTTCTGGATGAAGAAAATAGAGAAAATGAGGGAGACCTTTTAATGGCAGCTGAGTTTGTTACTCCAGAATCAATAAATTTCATGGTAACCTATGGTCGAGGATTGGTTTGTCTTACTTTAACTGAAACTCATTGTGCTAAATTAAACTTAGATCTTATGACCAGCAAGAATTGTGCAAAATATAGTACAAATTTTACACAATCTGTAGAAGCGGCAAGTGGTATAGAAACTGGGATATCTGCTGTTGATAGGGCTCATACTATAAAAGTAGCAGTTGACAAAAATGCAAAACCAAACGATTTGGTACAACCAGGTCATATATTTCCAGTTCGAGCTGTTCAAGGTGGGGTGTTAGTGAGAGCTGGTCATACTGAGGCTGGATGTGATCTTACAAGTATCGCTGGGCTTACTCCAGCAGCGGTTATTTGTGAAATTTTAAAAAATGATGGAACTATGGCTCGCTTGCCGGACTTGCTAAAATTTTCGAAACAACATAATTTGAAGATAGGAACTATTGCAGATTTAATAAAATACCGCAGTGAACATGAATCAGTTATTGACTGTATTGGTCAAAGATTCATAAATACTCCATGGGGACTATTTAATTCTCGTGTGTATAAAGATACAACAAGTGGGTCTTTTCATTTAGCCCTTTTCTATGGAAAAATTTCTCCAAATTATGAAACCTTAGTTCGAGTACATGAACCAACTTGTTTGTTAGATGTTTTAGATATAGAGAGTGATTCTCATAGTTGGACAATTGATAAAGCCTTAAAATTAATAAAAAAAACTCCACCAGGAATACTTCTGTTAATGAACTTTCAAGCTTCTTCCAATGAGTTTTTTACAAAAATTATTAGAAAATACAATGTGAATCAAAAAATAAAAAAATTGGTTAAAGAAAATAACCGAAGCAATCTCCTGAATTACGGCATCGGAGCACAGATATTACGTGATTTAAATGTTGGAAAGATGCGATTATTGTCCTTTCCAAGGAAAATACCTAGTATGACCGGATTCTCATTAACTATTAGTGGATTTATTGATCCTCCAAAATAAATCCAAAAATTTTTCTATGAATAATAACTCTGAATTCTCTATCCCTAATCTTGAAAAAAAGAAGTTTCGCATTGGTATTGTATGTGCTCGGTTTTATGAAGAAATAGCTTCTATTCAACTAAACTCTTGTAAGCAGAAACTAATTGAACTTGGATTCAATAACGAAAACGTTTTTGTTAAAATGGTCCCAGGGGCCCTTGAATTATCTATAGTGTTACTATGTATGGCAAAAACTTTTGAGTTTGATTCGTTAATTGCTTTTGGATCTGTAATTAAAGGCAAGACCTATCATTTTCAAGTTGTTTGTAATGAAATGGCTTCTTCAATTTCTAGAGTTTCATTAGATACAGGAATTCCTATTGCAAATGGAGTATTAACTGTAGAGAATTACAATCAAGCATTAATTCGTGCAGAAAAAAAAGGCAGTGAATGCGCAAAAGTTGCTGTTGAAATGGCATCTTTAATGGCTAGTTTTCCAAAGAGAAGACTGTAATCTATGGAAAAATGGATAAAACCTGAAGAAACTTCAGAAGTTCGAAAAACAAAAGCATATAATGAAAGGAATTTTTCAAACCGAGAGAATCTTAACACTACTGGAGCAAGACATGGAGCTCGCGAACTTGCCCTTCAAGGAATTTATGCTTGGTTATTAAACCGTGAAAAACTTGATTCAACTGAAATCAGTTCTGGTTTGATGGATAATTTCGATTCTTCTTCAGTCGATATGCTGTGGTTTGAGATCTTGTTGAATGGAGTATTGCATAACTCAGAAGAACTTCGAAAACATTTCATACTCTATGCTAAGAGAACACTTGACGAACTATCTCCTATAGAACATTCTATTCTCCTAATAGGAAGTTTTGAATTGTTACATCATTTTGAGATCCCTCCTAAGGTAATAATTAATGAAGCTGTTGAGCTAGCAAAGTCTTTTGGCGGGCCAGAAGGTTTCAAATTTGTTAATGGTGTTTTAGATAGCCTAGCCGTGAACACTCGTTCTTTAAGATTATCTTTGACTCCTGTTTGATTATCTTTATATGCAAAAATTTTTTCTCTAAAAAATTTTAGGTTTTTCAAATGTCTGAGTTTGAACTTATTAAGCAGTATTTTTCTAGTTGTTTTTTTGATAAAGAAAGCACCAGTTTAAAAAATGATGATTGTTCAACTTTTTCGATTCCAAATAATATGCATGTTGCAACTAGCACAGATATTCTTATTGAGGGCTGTCATTTTTTTTCAAACGTTGAACCAACTTCGCTAGGTCACAAAGCATTAGGAGTAAATCTATCAGATTTAGCTGCTGTTGGAGCTAAGCCATTTGGTTGTCTTCTAGGATTAGGTCTTCCTGATACTATTGATGAAAAATGGTTAGAAAGTTTCTCGGAAGGATTTAATACACTTTGTAAGAGATATTTATGTTCTTTGCTTGGGGGAGACATTTGTTCTAGCCCCCGAGGTTTGTTTATCAGTGTAACTGTTTTCGGAATTATAGATCCAAAGAAAATGTTACGTCGAGATTCTGCGAGGATAGGTGATGAAATCTGGGTTTCTGGAACAATGGGAGCTGCTGATATTGCTTATCGAATCTTATCTGGAAGAATTCCTATGAATTCAAAATTATTAAGACAAACAAGAAAATCCCTAGAATGGCCAGAAGCTCGTTTAGAACTAGGTCAGTTTTTAGTAAATTCAGCTAATTCTGCTATTGATATATCAGATGGTCTCCTGCAAGACTTAGGACATATTCTCAGTGCCAGCAATGTTGGTGCATATATACAGTATGATTCTATTCCAGTCTCTCCATATTTATCTGAACTTTCTGATAAAATTGTGAGTGAATCTATTCTAAATGGGGGAGACGTTTATGAGCTTTGTTTCACAGCATCTCCAAAAAATCACGAATGGATAGTAAAAAAATCTAAAGAATTAAATGTTACAGTTAATGTAATTGGTCATATTACTGATAAAAAACATTTGGAAATAGTAAATTCAAATGGCAGTTCTTTAAATTATTCTCCAAACGGATTTGACCATTTTTCGTCAACCAAGATGCGCAGTTAATAGTGTTAATGCATGAATAAAAAAATTACCTCTTGTTTTGATGTTATTTATAAGCGTTACAACGTAGAATTTCCAAAAATTTCGTGGGTGTTCTGTAGTTTAGAACGAATCTTAATGTTTGGCTTTGGCCTTGGTTTAATTAGAATAGCACCTGGGACATGGGGAACTTTTTTAGCCTGGATGGTTTGGTTAATTGGGAATCATTATTTTTTCCTGAAAACATGGGAAACTTTAGTGTTTTTATTCTTATTTTTTTTTCTGGGATGTTGGTGTTGTGAACGAATTAGCAAAGATCTTGGAAATTCAGATCACATTTCAATAATTTGGGATGAAATGGTCTCATTCTGGTTAATTCTTTATTTTTCCCCAAAAAAATTGATAATTCAACTTAGTGCATTCATCATTTTTCGCATTATTGATTCTCTAAAGCCTCCACCAATCAAGTTCTTTGAAAAAAAGTTAGAAGGTGGCATTGGAATAATGTTAGATGATGTATTTGCAGCTTTATATACAGGAATTCTTCTTTTCACAATTTTCTGAAAAATTCAATTCTAATGATTTGATTAGAATATGACGATTAAAAGATTTCTCTATATTCTAAATTATTTTGTTAACTTTGAAATTTTTGCTGCATTGATTGCTTCACGGAGATTAAAAGCAGCTGAAGCTGCTGATTCTCTCCAATATTTTCCAGAACTAGAATGAATGATTCCCCTAGAGGAATTAACCATAATTCCAGTTCCAATAGAATTAATCCCAGCATGTACTGCATTTTCTAAAGATCCTCCTTGTGCTCCAACACCAGGTATAAGCAAAGGCATAGAATCCCCAACATGTTTTCTTACCGTTGCCAACTCTGATGCATGATTAGCTCCAATAACTAAACCTAGTTGAAGTGATTCATTCCATTTTTTAACCAATTGAGCAATATATAAGTATAGAGGCTTTCCATTTGATAAATTAAGGAATTGAAGATCTGAACTCCCAGGATTTGAGGTACAGCATACTACTATTACTCCACGATCCTTCCATTGTAAGTACGGTTTGATAGAATCAAACCCCATATATGGATTTACTGTTAATGCATGAACCTTGTATCGTTTGAAAGCTTCCAATGCATATTTTTCTGATGTTGAAAAAATATCTCCTCTCTTTGAGTCAAGAATTATAGGAATTCCTGGGTATCTTTTTCGGATATAAAGACAAATTTTTTCTAATTGAGTTTCAGCTCGATATGCTGAGAAATGTGCAATTTGCAACTTAAAACTACAAATGTAATGTACAGTTGCATCTATAATGCCACGACAAAATTCAAAAATTGAATCATGCCCATTTTTTATATCTTTTGGAAATAATTTTGGATCAGGATCAAGCCCCACTTGTAAACAAGATCCACTATTCTGCCATGATTCTTCAAGTTTCTGAATAAATCTCATAAATGAAATTATTATTTCCTAGAATTTAAAGTGTGAATTTTTGTAAAATCTCAACATTTATTGCTTCTTAATTCGAACAATTCTTTGTACTTGTTTAACATGTCTAATAGATCTAATTACAGATGCTAAGTGTTTTCTGCTTGCAACTTGAATTGTCAGATGTAATATCACTATAGATTCTGCGTCATCATGTGTGCTAACCTGAACAATGTTTGAATCCATGGAAGTAATCTCCGCAGCTAATCGACCAAGCACTCCTCTTTCATTATATGCAATTATTTCTAACCTAGTTGAAAAATGCTTTGCTGTTTCAGCATCCCAATCTACCATAATCCATCGATGAGGATCTCGATTTCTTTGTCTTTTTGCTGTTGAACATTTTTTAGTATGTACTACAAGACCTTTACCTAATCTCATCCAACCTATTAATGCATCTCCAGGAAGTGGTCCGCAACACACTGCCAATTGAACTGTTTGGCCCTCATTTCCTTGAATGATAATTGGTTCTATTGAATTCGAATGTGAAAATTCATCAACAGCTGCTGCAGTTGTTGCAACAACTTGATTTTCCGAAACAAAATGCCTAGCAACTGCAGCAGCAAGTCGTTTGCCTAATCCAATATCCGCTAAAACTTCTTCACGACAATTGGATCCATTTCTCTGTGCTAATTTATTCCAAATAGGTAAGCTATGATCAGCTAAAGAACTGACATGTTTTTTCAAAGCTTGTGCTAATAATCGTTCACCAAAAGCAACAGATTCTTCATATTTCATTGTTCGCAAATAATGTCGAATTTCAGAGCGTGCTCTTCCAGTTCTAGCATAACTAAGCCATTGGGCATTAGGCCGAGATGCTGGAGATGTAATAATCTCAACTAAATCTCCATTGTTTAGTTCCGTTCTAAGAGGTGAGTATTCCCCATTTATTTTAGTTGTTACGGCTTGGTTTCCAATATCAGTATGTATAGCATATGCAAAATCAACAGGGGTTGCTCCCCTAGGTAGTGAAACAATGTCTCCTGACGGGGTGCAAACATAAACTGCATCAGGAAAAAGATCTATCTTAATATGTTCAATAAACTCTATTGGATCCCCTGTTTGACTTTGGATATCTAACAGAGATTTCAACCATCGATGAGTATGTTTTTGAAGACTGTTTAATCCATTGTTTTTCTCTTTGTATAACCAATGAGATGCTATTCCTTCTTCAGCTATAGAATGCATTTCTCTAGTTCGAATTTGAAATTCAATAGGAATACCATATGGACCAAGCAAAGTTGTATGTAAAGATTGATAACCATTATCTTTTGGAATCGCTATATAATCTTTAAACTTTCCAGGAATAGGTCTGTATAGTTGGTGCAAAGTCCCAATTGCAGAGTAACATTCTGGCAATGTTTGAACTATTACACGAAGACCATAAATATCTAAAACTTGAGAAAATGTCTTCTTTTGTTTAGCCATTTTTGTATATATTCCAAACAAAGTTTTTTCTCGCCCGCTAATTACAGCTTCAATACCTGCAGAAGGAAATGATGATTGAACAGAATCTCTAATCTTGCTTATTATGTCTCGTCGATTACCACGTGCAGCAAGCAATGCTTTGTACAAAGTTTTGTACCGATTTGGATATATTGCATGAAAACATAAATCTTGCAATTCACGAAATAATAAATTCAAACCTAGCCGATAAGCAATTGGTAAATAAATATCCAAAGTTTCTTTAGCAATCCTACGCCTTTTTTCAATGTTGACTGCATCAAGTGTTCTCATATTATGCAATCGATCTGCAAGTTTTATTAAGATAACTCGGATATCACGGGCCATCGCAAGCAGCATTTTTCGGAGATTATCTGCTTGCTGTTCAATTCTTGTAGCAAAATTTATGCGATCTAATTTAGATAACCCATCAACTAAATCGGAAACTTCTAAACCAAACTTTTCTGCCAGTTCATGTTTTGAAACTCCTTGATCTTCTATCACATCATGTAGTAGAGCTGCAGATAAAGCCTCGACATCTAACATCCAGCCAGCACATATCTCAGCAACAGCAATTGGATGGGAAATATATGGAAGACCATTAGAGCGAAATTGCCCAAGATGAATTTGGTCAGCAAACCGATAAGCCTTACGCACTTGTTCAATATCTTTCTCAAGAAGGTAAGTACGAAGATGACTGTCAAGTGAAGCAAAGGTAGCAACAGATGAAAATTTCTGATCTTTCAATTTCTTCTCTTTTCAGCCTAGAATTGAATAGGCTAAATTTTCTTCATCAGAAAAGATGTTAATATGTATCTCATTTGTGTAAAAAAAAGAATCTAAATCTTTTCCTCAACTGGGAACTTTCTTAAGCATTTCTAAACCAGTGAATCCTCCAGCTATTTCTCGCAAAGCAACAACAGTAGGTTTGTTTTTGCTTTCTATGCGAGATGTATGTCCTTGTGTTAGTTCACGTGCTCTATATGCGGCAACTAATGTAAGTTGGAAGCGATTAGGAATATTAGTTAGACAATCTTCAACAGTGATTCGAGCCATTTTTATATCCAAAATTCTTTCATTTAAATAGAATTTGTTGATGCTATTCTTTTGGAATCAATTAATTCCAAGTTTAGAGAACAAAAGAGGGTTTTTCAAAATTTGATTTGAGAATTTCAATTTAGAAACATTAACTATTTGAATTAATTCTGCCAATGCATTATAAAAATTCTCATTTATTACAATATACTCGCATTCCTCTGCATGGGAAATCTCACTAGTTGCCATCAGTAGTCGTCTTCCTATTACATGCAAGTCATCTTGTGCTCGTGCAATGAGGCGAGTTTCCAACTCTTCAATTGATGGAGGAATTATAAATATTGTACATGCTTCAGGATAATGTTGCTTAATCTGTTGAGTTCCTTGCCAGTCTATTTCTAATAGAATATCGTTTCCACTAGAAATTGTTTGATCTACAAAATCTCTTGGGGTTCCATAGAAGTTTCCATGTACTTTTGCCCATTCTAGCAACATACCCTTATTACACATATTCTTAAAATCATTTTCAGATAAATATCTATAATCTTTATCCTCCTTTTCTCCTGGACGAGGTCTTCGTGTAGTACAAGAAATCGATAGAAACATGGAAGGATATTCTTTCAAAAGTGCTTTGATAAGGCTTGATTTCCCAGCTCCACTTGGTGCAGTAATAACGAATATATTACCAAATAATTTTCTCATTGATTTTAACTGTTAATGTTTAAGAAACTATTGCTCTTATAATTATTTTTCTCTTTTATTTAAAATAAAGAGGAGAACATTTATCATTTGATTATTATTAAACTAATCTGCTTCTCAGAAAATTTAACCAAAAAAATTATCAGAAATCCTAGAAAATAATCTTTAGTTTTACTTGCATTGTAGAATCCATCCATTGTAACAAAAAACTGCATTTCAGAGAGCAAAACAGAAAATAAAGAAATAAATTCCTGAAAAATTTAGACTAAAAATACATTTTCAAGAAAAAGGATAGTCAAAGCCTTTTAGAAATTTTAATATCCAAAAAAAATTTCACACAAGGATAAGTAGAGAAAATATTCAGCGAATTCTTTACAACAAAAAATTTATTCAAATTCTCTAATCTCAGAAATATTCTTACCATTTTATCTTTCTCAGATAAAATGATATCTTGTTCTATGTATGGTCATTTGATGTTAATTAGTGGATCCATATAAAAAATAGAAATCTCATACTCTGGAAAATAATAATCTGTAGTTTTATATAAAATATCTGCAGATTGGCTTACTACTATAAATCCATGTGCAAAACCACTAGGAATCCAAATCTTTTTTCTATCTTTTTCATCTAATTCAATTTGGATCGATTGTCCAAATGTATTCGATTCTTTTCGAAGATTAACAGCTATATCAAAGATTTTCCCTTTGACAACCTGAATTAACTTTCCTTGTGAATGATGAATTTGATAATACAATCCTCGAAGTACTCCTTTCCGGTTTTGGCTATAATTTTATTGAACAAAATTGATGTTTAATCCAGTAGTTTTGTAAAAACATTTGATGTTAAAATTTTCCGAGAAAGATCCTCGAGAATCTTCAAAAGTTCTTGGAATAATGATCCGAACATCAGAAATAGAAGTTGGAATAACTTTCATATCAGAATTTTAATCTAAAAAAACAAGAATTTTATCTCTAAAATTTTTTCTTCAAGTAATAAATATAATTCCCTAATGTACAACTTCACTTGTCAAAAGCTTTGATATTCAATAATTTCCGTAGAAATTTTCTTACATCAATCGTCCAGTGTGGAATATTTTCTATGCAAAACTTTTTTTGAAGAGATGATAATTTAATACAGAATTTGATGGTCTAATAGATTTTTCGGAGTAATCTTGACTATAAATCTCTTGTATTTGATCTGATCTAACTCTCAAACTAACTCCATTATTTTTAGCCCAAGAAAGAATAAATTGAGCATATTTGAATCATGAGACTCATCTAGATGATGATACATGATATAAGCCTCTAAGGGATTGATCTTCTGTATAATAAGTTTTATGCATTGCATGCATAAAACTTAGCTATCAATCTAGAGCTAGCAGGTAAACCAATTTGGTCATTTACAACTGAAATTTTTTCTTTTTCTTGTGCTAATCTAAGAATCTTAGATGATAAATTGGCTCTGCCAAACCCATAAAGTCAACAGGTTCTAGATATCAGATATTTGCATCCACTTGAACTAATAGCTTGTTCGCCAAGCAATTTAGATTTGCCATATATCCCAAGTAGCTGAGGTTTATGATGCTCACTCCAAAAAAGAGAGTTTTTCCATTAAAAACATAATCTGTGCTTATAATGCAATAATAAAGCATCTAATTTCTTTGCTTCATTTGCTTTAAGTCCTGGAGCATCAGAGTTTATTTTGTAAGCTATATCTGACTCTTTTTCGCATAGAGCAACATCTGTATAAGCAGCATCATTTACAATAATATTTGGCCTAACCATCCTCATTGTCTTCATTAATCCAGATAAATCAGTTAGGTCCTTGCATAAGAGTTTATTCCCAAAATGATCAGGAACTATTATATTTATATAGCCTAAGTTCCTTAGGCTATATCTCAATTCACGACCTAATTGGCCATTTTTTCCAAAAAGCAAGAGCTTCATGATGATTCTTTTTTTCATTTAGAACAATAATCTTAAATATTTTATTAGCCGATTTTATGTGGGCTGGTTAATCCAAGATCTATTAATTAAATACACCATTGAACAGTTTTTCTTAAACCCCCGTTGCAACATTTCTGATGGTTCCCAGCATAGTTCTTTTTTAATTTTTGATATACCTAAAGAATAACGATAATCATGTCCAATTCTATCTTTAGTATAAACTAACTGATTTTTGTAACTCCAATTATCTGCTCTTGGTTTTAGTTCATCTAATACATTACAAACCATTCTAATTATTTGCTTATTATTTCCTTCACAAGATCCCAAAATTTTGCAATGTTCCCATATATGACCATTTTCTAGAATTAGTTGAATTGCATTACAATGATCTTCAACATATAGCCAATCTCGAATCTGCAATCCATTTCTATACAGAGTTATTGCGTTATGATTACGCGCATCAACAATTGTTCATGGGATAAGTTTCTCAGGAAATTGCCGGGGACCATAATTTTTGCTACTGATCAAGATTAGTATTGGTACTTTATAGGTTTGATAATATGCTCGAACAAGATGATTTCTAGTACTATAAGGATTATTAGGCTTGTAAAAACTAGTTTCAACAGATGGCATAGAACTAGGTTCTAGAGAACCGTAAACCCTATCAGTTGAAATATGCAAAAAACGAAAAAGAGATTTTTGTTTTTTTTCCCAGTGTATTAAAATATCTATGGACTGCTTTAAGGAATTGAAATGTTGCTACTACATTTGTTTTAATAAAGACGTCTGGTATAGATTTGATCTATCAACATGATTCTTAGCTGCAAAGTTTATTATTGCTCTAGGTTTGAATTTTAAAAGTACCTGAATTATTAAGCTAGTATTTGCAATATCTTCTTATATAAAATGGTAATTTGTATTCTTTTCAACGAATTCTAGATTTTTTAAATTTCCTGCATAGGTTAGTTTGTCAATATTAACTATTAATTCGTTATGATTCTCAATCCATTTATGAATAAAATTGCTTCCTATGAATCCAGCTCCACCAATCACAAATATGGTCATATATCCAAAGACAAAGGAGAAATGCTTTTTGAATATTTTTCAAATATGTTCTGCAAAATTTTTTTACTAGAATTTTTAGTAAAATAAAAAAATGGTGCACCTAGCCGGATTCGAACCGGCATGCTAAAAAGCGAGGGATTTTAAGTCCCTTGCGTCTACCAATTTCGCCATAGGTGCTTTACACATATATACGGAAACTTTTTATTTGTTTTTAGACATTCTAACACTTGTGTGAATTTCTTGTAATTTGTAGAATGAAAAATAAGCTTGGAAGCGTGGCAGAGTGGTTTAATGCTCGGGTCTTGAAAATCCGCGTGGGATGATATTTCACCGTGAGTTCGAATCTCACCGCTTCCGCCAAGATTTTTAATCTTATTAACTTTTATCTTAGATGCATATTGCAAATCTTGACATCTTAACGAGTCATTTTAATTTGATTAAATGTCTTCATTATAAGGCATTTCAATAAATTTTTTTATTTCTTACAAAAGAATATCATAAGAATATGTTTGCTATAGAACTTTCTAAGTTTGGAAAGCCAGATGTTTTGACTATTGTTGAACGTCCTATTCCTGTCCCAAAAACCGGTGAAGCTTTAATAAAGGTAAAGGCTGCTGGTGTGAATAGATCTGATATTCTACAAAGAATAGGTTATTACTCATCTGTAGATGCCTTCTCATATTCGTTAGGACTTGAAGTATCAGGAGAGATAGTAGATTTTGGGTTAGATTCCGTTGAAACTCCTGAGTTAAAAATAGGCAGTAAAATTTGTGCTTTAACATCTGGAGGTGGATATGCGCAATATTGCGTAGTTCCTATTAAGCAATGCTTACCAATACCAAAAAATTTGAGTGAAATTGAAGCTGCTTCTCTACCAGAAATATGTTTTACACTGTGGAGTAACCTGTTTGATTGTGCTAGATTAGCAAGCGGTGAAGCTTTGTTAATTCATGGCGGAGCTAGTGGCCTTGGAACTCTTGCAACTCAGTTAGCTGCTGAATTTGGTGTAATTGTCTATGCAACTGCTGGTAGTGATTCTCGATGCCTAGCTGTAGAATCATTGGGAGCTACAAAATGCATTAATTACAAAAATCAGGATTTTTCTAGGGAAATACAAAGAATAACTACAGGAATAGGCGTGGATGTTGTTTTGGATATAGTTGGTGGAGACTATATTTCTCGAAATTTGGAAATTTTGAAACCAAATGGACGACTTATTTTGTTAGCCTTTCTGAAAGGAGCTTTTGGAAAAGTCAATTGTAAAAAGATAATCGAAGATTGCATAACTATTACAGGGTCTAGTTTGCGTTTTCGTTCTGCATCTTTTAAAGCTAAAATTGCAACAGAGATCTATTGCAAGGTTTGGCCACTTTTTGAAAAAAAGATAATCAAACCAATTATTTACAGGATTTTCCCATTCCATGAAGCAAAGCTTGCTCATGTTATGATGGAAAATGGTGAAAATATAGGTAAAATACTTCTGAGTATGCCTGATTAAACAGTATTTTTTTCTTTATTTTCATTCGATTAATTTATCATGAATTTAAAACCTATTAAAAAAGAAAAGCGGTTGATATTAGCTAATTGGAAAATGAATGGAAATATTCATGAAAATGAAAAACGGCTAAAGAAATTGAAGTATTCGTCTTTTCCTCCCGATCGTGAAGTTGGTGTATGTTTACCATTTCCATACCTATACCAAGCAGCTAATTTGCTTTCTGGTAGCCAAGTTTCTTGGGGCGGACAAGACATCAGTGCTTTTAATCAGTTTTCTGGATCATATACCGGAGAAGTTTCTGCAGCTATGTTGATGGAATTTTCTTGCCATTGGGTTATTCTTGGGCATTCTGAACGACGCATTATGCTTAAGGAAACTAACACTTTGATAAAGAAAAAAATTGACATTGCTTTATCTGTTGGTCTAACTCCAGTTGTTTGCATAGGAGAATCATTAATTGATCGAAAAGCTGGTCAAACAATGCATGTAATCAAACGTCAGCTAAAGTCAATTTGTTCATTAAACCTAACTTCCTCAGCTATAGTAATAGCTTATGAACCTTTATGGGCAATTGGAAAGGGTATTGCGGCAAAACCAGAACAAGTACAAGAAATACATGCTAGCATTCGCAATTTAGTCCCCATTCGGGGAATTAGAATTCTCTATGGTGGAAGTGTAAATTCTTTAAATTCCACTGATCTATTTTGCATGCCTGATGTTGATGGTGTTTTAGTAGGTAGATCTTCTCTTTGTGCAGAAGAATTTCTAAAAATTGTTAATTATTAGTTCTCAGTTTCATTTTGGATTTGTACGATGTATTTTCTTATTCCTTCTATTTTATCGATTATTCAAATTTTATCTGCACTGACAGTTATACTGTTAGTTTTATTTCAACAAGGTAAAGGTTCTTCAGCAGGTATGGACTCTTTCTTTGGAGCTTCTGCTGGAGGTTTTTTTGGTTCAGTTGGTGCAGAAAATTTTATGTCTCGCATGATAAAATGGTCCGCTGTTGTTTTCTTTCTCTGCACAATTTGGCTTTCTTATTCAGATCGCAAGAATCTTCAAGTAAACTCCAATTTAGAATCTAGCATCATGAGAAATGAACATCTTGATTTGGAACATATTAATAATAGATCTGAAAAAGATGAAGAAACATCCATTCCCGACGCTTTTTAAAGATTTTTGATTATCTTCAACATATGCAACTTTACCTCACATTTTCTTTTTTCTCATGATACAATCTAGATTGTTTGCTGAAATTGTTTCGCCGACGTGGTGAAATTGGTAAACACGCTATCTTGAGGGGGTAGTGGCATTAGCTATGCGAGTTCAAGTCTCGCCGTCGGCACAATGTTATTTGTTTTGATTTTTTGATCATTCAAATTGTTGAAAAATCGATTTTTTAAGAAAATATGTATGGTGCCTTTTCAATTAAAGGCTTCCTAAAAAGGTTTTTGCTAAGCTGTTGCAAATTTACAATATTTAAGAGGGATTCATCAGTTAGACTGCGGTTTTAGAGCTATGATCCGTAGTAAACTCACTTAAATTTTGATCAAATAACAAAAGAGAGATTCCCTTTGCGGGTTTAGGGGGGTAGCACACTG
>CAZTUH010000006.1:0-15657 GCA_964616175.1 uncultured Burkholderiaceae bacterium | reverse complement strand
ATTATTGGCTCCGATTGCTATGGAAGAAGGGCTACGCTTTGCAGTTCGAGAAGGAGGTCGGACTGTTGGTGCAGGTATAGTCTCTAAAATCATTGCATAAATAATTGATTATTAACTAGAAAAACTTTGCATTTATGATTTTTTAAGGGGCATAGCTCAATTGGCTAGAGCATTGGTCTCCAAAACCAAAGGTTGTGGGTTCGATTCCTACTGCCCCTGTATTTTTTATTTTTAGGATCACTTAATTTGAAATGGCGAATTCAAATAGATAATCTAATTGTTATTGCTAACATATTAAGATACTTCTTTTCCTTTGTTTTTGCTGTTTTGGGAATTCTTGGATTGTGCATGTTTGGTGAATTGAATCTTTCCAAGATTATCTTTTTTTCTAGTAGTATTTTTCTAGCTTTATTGCTGTTCTTTTTCAGTGCTTTTGGACGTCGTTTCTTTAGGTTTCTTAAGGAATCTTATGCTGAACTAAAATGTGTTTCTTGGCCTAATCGAAAAGAGGTGATTCAAATGACTGGTATCATTTTTGTTTTTGTTGTTATTGTAGGATTGTTTATAGGAATCCTTGATAAAGTAATTGAATTTTTGCTTTATCGTCTTCTTCTTGGTTGGAAATAAAGGTTTTTTAATGAGTAAGCGTTGGTATATTGTGCATGTATATTCTGGAATGGAGAAGATTGTAAAAAGAGCTCTGAATGAGAAAATTCAAAATTCTGGTTTGCAATCTTTTTTTGGCCGCATCTTAATTCCCTCTGAAGAAGTTTTAGAAATTAAGGGCGGACAGAAATCGATTACAGAAAGAAGAATTTTTCCTGGGTATATCTTACTTGAGATGGATTTAACTGATGAAACATGGCACCTTGTTAAAAGGATTAACCGAGTCACTGGTTTCTTAGGTGGAATTGGGAATCGTCCTACTCCTATTTCTGAGCAGGAATTGGGAAAAATTTTCTCTCAGATGAAAGAAGGGATAGAAAAACCTAGACCAAAAGTTACTTTTGTTGTTGGAGAAATGGTTCGAGTCAAAGAAGGACCATTTGCAGATTTTAATGGTAATGTAGAAGAAGTGAATTACGAAAAAAGCAAAGTTCATGTTTCTGTTACAATTTTTGGCCGTGCTACTCCTGTTGAGCTGGATTTTAGTAGTGTGGAAAAAAGTTGATCCTCAGATTTGAATCAAAAAAGACAATAAGAAATCTTTATAAGAGAAGAAACTTTCAAAAGGAAAGAAATGGCAAAAAAAATTTCTGGGATTATTAAATTGCAGGTCCCAGCTGGAAAAGCTAATCCTGCTCCTCCTATTGGTCCAGCATTAGGGCAACGTGGATTGAATATTATGGAATTTTGTAAATCTTTCAATGCGAAAACAAAGGAACTAGAATCTGGGATGCCAGTCCCAGTTGTCATTACTGTTTTCTCAGATAAAAGTTTTACTTTTGTTATTAAAACACCACCTGTCAGTTTTCTTATAAAAAAAGAAGCAGGTATTCAAAAAGGTTCTTCTAAACCTAAAAAAGAAAAAATTGGGAAGCTGACTCGTTTTCAAATTGAAAAAATAGCTAATGAAAAAATTGAAGATTTAACTGCTTCCAATCTAGAAGCTGCGATGCACTGCATTATAGGAAGTGCTCGGAGCTTGGGTATAGTTATCCAAGATAATTAAAGGTTTTTTTTAAAATGGTTAAATTAAGCAAAAGAATATCCTCCATTGATAAGAAAATTAATCAAATTAATGCTTATCAGGTATCTGATGCTCTGTCTTTAGTCAGAGAAAATGCAACAGCGAGATTTAACGAATCTGTAGATATTGCTGTGCAACTAGGTGTGAATGTGAGAAAATCTGATCAGATTATTCGAGGTTCAGTAGTTCTTCCGTTTGGAAAAGGGAAACAAGTTAGGGTTGCTGTTTTTACGCAAGGTGAAGAAGTTGGTTTAGTAAAAGATGCTGGAGCTGATTTTGTTGGTCTAGAAGATTTAGCTAATGATATAAGATCAAATGGGGTAAATTTTGATGTTGTTATTGCTTCTCCAGATACAATGTCTGTTGTAGAAAAATTGGGGCAAATTCTTGGACCTCGGGGAATGATGCCAAATGCAAAAATGGGAACTGTTTCTAACGATTTAGTCAATGCAGTCAAAAAAGTAAAATCCGGACAAATACAATATCGAACAGATAAGGCAGGGATTATTCATGCGTCTATAGGCCGGGCTTCGTTTAATAATGAACAGTTGAAATCTAACTTGTTAGCACTAATCGATTCGCTGAAAAAATCTCGTCCTGCAAGTTTTAAAGGTGTTTATTTAAAGAAAATTATCCTTTCATCAACAATGGGTAGAGGAATTCGTGTTGAGCTTTCTTCATCAGAACTTCTTTAAGTATATTTGAGTTTATGATTTTGAGTTGTTTTTTATTTTTTCCGGAGTACTTTCGCATGTTTTAATTTTATTTCACGCTATTTAATGTTAAATCTAAATTTATTCTCCTCAAGGATGTTATAAAAAATCTGAAGGGTTCTGATGGAGTAGTTAACCGTGAATCTCTGTCGTAAAGAAAAAGTAACCATAATTGAAGGGATTTCAACTGAAGTCTCTAAAGCTAATTTAGTTGTTATTGCAGAATATCGAGGATTAGATGTTCCTTCCTTTACTTTGCTGCGAAAGCTTGCTCGAAATTCGAATGTTTATTTGCGAGTAGTGAAGAATTCGTTAGCTATTCGTGCTTTTAGAGGAACAACTTTTGAATCTCTATCCGATCAATTTGTTGGAACTCTTGTTTATGGAATTAGTGTAGATCCTTTAGCTTCAGCTAAAGTTTTTGTTAATTTTGCAAAAGATAATACAAATTTGATTGTTAAAGCAGGTGCATTACCTAATCAATTGCTGAATGCAAATGATGTAAAAAATTTGGCTTTGATTCCATCCTATGAAGAATTAATATCTAAACTGTTAAGAACAATACAAGCACCGATTACCCAATTTATAGGTACTCTTGATGCAATTCCCACAAAACTTGTTCGGAGTCTTCTTTTGATTTGCAATGAAAAAACAAGCTGTGGTTCATTGAATAAATAATTTGTAAATCATTGTTATTTTTTCGATTTACTAACTTAATTTTATCCAAATTTGGAGTTTTAAAATGGCACTAAATAAATCTGAAATTCTTGATGCTATCTCTGGCATGACCGTTCTTGAATTATCTCAATTGATTAAAGATATGGAGGAAAAATTTGGTGTATCTGCGACCGCAGCTGCCGTAACATTGCCCACAAATTCAAATGGAACTGATAATTCTTCCGATGAAGAAAAAACCGAGTTCAATGTTATGTTGACTCAGATTGGAGCAAATAAAGTTAGCGTGATTAAATCTGTTCGTGAAATTACTGGATTGGGTTTAAAAGAAGCTAAGGATTTAGTTGATGGAGCACCAAAATTGGTAAAAGAGGGAATATCAAAAGAAGATGCTGAAACCATTAGGAAGAAACTTGAGAATGCTGGAGCTAAGGTTGAAATAAAATAAGCTTTCCTAGCTTATTTTATTCAGAGATTTTTCTCTCATAACAGAATTTTGTTTTCGAAGTTATTTATTTCTCCTTGATAGAAAGCATTTGGATGCTTGAGCATTAATTTAATTTTTTGCTCAGAACCACGAGTTGGAGTATTTATGCCTTACTCGCATACTGAAAGAAAGCGCATGCGAAAAACCTTTGCTAAGCGCGGAGATGTTCAAAAAGTTCCTTATCTTTTAGCAACGCAAATTAATTCTTATTCTGTCTTTTTACAGAAGGAAACCAATCCATCAGATCGAACCTTTGAGGGATTGCAAGCTGCTTTTAATTCTATTTTCCCTATTGTAAGCCATAATGGTTTAGCTCGAATTGAATTTGTAAGCTATGCTCTTGGGGAGCCCATATTTGATGTTAAGGAATGTTGTCAGCGCGGCCTTACTTATGCATCATCAATAAAAGTTAAAGTTCGCCTTGTTTTTCTTGATAGAGAATCTAATAAGACAGTTATAAAGGAAGTAAAAGAACAAACAGTATACATGGGAGAAATCCCTCTTATGACAAATACTGGTTCCTTTATCATTAATGGAACAGAACGAGTCGTTGTATCACAGCTCCATCGTTCTCCAGGAGTCTTCTTTGAACATGATAAAGGCAAGACAAATAGTTCAGGGAAATTTCTTTTCTCTGCTCGAATTATTCCCTATCGCGGTTCCTGGCTAGATTTTGAATTTGATCAAAAGGATATTTTGTTTTTCCGAATAGATCGGCGCAGGAAAATGCCTGCAACTGTTTTGGCAAAATCAATTGGAATGACATTAGAATCAATCCTGGAATATTTTTTTGATTTTGACTGTTTTAAACTAGAAGAAAATGAAGGTGCGACTGTAAAGTTCATACCAAATCGTTGGAAAGGAGAGAGTGTTCCTTTTGATATTAAAAGCATTAGTGGAGAAATTCTTGTTCAAAAAAATAAGCGTATTAATACAAAACACATAAAAGAAATTGAAGGGTCCGGCATTGAGAATATATGGGTTCCCGAAGATTTTTTGATTGGACGTATCTTGGCTAAAAAAATGGTCAATGCAAATGGCGATGTAATTGCCAATGCAAATGAAGAAATTACTGGATCTGTTCTTTCAAACTTTCGCATAGCTGGGATTAGGAATATAGAAACATTATATACAAATGACTTAGATCGAGGTTCGTATATTTCCCAAACATTGCGAATTGATGAAACTACTGATCAAATGTCAGCAAGAATTGCTATATATCGCATGATGCGACCTGGAGAACCTCCAACTGAAGAAGCAGTTGAAAATCTTTTTAATAAACTTTTTTTCGATAATGAGACTTATGATTTGTCAAGAGTTGGTCGAATGAAAGTTGATAGTAGGCTTGGAAGAAAAGAAAACCTATCTAACACAATGACGTTAACTAATGAAGATATTCTTGAGACAATAAAGGTCCTTGTAGAATTGCGAAATGGATATGGAAAGATTGATGATATAGATCATTTAGGAAATCGACGCGTACGATGTGTTGGAGAATTAGCAGAGAATCAGTTCCGTGCTGGATTAATAAGGGTTGAACGTGCAGTTAGGGAACGGTTAGGACAAGCAGAATCGGATAACTTGATGCCTCATGATTTGATCAATTCAAAACCTATTTCAGCTGCAATTAAAGAGTTCTTTGGATCTAGCCAATTATCCCAGTTTATGGATCAGACTAATCCGCTCTCTGAGATTACTCATAAAAGGAGAGTTTCTGCATTGGGTCCTGGTGGATTGACACGAGAAAGAGCCGGTTTTGAAGTCCGTGATGTTCACCCTACACATTATGGCCGTGTTTGTCCAATTGAAACTCCTGAAGGCCCAAACATTGGTTTAATTAATTCAATGGCATTGTATGCTCGTTTGAATGAGTATGGTTTTTTAGAAACCCCGTATAGGAAAGTTCTTAATGGTGTTGTTTCTGATCAAATCGATTATTTATCAGCTATTGAAGAAGGTCAATATGTTATAGCACAGGCCAATGCCAAATTATCTGAGAATGGTTCTTTTGTTGATGATTTAGTTGCTTGTCGATGTTCTGGAGAGGCTATGTTAACAGGTCCAAATAATATTCATTATATGGATATCGCTCCATCACAGATTGTATCTGTAGCAGCTTCATTAATTCCATTTCTTGAACATGATGATGCTAATCGTGCTTTGATGGGAGCAAATATGCAGAGGCAAGCCGTTCCTTGCTTGCGCCCGGAAAAGCCATTTATTGGAACTGGTTTAGAACATATTGTAGCTGTTGATTCAGGCACAACGGTCCAAGCTTTAAGAGGGGGTATTGTCGATTACGTTGATGCTGAAAGAATTGTTATACGCGTTAATGATGATGAAAATGCGGCTGGGGAAACAGGCGTGGATATTTATAATTTGATAAAATATACACGATCAAATCAGAGCACAAATATTAATCAACGGCCTATTGTAAGTAATGGGGAAAGAATTGCCAAAGGAGATGTTCTTGCAGATGGAGCATCTACAGAGCTTGGGGAATTGGCGCTTGGTCAAAATATGTTGGTTGCTTTTATGCCATGGAATGGATTTAATTTTGAAGATTCAATTCTTATATCTGAAAAAGTTGTTTCTGATGATCGCTATACTTCTATTCATATCGAAGAATTGACAGTGGTTGCTCGTGATACAAAGCTTGGATCAGAGGAAATTACACGCGATATAAGTAATCTTCCTGAATCTCAGTTAAACCGCTTAGATAGTTCCGGAATAACTTATGTCGGTGCAGAGGTAAATGCGAATGATGTTTTAGTTGGAAAAATAACTCCTAAGGGTGAAACACAATTAACTCCTGAAGAAAAATTACTACGTGCTATTTTTGGTGATAAAGCTTCTGATGTTAAAGATACTTCTCTTCGAGTTCCTTCTGGCATGACAGGAACAGTTATTGATGTTCAAGTTTTTACAAGAGAGGGTGTAGCGCGTGATGCTAGAGCACAAGCTATAATTGACGAAGAATTATCTCGACAGAAACAAGATTTGAATGACCAATTGCGTATTGTTGAAAATGACTTCTTTGATCGAATAAAGAAAGTTTTGCTTCATAAGGTTGTAATTCGAGGACCTAAAATTGCAAGATATGAGGTCATTAATGAGGAAATTCTATCTAATTTAGAGCAGTGGAAGTGGTTTGATATCGTTTTAGAGGATGAGGATTCAATGGTTTTTCTTGAACAGGCTAAGGAATCATTAGAGTACAAGAGATATCAATTTGAGTTAGCCTTTGATGAAAAAAGAAAAAAATTAACTCAAGGAGATGAATTGCCTCCAGGGGTTTTGAAGATGGTAAAGGTTTACTTGGCTGTTAAACGTCGTTTACAACCAGGAGATAAAATGGCCGGTCGTCATGGGAATAAAGGAGTTGTATCAAGAATTGCTCCTATAGAAGATATGCCCCATATGGCTGATGGAACACCTGTTGATATTGTTTTAAATCCTTTAGGAGTTCCATCCAGGATGAATGTTGGACAAGTTTTAGAAGCACATCTTGGCTGGGCTTCTAAAGGATTGGGGGATCGGATAAATGAAATGTTAGTAGAAGAATCTTATTCTCAAGTTATTCGTTCTTTTATTGGAAAGATTTATGATTCAAAAATTATCTCAAATAATCTTAAGGAGCTCTCCGATAATGAAATTATTCAAATGGCCCATAATTTAAAAAGTGGGGTACCATTTGCAACTCCTGTTTTTGATGGAGCTACTGAAATTGAAATAACTAAGATGTTGGAATTGGCATATCCAGAGTTGGTTTCTAAAAAAATGAAATTAAAAGATTCTCGAACTCAAGCTTATCTATTTGATGGGTTTACTGGTGAAAGATTTGATAGACCAATCACAATTGGATATATACATTATCTTAAATTGCATCACTTAGTAGATGATAAAATGCATGCTCGTTCTACTGGCCCTTATTCTCTTGTAACTCAACAACCGTTGGGAGGAAAAGCTCAATTTGGAGGGCAACGTTTTGGAGAAATGGAAGTTTGGGCGCTTGAAGCATATGGAGCTGGATATACTTTACAGGAAATGCTAACTGTTAAGTCTGATGATATTTCTGGTCGAACTAAAGTATATGAAAATATAGTTAAGGGAGATCACATAATTGATGCTGGAATGCCAGAATCATTCAATGTGCTTCTTAAAGAAATACGATCTTTAGCCCTGGATGCGGATTTGGAGCGAAATTAATGAAAGCCTTACTTGATCTTTTTAAACAAGTTTCTCAAGATGACCAATTTGATTCTATGAGGATTGGAATAGCATCTCCTGAAAAGATTCGCTCATGGTCTTATGGCGAAATCAGAAAGCCTGAAACTATCAATTATCGTACATTTAAACCCGAACGAGATGGCCTTTTTTGTTCAAGAATTTTTGGTCCTATTAAGGATTATGAATGTTTATGTGGAAAATACAAACGACTGAAACATAGAGGTGTTATTTGTGAAAAATGTGGAGTAGAAGTTACTGTTTCCAAAGTTCGTCGTGAACGAATGGGACATATTGAATTAGCTAGCCCAGTTGCCCATATATGGTTCCTGAAAAGCTTACCATCTAGGTTAGGTCTAGTTCTAGATATGACATTGCGTGATATTGAGCGAGTTTTATATTTTGAAGCTTGGTGTGTTGTTGATCCTGGAATTACCCCTTTGAAGCGTGGACAAATCATGTCAGATGATGATTTCCTATCAAAAACAGAGGACTATGGGGATGGTTTTAAGGTTCTAATGGGTGCTGAAGCAATTAAGGAACTTCTTCGAACAATTGATCTAGGAAAAGAAGTTGAATTTAGGCGTCAAGAATTACAAACTGTAACATCAGAATCAAAATCAAAAAAGATATCCAAACGCTTGAAAGTACTTGAAGGTTTCTTGAGATCAGGAGTAAAAACAGAATGGATGATAATGGATGCATTGCCAGTTCTTCCACCTGATCTGCGTCCTTTGGTTCCATTAGATGGAGGACGTTTCGCAACATCTGATTTGAATGATTTGTATCGTCGAGTCATTAATAGAAATAATCGGCTTAAACGATTAATTGAGCTTAAAGCACCTGAGATTATTTTACGCAATGAAAAGCGCATGCTTCAAGAATCGGTTGATTCGTTGCTTGACAATGGACGTCGAGGAAAAGCTATGACTGGTGCTAATAAGCGTCAATTAAAATCCCTTGCGGACATGATTAAAGGAAAAGGAGGTCGTTTCCGCCAAAATCTTTTGGGAAAACGTGTTGATTATTCAGGTCGATCTGTTATCGTTGTTGGTCCTACACTTCGGTTGCATCAATGTGGATTACCTAAAAAAATGGCTTTAGAACTTTTTAAACCATTTATATTCAATCGGTTAGAAGCAATGGGGCTTTCTTCAACAATTAAAGCAGCAAAAAAATTAGTTGAAAATCAAGAGCCTGTAGTATGGGATATACTTGAAGAAGTTATTCGAGAACATCCAGTTATGTTAAATCGAGCTCCAACACTCCATCGGTTAGGTATACAAGCATTTGAACCAGTCTTAATAGAAGGAAAAGCAATTCAATTGCATCCATTAGTTTGTGCTGCTTTTAATGCAGACTTCGATGGAGATCAAATGGCTGTTCATATTCCTTTGTCGTTGGAATCTCAGCTGGAAGCAAGAACATTAATGTTGGCTTCCAATAATGTTCTATTCCCGGCCAATGGAGAACCGTCAATTGTTCCATCTCAAGATATTGTATTAGGTTTGTATTATTCAACCAGAGATCGAATTAGTAGCAAGGGGGAGGGCATCTTTTTTTCGGATGTCGCTGAAGTTCAGCGTGCTTATGATAATAAAGAAGTGGAGCTTCACAGTCGCATTACCGCCCGCATAGAAGAGTATGAAAAAGATAGTCGTGACAATAATAAAAATTGGACCCTTTCTAGGAAACGTTATGAAACTACTGTAGGGCGTGCCTTATTATCTAAAATTTTGCCAAAAGGTCTTTCGTTTTCTGAGATAAATAAAACTTTGAAAAAGAAAGAAATATCTCATTTGATTAATCAGTCCTTTCGTCGCTGTGGTTTACGATCAACAGTTATATTTGCTGATAAGTTGATGCAAGCAGGTTTTCGATTGGCAACTCAGGGTGGTATTTCAATTGCTATGGAAGATATGCTTATTCCTGATAGCAAAATAAAAATTCTGGATCAAGCTAATAAGGAGGTTAAGGAGATTGATAAACAATATGCATCTGGTCTCGTAACTTCTCAAGAACGTTATAATAACGTGGTTGATATTTGGGGAAAGGCTAGCGATAAAGTAGGAAGATCAATGATGGAAAAATTGGCATCTGAACCAATTTTAAACCGTCATGGTAATGTTGAATATCATGAGTCATTCAATTCAATATATATGATGGCAGATTCTGGAGCTAGAAGTTCTGCTACCCAAATTCGGCAATTAGCTGGAATGCGGGGTTTAATGGCTAAACCTGATGGTTCTATTATTGAAACTCCGATTACAGCAAATTTTCGTGAGGGTTTAAATGTTCTGCAGTATTTTATTTCTACTCATGGAGCTCGAAAGGGATTAGCAGATACTGCGTTAAAAACGGCCAATTCTGGTTATTTGACTCGCAGATTAGTAGATGTAACTCAAGATTTGGTCATTATAGAAGAAGATTGCGGAACACTAAATGGGTATAATATGAAAGCCCTTGTCGAAGGAGGAGAGGTAATTGAACCCTTAGGTGATCGCATTCTTGGTCGAGTTTTAGCTGAAGATGTTATTAATCCTGATACACATGATGTTATTATTTCTTCTGGAACACTTCTGAATGAGGATTTAGTTGAAGAGATTGATCGTATTGGAATTGACGAGGTAAAAGTCCGCACTCCTCTAGCATGTGAAACTCGGCATGGTTTGTGCGGACGTTGTTATGGTCGTGATCTAAGTCGTGGAACCCCAATAAATTTAGGAGAAGCTGTAGGAGTTATTGCGGCGCAATCGATTGGCGAACCTGGAACTCAGTTAACTATGAGGACTTTTCATATCGGTGGAGCAGCTTCTCGTTCCATTTTGATCAGCTCTGTAGAAACAAAGTCAAATGGTCGAGTTGCTTTTGCAAGTAGCATGCGTTATGTAACTAATTCCAAAAGTGAATGTTTAGCCATATCCCGTTCGGGGGAACTAACTGTCTTAGATGAAGCTGGTCGTGAAAGAGAACGACATAAAATTCCATACGGTTCTACTGTGTTAGTAGGTGATGGAGAATTTGTCAAAGCGGGAATGCGTTTAGCTGCTTGGGATCCTTTAACACGTCCGATTATTTCTGAGTATGCTGGGGCAGTTAAGTTTGAAAACATTGAAGAAGGAGTTACCGTTGCCAAACAAGTTGATGATATTACTGGATTGTCAACACTTGTAGTAATTACACCTAAAATTCGGGGAGGAAAGATTGTTATGCGTCCCCAAGTTAAGTTACTCAATGAATCTGGAGAAGAAGTAAGAATTGCTGGTACAGATCGTCCAGTCAATATTACTTTTCCGGTAAGTTCTTTGATTACAGTTAGTGATGGTCAGATAGTTTCTATAGGTGAAATTTTAGCTAGAATTCCTCAGGAATCTCAAAAAACTAGGGATATTACCGGAGGATTACCCCGGGTTGCGGAACTATTTGAAGCAAGAGCGCAAAAGGATTCTGGAATCCTTGCCGAGGTTACGGGTATAGTGTCTTTTGGCAAAGACACTAAGGGTAAGCAGCGTTTGGTTATCTCTGACTTAGAGGGAGGGAATCATGAGTTTCTCATTCCAAAAGAAAGGCATGTTTTGGTTCATGATGGTCAGGTAGTTAATAAGGGAGAAATGATTGTAGATGGCCCCTTAGATCCGCATGAAATATTGAGATTACAAGGTGTGGAAAGATTAGCCTCATATATTGTGAATGAGGTTCAAGATGTCTATCGTTTGCAGGGTGTAAAAATTAATGATAAACATATAGAAGTTATTGTTCGTCAAATGTTAAGACGAGTAAATATTCTTGAACCTGGAGATACGAATTTTATTCCTGGTGAACAGGTTGAGAAATCAGAGCTTCTAAATCAGAATGATAAACTTTTAAACAAAAAACTTATTCCTGCTACTTATGAAAATGTTTTGCTAGGGATTACAAAAGCATCTCTTTCAACTGATTCTTTTATCTCTGCAGCATCTTTTCAAGAAACCACACGTGTTTTAACTGAGGCTGCAGTTATGGGAAAAAGAGATGAATTAAGGGGATTAAAAGAAAATGTAATTGTTGGTCGTCTTATTCCTGCAGGGACTGGATTGGCTTATCATCATGCTAGAAAAAAGAAGGGAAATCTTGACCAATCTTTCAGTCAGACAGAGTCTTCTTCCGAAGATCCTTTTAAAAATGGCAAGTCTTTCCCATTAATCAATTCTGATACCGATCTTTCCTTAAAAGAATTGGATTTTGGTATCAATTCCTCTTAACTTTTTAATTGATATAGAATGGTTCGTGATTTTGATAACTCCTCCCACTTATCTTTGATATTTTGACAAATAGAGAGAAATTAGATTAAAATTTTAGAATTTTTCCAACTTATACAGGTTTGATTTGTATTGCATGAATTGATCTGGGTAGGTTTTGATATTCCATCTTATTAAGTTAACTTTCTATTATCTATCTCGAAGTATAGATAGAAAATGCTTAATGCCTTAATCTGAAATTTCAAGAATACATTTAAGGATTTTAAATATGCCTACAATTAGTCAACTTGTGCGCAAACCTCGTGAAAACATTAATTTTAAAAGCAAAAGTCCTGCTTTAGAGAATTGCCCGCAACGCCGGGGTGTTTGTACTCGAGTTTATGCTACGACACCTAAAAAACCTAATTCTGCTATGCGGAAAGTTGCTAAGGTGCGCTTGACAAATGGACATGAGGTTATATCTTATATAGGTGGGGAGGGACATAATCTTCAGGAACATTCTGTTGTATTGGTAAGAGGAGGTCGGGTAAAAGATCTTCCTGGAGTTCGTTATCACATTGTGCGAGGTTCATTGGATTTGCAAGGGGTTAAAAACAGAAAAAAAGCTCGTTCAAAATATGGTACTAAGAAGCAGAAAGGAGGAAAATAATTCGATTTATGTTTTCTTTCTACTAGAAAAATAGTACTTCTTTTTTCCAAAGAAAGTTTTCAGTCTTTTATTTGTCTAAAATTCAAATTTTTCGGTATTTTTAAATCTTTTAGAGATTTAATCTATCTAGTACAATCATACATATACATGCAAAGAGAGGAAAAAACATGCCGCGTCGTCGAGAAGTTCCCAAACGCGAAATTTTACCTGATCCAAAATTTGGAAGCATTGAATTGGCCAAATTTATGAATATCATAATGTTAGATGGAAAAAAGGCTGTTTCTGAGCGTATTGTTTATGGGGCATTAAAATTAATTCAAACTAAAACTGGAAAAAACCCAATTGATGTCTTCAATCTAGCAATTAATAATCTCAAGCCTATAGTTGAGGTAAAAAGTAGGCGTGTTGGTGGAGCTAATTATCAAGTTCCTATTGAGGTTCGGCCGGTTCGTCGACTTGCCCTAGCAATGAGGTGGCTTCGTGAGGCGGCTAAGAAGCGAGGAGAAAAATCCATGAATCTGCGTTTAGCAGGTGAATTATTGGAAGCTTCTGAAAATCGAGGAATAGCATTTAAAAAACGTGAAGATACTCATAAAATGGCAGATGCTAATAGAGCTTTTAGTCATTTTCGCTGGTAATAATAAGAGGAGCTTAGTATGTCTCGTAAAACTCCGATTAAGTATTATCGCAATATTGGTATTTCTGCTCATATTGATGCGGGTAAAACTACTACCACGGAACGGGTATTGTTTTATACAGGGGTTAACCATAAGATTGGTGAAACTCATGATGGAACAGCAACCATGGATTGGATGGAACAGGAACAAGAGAGAGGGATTACTATTACCTCAGCAGCTACGACTGCTTTCTGGAGAGGTATGGCAGGGACATATCCAGAGCATAGGATTAATATAATTGATACTCCAGGACATGTAGATTTTACTATTGAAGTTGAGCGTTCTATGCGGGTTTTAGATGGTGTTTGTATGGTATATTGTGCTGTTGGAGGTGTTCAACCTCAATCTGAAACTGTATGGAGGCAAGCAAATAAATATCGTGTTCCGCGTTTAGCTTTTGTAAATAAAATGGATCGAGCTGGTGCTGATTTTTTCAAAGTTTATGATCAGTTGCGATTAAGATTAAAAGCAAATCCAGTTCCAATTGTCATTCCTATTGGAAATGAAGACAAATTTTCTGGAGTAGTGGATCTTATTAAGATGAAATCCATAGTATGGGATGAATCAACGCAAGGAACGAATTTTTCATATGCTAGTATTCCTATTGAACTCAAGGAAGTTGCTAATACATGGCGTGAAAAGCTTCTAGAAGTAGCTGCAGAATCTTCGGATGAACTTATGGATAAGTATCTTGAGACCGATTCTCTTGATGAAGACGAGATTATGTCTGCAATACGAAAGCGAACTATAGCATGTGAGATTCAACCAATGTTATGTGGATCTGCTTTCAAGAACAAAGGTGTTCAGAGAATGCTGGATGCTGTTATAGATTACTTGCCATCTCCATTGGACATTCCACCAGTAGAAGGTTTAGATGATTATGGTAATACAATTTCTAGAGAATCTAAGGATCAAGAAAGATTATCGGCCTTAGCATTTAAGCTTATGAGTGATGCGTTTGTTGGCCAGTTAACTTTTGTAAGGGTTTATTCAGGGGTTTTGCATTCCGGAGATACTGTTTTTAATCCAGTTAAGGGAAAAAAAGAGCGAATTGGTCGGATCCTTCAAATGCATGCAAATAATAGGGAAGAGATTAAAGAATTGTCTGCTGGAGATATAGCTGCTGTAGTTGGACTAAAGGAAGTAACAACAGGAGATACCTTATGTTGCATGGATTCTCATATTTTATTGGAAAAGATGGTATTTCCTACAGCAGTAATCTCACAGGCTATTGAACCAAAATCGAAATCTGATCAAGAGAAAATGGGATTGGCATTGTCCAGGCTTGCTCAGGAAGATCCTTCATTTCGTGTTCATAGTGATGAAGAATCTAATCAAACAATTATTTCAGGTATGGGAGAATTGCATCTTGAAGTTTTAGTTGACCGAATGAAGCGTGAGTTTAGCGTTGAAGCTAATGTTGGAAAGCCCCAAGTAGCGTATAGAGAAACTATACGGAGGGTATGTAAAGAAGCTGAGGGAAAATTTATTAAACAGTCTGGTGGGCGGGGGCAGTATGGTCATGTTGTGCTTAAAGTAGAGCCTTTGTCAGCAGGATCTGGATATGAATTTGTTGATGCTATCAAAGGGGGGGTTGTACCAAAAGAATATATTCCAGCTGTAGATAAAGGAATCCGAGAGACTTTAAATTCAGGTATATTAGCTGGGTACCCTGTTGTGGATATAAAAGTAACGTTGTTCTTTGGTTCATATCATGATGTAGATTCAAATGAAAATGCTTTCAAAATTGCTGCATCTATAGCCTTTAAAGAAGCGCTTCGAAAAGCAAATTCCGTGCTTCTAGAACCAGTAATGTCTGTTGAAGTTGAAACTCCAGAAGATTATGCTGGTACGATTATAGGAGATTTATCTTCGCGAAGAGGTATGGTACAAGGAATGAATGATGCAGTTAGTATAGGCAAGCTGATCAATGCCGAAGTCCCTCTTGCTGAAATGTTTGGATATGCAACAGCATTGCGTTCTTTAACGCAAGGACGTGCTACTTACACAATGGAGTTCAAACACTATTCTGAAACGCCCAAAAATGTTGCTAGTGAAATTATTCTGTCTAGAACAAATAAATAATATATAAATAGATAAAGAATTACAGAATAGGCAGTTGATTTGAATTATTTTAGGAAATTTATCGAGATAAATATTATGTCAAAAAGCAAGTTTGAACGTACTAAGCCCCATATAAATGTAGGTACAATTGGTCATGTTGATCATGGTAAAACAACCTTAACAGCAGCTATTACCACTGTTTTAGCCAAAAATTTTGGGGGGGAAGCACGTGGTTAT
>CAZTUH010000005.1:0-138787 GCA_964616175.1 uncultured Burkholderiaceae bacterium | reverse complement strand
TTCTTGTGGTAATCGCCCGTTAACTAAATTTGAGAGAAGAGGAATTAAATTAGGTCACAATATCTATGATTTTATTTTTAAACGAATCACTTAAAACAATATTCAAAATAAAGAGTAAAATATTTTATGCATATCATATTTAATGGAAAAAAAATACAAATTCAATCAGATCTAACAATTAAAAAATTCATGAATATCTATGGATATAATGGAGAAAGAGTTGCCATTGAATGCAATGGAAAAATCATTTCAAAACATATGCTAGAAAATATTTACTTAAAAGATGAAGATCATCTTGAAATTGTAACAGCAGTCGGAGGAGGGTAAAACCTACATAGTTTTGCTAGATATTAAACTCATGATTTTTCTAATACCGTTTTTATTAAATTTTTTCATTAAGCTCTTTGTTTGTTCAAATTGGCTGAGTAATTGATTTACACTTTGAATGGATGTGCCAGATCCGGAGGCAATTCGTCTCTTCCTAGCAGCTTTTATGATTTCGGGTGTCTTTCTCTCTTTTTTAGTCATAGAACTGAGAATGGCGGTACTTCGACGGATAAACTTTTCAGCTTCACCTTTTTGATTTTCACCAATACCTTGTTGAATATTTGTAGGTAATTTGCTTAACAATGATGAAAAACTACCTAATTTTCTAACCTGATTTAATTGATCTTGAAAATCGTTTAGGTTGAAATTATTTCCCGATTTAATCTTTCTAGCTATTTCTTTTGATTCTTCAAAACTAATACTTTCTTCTGCTTGTTCTACCAAGGAAACAATATCTCCCATCCCAAGTATTTGACGAGCCATGCGTTCTGGATGAAATAATTCTAACCCATCGATTTTTTCTGAAATACCAGTAAATTTCAAGGGTTTTTCAATTGTGTAGACAACAGATATTGCAGCTCCCCCTCGAGAATCACTATCTATTTTTGATAGAATAACACCAGTAATAGGCAATTTTTTGGAAAATCCTTTTGCTGTATTTATTGCATCCTGTCCTTGCATAGCATCTACAACAAGGAGTGTCTCAATTGGCTTTGTCAATTCACTCAAAATTGACAATTCATTCATCATTGAATGATCAATAGTTAATCGCCCTGCTGTATCTATCAGTAAAACTTCGTAATGATGGAGACGAGCATAATTTTGGGCATTTAGGGCAATCTGACAAGCATCTTGATTGATATTAGATTCAAAAAAGTCACATCCAACCTGATTTATAAGTTGCCTCAACTGATCTATTGCTGCTGGCCGATGAGTATCAGTGCTAACAGCAAGCACTCTTTTCCTTCCAATTTTATGACCATTCTTTCTATACATACCTTTTGAGAACCAATATGCTAGTTTTGCAACTGTAGTTGTTTTTCCTGAACCCTGTAAACCTATTGCAAGAATTGTAGCAGGAGGCTTTGTAGCCAAAGAAATCTCTCTTGCATTTGCATCTATGTTTCCTCCCATTATAGATGTTAACTCTTTATGAACTAACCCAATCAAAACCTGGCTTGGGTTAAGACTAGCAGTAACCTTTACTCCAAGTACAGATTTTTTCAAGCATGAGATTAAATCAATAACCACTGGCAAAGCAACGTCAGCTTCCAAAAGTGCGATTCGCACTTCTCGCAGTACTTTTTGAATATTTTCTTCTGTCAGATAAGCTTGTCCACGCAACTTTTTGATGATCAGAGATAAGCTTTTCGTTAAATTGTCAAGCATATAAGAATTTTTCCCTATTATTGATATCCATAGAAATGATATTTTCTATTGAAATAATACCTTGAAAATTTCCTAAAAAAAAAGAACAAAAACCAAATTGAAAATTTTAATTACATCATATTCCTTAAATTCTTAAAAAAAATCTATGAGAGTTTCAAAAATATTATGCACAAAACTACATTGCCAATATAAACTAACCTATCTTAGATTCCTAATGGATATAATTACTCATTTTTTAAAATAGATTTGCACATCCAAAAGCAACCTTATTCTTTAACTATGATAAATAGAGGATTATAATCTCAGAATTAATTCCATCTGAAGGAAAAATTTTAAATTTTTCCTTCAATGTTTTATGATAAAAAATTTTGGAAAGTATAAAATGGATGTTTTCACAGTTCTCTGCTGATCTTCTCGATTTTTCAAAAGTCTTTATTTAGGAAGCAAATTTTAGGAAAGCCCGAGTGGTGAAATTGGTAGACACAGGGGACTCAAAATCCCCCGCCTTTAGGCATGCCGGTTCGAGTCCGGCCTTGGGCACCAAACTGACACTTCAGAATTATTAAAAGTTTGTCATATTGAGAATAAGAAATCTCTTTTTAAACGAAAGAGTGAAATCTTTCCAATTACTAACCTTAACTTAAATTTGATCTGAAAATTTTCTACATTGTGGAGATAATTTTTCATGCCTTTCGATCTTGATGCTTGGAATAGGAATCAAAAACTCTTTAGAGAGATCTGTATAATGCCTTTTAATGAAGAATTAGCCATTGGAATACTCTGTCAAAAAAGATTTAAATATTACTTAATTCAAGATTCCTATTATTTAGTTACTTTTGCTAGGGCTCTAGCAATTGCAGCAGCAAAAGCTAATCATTCAAAAGAAATTATCCAACTTTCTGAAGCCTCTCGAAACGCAATTTCAGAGGAAACAAAATTACACAAATACTTTTTTAAAAAATTTGGAATTGAATCTAGACATTTTTCTGAAAATCCAATATCACCAACTTGTCATCATTACAGTCATTATTTGATTAGTACAGCCTTTAGCTCTCCTTATCCAATAATTCTAGCTGCTTTACTTCCTTGTTTTAAATTATATGCAGAAATTGGTTCTTATATTTATAAAAAAACTAAAAAAAACAATCCTTATATATTGTGGATTGAAACATATTCAGGAGAAAAGTTTAATTCATCGGTTCAATCGATTACCACTTCAATAAATCAAATTGCTAATGACAGTGAAAAATCTACAATTGAAGCCATGCATAAAACTTACACACTTTCTACAAAATTAGAATGGATGTTTTGGAAATCGGCTTACAATTTTGAAGTTTGGACTATTTAAAGAAGAAAAAACTTCTGGCGGACAGAGGGGGATTCGAACCCCCGATACAGTTTAAAATGTATACACGCTTTCCAGGCGTGCGCCTTAAGCCACTCGGCCATCTGTCCAATCAATTTTGAAACAAATAAATGTATGTTTACTTTATTTATCAGGAAATTTGAACACTTCTAGTGTTTCTGTGTATGAATTAACAATTCCTCAACATACCTAGCAATAATATCAACCTCAATGTTGACGAAATCTCCCGTTTTTGCATAACAAAGAGTTGTTTTCCATTTAGTATGTGGAATTACATTAATGCTTATTCTCACTTTTTCCTCAGAAATCTTAACTATTTTATTAACAGTTAAACTTATTCCATTTACAGCGATTGGCCCTTTATAGACTATGTAACGTCCTATATTTCCGGGAATACTCAAAGTCATTTCAGTATTCTCTCCTAAAGGAAGCAAGTTTATAATTTTGCCAATTGCATCAATATGACCAAGAAGTAAATGCCCTCCAAGTCTTGTGCTCAAGCATAGCGATCTTTCAAGATTTACCGCTCCTAGGCAATCCAAGCCTGCTGTACATTCTAAACTTTCACGTGAAATCATTATGGAAAAATTGTTATTTTCCAAATCCAAGGCTTCAATAGTCATGCAAGCACCTTGCACAGAAATAGAATCACCAACATGAATCTCAGAAAAATCTAGATTCTTTGCATTTACTGCTATTCGAACACCATTATCAAAAGACTTAGCCTTTTCTATTTTAACAATATTGCCAACAGATTCAACAATTCCAGTAAACATATGCACTGAACGAAATTTTATTTCAAATAAAAGAATTGACTGTATTGCGAAGAAAGTTCCACTTTTCAAAAGAACGGGCTCGCAATCGCAAATCATTTTTAAGTTTTGCTAGATGAAAAAACTCGAAACGCAAAGCATTATTCAAATTTTCCAAAACTGGCAATCTCGCTATTGGTTGAGCTTCACCAATTAACATTGGAGCTAAATAAATTATCATTTCATCTATATAGCCACCAAGAATAAGTTCTCCTGCCAAAGTTGGACCAGTCTCTACATGAACTTCATTGATTTGATTATTGGAAAACCAAGTCATCAAACTAGCTATGTCAATTCTATCAGCTTTACATGGTAATGTAATAACTTTTACATTGTTGTTTAACATTCTAGCTGCTTTACATTGATCAATCCTGCCAGTAAACAAAAGAATTTGGTTCCCATCAAGTATTTTTGCATTTTCAGGGATCTGGAAACTTGGATCTAAAATGGCTTTGATTGGAAATCTTCTGGTAACTTTGTTTCTGACATCTAATAATGGATCATCTTGAAGTATAGTTCCAATTCCAGTAAGAATAACACAACTTCTTGCCCTCCAATGGTGACCATCTTCACGTGCATCACAGCTAGTAATCCATTTGGAAGTTCCATTGTAAAGTGCTCCTCTACCATCCAAGGAAGATGCAACTTTCATCCAAATCCATGGAATACCCCGAATCATTCTAGCTGCAAAGCCTATATTCATTTGAAGTGCTTCATCAGAGCAAACTCCCACTGTTACAGAAATTCCAGCCTTGCGCAATTGATTTATTCCTTTACCACGAATACTCGGATTTGGATCTACCATTGCTATTACCACCCGTTTTGGCCGAACAGATAATAAAGAGTTTACACATGGGGGAGTTCGACCACTATGGCTACATGGTTCTAATGTGATATATATAGTCGAATCTTCAATATCCTTAAGCTGATGAACAGCTCGTATTGCGCATATTTCAGCATGGTCTCCGCCAACCACTTGAGTTGCACCCTCCCCTATACATTGATTGTCTTTCACAATAAGACATCCTACCCTTGGATTTGGAGCTGTAAGATATAAAACATTCTCTGCTAATTTCAGGGCTTTTTTCATCCAAAAAATATCTTCATTCTTGTATGCAAGCATAAGCAATTGGCAAAAACACATTCTGAACTTGATTGGATTTTATTTCCAGGAATTGAAGCTTAGTTTGCATCAGCATTAGTTTTTTCAGAAAACAAAATAAAATCTTCAATCTTCTCAAAATTTCTATAAACTGATGCATAGCGCACATATGCAATTTTGTCTAATTTTTTCAACTCATTCATTACTAGATCACCTATATAAGCAGATTGTACTTCTCTGAACCCACTCATCATAAGCAATTCTTCAATATGTACCACAAAATTCTCTATTTCTCTAGCTTCAATCGGTCTTTTACATAGGGCTAAAATAATACTATTGCGCAATTTAACCCCATCATATTCATTACAAATTCCGTTTTTTTTGACTACAGAAGGTAAAGCTAAACCTATCCTTTCATAAGTTGTAAATCTCCTATCACAGGACAGACATCGCCGTCTCCGACGAATCGTATCACCTTCTTCAGAAGAAACACGACTATCTAGAACTTGAGTTTCAGAATATCCACAGAATGGGCATTTCATTTAACTTTTTCCCCGACATGATTTGCAATCAACAATAAAGAAACTGCAATGAAAAGCACTATGCTTTCTGAAAAGGTATTTTCAATTTAATTTGCATAATCATTATTTCCCATAAACTGGAAACTTTTCTGTAAGAGAATTAACACGTGCACGAACAGAAGAAATGTTATTTTCATCATTTGGACTTTCCAAAGTATCGGCAATCAGTTGGGCTGTAAGATTCGCTTCAAATTCTTTGAATCCTCGGGTTGTTATAGCTGGTGTTCCTAGACGAATACCACTTGTTATAAAGGGCTTCTCCATATCATTAGGAACAGAATTTTTATTTACTGTAATATTTACCCTCTCAAGAGCTTGTTCAGCATCAGAACCTGTAATTCCTTTTCCTCGAAGGTCTACAAGTAAAAGATGGCTTTCAGTTCCTCCTGACACTATTCGGAAATTGCGCTTAATTAAACTATCAGCCAAAGTTTTTGCATTACAAATTGTCTGTTTCGCATATGTTTGAAACTCTGAAGATAAGGCTTCTTTAAATGCTACCGCTTTAGCTGCAATTGAATGCATGAAAGGTCCTCCTTGTATCCCAGGAAAAACAGCTGCATTAATTATTTTTTCAAAACAAGCTCTTGCCATTATTATGCCACCTCTTGGCCCACGCAAAGATTTATGAGTTGTTGAAGTAACGAAATCTGCATAAGGAATTGGATTAGGATAAACAGAACCAGCGACCAATCCTGCATAATGAGCAATATCTACCATTAAAAAAGCACTGTTTTTTCTTGCAATATGAGCTATTCTTTCAAAATCGATTTGCAAAGAATATGCAGATGCACCTGCAATAATTAACCGTGGTTTGAAGGTTTGCGCAAGAGTTTCTATTTGAGAATAATCAATAACTTCATTCTTATCTAATCCATAACTAAAAAAATTGTAAAGCTTTCCTGAAATATTCACTCGAGCACCATGGGTTAAATGCCCTCCTTCTGACAACTTCATTCCTAAAACCGTATCTCCTGGTTTAAGGACAGCTAAACACACTGCTTGATTAGCTTGAGAACCAGAATGGGGTTGGACATTTGCAGATTCTGCTCCAAATAGTTCTTTTAAACGATTAATAGCTAAATTCTCAATTAAATCAACGTATTTACATCCTCCATAATAACGATTGCTCGGATAACCTTCCGCGTATTTGTTGGTCAGTTGAGAACCTTGAGCTTGCATAACAGCAAAGCTAGCATAATTTTCTGAAGCAATTAATTCTATATGTTCTTCTTGACGAAGATTTTCTTTTTGAATGGCTTCCCAAACTTCCAAATCCATTTTTGGCAAATCGAACCTTTGATCAAATATCATATTCCTAATAACCTTTCCAAGTTATAAAAATTAAATTAAAGAAAATCTGGTTTTTTAAAACAGGCTAATCCAAAGTTTTTATCAGCAAAAGATATTTGGAATTCCACGATAGCTATTGAAACCAATTCAAATTCATGCATTGTTGCTTTCCTAGTTTTTCTATTCTATTAAGTTCAAGAATAAGGAAAAAAAGCTTCTTAATACCTAAAATAAACGAACTCGTGCAAATCTACGTTTCCCAACTTGAATAATATAAGTACCAATTTCCAAGTTTAGAGATTTATTTTCTATTCTTTGACTATTTATGCGAACTCCTCCTTGTAAGATATTGCGCTGTGCTTCTGAAGTTGAAACAACTAAATTAGATTCTTTCAAAATTTTTAAAATATTCATGGGAGCTGGGCTAAGATTCACTTCTGGCATGATATCTGGCATTGAACCAAAGCGAAATCTAGCCTCGAAATCTTCTTCAGATTTTCTAGCTGAATTTGCACCATGAAACCTAGAAACTATTTCCTTTGCAAGAAGAATCTTGATTTCTCTTGGATTTCTCCCGTTTTCGGTTTGTATTTTTAACATTTGCAATTCTTCAAAAGACAAAGAAGATAAAAGATTAAAATATTCCCACATCAAACTATCAGAAATAGACATAAGTTTTCCAAACATAGAGCCAGGTGATTCTGTAATTCCAATATAATTATTCTTAGATTTCGACATTTTTTCTGAGCCATCAATCCCAATCAATAATGGCATAGTCATGATGCATTGCGGTTCCTGACCATACTCCTTCTGAAGCTCTCGACCCATCAAAAGATTAAATTTTTGATCCACACCTCCAAGTTCTATATCAGCATCAATTGCAACTGAATCATAGCCTTGAATCAAGGGATAAAGGAATTCACATACTGAAATAGGAAAGCCTTTTTTAAGGCGATTTGAAAAATCCTGACGTTCGATCATTCTAGCTACCGTGCAACAAGAAGCAAGTTTTACCAGTCCACAAGCTCCGAGATCATTATACCATTTTGAGTTGTACAAAATTTGAAGATTATTTAGATTTAAAATTTTGCTGACTTGTTCACAATAAGTATTTGCATTTTCTTTAATTTGTTCCTCTGTTAAGGATGGGCGAGCAGAAATTTTACCACTTGGATCTCCAATAGCAGCAGTAAAGTCACCAACTAAGAAAATTGCAACATGTCCAAAATCTTGGAACTTGCGAAGCTTATTGAGAAGTATTGTATGTCCTAGATGAACATCTGGAGAAGTTGGATCTAAACCCAGTTTAACTATTAATGGTTTTCTTTTTCCAAGAAGCTGGACTTCTCTAAATTTCCTCTCAAATTCATCTCCCACAAGAATTTCTTCACATCCTTTTTTTATTAAAAAAATTTGATGGTTTATTTCTTCCAAGTCAGGAAATAAAGAATTTTTGATATATGACATAAAAATTATCTCTATAGAATATTCAAATTCACTTGAATCGAAAATTTTAATTAGATCTGTTATATTAAAATGCAACAATTCACTCAAGAACAAAATTTTATTAAAATTTTGTTCTCAGCATCTAAGAAATTACATTCATACTAATTTCTTTCACTTTCTTTTACACTATGCGTTATTCAAGATGGGTTGCGAATTAAAAAATGGTCATTATAAATAATTGCCCCTTTCACTTTTTAAATTCAGAAATCAATAAAAAGAATATAAAAAGCTTAGATTTATTAAGCTATGCAATAGTAATTGCATTCATGCTGTTATTTTTGAATAAAATTTTGGCTTCAACTATGCCATCGAACTTAGAACGAATAGAACCACTCATGAAGCAAGATGAACTTCCATCTGAAATACTTGCAGATTTGCTTGCCATACCAGGAAATGAGCTTCCTTATATTAATGAAACAACGATTCAACCAAAAGATACCCTTTCAAACATACTATCTCGTCTTGAGCTTAATGAACTTGGACTAATGAAATTTCTATCATGCGATGTAAATGCTGCTAACATTCACAAATTATATCCAGGTCGCTTAATACAGTCTGCAACAAATCCATCAGGGAAATTCTTATGGTTGCGTTATATACATACTCTTAGTAATCAAATCAATGGGCAAGTAGTTGCAAAACAATTATATGTTGTTCCATTTGGGAAAACATATAAAGCTTTTGAAAAAATACAACATGCTGACCGACAAACACGTTACAGCATGGGAACGACATATTCATCTTTATTTAATGCAACTGATTCTGTTGGAATACCAGATGCAATTACAATGCAAATGGCAGAGATCTTAAGAACAAAAATCGATTTTTTAAAGGATTTGAGAAAAGGAGATCAATTCCGGGTTATTTATGAAGTTTATTACCATGAAGGGCGTTACATCAGTGCTGGACGTGTTCTTGCTTTGGAATTTACAAACAATAACAAGATATACAATGCTGTTTGGTTTAGTCCTGATGGGAAAAATGGAGCTTATTATGATTTTGATGGGATCTGCTTGCAAGGAAATTTTCTCCGCACAGCACTCAAATTTACTCGAATAAGCTCAACTTTTGGAAAACGATTGCATCCAATCCACAAAACTTGGTCGGAGCATAAAGGTGTGGATTACGCTGCTCCATCAGGAACACCGATATATGCTACTGCAGATGGAATAGTTGAATTTTCTGGCTGGAAAAATGGGTATGGAAATGTAGTTATACTAAATCATCTTGATGAATACTCAACTTTATATGCCCATCAAAGCAAAATTGAACCTGGAATCGTAAGAAATGCCAAAGTACTACAAGGTCAACTACTAGGATATGTAGGTGCAACAGGAAATGCAACTGGTCCCCATCTTCACTATGAACTACGCATTAGAAATTTCCCAGTTGATCCTTTATCAATTGCCTTTCCAAGGACACAAAAACTTGAATCTTCACAATTAAAAGTCTTTAAAAAATCTGTAATTTCATACCAAGAAAAAATGGATCTTTTAAGAGAATTCCAAAAAGCCTAACCAACTTTAGTTGCAGTTCAATAAAGTGAATAACAGCAACCATTATCAATATCTAAAAAATACTAAATCGAGAAAGAAGATCCACATCCACAAGTTGTAACAGCATTTGGATTGCGAATTATAAATTGAGCCCCTTCTAAATCTTCTTTGTAATCAATTTCAGCACCTATAAGGTATTGAAAACTCATAGGATCAATTAACAGCTTTACACCATTTTTATCTAAAATAGTATCATCTTTATCGATATTTTCATCAAATGTAAAACCATACTGAAATCCTGAACATCCACCACCTTGAATAAAAATTCGCAGATTCAATCTTGGATTATCTTCTTCTAGAAGAAGGATCTTCACCTTGGAAGCAGCAGAATCACTAAAAACCAAAGGGAAATTGGATTTTATATTGTCAGTTTGATAAATATTTTTGTCTTCTGAATTCAAAACCTAACCTCCAAAACTCGAGAATTCATATTAGAAACCCAGAAAAAACTTCAACTTCAACAGTTGTCTCGGTTTTATATATATTCAGATAATTTCAACTTTGAAAAAATGCTATGGAATGGCTGAAAAATGTTCCAAACCAGTAGATTCTTTTAATCCAAACATCAAATTCATATTCTGTACAGCTTGACCAACAGCTCCTTTCATTAAATTATCTTGAACAACAAGAATAATAAGAGAATTTGAGACTGCATTCTTATGTATAGCAATGCGTAACCTATTAGAAAGTTTCACAGAACGTGTTTCGGGAAAATTATTTGATGGCATGACATCTACAAAATATTCTTGTTTATAAAACTCTTCAAATAAATTTTGAAAATCAGTATTTCTAGCTTCTGGTAAAACCCTGGTATAAATAGTCGAAAACATACCTCGTATCATAGGAACTAAATGTGGAACGAAAGTAAAGTTCAACTTCTGATTTCCTATCTTTTCTTTTTGCAATTGCGCAACTATCTCGGGATAGTGTCGATGTTCTGGTAAACCATATGCCTTCATATTATCTGAAATCTCACAAAACAGAAAAGAAGATTGGAGTTTTTTTCCAGCACCAGATATACCAGATTTACAATCTGCAATTATCAAATTTGTATCTATTAATTGCTGTCCATTGCTTTTAAATAATGGGGCTAATCCCAACAATATAGTCGTTGGATAGCAACCGGGATTACCAATAATATTAGCTTTTTCTAAAACAGGCCGATTAAGTTCAACAAGACCATATTCAGAATATTTAAGCAGTTCAGGACATTCATGCTTAATTTTGTACCAATACTCAAATGTTTCTCTATTTTTAAAACGAAAGTCAGAAGAAAGATCTATGATTTTTATTCCTCTTTCTAAGAATTTTCTAGCATATTTCATTGCTACCCCATGCGGGGTAGCAATGAAAACAACATCTGACCCATCAAAATTAACTCTTTCTGGCAAAGAAAAAACTAGGTCAATTTTTTTACGAAAATTTGGATAAACTTCTGAAATGTGTTTGCCGGATTTCTTCCTTGAAGTAATCGTTTTAATTTGCACCATTGAATGATTGGATAAAACCCTCAATAATTCTGCTCCTGTATATCCAGAAGCTCCAATGATACTGACTTGAATAGGTTTCTTAGGATAGATTTTTTGGGTCATTATAGAAAAATCAAATAGCCAATCATTAAGAGTAACAAGAAATTAACGTTTACTAAATTGCTTCCGTCGTCGAGCCTTTCTAAGTCCAACTTTCTTGCGTTCGACACTGCGTGCATCACGAGTTAAAAAACCAGATTTCGACAGTATTGTTTTCAAGTGGAGGTCATAATCAACCAGGGCACGAGCAATTCCATGTCGAGCAGCCCCAGCCTGACCTGTTTCGCCTCCGCCATAGACATTGATTTTTACATCGAATGGGCCATAGTCAGAAACAAGGTCTAAAGGTTGTCTAACAATCATTCGACCAGTTTCTCTAGAAAAGGCATCATTAATGGATTTTCCATTAATGGATATTAATCCCTCCCCTTTTTTAATAAAAACACGAGCAACGGAAGTTTTCCGACGTCCTGTCCCATAATTCCAATTTCCAATCATCCTAAGTTAATCCTTTTAAATTACAATCATGCTTGATTTTTGCGCTAAATGGGGATGTTCAGAGTTTGGGTAGACTCTTAATTTTTTTAACATAGAGCGCCCAAGGGGACCCTTTGGTAACATTCCTCTGACTGCTTTTTGAATAATTCTCTCGGGGAATTTTTTTCTCATTTCGGAAAATTGAACCTTTTTAATCCCACCAACATAACCACTATGACGAAAATAGTATTTTTCCTTTTCTTTATTTCCTGAAACAGAAATTTCAGAAGCATTAACAACAACGACATAATCCCCTGTATCAACATGGGGTGTAAACTCTGGTTTGTGTTTTCCTCGAAGCCATTTAGCAATATCACTTGCTAAACGACCAAGAATCTTACCTTTAGCATCAATCAATAACCAATTTCGTTTTACTTCGAATGGTTTGGCTGAAAAAGTTTTCATAGTCAATAACTCTAATTTAAAAATCGGAAGATCAGACCAGTAAAATTGTTAATCTAAAAACCGAATTTTTTTAAAATCGAAATAGATAAAAAAAGACATTATGTCAGAAAAATATATTTTCTAACCAGTAATCTGAAAACAATAAAAATGCAGAAGAGATCAGAATGAATTTATGCTGCTCTCCCAGAAAGAAATTCTAACCAAAAATTCAATTCCTTTCAAATTCTTAGGAATTTTTTGAGAATTCTTTTTAGCTCCCTGCAATTGTCATATTTTCAATCAATATTGAACCACTTGTTTTTGTTCCACGGCAAATCGAATCCGAACCTATAGCTACAATGTTTCGAAACATATCAGATAGGTTTCCTGCAATAGTAACTTCCTGCACCGCATGCTGCAATTCTCCATTTTGGACCCAATAACCAAAAACACCTCGAGAATAATCACCAGTTACATAATTAACTCCCTGACCTATTAACTCAGTAACTAAAAGACCTGTTCCCATTTTTTTAAGCAAATATTCGATATTATCAGATGCATTTGTTTGATCAGACCGAAGTACAAGATTATGAGATCCACCACAATTGCCAGTTGTTTTCATGCCAAGCTTTCGTGCTGTATATGTTGACAAAAAATAACCTTGAAGTATTCCATTATCTACAATCTTCCGAAGGCTGGTGCGCACACCCTCATCATCAAAAGCACGACTTCCCATTCCGCCAAGAATATGAGGATTTTCAAAGATTTCTATGTGTTTAGGAAATATTTCTTTTCCAAGGCAATTAAGCAAAAAACTTGATTTTCTATATAAGGATCCTCCACTTGTAGCTTGGGTAAAATTACCTAATAAACTCATCGCAATTGGAGCTTCAAATATTACTGGAAATTTCCCAGTTTTGATTTTTCGAGCACCTAATCTAGATAAAGCGCGTTGAGCTGCAACTAAACCAACATTTTCAGGAGAACTTAGAAATAATGGATTTCTATTAGAAGTATACCAATAATCCCGTTGCATTTCGCTTCCATCATTGGCTATTGCAACAAATGAAATATCATGATTTGAATGGAAAATCTCTCCTCTAAATCCAAGAGTATTGCCAAGGAGAAAATGACCTTCATTCATACTCACTTGAGCACCGTCAGTCTCAATTTTTGAGTTCATGCTGAGAGCATTTTTTTCGGTTAAAATCGCAATGTTTTTAGCTTTTTCAACATCAATTACCCATGGGTGATATAAATTAAGATCTGGGAAATTAGTTGCCAAATCTTCAGTATCTGGCAATCCAGAAGCATAATCTTTAGCCGTTTTGTTTGCTAGATCCCAAGCTGCTTTTATAGTTTCATCGATAGCAGATTTGGAAAAATCAGAAGTAGAAGCAGAACCATAGCATTGACCAGCATATACAATGACTTCAATCGAACGTTTGTTTGATTGTTCAATAGTTTCTAGCTCTCCATGACGAATAGATACTGATAAACCAAGATCTCTTGAAATTGTTACTGATGCATCATTAGCTCCTATATCAACAGATTTTTTAAGTATTTGTTCAATAAGATCATTATCATTATGAAATAGACGCAATTGATCTAGGTTTTTAATGGAATTATTGGAATAGTTGTTCATCTTGATTCAAAAAATATGGTTGTCAGACTGCTCACACCTAAGAAAATAAATTCATTTAATCGATAAAATAAGCTAGCTTAGAATATAGATTGTTCAAATTAGCAAAATAAAAAACAAAAAACATAATTAAAAGATCGAGAAATTTATTTAGATTCAACTTTAAGAATTACTTTTTTCTTGTTTGTTAACCCTTATTTGCAAAAGCCAATACATAAAAATAAAGTGAAAAAATCACCGAAGAATTTTTCTTATCATTCAAAAATAGCAAATTCTTTTAGTTTCTCCAAAACAATTTTCTCTGTTGAAAATATTTTGCAAGACCAGAATTTATCAATCCGAGCTCAAAATTTTCTTCTCAATTCAATTTAGAAACTATTTTTTTTGAGATAACTAACAAGTTTTACAATTTCTCGTCTTTAAAATTCAAGCATTCATTCTACATTCTTTCATTTGAATTTCAAAAGGATCTCAATTTAGGCAATGAAAAAATTCTCAAGATTTAAAAAAAAGGATTTATTTTGCCTTCAAAAATTCTTGATTTTTCAAAATAAAAAAATTTTCTATACTTTCTCCTTTCTCACTTTTTGTGATCTATAACAGGTTGATTTATAATTCGAACTAGTTATATTTTCATTCTTGATCAATTTTTTTATAATTTTTTAATAGCTCAAGAACAATAGCATTAATTCTTGTAGAGTCTTTCAGAAAGAAGTTTTCTAAGTGAGATAAAAAATTTCCAAATTACATTTTTCATAAACCTTATGATTTCAAAAATCTCTGATAATGTTCGAACACGCTTTGCTCCATCTCCTACAGGATTCTTACATCTTGGAGGCATTAGAACAGCACTTTTTTCTTGGATCTTTGCACGTCACCATGATGGAAAGTTTATCTTGCGTATAGAAGATACTGATAATAAAAGATCTGCTAAAGAATCAATTCAATCTATCTTGGATAGCATTAATTGGTTAGGAATAAAACCAGATGAAGGCCCTTTCTATCAGTCAGACCGCATGAATCGTTACAAAACGATTATCCATGAAATGTTAAAATCCGGATCAGCTTATTATTGTTATAGTTCACCTGATGAACTTGATCTTATGAGAAACTCGGCTCGTCTAGCACAAGACAAACCACGTTACGATGGTACCTGGCGTCCAGAACCAGGAAAAATATTACCTGAGATTCCAAAAAACAAAAGACCAGTTGTACGATTTAAAAATCCTACGCATGGTTCAGTTGTTTGGAATGATCTTGTGCGAGGTACTATAAGTTTTCAGAATAAAGAACTTGATGATTTAATAATTGCTCGTTCTGATGAAACCCCAACTTATAATTTTTGTTCTGCTATAGATGATTGGGATATGAATATAACTCATGTATTGCGTGGGGAAGATCACATAAACAACACCCCTCGGCAAATTAATATACTAGAATCGCTAAATGCAAAGTTACCAAGGTATGGACATCTTCCAATGATTTTTGATAAAAATGGAAAAAAATTATCAAAACGTAACTGTGCAGCAAGCATCATGTCCTATCGAGACCAGGGATACCTACCAAATGCTATGATCAATTATCTAGCCCGTTTGGGTTGGAGTTATCGAAATAATGAGATATTTAGCCAAGATGAACTAGTTAAACATTTCGATGTGAAACACATTTCTAAATCACCGGCATGTTGGGATACAAAAAAACTAAATTGGATCAACTCTTACTATATAAAACAAATGAGTTCTGAAGATTTATCTCGATCTTTTGAAAAATTTATGTTCAATAGAAAAGAGATAAGTTCCGAGATAGAAAATTTGACTAATGTTCTTTTTTTATTTAAAAATCGAGTTGATACTCTGCAAGAACTAGCAGAAAATATTGTGTTTTTTTCTAAGAAATTTCTTCCAGATTTTAATCATCTACTCGAAAAGTATATAACTCCTAATAAAAAATTACTGTTGAAAAGCTTTTTTGAAAAAGCTTCCGAAATAAATTGGACACGTGAAAATATTTCATTTCTTGTTAAAACCGTGCTCTCAGCGCATAAAGCTAAGATGCCAGATTTAGCAATTCCAATAAGAATCATTCTTACAGGAAGGATTCAAACCCCTCCCTTGGAAGACATTTTGCTATTGTTAGGAAAGAAAATAGTTTTATTAAGATTAGAAGCGTATAAATTTTAGGGAATGTAATAAAATATCAAATCTCAAAAATTCTCTATCTCTGACTAAATTGCTTTCTTTTTATAACTTTATAAAAAATTTTAAAAAGTTAACTTTATCTTTCTAGGATTTTTTTTCGTAACAAAAAAGCTTTATCTTTTCTTTGAACATCTCTGATACTATTACCATAGTTAGTGTTATCATATGAGCTACATACCATATATAGTATTATTATCTTAGAAATCCTCATCTTCAAAATAGTAATTTTTAGAGTTCATCTATTTACCAAATAATTCATTTATCTTTGCTCAGGAGATTACATGCAAAACTCAAATGGTTCTGTGATTCATAAAAATGAGGAATCAATACCGAAATTTAGTTCATCAGAAACCCCTAAGATTGCATCGACTTCAGCAAGCGTAATTCGCCGAAATGGTTCAGTTGTTAAATTTGATTCAGAAAAAATTTCTGTTGCTATGACCAAGGCTTTTCTAGCTGTAAATGGAGAAGAAAGTTTAATATCAAAGCGTATTCGAGAGGTAATTGAAAAATTAACTTTTCAAGTTGTTTCAACTCTGTTGAAAAACTCTTCATCGGGAAACATATTTCACATAGAAGATATACAAGATCAAGTTGAATTAACATTGATGCAATCTGGTTTGCACGATGTCGCTCGAGCTTATGTTTTATATCGAGAAGAACATGCTAAAGCTAGGCAACCTCTTAAAATTCATGAAAAGCTTACCAACATCCAGGTCAAGGAAAATGGTTCAACATACCCTCTGAATATAGATAAACTACACTCTATCATTGGTTCTGCTAGCTTAGGTTTGGAAAGTTCAATAAATACAGGAGATTTCTTAAAAGAAGTTTTAAGAAATCTTTACAATGGGGTTTCTGCTGATGAAGTCTTAAAATCAGCTATTCTAGTTGCAAAATCAAAGATAGAAAATGATCCGATTTACAATCAAGTAGCTGCTAGGCTCCTTCTGTATACAATCTGCAAAGAAGTATTCAATGAAGAAGTTTCTCAATTGGAAATGAACCGTCGCTATGCTGAATATTTTCCAAAGTTTGTAAAAAAAGGGATCCAATCAGGATTATTAAACCAAGAAATTGGAAAATTTGATTTAGATATTCTTAGCAAGTACTTAAATGCTGAACGGGATCTAAAATTTGGCTATTTAGGCTTGCAAATTCTATACGATAGGTATTTTTTACACATCAATAGTCAACGAATTGAATTACCTCAAATTTTCTTTATGCGAGTTGCTATGGGATTAGCAATTCGAGAGAAGGATAAAGAAGCTAAGGCTATAGAGTTCTATGAGATCTTATCTTCTTTTGATTTTATGAGTTCATCTCCAACATTATTTAATTCTGGTACAAATCATCCACAACTTTCTTCATGTTATTTAACAACTGTTCCCGATGAACTTTCAGGAATATATGAATCTATTAAAGAAAATGCATTATTAGCAAAATATGCAGGTGGACTAGGTAATGATTGGACTGCAGTTCGGGCATTGCATAGTCATATCAAAGGAACCAACGGAAAAAGCCAAGGGGTAGTTCCTTTTTTAAAGGTAGTTAATGATACAGCAATAGCTGTCAATCAGGGTGGGAAACGCAAAGGCGCTGTTTGTACATATTTGGAAACATGGCATCTGGATATAGAAGAATTCCTTGAACTGCGTAAGAATACCGGAGATGAACGACGGCGTACACATGACATGAATACTGCTAATTGGATCCCTGATTTATTTATGAAACGTGTTATAAAAAATGAAACATGGACCTTATTATCCCCAGCAGATTGTCCAGATCTACATGAAAAATATGGAAAAGATTTTGAGAAATCTTATCTCGAATATGAAATAAAAACAGAAACTGGGGAAATTTCTCTATTCAAGAAAATACCTGCACTTTCTCTTTGGAGAAAGATGCTTTCTATGTTATTTGAAACTGGACATCCATGGATTACATTTAAAGATGTTTGTAATATACGTTCTCCCCAACAACATATTGGAGTGGTTCATAGTTCAAACTTATGCACTGAGATTACACTTAACACAAATGATTCTGAAATTGCCGTTTGTAATCTTGGTTCAATCAATTTAGCATCGCATATGCAAAAAACAAAGAATGATAATTTCGAACTTGATATTCTGAAAATTAAAAAAACTATCAAAACCGCTATGCGTATGCTGGACAATGTAATTGACATAAATTTTTACCCAATAGAAAAGGCAAAAACCTCCAATATGAAGCACCGTCCAGTTGGATTAGGCATTATGGGTTTTCAGGACTGCTTATATATGATGCGCATGCCATATGCATCACAAGCAGCAGTTGAATTCTCAGATCAGTCAATGGAAATCATTTGTTACCATGCTTATTCCGCATCTTGTGAATTATCAAAAGAACGAGGTCCATATCCTTCATTTAATGGATCTTTATGGTCACGCGGAATTCTTCCAAAAGATACAATCAGAATGTTAGCTAAAGAAAGAGAGGGTTATCTAGAAGTTAATGAGTCTAGTTGTTTGGATTGGGATTCCTTAAGAATAAGTATTAAGAAATATGGAATGAGAAATTCTAATTGTATTGCAATTGCTCCTACTGCAACTATCTCGAACATTATTGGAATATCTGCATGTATTGAACCTACATTCCGGAATCTATATGTTAAATCAAACCTTTCTGGAGAATTTACAATTGTTAATGAATATCTTGTGCAAGATTTAAAAAAGTTGAATCTTTGGGATCCAATAATGATTGGGGATCTTAAATATTTTGATGGTAGCCTATCCAAGATAGATCGCATTCCCCAAGGAATTCGTGAACTCTATGCCACTGCTTTTGAGATTCATCCGAGTTGGTTGATTGAATGTGCAGCTCGAAGACAGAAATGGATAGATCAAGCCCAATCACTAAATATTTACCTGAGTGGAACTTCTGGAAAAAAAATTGATGAAACTTACAAACTTGCATGGAAGAAAGGTTTGAAAACAACTTATTATTTGAGAACTCTCGGAGCAACTAATCCAGAAAAATCAACAGGTTATGGTGGAGAATTAAATTCTGTTTTACCAAGCATTATACACAGCAGTTCAGAATCAAGTAAGACAGTTGCAGAGTACAAATCCAGGAAAGAGAAATCACCAACAAATGCGTCCAAAATTCACCAAAAGGTAATCGATGAATGTGAAGCTTGCCAATAAATTAGATCAAGAAATACAAGGAAATCTTTATGTTTAAAGAAGATTCAACTCGAGTTCGTGTTGCAGATAAGAGAATCATTAATGGTAAGACTGATGTTAATCAACTTGTTCCTTTCAAATATAAGTGGGCATGGGAAAAATATCTAGCTTCGTGTGCTAATCATTGGATGCCCCAAGAAATTAGCATGTCTCGAGATATAGCTCTTTGGAAAAGTTCTAATGGCCTTACAGAGGAAGAACGACGGATAGTAAAAAGAAATCTTGGTTTTTTTGTAACAGCAGATTCATTAGCTGCTAATAATATTGTTCTTGGAACATATCGACATATTACTGCACCAGAGTGTCGACAGTTTTTACTTCGGCAAGCTTTTGAGGAAGCAATTCACACTCATGCATATCAATACATTGTTGAAAGTTTAGACCTAGATGAAACGGAAATATTTAATGCTTATAATGAAATTGATTCAATCAAAGCTAAAGATGAATTTTTAATTCCATTTATTAATTCTATTTCTGATCCTAACTTTTTTACAGGAACACCAGAAACTGACAAAAAGCTTTTAAAATCACTTATTGTTTTTGCTTGTTTAATGGAAGGATTATTCTTTTATGTAGGATTTACACAAATCCTGGCATTGGGACGTCAAAATAAGATGACAGGTTCTGCTGAACAATATATGTATATTCTGAGAGATGAGTCTATGCATTGTAATTTTGGTATCGATTTGATCAATACCATAAAATTGGAAAATCCAGAATTATGGAATTACGAATTTTGCAGAGAAATTCAAAACTTGTTTCAAGAAGCTGTTGAACTTGAGTATGCTTATGCTGAAGACACAATGCCACGAGGCATACTAGGTTTAAATTCAAGTATGTTCAAGTCGTATCTGCGCTTCATAGCAAATCGACGTTGTCAACAAATAGGAATTGATCCAATTTTTGCAAAAGAAGAAAATCCTTTTCCATGGATGGCTGAAATGATTGACCTAAAAAAAGAACGAAATTTCTTTGAAACTCGTGTTATTGAATATCAAACTGGAGGAAATCTGGAATGGGAATAACAATTTTCACATTAAAAATGCAGAAATTTTTTACTAATCAATATTAGTCAACTACAAATTTTGAATGCTCAAAGATAATCTGTTTATACATATTTTCTTGATAATCTTGATTTCTTTGAAGATAATTGGTATTAAACTAAATAGAAGAAGTTTCAAGTAGAAGAGTCAAACAAAGATTTTTAATTATTTCTTTTCATGATTATCTTTCCAATTGTTTCAAAAAGCTAAAAAGATTGAGAAGAGAAAGCATATTCAACTACAATCTCACTATTTTTCGTTATTTGCAAATTCTGCTATCTCGAAACAAAATCATGGAAACTCTCCATATGCTTAGCGATATTTTACGGTTCTTACTTGAAATCACCTTCAATCTCTTTGGAGCTGCTCTAATTGCACGCACATGGTTATATGCGGTCAAGCTTCATCCTTTTAATCCTTTATCACGTTCCATATCACAAATCACAGATTGGTTAATTATTCCAATAAGAAAAATCATTCGACCAGGAAACATTATAGACTGGTCTTGTATGATTGCTACTTGGATAACAGCACTAGTTTATTTACTCTCAGTTTGGATGTCTACCTGGGCAAGGTTACTACCCTCCAGCTTGATAGGAGGGCTCATAGCAGCTGCATTTGCTACAATACCAAAATGGGCCTTAAATCTAATGATCTGGTTAGTATTAGTTCAGACTATCATGTCTTGGATAAACCCAATGGCTCCAATTTTATCCCTGCTCAAAATATTAACAGAACCATTATTAGAACCTATCCGTCGACTTCTTCCAAACACAACTATCGTTGATTTTTCCCCTCTAATTTTACTTGTACTAGGTCAAGTAGGACTTATGCTGCTTACAAAAGCTATATTCATTTTACTTGCTATTTAAAGCCTAACTGGTAATAGTAGTGGTAGGCTAAACTTTATTTAATTTTTCTTCTAAGAAATGAATATTTACACCACCTTCCTCAAAAGACGGATCTTGAAGAATTTGGCGATGCAAAGGAATATTTGTCGAAATCCCCTCAATAATTGTTTCAGATAAACCAACTTTCATTCGAGCAATCGCTTGTTGTCTGTCTTTTCCATAGGAAATGATTTTTGCAATCATAGAGTCATAATAAGGAGGTACAAAGTACCCATTGAATATATGCGAATCAACTCGCATTCCAGGTCCTCCTGGAGCATGCCAATTTGTAATATACCCTGGGCTAGGAATAAATCTAAATGGATCTTCCGCATTAATTCGGCATTCTACAGAATGTCCTGTTATATTAACATCAGATTGTCGCATAGAAAGTTTTTGACCCGAGGATATTTTTATTTGTTCTTGCACCAGGTCTATTCCTGTGACTAATTCTGTAATAGGATGTTCCACTTGAATTCTTGTATTCATTTCAATGAAATAGAATTTTCCATCCTGAAACAGAAATTCAAATGTACCCAGTCCACGGTAGGATATTTTTTTACAAGCTTTGACACAACAATTACCTAATTTATTTATAATATGTCTAGCTATTCCAAAAGCAGGCGCTTCCTCAATAATCTTTTGATTACGCCGTTGCACAGAGCAATCTCTATCTCCTAACCAAATAGCATTTTCTTTCCCATCAGATAAAACTTGGATCTCAATATGACGAGGATTTTCTAAAAATTTTTCTATATAAACATCAGAATTATTAAATGCTGCACCTGCTTCTGCACGAGTTAAGGAAACATTATTTATAAGCATATCTTTTGTTCGAACAATCCGCATGCCTCGACCTCCTCCACCTCCAGAGGACTTAACAATAATTGGATAACCTAATTCATCTGCAGTTTCTAAAATTAACTTAGGATCTCTTGGAAGAGATTCCATTGAACCTGGGACAACATTTACACCTATTTCTTGCATAATGTTTTTAGCCCGAAGTTTATTTCCCATCTGACGAATGGTATCAGAACGAGGGCCAATAAAAACAAATCCACTTTTTTCTACACGTTCTGCAAAATCAGCATTTTCAGATAAAAATCCATATCCAGGATGAATAGCTTCCGAATCTGTAACTTCTGCTGCTGAAATAATGGCTGGCATATTTAAATAGCTATCCCTTGAATTGGCTGGGCCAATACAAACAGACTCATCGGCTAGTCGAACATACTTTGCATTTCGATCTGCTTCAGAATGCACTACAACTGTTCTTATACCCATTTCTCTACATGCTCGTTGAACACGTAATGCAATTTCACCCCGATTGGCTATTAAGATTTTAGCAAACATTTTCACTTAAAGATTTAACCTATAACAAACAAAGGCTGACCATATTCAATTGGTTCACCATTCTCAACTATTATTTCTTTAATAACTCCAGCTATATCAGCTTCAACCTCATTTAACAATTTCATAGCCTCCACAATGCAAAGGGTATCACCAATTTTAACAAATTGGCCAACATCTACAAAGGGAGGTTCACCTGGGCTTGGAGAACGGTAAAAAGTTCCAACCATAGGTGCTTTAATAATATGGCTATGCTTCTCACTTTTTTTTGGAGAGATAGGTGGAACTGGATCAGGAAAATTTTGGTGAAAAGAATTTCTGGAAAATTCTGGATTCGATCTTACAATCCGAATTTTTTCTTCCCCTTCCGTAATCTCAAATTCGGCAATTTCTGACTGTGATATAAGATCAATCAAAGTCTTTAATTTTCGAAGATTCATATATAAAAACGTTCCAATTAACATTCAATAAAAATTTGAAAAAAAGAACAAATAACAACCTATCCATTGAATCTGGAGACTCATTTTAAAAAAACCAGAAGATTCTGCTAGATAGCATTACTTGCGCAACAGATAAAGTAAGGCAAATTCATAGCCATGATAACCTAAGCCCATGATTACACCAATAGCAATATCAGATAAATAAGAATTATTTCGAAACAACTCACGACTACTAACATTAGATAAATGCACTTCAATGAATGGAATTGAAACAGCAGATAATGCATCGCGAAGAGCTATGCTAGTATGTGAATAAGCCCCAGCATTTATAATGATAGAATTAATTCCAAGTTTAATTGAATCGTGGATAGCATCTATTAAAACTCCCTCATTGTTACTCTGTACAATTGAAAGAATAGCTCCAGAATCTGTAGCTAATTTTTCTAGATTCGAATTGATTTGAGCCAATGTGCAATGTCCATAAATTTCCGGCTCACGCAATCCAAGCAGATTTAGGTTAGGACCATGTATTACTAATATTCGCTTTGCTGTCATAATAGATTGTTATATTGATCTGTTTTCTAGAATAAAAAATTAGTAATTTTACTCTAAAACTATTTCATTAAAAAAAACCATTAGGAATATGAAAAACTTAAAAACCAACTGTAAAAAAATTCAAAAAACACACAAGAATTATCGTTCAAAATTTTCTCATTGAACTTTCTTAGGAATATATGAATCGAATATTTTTAGAATCAAGAAATACTTCCTTTCCTCTTTCCACACTCCATGTATATTGAAAGACTCTATAATAGATGTTAGTAACGTTAAATTATTTTTAATAAAACAAAGAAAGAAATTCCTTAGAAACTTTATTCTTTCATCATAAAATTGCAAATGTAAAAAAAGCTACATTCTTCATTTTAGATCAAATCTCTGTTTTTAACACTTAATTCAATTGAAATAGAAGTTTAAAAATTTCAAACTTAAAAATGCTGTAGAATCCTCTATTTTTATCATGAATTAGAAAATTTCTGGATTTTTTTATGTTTTAGTATCTTTACATCCATCTAGATTACGGTGAGTAAATGCATATCTTTTATAAGGATAAGTCTGGCTTCAACACTGGAAGAATTCTATCAAAGACAGATAGCAGTGTTTATATAGAAACTGGGCTTGGAAAAAAAATAAGGATCAAGAATTGCAATATCCTATTTAGATTCGAAACTTCTAATGCTTATTTGTTTTTAAAAAAAGCTAGAGAATTAGCCAAAGAATTTGATCTTCAACTTTTGTGGGACTCTGCTCCTAAAGAGATTTTTGAAGCATCAACATTAGCTGTTCAATACTTTGGACATTCTCCAAACCCAATTGAATTAGCTAGTCTAATAATATGTTTGAGTAATTCCGGTGCTTATTTTTACAAACGGGATAAGGGAAAATATTGTGCAGCTTCTCGAGAAATTCTAACACAAGCATTACATGCTATAGAAAAGAAAAAAAGACAACAGGAACAACAAAAAATATGGCTAGATTATATGGTCAATGGAAAGTTGCCAGAAGCTATAGCAAAGGTAGCTGAATCTTTAATAGTTCAACCAGATAAGAATTCTATTGAATGGAAAGCTGTAGAACAAGCATGTAAGAAACTTCAAAAAAAACCAGAAAATTTACTTCTGAGTTTGGGAGCTTGGCCAAACTCCCTAGTTTTGATCAAAAAATGCTTTCTTAAGAAGAATTTTCCAAATGGAATTGAATTTCCAAATTTGCCAGACTTAGTTACTAAAAACTATGAGTTGCCCAGTTCAAATGCAAAGATCTATTCTATAGATAGTATAAGTACTACAGAAATTGATGATGCTCTTTCTGTTACTGTATTAGAAGATAGAAATATAAAAGTAGGAATCCATATATCTGCTCCAGGATTAGCTATTACTCGAGATAGCAAACATGATAGATTAGTAAGAAATAGGCTATGTAGTATTTATATCCCAGGGGAAAAAATTACCATGCAGCCCCAGTCAGTGATAGAACAGTTTTCTTTAGATGAAGGTCGACAAGTTCCTGCTTTATCACTTTATGTCACTGTTGATATGAACAGTGGGGGAATTATCCAATCGATATCTAAACTAGAAAACATTATTGTTACAAAAAATCTAAAAATTGAATTTTTAGAAAAAGAAATTACTCGAGAATTCCTAAATAATAAAAACAAAGTGCTTCCTTATGAAAATTGGATACGACCACTTTGGATGCTAGCACATGTTTTGGAAAAGCAACGTGCCTTATCTAGAGGAAAATTCAAACAAATTACGCGAGAAGAATATGAATTTTTCTTGGAAGGGAATCCTGATAGCCCAAAAACCAAAGTTCATATAGTTTCCAAAAAGAGAGAATCCCCAATAAGTTTCATAATAGCTGAGTTTATGATTCTTGCTAACACATTATGGGCCGATCTATTAAGAAAAAACAATCTTCCTGGAATATATCGTTCTCAAAGACTAGGAAAAACGCATATGAGTGTAGAACCGTTGCCACATGAAGGTGTTGGAGCCCCCCAATATATTTGGAGTACTTCACCTCTCCGTCGTTATGTTGATCTAGTCAATCAATGGCAATTGATCTCAGCCATTCAATATGGAGTTTCTGCACATTTGCTAGCTCCTTTCAAATCTTGTGAGGATGAGGATCTTTTTAGAATCATCGAAACCTTTAACATTCAATATTCTCATCGCTCGAATTTCCAAAACACAATGGAACGATATTGGAGTCTTCAATGGTTAATTCAAAATGGGATCAGAATTGTCAATGCTTATATTTTAAAGAATGGATTCGTTAAATTAATGAATATTCCTGTTGCCACTCGGGTTACAAATTTACCAATATTGAGTCGTGGAGATCTTGTCCAGGTTAAAATATTAAAGATAGATGAATTAAGCTTAGAATTAAATTGCTTATATCTTCAAACCATCTCGAAACAACCTGCTCAAAAAATTTAATAATAATTAAAACATTCTAAGATTTTTATCTTCTATTAATTTTCGTGATATTTATCGGCATCTATTTTAAAAAAATTTACAAATCTATGAAGCCAAAAAACTATTCTGTAAAGCATTATGCTGTTATTGGAAACCCAATAAAACATAGTTATTCACCTGAAATCCATAAATTATTCTCGAGACAATTTAACCTATCTATTTCCTATAAACGAATACTAGCTTCAGAAAATAATTTAGAAGCAGATATAAAAGAATTTGCAAATTCTGGGGGACATGGCATGAATGTAACCCTACCTTTTAAAGAGAAGTCTTTCCAAATACTATCAAAATTGGAGAATGGAGTATTATCTGAACGTGCTTGTTTAGCAGGAGCAATAAATACAATTACTTTTCGAAATGGAAAGTTATATGGATGTAATACAGATGGAGCAGGTTTAATAAAAGATCTATCTCAAAAGAATTTTGTCTTAAAAGAAAAAAACATATTACTGGTTGGGGCTGGAGGAGCTGCTAGGGGTGTTTTAAACCCTCTTGCTGAAGAAGGATGTTCAAAAATACACATTGTAAATCGAACTGCAGAACGTGCTTTAGAAATTTGCAATTCTTGGAATTCAAAAAATTCCAAGAAGCATTTGTTAACTAATGTAACTAGCGGAAATCTTAGTAGTGCTGCCATATCAAAATGGGATCTTATTATTAATGCAACAAATACTAGTCTGCATAGGACTTTCCCTAATCTCCCTAAAAATATTTATAGCATCCATTCCATGGCATATGACATGATGTATTCTTCTAGGGAAACACTTTTTCTAGAATCTGCTAGAAAAAGTGGTGCATTTCAATGCTCTGATGGATTAGGAATGCTTGTGGCTCAAGCTGCTGAAAGTTTCTTGATCTGGCACGGAGTGTATCCAGATCTACCTCCAATTGTAAGTTTTTTGCGAGCTATACTTTCTTAGAAAAAGCAAAAAACATTTGGATTTTTCTTCTTTCCTGGTTTGGATTTGCTTGGATGAAGCTTAGTATTAGAAAGACTAAAATCAAAAAATTCTTAAGATTTTCAAAAATTGGAAAACCTACTATATGAGCAATCTCAAAATATATTTTCCATGAAATAATGACCACTATACGTTTCTATTTAGCCAACGAAATTTACCGTTCATTTTTAACAATTTTGCTAGCTTTATTAAGCTTATTTGTTTTTTTTTCACTTGTAGAAGATACAGAAGTATTTAATGGATGGGATTCATTTCTTAGCTCACTATATTCACAGGGTTTGCAGGTACCAATTTTTGTGTATAACCTTATACCTATTGCTATCCTGATAGGTTTCACACTTTCCCTATCAAAATTAGCTGAAACAAATGTTCTAATCGTTTTTCGATCATCTGGCCTAAGTAGCATAAAACTTCTGAAACATCTCTATTTAATCTCCATACCCATATTAATAAGTTCCTTGATATTGAATGAATTTATTATCCCTGAATCTGGAAAAAAAATTTCTGAATCAAACCTTAGAGTCAAGAAAGATTGCAAATTTAATGGGGAAAAAAATTCACGGGAAGCATGGTTTAGGGAATTGACTGAAAATGATTGCATCCAAATCATTCATGTTTCTAAATTTACCGAATCTGGAATAATGGAAGATATTATTCTTTATGAATTTGATAAAACATCAAAGCTTGATAAGATCTCAATAGCAAAAGAGGGTAAAATTTTGAATAAAAATTTGTATTTACATAATGTACAACAAATTTTCTTTGAAAATAAAAACAATAAATCTATCAGTATAGATTCTCTAAGTTCAGATGAACCAATTTTAGAAACCAAGATCCTAAATAAACATATGCTAAAAACAAAATTAGATGTTAACTGTTTTCTAGCTAAAACCCTCAGTCCTGAGCATATGTCAATTTTCATGCTGAAAAATCATATAAATTATCTTAAGAACAATAAATTACAAACCCATAAATATAATAATATCTTTTGGAAAAAACTCTTACATCCAATATTATTAATTTCCATGATATCTTTCTCTGCTCCAATTTCTCTCATAGAAATTCGGGGCAACAACTCTATTTCAGTAAAAGTATTTTTTGGAATTTTTCTTGGAATATCCTTTTTCATGATAAACCAATATATTCTTAATATAGGTTTAATTTTTAATTTCAAACCTTGGTTCAGCATGTCAATTACAAGCTTTTCAGGGATATTGCTATCATTAATTATGCTTTATCTGATGGAGAACAAGCATATCTGGGTTAATTTTCTAAGAAAACTCAAAAAATGAAAACCAATATATGGGTTGTTGGTGATATCCATGGTTGCTACTTTGAGCTAAACCAACTTTTAAGAAACTCTCAAATTGATCCGAATGCTAGATTTTGGTTTGCTGGGGATTTGGTAAACAGAGGATTTGGATCATTAGATACCTTGCGAAAAATCATGACTTTAGATGATCGAAGTGTTGTGGTTCTTGGAAACCATGATATTCATTTGCTTGCTTTAGCAGCTGGAGTTGGATTTTCAAAGCCTGAAACAGTATTAGATACCATTTTAAATGCTCCAGATTATAATGATTTGATTAATTGGTTGCGCTTTCGTCCACTAGCACATTTTGAGCATGACCATTTAATGGTCCATGCTGGTGTATTAGCTAATTGGGATATACCAAAAATATTATCAATTGCTTCTGAAATTCAAGATATGTTTCGTGCATCAAATTGGCAAAAAAAAATAAAAGAAATATATAATTGCAAAGATTCTGATCAAATCCGTTCTGCTATTAATGTATTTACCAAGATTCGCCTATGTGAATATAATGGACAGATGGTATCATTTGACAGGAATAACAGAAAAAGATATCAATTAAATCCTTCCATTCCTGGTAAAAATTTTTTTATCCCATGGTTTGATGTTCCTAACCGAAAAACTCATGAGATATCCATTTTCTTTGGACATTGGTCTGATCTTGGTTTGTTTATCCGACCTAACCTGGTTTGTTTAGATACTGGTTGCATTTGGGGAGGATATCTAACTGCTATGCGGTTGCATGATCGACACTTGATACAAATTCCCAATGTTCAAAACATAAAAACCTTATCCAAGTAAAATTTAGAGTTTAATTTTTAATTTAGACAATTATCTAGATATCTCTGCAAAATTACATAAGCAGCTATGGCATCATCTGGTTTATTATTTTTCAATATCTCTTGAGCTTCTCTACTGGAATAAGATTCGTCAACTAACTCGACTTTTATTTTATAAACATGCCGAAAAAGATTGGCAAAATAAAGTACACGTCTATTGCTTTGGTTCTTTAACGAATTTGTAAAGGTAATTCCCATTATTACTCGTTCTGGTTTCCATTCTTCTAACAGTTTTCTCATCTTCTCCAATTGAATTTCCTTTCTTCTAGAAAAGATAATTTTTAATGGCCTTGCTTGTTTCAAAAAAGAATTCCCAATAGCGATCCCTGTTTTTCTTTCCCCTATATCAAATGATAACAATATTTCTTGACTCATTTCAGATCTCTATCAGCTCAAAATCCTCTTTTCGTGCTCCACATTCGGGACAATTCCAATTTGGGGAAAGATCTTCCCATCTAGTTCCTGCTGGGATTCCCATTTCTGGAAATCCAATTTTTTCATCATAAATCCAACCACAAACAAGACACATCCAAGTACGCATCATTTTCAGTTTTCTTCTATTAAATATAAATTGCTATCTAGGTTTTCAAAACCATCAAATGATAAGCTGATATGCAAAACATTTCAAATGTAAACTGGATTGAAATTAACAAGTAAATTTAGTTTCGAAAAATAAAAATTATAGAAAAACTATTTCTGTTAATTTTCTATGATTTTCTTTGAAAAAAATTTAGACTCAAAGATTGATACTACAATTTTTAAATTTTCAATAAACTAAAAATGTTTCGAGATAGTATTTTAGGAAAACGTTCTACTTTGCCACTTGGATTGTATGGAATTACTCCAGAATGGAACAACACTAAAAAATTAGTAACTGCTGTCAAAGAAGCAGCAAAGGGTGGAATGCATGTTTTACAATTTCGTCAGAAAAACTTAAATAAAAGTAAGCTGTTTCAGAAAGCAAAAGAGCTATCGAGCATTTGTCATGATTTTGGAATAATTTTTATTATTAATGACAATTGGCAGTTGGCCCAAGAGGTGCGAGCCAATGGAGTCCATATTGGAAAAATGGATTCTTCCATCGAACAAATAAGATCTCATGTAGATCCTGATTTTTTAATTGGAGTTTCTTGTTACAATGATATTGGCCGATTGTATTCAAATATTAGTTTTGGCGCTTCATATGTAAGTATTGGTTCAATTTTTCCTTCACGGACAAAACCTAAAGCTAGTCAAGCTTCACTAAGCTTCTTACAAGAAGCTTGTAAGCAATTGAAAAGATGCACACCTATCGTTGCAATCGGAGGCATTTCTGTAAGTAATGTTGAACTGGTATTAAAATCAGGAATTGATAGAATTGCAATTTCTGATGGTCTTTTTAATACCAGTAATATTAAAGAAACTGCTGAAAAATATGTCATGGCCCTAGAAAAATATTCTAATCCTACATGATTTACTCATGAAACATACTTTCGTTTATTTTTTAGATTTTATTTATAAACCATTTTCAGGCAATTGAATTTACTTCAAGATAAAAATAAATTTCATAAAAATAGAGCGGTTCAATCGTAATAAACATAGGATTTTTGAGGAATGTTCTCAGAGGAAAGACATTCCCTGGATTCTGAATCTTCTCGATCTAACACTTTTCTATCCCAGAGACGAAAACGACCCTCTCGTTGTCTCATCTCAAGGTCTGGATGATCCTTTTTATATCTTTCTAAAAATAGAGAAATTTCTGATTGGTAATGATCTATCATATGAAAGAAAAAATTTCCTGGGAATTAAAAAGATTAATACTTATATTTGCAAATTTATTCAATTAAATAGGAACCAAAATACTTGATACAAGGAGTTTTTCTATCGCAATATCTGACTTAAAAATAATTTAGCACGTTCACTTTTAGGGCCTTCAAAAAATGAATTTGGATCATTCTCTTCAACGATTTGACCTTGGTCCATAAAAATAATTTTATCAGCTACTTTTTTAGCAAAATTCATTTCATGAGTTATGCAAATCATTGTTACACCATCATCTATAGCTAAATTAAGCATTACATCTAAAACTTCATTGATCATTTCAGGATCTAAAGAAGAAGTAGGTTCATCGAATAGCATTATTTTCGGGTTCATACATAAAGATCGTGCAATTGCAACCCGCTGTTGTTGTCCACCAGAAAGTTGTCTAGGATATTTGTTTGCTTGTTCTGGGATCCGAACTCGTTCAAGGTATTTCATTGCCAAATTCTTTGCTTGTATTTTTGATTTTTTCAACACATTTATCGGTCCGAGAGTTAAATTCTCAAGAACTGTTAAGTGTGGAAATAAGTTAAAATTCTGAAAAACCATACCTACGTTCCGTCGTATAGTTTCAATATGCTTGAGGTCATTTGTTAATTCTATTCCATCGACAAATATTTTTCCTTGTTCATGTTTTTCTAATCCATTAATGCACCGAATCATTGTAGATTTCCCAGAACCTGATGGTCCACATACCACCAATCGTTCCCTAGGACTTACAGTAAGATTAACATTGCGCAGTACATGAAATTGACCATACCATTTGTTTACTTCTTGTATGCAAATGATGCTATTTTGCATGATTAATCATCTCCTTTTGGAAATTTGCTTTTCTAAAATTCTTCTCTATAGCTCTTCCAAATCTTGATATGAGATAACAGTATAAAAAATAAATTAATGAAATAAAAATATATGTTTCTAATCCAAGTCCGTACCATTGTGGATCAGAAAGAGCGGACTTAGCTGAAAGAGTAAGATCAAATATTCCTATCACAACAACTAATGATGTGTCTTTGAATATAGAAATAAAAATACTAATTAATGGAGAAATTACCATTTGCATGGCTTGTGGCAAGATAACCTTGAACATTCTCTGCCAATAGTTCAGTCCCAAAGAAGAAGCTCCATCATATTGACCAGCAGGAATAGCTTGTAACCCTCCTCTTATTGTTTCTGCAATATAAGCAGCAGCAAAAATAATGATTGCGACTTGTGCACGAAGCAACTTGTCAAAACAAAAACTTTCAGGAAAGAGAAAAGGAAATATAATAGAAGAAATAAAGAGCAAACTAACTAAGGGTATACCTCGAACCAACTCTATGTAAATAATGCTTAAAAAGCTGATAGCTGGCATTTTTGAGCATCTTCCAAGTGCTAAGAAAATACCAAGTGGAAATGCAAATAGGATTCCCATAATTGATAAAATCAAGGTCAAAGGTAAGCCTCCCCAAAAAGTGTTTTCCACATAGAATAATCCAAAAATTCCTCCCCACATGAGACATGCAACAGAAGTAACTCCTAGTATCCAAATGATCGGTAAGATTGAACTCCAAAAATTCCTAAATCCACTAATTGCAATTAAAATAGTTAGAATCATTGTTGCTAAAAAAGGACGCCATTGTTCAGTATAAGGGTACATTCCAAACAAAATAAATCGGTATTTTTCTATGATGAATGCCCAACAGGCTCCTCCTGAATTTTTGCATTCTTTGGCAGATATTGCTGAAAAATTTGCTTCAAAAAAAAACCAATTAAGCAAATTAGGAATTAACACAGCAGCTAGATAAGCAAATAAAAAACATGTAATCAAAAAATTCAAAGAAAATATCAAAGGATTTATTCCAAACGTCTTTCTCATTCCATCAAAGAAAAAGAAAAATAAAGTTTTTATATGATGTAACATATCTATCTAATATCCGCATTCATAACTACATATTTATTGTATAGGTTCATAAGAATGGAAATGGATAAATTAATTCCCAAATATGTAGACAAAATGAGTAAAACTCCTTCAATAGCCTGGCCAGTTTGATTGATAATTGTATTGATTATTGAAACGATATCTGGATAGCCAATTACTATAGCTAATGAACTATTCTTAGTTAAATTTAGATATTGGCTTATCATAGGTGGAATAAAAATTCGCAATGCTTGGGGAAAAATTACTAATCTGAATATTTGTTTTTTGTTCAAACCAATTGAATAACCTGCTTCCCATTGACAAAATTCAACAGCTTGTATTCCAGATCTTATTACTTCAGCAATAAACGCAGAGGAATAGAAAACTAAACTAATTAAAAGAGCTAAAAATTCTGGGGACAGGTTTGACCCACCTTGAAAATTAAATCTATTCATTACTGGAATATCAATTTCAGATGGAAATCCATTGAAAAAATATATAAGAATAGAACCAATAAAAATCAGAACCCCAATAATAGTACCTGAGAACAGAATGCCTCTCGCATAAATTTTCTCACATCTGGATATCCAAAATCTTGTTATCAAAATAGAGAACAAAGCAAATAAAGAAATTTCTAAAAAACAATTAGTTAAACCATCTCCAAGAGATGGGATTCTTATTCCTCTATTTGAGATGAAAACACCTGGAATTGGATTGATAGCTCTACTGGGATTAGGAAAACTTTCAATGATTAATGAATACCAGAAAAATACCTGCAATAATAATGGTATATTTCTCACGATTTCAACATAGGTTGAAGATAAGGTAAAAAACAATCGGTTTTTTGATAATCTCCCGATACCTAGAAAAAATCCTAAAAGTGTTGCTAAAACAATACCGATTGAAGCAATTCGTAGTGTATTTGACAATCCAACTAGAATAGCACGAAGATACGAATCAGTAGGAAAATATTTAATAATTGAATCCCCTATTGAAAAACCCGCTTCATGTGTTATGAAATCAAATCCGGTAACTATGTTTCTCAAAGAAAAATTTCTTAAAACATTTGAAATTAAGAGCGAAACAACCCAGATCAAGAAAAACAAAAAAAGACCCTGATAGATGACAGATCTAATCTGTGGATTATTCCAATTAAATATCTTATAAAAAAAAAATTTGCGAAAAAAAGATTTATATATAGACATTAATAAAATCTTATAAGAATTGTTGATCGGAAAAAAATCAGGTAGTCTAAGCTAGAAAAATCAAAAATGAATTTTTTTTAAAAAAACCTAGAAAGACCTGTGTTTACGTATCTCCAACAGGTGTTGATACTTATAAAAATTGAACTGCAATATCTTTAAAAATTTAAATTGAAATTTCAAGAAAATTCAGTTGGAGTTTGTAATGCAAAGGACTTAATCTCCATGGTAAATTACTTGTTTGGAAAATAAATAATCATTTCTGGGAAAATTCTATCATGAGAACTGAAACTCGAAGTGAAGAAAGAATCATTCATTTTTATCCAGATTATTCTGAAAATTGACTTAGCTCTAGTATTTTCCAAATCAGAAGTTTTATCTCAACATCGATTAGCTTAGTATGATCCTTTAAAAATATAAAGTTAATAATATATGCATTTTTCTGATCTAATTGTTCGTTGGTATGAGTTGTATGGCCGACATAACTTGCCATGGCAAGGAACTAAAGATCCCTATCGGATTTGGTTATCTGAAGTTATGCTCCAACAAACTCAAGTTGTTACAGTTATTCCCTATTATCAAGCTTTTCTTAAACAGTTTCCAAGTATTCAGGAGTTAGCTAGTGCAAAAGAAAAAGACATCATGTCACATTGGGCAGGACTAGGTTATTATGCTCGTGCACTTAACTTACATCGTTGTGCCAAAATTGTTGTTTCCAATTTTGATGGAAAATTCCCAAAAAATTCTAGAGAAATCAACTTGCTGCCTGGAATTGGACGTTCTACAGCAGCAGCAATTGCAGCCTTTGCATATCAGGAACGTTCTCCAATTATGGATGGTAATGTTAAACGAATTTTCGCAAGATATTTTTCCATTCATGAAGATATCAACAAAGTAAGAACAATTAATAAATTGTGGAAACTTGCTGAAGAAAAAATAAGAGAATCAAAAGATTTAAACATGATTAATTATACTCAAGGATTGATCGATCTCGGTGCAACACTATGTAAACCTCGAAAACCTGAATGTTTTCGCTGCCCAGTTTCAACAACTTGTCTTGCTAATATCCAAGGCAGACAGAGTGAATTTCCAAGAAAAAAGGTAAAAAAGAAACAACCTGAACAAGAAACTTGCTTCTTTATAGCACAGGCCAAAGAGTTTTTCCTTTTTGAAAAAAGACCAAAAAATGGAATTTGGAGATCTTTATGGAGTTTTCCAGAATTTGATGCTTCGCATTCTCCATTATCTGTAGCTAAGAAATTAGGTTTAATCGTCAATGGATACCGTGAGTTACAAGAATTTGTCCATGTGTTTTCACATTATCGATTGCGCATTAAACCAATTTATCTAACTGTTTCTTTTTTATCTGAAGTCTCAGTTAATTCTAAAAAAAGATATGTTTGGGTTAAAAAAGAAGAATTAAAATCAACTCCTATACCCAGCCCTGTTAGGAAACTTCTAAATCTATTGGAAGAATCTCTATTCTAAACGAAATTAGAATATTTGTTGATTTATGATGAACTTCTAATTTGTTAATCTATGGTTTCGAACTCTTACTTTTCTTTGTTCACGACTTGCATTATGTATCCACTCTCGCCATATTCCAACAAGCAAAGCCATTAAAACAGGGCCAACAAACAAACCAATAATTCCCATTGTTTTAAGCCCTCCTATTAAACCAAAAAAAGTTGGTAAGAATGGCAATTTCACAGGCCCCCCAATCAATCGTGGGCGCAATGTTTTATCAACAACCAAAAGCTCAAGTGCCCCCCATATGAATAGACCTAAACCTTCTGCATTGAAACCATGACTAATTAGATATAAACTTACTGATGAAAAAGCCAAAGGCGCTCCTCCAGGAATTAAAGCCATAAAACAAGTAATTACACCCAAAAGTACTGGAAACGGAACATGAGCTATCCAATAAGCAATTCCAAGAACTACTCCTTCTCCTATTGCAATCAGAACCATCCCATTTATTGTTGCACTAATAGTAGCAGGAACAACTCTTGAGAGTCTAGTCCATCGATCAGGAAGAATTTTCTCTCCCAATATATCTAATTGTTTTATCATGCATGCTCCATCTTTATAAACAAAAAATAGAATAATCAACATAGATAGAACTGTAAAGAACACGTGAAAAATATTGCCAGTAGCTGATAAAAGCATTCTATAAATATTTCCCAAATGTTCTCCACTAACCAGTTGAACCACGCTACCTAATGCATGAGGTTTTCCAAGAAAATTATTCCAATACTCTGATAAGCGGTCCCCAATAAAAGGAGCTGAGGAAATCCATTGAGGTACTGGAAGTCCATTTTTATTCGCAGATAGAGCCCATGCAATAAAATTGCCAGCTTCTTGTACTGAATATGATAGAGCTAAACCTATAGGAATGATCAAAACAAGAACAACTAACAAAAGAGCTAAAGAAGAAGCAAGAAGAGTTTTCCCAGATAATCGGTTAACAACAGATTGATAGATTGGCCAGCTTCCTAGGCCAATAATCAAGGCCATTAGTCCTGGAATTAAAAAACCTCTCAAAAAATAAATACCAAAAGCAATTAGCAAGAACACAAGAAATCGTACTATCATGAACGAAGGTATTATTGGTTGTGTAGGCATGAAGAAGATTATCTGTAGGTAATATATCAATTCTCAAAACGAGAAGGACCTCTTTAAATAAAGATATTTTTAGAAGAAAACCTTCATTTATTTTTACTAACTATCTATTTAAATTTTTTAATTGTTTTAGATCACGCACTGCTCCACGATCTGCAGATGTAGCAAGAGCTGCATAGGCAAGTAAAGATTGCGAAACTTCACGGCAACGATTAGATGGTTTCCAAGCTAATTCTCCGAGATTATCCATAGAAGACCTTCTACGTTTTAGTTCAGAATCTGATATGTTCAAGTGTATGCTTCGCTTTGGAATATTAATTTTTATTAAATCATTTTCTTCGATTAAAGCAATAGAACCCTTTTCTGCAGCTTCTGGAGAAGCATGTCCAATTACTAAACCTGACGATCCGCCTGAAAAACGTCCATCTGTAAAAAGAGCACAAGTCTTTCCAAGACCTTTCGATTTTAAATAGGAAGTTGGATACAGCATCTCTTGCATTCCTGGCCCACCCTTAGGTCCTTCATAACGAATAACCACAACACTTCCAGGAGAAATCTTATCTTGTAAAATTGCTTCAACTGCCTCTTCTTGGCTCTCGAAAACACGTGCTAATCCTTCAAAAATCCACTGGGAAAGATCAACCCCTGCCGTTTTTACGATACAACCATTTTCTGCTAGATTTCCATATAAGACGCTTAATCCTCCATCCACAGAATAAGCATATTTAATACTACGAATACAACCTGATTTTCGATCCAAATCTAAATTTGGAAACTTTGAAGATTGGCTAAAAGCTTTAGTTGTATGTATCCCACCAGGAGCAGAAAGGTAAAATTCTTCAAGTTCTTTTTTAATTGGTTTTGCCCCATTTATATCCCAATCTTCAATAGCTTGATGAAGAGTATCTGTATAAATAGTTCGAACTGATAAATCTAATAAGCCGCCACGTTTCAATTCCCCCATAATACCCATTATCCCACCAGCACGGTGGACATCCTCAATATGATACTTTTCACTAGATGGAGCTACTTTACACAAACAAGGGACTTTTCGTGAAATTTTATCAATATCTTCCATAGAGAAATTGACACATGCTTCTTGTGCAGCTGCTAACAAATGCAAAATTGTATTTGTTGAACCTCCCATTGCAACATCTAAAACAACAGCATTTGAAAATGCTTTCTTATTTGCAATTTTCCTAGGTAGTATTGAATCATCTTCTTGTTTATAAAACCGCAGACATAAATCAACTATTAACTTTCCTGCTTGTTCAAATAGTCTTTTTCGCAATGCATGAGTAGCTAGAATTGTACCATTTCCTGGAAGAGCCAGACCTATTGCTTCCGTCAAACAATTCATTGAGTTTGCTGTGAACATTCCAGAACAGGAACCACAGGTTGGGCAAGCATTTCGCTCAAACATATCAGATTCTGAATTGCTCACGTTAGGATCTGCAGACTTGATCATGGCATCAACCAAATCAATTTTCGTAATGATATTTTCTGAGTTGTTATTTGCAGTGCGGATGATTTTTCCAGCTTCCATTGGACCACCAGAAACAAACACGGTTGGCAAATTTAATCTCATGGCTGCCAGTAACATACCTGGAGTGATTTTATCGCAATTAGAAATGCAAACCATGGCATCTGCACAGTGTGCATTTACCATATACTCAACTGAATCTGCAATTAACTCTCGCGAGGGTAAAGAATAAAGCATGCCTCCATGTCCCATTGCAATCCCATCATCAACTGCAATTGTATTAAATTCCCTGGCAATGCCACCAGATTCTTCTATTTTTTCTGCTACTAATGATCCTAAATTACGCAAATGAATATGACCTGGAACAAATTGAGTAAACGAATTAACAACTGCAATAATTGGTTTTCCAAAATCATTATCTTTCATACCAGTTGCTCTCCACAAAGCTCTAGCACCAGCCATATTGCGTCCATGAGTTGAAGTATGTGAACGATAATGCAAAATAATCTCCAATAAATATTATACCAGTCAAGGAATTCTGAATTTATAAGTAGTTTAATTCCTATTTACTAATGCTTTGATCTGACTTTTTTTTCTCTACAATAAAAGGACTATTAGAAATGTTAATTAAAAAACTCAATGTTTGATTGTACCACTGAATGAAAAATCAGCTAATAGAATGATAGATTCTACATTAGAAAATTCCAAAAGATTGATTCCTCATAATGTTTTCGTTCAATAAAATTGGATTTTCATGAAAGGTTTTCGTCTCAACTAAACCACAATTTCTCTTTGAAATTCTTTCTTTTTTTAAAGAAATTTAAAACAATTTTTGGCATAATGCACTCTATTATAAGGAACTTACTTTCCTTGTTTTTAGTCTTTTTAGAATAAAAAATTTAGGCATCATTCCCATTTTTCCTTTTTTTTAAAATCCAGTATTTTCAATGTCAGATAATTTGCTTCCATATCAACTTTGTATTGGTTATAAGAAATTCCTACAAAAACAAATTTCTAATAACAAAGATCTTTTTATTTCTCTATCAGAATTGCAAAAACCAAAATCTATGGTAATTAGCTGTTGCGATTCACGTGTAAATCCAGAGTTGATTTTTGGTTGTCAGCCAGGAGATATTTTTGTTCTAAGAAATATAGCAAATCTCGTTCCCTCGTACGATGAAGAGCATAAATCAATATTCCAAGGCACAGGCGCAGCACTTGAATTTGCTATCAAAAAATTAAAAATTCAGCACATCATTGTTTTAGGACATTCATCTTGCTCTGGAGTTAGATTTTTTTTAGAAAATCTCTCAGCTGAAAGCTCGGAAAACAGTAGTTTTCTCAAAAACTGGACATCTCAAATGGAAACGTTTGCTAGAACACATTCAAAAAATAAAAAGTCATGGAAATACCTTTCAATTGAATACAGCTTAAAAAATCTGTTGACTTTTCCTTTTGTTTTTTCTGAGGTAAAAGCTCAAAAGTTATCATTGCATGGAGCTTATTTTAATCTTCTTGATGGTTCTCTTTTAGCAAGAAATTCAAAAAATGGAGAATTTTTGTCACCCTCATTTATTTCTTGAATTGAAAAACTTAATTGAATATAAGAAACACAAATCTGTTCCTTTTTTAAAATTTAAAAGTCACTGAAAATTACATTTCAGTTTGATTGAAGTTTCTTTTTTCTTGTCTAGAAATTCCTTTCCAAATTGGATGCGATACTTGAATATCAAAAAATCCTAAAATTCTTGAGACTGTATGTGTTACCATCTCTTCAATAGATTTTGGTCGACAGTAAAACGCAGGAAGAGGAGGAAAAATTATTCCCCCCATTTGTGTTATAGATGTCATATTATGCAAATGAGACAAATTAAATGGTGTTTCTCTTACAACAAGAAGCAATCGGCGTCGTTCTTTAAGAATAACATCTGCTGCTCTTGTAATCAGATTGTCTGAAAAACCATTTGCAACTGCTGATAGGGTTTTCATAGAACAAGGAACAATCAACATTCCATCTGTTTGGAATGTTCCACTTGCAAGCGTTGCGCCTATATCACGAATGCTATATTTGAAATCTGCCATGGATTCCACAACACGTCGGCTAATTCCAAGCTCATATCTCATATTTATTGCGCCAGAATCAGATAATATTAAATGAGATTCAATACCTTCAATATCTCTTAATAATTCAAGCAGACGAATTGCATAGAGTCCACCTGTTGCTCCAGTAATTGCAACAACTATTCTTTTTTTCTTGTTCATTGAATGGGAAAATTACAAATGTAAATTCTTTCAAATTTAATTATCCTCATCTGATTTCCTTAGGAGAGCTTCTAATTCACCAGTTTTGTTAAGCTCATTCATGATATCTGTTCCGCCAATAAATTCGCCATTCACATATAATTGTGGTATTGTTGGCCAGTTTGAAAATTTTTTAATTGATTCTCGGATTCTTTCATCCTTTAAAACATCAACAGCAAATAAATCTTTTGTGCCACACTTTCTTAAAATCTGGACAGCTTGACCTGAAAAACCACATTGAGGGAATTTCGGGGTACCTTTCATAAACAAAACAACAAAATTTTCATCAATTGTTTCTTTTAGGAAATTCTGGATATCATTCATAAAATAGTTCCAAAAATTGAAAAGTTAACAAATTTTTAGTGATTAGTCTATTTTTTTAAAAACTCCTCCAGATATGCGTTCAATATTCGACAGATCAGATAAGCTTTTAATCTCATCAAAACCTCCCTTTTGAAGAATCATACGTAATGCCTTAGATTGCCCAAAACCATGTTCCATCCATAAAGATCCACCTAATTTCAAATAAGACTTAGCAGAAGAAACGATATTCTGCATATGTTTTAAGCCATCTGCTTCATCTGTCAAAGCTATTCTGGGTTCAAAGCAAGCAACATGTTCTAAGTGCGGATCTGATAGAGATATATATGGTGGATTAGAAACAACAAGGTCAAAATTTCCATTTTTTCCAAATGCGTCTAACCAATCACCTTGAAAGAAATTTACATTTGTTCCTAACAGTAAATTATTTTGATGAGCAACATCCAAAGCAACAGAACTAATATCACAAGCCCAAACAGATGCATCTGGCTTAAAATGAGCTATAGCAATAGCAATTGCTCCACTTCCTGTACCTAAGTCAACCACTTTTGGGTGTTCAAATAGTTCTAAAACCTGCAGAGCTTTTTCTACTAAAAGTTCAGTTTCAGGACGAGGAATTAAAACATCAGGATTAACATAGAAAGAAAGTCCCATAAATTCCTTACTATTAACCAAGTAAGCCATAGGTTCGCCAATAAGACGACGTTCAAGTAACAAAGAGTAGCGTCTAAATTCTTCATCAGTTAAAATTGTTTCTTGATGAGAGATTAACCAAACACGACTTTTCTGCAATATATGCTCCAGCAGCATATATTGTTCCAAACGAGGCAAAGAAGAATTCTCAAAAATCAGCTTGATAGATGGAAACATATTTCTCTTCAATAGAATTTAACACAAATGTAATATTTAAATTCTTAAATTAAGAATTATCGAGTTCAATTTCTGAAATCTGTTTAGCTTGATATTCAAAAATAAGTGCATTTAATAATTCATCTAAATTTCCCTCCATAATTTGTGGCAATTTGTAAAGAGTTAAATTAATTCGATGATCAGTAATTCGTCCTTGCGAGTAATTGTAAGTTCGGACACGTTCTGATCTATCCCCGGATCCAATTAGGAACTTTCTTTCCGCTGATTTTTTTTTATTATTCTCTAATGTTTCCTTATCTTTTAAACGAGCAGATAGGACTTGAATAGCTTTTTCTCTGTTTCTGTGTTGGGATCGATCATCCTGACAAACGACTACAAGTCCTGTGGGCAAATGGGTAAGCCTAACGGCCGAATCTGTCTTATTCACATGCTGACCTCCTGCTCCACTTGCTCTGAAAGTATCAATTCGAAGCTCGTTTGGCTTAATTGAAATTTGATCCGTACTGTCAGCTTCAGCCATTACAGCAACGGTGCAAGTTGATGTATGGATTCTTCCTTGAGCTTCTGTAGCAGGCACTCTTTGCACTCTATGGACTCCAGATTCGAATTTCAATCGATTGTAAACATTTTTTCCTGAAATTCTAGTAATTACTTCTTTATAGCCACCAAGCTCTGAATGGCTTTCTGCTATTAACTCTAATTTCCAATTCTTTTGCTCTGAATAACGTACATACATCCGTAACAAATCCATTGAGAAAAGAGAACTTTCACTTCCACCTGCCCCAGCTCGAATTTCTAAGAAAATGCTGCGACCATCGTTTGGATCTTTTGGTAGCATAAAAGCATATAATTTATTTTCTAGTTTTTGTAAATATTCTCTAGATGATTTTATTTCTTCTTCAGCTATCTCTTTCAAGTCTGGATCAGCAAGCAAGTCTAGAAGAGATTCAGCTTTGCTCTCAGTTTTCGTAAAATCTTCAAACATTTTTACAACTGGTTCTATCTCTGATTTTTCACGAGAAAGTTTCAGAAAAAGATTCATGTTGTTTGATATTTCTACAGAAGAAAGTATTTTTTCAATTTCTACAAAGCGCAGATTTGTTTTTTCTAACATTTTTCGTATGGAAACTTGCATAAAGGTTTTACCAAAAATAAAGATCAGAAAAATTTAGAAAACAAAGACAAACATCTTTCCTTGAATCTAAAACTTTTTCATTTTTCATATAAAGGTCTCAATTCAGAAGAAAAAGAAAGGACATAAAAAACCATGCAAATGAAAACATATTCGACAATGATATTGTTTTAGAATCAAATTCTAAATATGAAATTGTTTTTCATTACATGAGACAAAAAAATACAATGTATTAATGCATATTTATATATAATAATCGCAACGAATAATTGCCATTAATTGGAAAGATTTCACAAATTCTAATATATCAAAATGTCAAATTTTATAATTTTATTTGAAAAAAACCCAACCCGTTTTTCGGGGTTCTTTTATTTTATCACAGAGTTATAATGAGGATATTTCATTAAAGAATATCAATATTTTGATATGATGATCATATATGAAATAGCATAGGAATGGGTTGTTCAGCTTGTATATACGGATTATCTGTAGTTCTAATAAGAAATAAATACTAAGCTTTTAATTCAAAAATAAATCATACAATGTTGAATAATTTATTAATCTGGATCTGAAATTTATTTTTCTTGCTCGGAGATTTAGCTTAGAAACTGAAATGATAGGAAACAAAGATTCAAAACAAAAAGCAGAAAACTAATTAAAGTGCATGATCATTTAAAAAACATGAATCTTGTTGCTTAGATCTTATTTTTTAGATAGGATTAACCTCCATTTCTGGCTCGATAGCTCAGTTGGTAGAGCAGAGGACTGAAAATCCTTGTGTCGGTGGTTCAATTCCGCCTCGAGCCATCTCAACTTGTCATTGTGTAAAGTAAATACACGCAAAATAGTTTAGAAAAAAATTCTATCCAAAAATCAATTTTTTATTATTCACGAGTTGCTTTATAAGCATAATCCTTAATAGGAAATAGCTAAAAAGCTTTAGCCAATGTGAATTCATTGGAAGTATTTGTTTTCCTTATATTGCTAATTTTTTTATTTTTGGTTAAAAATAGTAGTTCTGCTCAAGCAGAAAAAAATTCTAGGATCGCAAATAATCAATTAGCAAAAGAAATTTTTGCTTAGGAAATTCTGGGGTTTTTACTACCTCGTAAAAATTACTAGTCGTTCTTTTGTTCAATAGTTTTAATATTTTTGCTATGCTTGAAACTGTACATATTTTGAAATTCAAAGATTTTTTGAATTGAACTTTTCATTTTTGAAGCTTTCGAAAATCTAAATTCGTTTTTGTGTAACTTAGAACAATCTTTAATATCTTTGTTAAGAATCATTTATGCCTGTTAATTTTTATATTCCTCATGAATCAAAAATTTTTCCTGTTAATGGTATTGAAATTGGTGTTGCCAAAGCTGGACTTAAAGAAGAAAATCGGGCTGATTTAACAGTTTTTCGATTCTCTGAAGATACAGTCGTGTGGGGAATTTTTACAAAAAATTTTTTTCGCGCTGCTCCAGTAAAAATTTGTCAAAAACATCTTAGAAAAAATAGCCCTATTACTGCTTTAGTTATCAATACAGGATATGCCAATGCAGGAACAGGAATTGAAGGAATTTCTAAGGCAAAGGAAACTTGTTCGCATCTTGGAAAAATATTAGGTGTTTCACCAGAACAGATTTTACCTTTTTCTACAGGAGTTGTTTTGGAATCTCTTCCATTGGAAAAATTATTGGCTGGATTACCTGTAGCTGTACAGAACTTGAATAAAAATAATTGGCTTAAAGCAGCTTATGCAATAATGACCACAGATACCTTGCCTAAGGTTTCATCAAAAAAAGAGAAATTTGATGGGAAAACAGTCACTTTTACTGGAATTAGCAAAGGATCTGGAATGATCTGCCCAAAAATGGCAACTATGTTAGGTTTTATAGGAACAGATGCTAGTATTTCAAAAAACATTTTGAAAAAGCTAACTTATGAAATTTCAGAATTATCATTTAATCGAATTACCGTAGATGGTGATACATCAACCAATGATTCCTTTGTAATAGTTGCAACAGGAAAATCTGACATTGTAATTCAAAATGAAAATGATAAACATTATCCTTCTATCCGAAGGAATCTGATAGATGTTGCTATCGATTTGGCAAAAAAAATTGTTCGAGATGGAGAAGGAGTTACAAAATTTATAGAAATATGTATCTGGAATGCAAAAAATTCAAGAGATGCACTTAAAGTTGCTTATTCAATTGCTAATTCTCCCTTAGTTAAAACAGCATTCTATTCATCAGAATTAAATTTTGGGAGAATTTTAGTTGCTATTGGTTTTTCCGAAGTTGAAAATTTAGATGTTGACCTGATAAATATTTATTTAAATAATATGCCAATATTTATCAAGGGAAAACGATATACATCTTATAAAAAAGAAAAACTTTATAAGATAATACAAGGATCAGAAATGACTTTGCATGTCAATTTAGGAATGGGAACATACAACGAAAAGATTTATACATGTGATATGTCACATGAATACATATCAATTAATGCAGAATATAATTCTTGAAAAGCAACATGCATGACTTTAATCAATTTTTCTATTTTTTTGAACGGGCTGAACGCATACTAAAAAAAATAGAATCATTAATACCTCAAGATCATATTGACTGGAATTCATATGCATTTCGTTGGAAGCATAATGGATATTATGGACGTTTAATTCCTATAAAGAATATTCCTCTTATTGCATCAGAGGATTTATTACATGTCGAGCATCAGAAACATGTGATTAAAAAGAACACAGAGCAATTTCTAAAAAGAAAACCAGCTAATAATTTATTAATGACAGGATCTATGGGTACTGGAAAGAGCTCTTTGGTTAAGTCTATTTTAAAAGATCATTACAAAGATGGATTAAGAATTATCGAAGTGGATAAATCTAATTTGGTTTATTTATCTGATATTGTAGACTTAGTTCTTTCTAGGCCAGAACGTTACATTGTATTTTGTGATGATCTTTCTTTTAATGGTAATGAAGCAAATTATAAAGCACTTAAATCAGTACTAGACGGATCAGTATCTGGATTACCCGATAATATCCTAATATATGCTACCTCTAACCGGCGTCATCTTCTTCCTGAGCATTTTCACGAAAATGTTCAAGAAATCTCAGAGGAAATACATAAAAACGAATGCATTGAAGAAAAAATTTCATTATCTGAAAGATTCGGAATATGGCTACCTTTCTATCCATTTAGTCAAGATGATTATCTTGATATAGTCGAACATTGGTTGAAAAGGTTAGGTGGATCCATTAAAAACAAGGATTGGAAAAATGCAGCATTGCAATGGGCAATACAACGCGGTTCTCGGTCAGCTCGAGTTGCTAATCAATTTGCTCGTGATTGGCTAGCTAAGTATGATGTATAAAAAGATAATGAATGTTTCAGTTGGCATCTTAACTCAATTAGATAAAAGTGTTCTTCTCGGAAAAAGGCAAAAGAATAAATCTTGGGCCAATTGTTGGGAACTTCCAGGCGGGAAGGTAGAATTTCAGGAAACTCCATTAGAAGCTTTGAAGCGAGAATTATCTGAGGAAATTGGCATAAATATTGAGAAAGCTTATCCATGGATTAGACGAGTGCATCCTTATAAAGATTCGGTTGTACGATTGATTTTTTTTCGTGTAATTCGATGGAAAGGAGTTCCTTCAAACCTAGAACATCAAGCATTAAAATGGTTTGGTTTTGAAAAAATCCAAAGAATGAAGAAAAAAATCATACCATCTATTCATTTTCCACTACGTTGGTTGAACTTGCCAACAAGTTATGGAATTACCTCGATTAAATCTCCAATGAATTTAAACTCATTTCTCAATCGATTAGATGAATCTTTATCGAAAGGTTTAAAATTAGTTCAATTTAGGGAACCAAACTGGGCTGATGGATGCAATTCAAAATCTCTTTGCTTAGCTTTAGACAAAATTATCCAACATTGTCATAATTCAAATGCCAAGGTACTAATAAATAGCATTCATCCAGAATTTTTGTGGAAAAAAGCTGATGGAGTTCATTTAAGAACTGTTGATCTGAATCGAAAAGATATAAAATCTTACATATCTAAGAGTAAAGCATTAATTGGAGCTTCGACACATAACTATTTAGATTTAATTCATGCTCGGGATTGTGGAGTTGATTTTGCACTCTTAGGTCCAGTGTTAAAAACACTGACACATTCTAGTGCAAATACAATAGGATGGGACAAATTTAGAGAATTAGCAAAAAATGCTGGAATCCCTGTATTTGCTCTAGGAGGCCAATCTCACTATACAAAAGAAACAGCATTTCAGAATGGTGCTCATGGAATTTCGGGAATTAGATTCTTGATCTAATTCTGACCCTTTGTCATTGTAAATGTGACCTTTCATAATCATCAAAATATGCTATTTGAAAATCCAAATCTTTTCCTGTAAATTTTTCTCCACTTTGATTGAAAAATTGGATCCAAACAACATGTTTATTGACAATAATTTCAGGATAGACTTGATATTTTGAGTCTATTTGGATACTCATCAATTGACAGAACCTACCATCTAGCAAGTTTTTATATTCTCCAGAAGTGGTTCGTGCATTCTTATAATTTCCAGAATCTCTCAATAATTGTAATGTTATTCTTAAACCTTGATACATTGGTTCAATGAGTTTTGCCCAAATTTTTAAGTCTTCCAATCGATCTTTTCTAGGTTTCTTCCTCCAAAAATGAAACAACTGAATATCTGATTGTACAATATGGCCAAAACTAGATAGACGATTTCTCATAGTATTCAATAAGTTATCATCACGGAAAACTTGGCCAAGTTTTCCGTGAATTGCAGTTAAATTGGAAAAAATATTTTTGATATTGAACAGCATGCTTTCTAATTTATGTTGAGAAACATCAGAATGTTCACGCAAATTAGATAAAAATAAATTATATTTCTCTAAATCTTTTAATATAGAATTTTTAAAATCTGTTCGATCGCTAATTTCAATGATATGGAGCAAAAAAAATATAGACATCTCATTTAAATGATCATGATCATTCAAAGCAAAAAAGAAGAATCGCTCAAACAAGTGTTCTAACCTTAAATAAGATCGAATTCGCTCATTAAATGGATAATCAAAATTTATATTCAATGAATTAATAGTATTTGAATTGTTTTATTAAAATAAATTGTCAGTAAAAAACTAACTATGGAATAGCTAAAAATTTTTGGATAGAAAAGACCAATACAAATGGTACCATTTGATACTTTTTCTCAAATCCTTAAGTGAAGTTGACCAATTGTTGAGTATGATATCATCAGCAATGCTAAGCCGAATATTTCTGGATGATTGAGTTGAGATAATATTTTTGACTCTGTTTTCTGATAATCCACTTCGCATTCTAACACGTGATATTTGCGTACTGACATCACAATCAATAACACAAATGCGATCTACCCTTTGTTTCCAAAAGGAAATCGATTCAATTAAAAGCGGAACTATGAGAACAGAATAATCACAGGAAATCATTTTTTTCATCTGATAGTCAATTTCATACCTGATTAATGGATGTAATATTGTCTCAAGCTTAATTCTTTGGTGAAATTCTGAAAAAATCAACTTCCGCATCCAAGACCGGTTAAGAGAACCATCCTCTTTCAAAGCTTTTTTGCCAAAAATTCTTTCTATTGCGGGTATTGCTCTGCCCCCCGGTTTTGTTAAATTCCTAGATATGAGATCAGCATCAAGAACTGACACTCCTAATTCTTCCAAAAAAAATGATATTTCAGTTTTTCCTGAACCAATCCCACCAGTTAATCCAATTACCAACATCAATCATTCCATTCTAAATTCCAGGGAGAGAGATTTTGACTTTTAAATTCAAGAAAATAAATAGATGTAGAAATTTTTTCTCTAAATTTCTACATTGTATTTTTTAAAATTTATATATGAATAATATACATCTCTATTATTCTTGCGAATGCTGAATTTTCAAGAATTTTGAAACAATTAATTTTTAACCTCTGCTTTTAGCATGCTAAAATCAAAGAATTCAATGGATTTCACTTTATTTTTATCAAGGAACTCCTTTTGTATTAAGTCTTTATTTGTTCTTTTTAAAGCTATTCTTACACAGTTTTTTAAAAATTTCTAATATGGTTAATAAAGATAACTTTCTGATTGCTGGAAGCAATTATTCATCTAGATTATTAGTCGGAACTGGGAAATATGCAAATCTTGAACAAATGTCAGCTGCACTAGATTCTAGTGAAGCTGACATTGTTACTGTAGCCATCCGACGCTTAAATTTAGATAAGTATCCTAGAAAATTCAACTTGTTAAGCTGTTTATCTGAAAAAAAACTTACTATTCTTCCTAACAGTGCAGGTTGCTTCAATTCAGAAGAAGCTATAAGAATCTTTTCACTTTCAAGGGAATTGCTTGATGGAGCTAGTTTAATCAAACTTGAAGTATTAGGTGACTCAAAAAGTCTATATCCAAACATGCCTGAAACCATAAGAGCAGCAAAGATACTGGTTAATGAAGGTTTTAAAGTCATGGTTTATTGCTCAGATGATCCTGTTCAATGTCGAATGCTTCAAGATATCGGAGTTGTTGCAATTATGCCTTTGGCCTCTCTAATTGGTTCAGGAATGGGAATTTTAAATCCATGGAATCTAAATTTAATTATCAATCAAGCACAGGTTCCAGTCATTGTCGATGCTGGCATAGGTGGAGTTTCTGATGCTACTATGGCAATGGAACTTGGTTGCGATGGTGTATTAGTTAATACGGCTATTGCTTGTGCAAAAAATCCAGTCCTTATGGCGAGATCTATGAAAAAAGCTGTGGAAGCTGGGCATTTGGGATTTCTTTCTGGTAGAATCCCGAAGAAAGAATATGCAGCCATCCCTAGTTCTCCTAAAGAAGGACTAATTGGAAAGCCTTTTTAAATTCCATTAGAAGTCTTTTTTTTAAATACTATCTTTGTTAAATACTATAAAGAAAATGCGCAGAGAAAAAATTATTAATGCCCTGAGTATAGCAGGAGTGGATCCATCTGCTGGAGCTGGTGTTTTTGCTGATATTAAAGTTATGAGTGCATTGGGTGTCTATGGTTGTGGTGTTGTAACTGCATTAACAGCTCAAAATACTAGAACTGTTCAGGATATTTTAATTACTCCTCCTGATTTTATTGCAAAACAACTAGAAACCTTATTCTCAGATATTTTATTTGATTCTGTAAAAATAGGAATGATTGCTCAATCAGATGCAATAATTGCCGTAAAAGAAAAACTAGTTGAACGGAATTTGAAAAAGATCATTCTAGATCCTGTAATGTTTGCTACTAGTGGTGATCAATTGATTGAAAGTTCAGCAATTGCTTGTATTCGGGAATTACTTTTACCATTTGTAACATTAATTACTCCAAATTTACCAGAAGTTGGTGCTTTGCTTAATAAAAGACCCCCAGAAAATATCCGAGAAATGCGTTCTGCTGCTGAGGAAATGCGAAATAAAATGTCTAATTCTATAGATCAATGGATCTTAATCAAAGGAGGACATCTTTCTAGTGCGAATAGTATAGATATTCTTTATGATGGGAACAAGATGATCGAAATAGCAGGAAAAAGATTAAGGAACTCCAAGTTCCATGGAACGGGTTGTTCCTTATCTGCTGCGATTACAGCTTTATTACCAGAACAAACTGTTCCGAACGCCATTAATATTGCTAAATCTTATCTCCTTGATTCAATCCGAAGTGCTGATATACTTAAAAACGTTGGATCTGGTAACTGCCTTCATCATTTTCATAATTTATGGTGATTTAAAGTTAGTTTTTCATTTTTCATGAAATGTTCATGAAACTGATATTTCAATTAAACTTTCCTCCTTCAGAAACCTTTTATCCCTCCGATTGATTTTCTGAGTTTTTAAGACAATTAAAAATTAGAGTTCAGGATTTGAAAATTAGAATTCGAGGCTACAACAGTACCTTTTAGATGCAATCAAACCTTTTGTTATTTTTGTTCTTGATTTTTTTAGGTTCATTTCGAAATGTAACTATTGTTCCTAAAAATCTATTAAAAGTTCTTGAATTGACTGTCAATCTTGAAAAAGCTTTTTCAAGTAAGAACAAAGTTTTTACTATCCATAAAATCCATGGAATTGTTTCATCGAAGTTCTCTAATAAACCTAGCACAGGATTGGAAATCCTATTATCACAAATACTTTTTGATCCGACTATTTCAAAAATATTCAGTTATCTAGTTTAATTTCTTTAGATTCAGAGGAACAATTCAAAGCAGCCTTTCAGGATTTGTTAATTCGTGTTACTGAAACACATATGAATGTACGTCTAGAACAAGATATATTAGAAACACTACAAGCAGAAAAAGAAAATCTTTCCGAATAATTAAAATTACAAAGAGCAATTTAAACATGGGGAGATTAACAATTTCTGAGGTTTTTGAGGTCGAAGCAAATTATGATTTAGTTTCAGCAGAAGAATTGCTCTATGAAAATATTTTAAGCGCAAGATATCTCGAATTTTCAAAAATGGTTGAGTTTTCATTAGGAAAAATCGCAAGAATGATAGGAAATTCTTCTTGTTCTAATATTGCGCATGGTTCTTTAACAGAATGGTATTCAAAAGTAGAAATTAACAATCCAGATATAATTCGAGCAAAAATAAAAACGAAGATAAATGCCTGAAATACAGCAATCGCTGTTTCTAACAGGAGTTTTCCAAGCTTAACAATGTATTTATCCAGTCAAAAAAATAAAAATTTTCAAAAACATTACTCCGGAAAAGAGTATAGAGTTGGCTTAACCTTTTCCCTATCCATCTTTGATGGAGGATTAACAGCATCTACAGTTTCTGAAAATCAAGCACCTGAAGAAAAAACCTCCTATGCTCTTGAAGCAATGCAGGACAATGTACAAATCCTAGTTCATAAATATTTTTCAAAAATCATCAATGGTTCAGAAATAAGAAAAATTCTAGAATCCACTGAAAAATCTCTTCAATCTTTAGTTAAATCTAATCAACCTAGGGAAAGTTTTGAAGAGCAAATTTTAGATATGCTCTTCAAAACAAGATGTGATCTAGCAGAAGCAAAATATAATGTAATTATTTCAGAACTTCGTCTAAAAGAAATTGCAGAAGATCCTCAAAATTCAGATATTGAGAAAGCAAATAACTTACTTGAAAAATAAGAACTGTTACAAAAAAATTGAATTTTCTAAAGATTTTTTATCTTACTAATAAGTAAAGATGTAGATTGTTTAAACTTAATTGGAATTGCTAGAACTTCTCCCCCCCAACTTTGAATTAGAGCAGTTTCAGGTAGTTTTTCAACATTATAATCGCCACCCTTTACTAAAAATTCTGGCTGGATCTTAGCAATTAAAGTTTCTGGAGTTTTTTCACAAAAATCGGTAACGTATGTTACACAAGACAAAGCAGCAATTAATGCTTTTCGATCTTCTAATTTGTTCAAAGGACGTTTACATAGTCCTTTATTCAACAGCTGAACAGAACTATCTGTATTAATTCCAACAATTAATGTTGCTCCAAATTGAGCAGCATGATCTAAATACGTTACATGACCGCGATGTAAAATATCAAAAACCCCATTGGTAAAAACTAGCGGCCTCGCAATATCTTTTGCTAAAAATATGCATTTTTCATTTGAAAGAATCTTCGATTCAAATTTTGGAATTAAATGATCTACTTGGAATTTCATAAATTGCATCTATAAGAAGTTCCAAATGGAAATATTCATAAATAAGATTATACCAGCAAAGATCAGCAACACAAAAATCATAAAACGGTTGAATTTTTGATAACTATACTGTAAACGACTTATTTCTTGCAACAAGTATGAATTCAGATTCTTGCATTCTAAATTTTCATGAATTAAACGAGGAAGTGCTGGCAAAATCCTTCCCCATTGTCTTGATTCTTTTCTAATGGCATGACATAAACTTCCTAGACCTACTTGTTCCCTTGTCCATTTTTCAAGATATGGCTTTGCTGTTTTCCAAAGGTCCAAATTAGGATCTAACTGACGTCCTAATCCCTCAACATTTAAAAGAGTTTTTTGCAACAGAACAAGCTGAGGTTGTATTTCAATATTAAAATCTCTCGATACCTGGAATAATCGCAATAAAATCTGTCCCAATGAAATTTCCGACAAGGCTCGGTCAAAATATGGTTCGCAAACAGATCGAATTGCTCCTTCTAACTCTTCTTCTCTAGTATTTGGAGGAACCCAACCGCACTCGATATGTAATTGAGCAACTCTTCGATAATCTCGATGGAAAAAAGCTAAGAAATTTTGAGCAAGATAGTTCTTATCAAATTCAGACAAAGATCCAACGATGCCAAAATCCAATGCAATATAACGACCTAATGTTTCTGGATTGTTAGAAACATAGATGTTTCCAGGATGCATATCAGCATGAAAAAAACCATCTGAAAACACTTGTGTAAAAAAAACTTCTACTCCAAGGCACGCAAGTGTTGGAATATCAATTCCAGAAAGACGTAATTTATCTACCTGACCTATTGGAATACCGTACATTCTCTGCATAGTAAATACAGTACTTCGAGTGTACTCCCAAATAACTTTCGGCACCATTAACATATTCTTTCGATCATATCCATTACTAAAATTTCGACGTAACTGGCTGCAGTTGGATGCCTCCTTAACTAAGTCCAACTCATTGTGGAGATACTTATCAAATTCATCTACAATTGCTCTGGGTTTTAACCGACGAGTATCATTTCCAAAAATCTCGACTATTTGAGAAACAAGTTTAAGAAGAGCTAAATCTTTTTCAATAATGTCCCGAACATTTGGTCTTAATACTTTAACAGCAACTTTTCTTCCATCATATAATTCGGCAAAGTGTACTTGTGCAATAGAGGCTGAAGCAACCGGAATTGATTCAAACTTTGAGAACAAAAAGTCTATCGAACATCCTAAAGCTTTCTCAATGCTTTCTATAGATTCTGATGAAGGAAATGGGGTAACATTATCTTGAAGAGATTCCAACTCATTGGATAATTCGGAGGAAATTAGATCTTTCCTAGTAGATAATAATTGACCAAATTTAACAAAAATAGGACCCATAACTTCTAAAGCAAGTCGCAGACGCTTTTCTTTAGAAAATTTAAGATTCTTTTTAGATATAAAACTTTTCAAAAAAAAAGATATTAAAGGATGTTCAAAGGAGGAGATTAATAAATCGGTAAGACCATATCGCAATGATAAAAAAATAATTCGCATTAAATGAAAGAAAATAAACACAGTTTAAAAACCTGGAATTAAAGATAAACGGTTTAAACGATTTTTCAAAGAATTTGTCTTCTCTTCCAATATCTTTATTGCAATATCTATTTTTTCATTATTGGATTCAAATTGTTTTAATAAGGAATGATTCACTAAAATTTCTTGTTCTTCAACCAGAAATTCGGAAAAGTTTTCCATTATGTTTTTCTTTATTTGAGCAAAGACAGGTCGGGAAAATAATCTATTAACCCCAAATTGTTCTGAAAAACCAAAGAAAGCATTAGAAATTAATTCTAATTTTCTAACTATCTCTAAAAAATGATTAGAAAAGAAACTAGTAAATTCTTTTATTAAAGATGCATCCCCAGAAACATGAATGTAATCATACATATCCAGGAAAAAATTTCTTCTAGGAAATAACTTAGATAATTTGATTTTATCTATTTGAAATTTAATGATTACATCAGGAGAGAAATGAGTTTCCGCAGGAGATAAATAACCTTGATTATCTATCTCTAAAGTAATGGTAAGATCTAAAAATATGAAACATATTCTTTTTCCATTATGATATAAAAAAGGATTATTGGCTTCCTTATTACATTTTCGGATGTTATTTAGAGTTGAAGATATTATCTGAGATATAAAAATAGAAAAATTCAATTTCATTTGATAGATCAAGATTCAATTGTTAAGAATTTCTGATTACATAGTTGACTAAATTTTATTCTTTCGACTTTTTCTAGAAAATTTACTTTAACCTCGAAAGAAAAAAATCTAAAAAATTTATCTTTTATATTAATCAAATTTGCAATAAGAGATTCAATCCTATGAAAATCATTAATAATTTTACAAGAATTAACCTTGCTGAATTATGTAACGAACACATTCTACAAGTGTTTCTTTAAAGCAGCTAATTTTCAATTTCATTGATTAAAAAAAATGAGCAGATTTCTTAGAAATTTATTCATTTTTCCTAATAATTTTTTTATTGGCTCACATAACATCTCAAGAAATCTTAAAACCCTCATGTAAAGCCACAATACCTCCAGTCATATTGAAATATCTTACCCTATTTAGACCAACATCGAGCATCATTTTTGCCAGAGTATCTTGATCCGGATGCATTCTTATAGATTCAACCAAATAACGGTAGCTATATTTATCTTTGGCAATTTTTTCTCCTAACCAAGGAATAATATAAAAAGAATACCTATCATAAATTGATTTTAAACATTTATTTGTTTTTGAAAATTCCAGGATTGTAAATTTTCCACCAATTTTTAAAATCCTAACGATTTCTTTCAAAGCCCGATCTTTGTTAGTTATGTTTCTCAATCCAAAACTAAGACTGATCCTATCAAAATATTTTTCAGGAAAAGGCAAAGATTCAGCATCACAAAGAATGGTTGGAATTATCATGCCTGAGTTAATCAAACGATCCCGAGCAATATGCAACATTGATGCACTTATATCAGTTAACCAAACTTCCCCAGTTGATCTTATTATTTTTGCAAAAGCAATAGCTAGATCTCCTGTGCCTCCAGCAACATCTAGAACTTTCATTCCAGGTCTTACTTGAATTCGATAGACCAAAAAATTTTTCCAAATACGATGTAATCCGAATGACATTAAGTCATTCATGAGATCATAACGCCAAGCAACAGATTCAAATACTTTTAAAACTTTTTTGGACTTTTCTGATTTAGAAACATTCTGATATCCAAAATAGTCATCTAATTCATTTTCGGTATATATTTTTTTAGAATTTTTTAAATCCAATTTAGCCATCCAATTTGTTGTTAGATATGATTATATCTTTTTTATGAATAAGATCCGAATGTTTGTTATTTATTGAAATCAAAATCAGCTAAATTTACCAAAATCTAGTTAGCATGAAATATCCTTTCTTTCCTGATCTTAAAATTTTGAGGGTTAAGCATATTCATTAGCAGTTTGACTGGATATCCTATTCATGAAAAACTCAAGATTGATAAACCTGGTCCATTTTCGGATTTAAAAACACAAAAAAAGTTCAATGAAAAATTCAGAAGAGAAAATTTTGAATTTTAATTTTTATAAGAAATAGAATAACATTGAACTGTTAGAATGACTAATCATAGGATTTTTATGACAGAGATTGTATTACTCGAAAACATACACCCGCTTGCTCATGATATTTTTAAGAAATCTGGCTATGCAAATATAACTAGCTACCCAGGGACTTTATCCTCGGAAGACTTAAAACTAATTTTAAAAAAAGCTGATGTACTTGGAATTCGTTCAAGAACACAGATTAGCTCCGAGATCATTAAAAATGCGAATAAATTGCAAGCTTTAGGATGCTTCTGTATCGGCACGAACCAAGTTGATCTTGAAGAAGCTATGTTGCAAGGAATTCCAATATTCAATGCTCCTTTTTCTAATACTCGATCAGTAGCGGAACTAACTTTAGGAGAAGCAATCCTCTTGCTACGCAAGATTCCAGAAAAAAATTATCAAGTTCACCAAGGTTATTGGGAAAAGTCTGCAACAGGGGCTTTTGAAATTCGTGGAAAAACTCTTGGAATTATCGGTTATGGAAATATTGGTTCCCAAGTTAGCGTGCTTTCTGAAAGTCTTGGAATGCGTGTTATTTATTATGATATTGAAAATAAACTTCCACTTGGAAATGCTAAACCGGTTTGCTCAATGAAAGAATTATTAGAAAATTCTGATGTGGTTACTTTACATGTTCCAGGTGGAAAAACAACCTCTAATTTAATAAACCAAGAAAATCTTTTGCTGATGAAACAAGGAGCAATACTAATAAATGCTTCCAGAGGAGATGTTGTAGATGTAGAAGCATTATATAGATTGCTAAAAAATGGACATATGGGAGGAGCTGCCTTAGACGTATTCCCATGTGAACCTAAAAATCCTGGTGAAACTTTAAGCAGTCCATTAATGGAACTTCCAAATGTAATTTTAACTCCACATATTGCAGGAAGCACCGAAGAATCACAGCAAAATATTGGAAACGAAGTTGCAGAAAAACTAGTTCGTTTTCTTAAAACAGGTGCAACAAAAAGCGCTGTCAATTTCCCAGAAATTGCCTTCTCAAAACTATCTGGACGCACTAGGATACTACATATACATTTGAATACTCCTGGATCTCTTGGATCTTTAGCAAGTTTATTGGCAAAAAGTAGGTTAAATATTGTTAGTCAACATTTACAAACAAAAGGCCAGATAGGATATGCTATTACTGATGTAGATGGATTTGTTAAAGATAGCATTTTTGAAAAATTGCAAGAATTGCCAACAACAATTCGTTGCAAACGAATTCAAGTTTAAGCATCAAACTTATAATTTCTAAAAAAAAGAAAACTAACTTTACGAAAAATACTTAGAAGGAACTAAAATGGTAAATAGCTAATGTGCTTCGCCAAGTAGGAAAAAGAAGCAATTCCTTCTTCGAATTAAATGTAGCTCGTTTTAAAATTTTTAAACCAATTGATTGTGCTAAATCTTCAAAATCCTTAAGAGTGCACAAATGTATATTAGGAGAGTTATACCATGCATATGGAATTTGTTTTGTTACAGGCATCCTACCTAAAAGAACAGAAAGTCCATGACTCCAGTAGCCAAAATTAGGAAAGGATACGATACCATCGTTAGATACTCTAGCCATCTCCAGCAAGATATGCTTAGTGTGGTGCATGGACTGTAAAGTCTGAGACAATACAACAGTATCAAACTGTTTATCTTCAAATAATGCAAGACCATTTTCTAAATCTTGCTGAATGACATTTATTCCACGTTCGACACATTTCACAACACAGGTATCATCTAATTCAACCCCAATACCTCTAACATTTAAAGTATCTCTCAAATATGCTAGCAAAGTTCCATCTCCACAACCTAGATCTAGAACACGACTACTTCTTTTTATCCAACTAGCTATTTTTGAGAAATCAAGACGGAGCTTTGATCCAGACTTCTTCTTTATAACCAACATAGCTAGATGCTCTCCAAACATAATTCCTGTGCAATTCGTTCATAGTAACTTTTTACAAGAGTATGATAACGTGGATCACTTAGTAGAAATGCATCATGTCCATGCGGAGCATTAAGTTCAGCATAGGATATTGAATTCTCATTCTTTAATAAAGCACGTACTATTTCACGAGACCGATCAGGAGGAAATCGCCAATCAGTTAAAAATGAAATAACAAGGAAATTGCACTTTGCTGGCAATAAGGCAGCACTTAGATCTCCTCCTTTTGATCGAGCAGGATCAAAATAATCTAAAGCACGTGTTATAAGTAAATAAGTATTTGCATCAAAATACTGAGTAAATTTCTTAGCTTGATAACGCAAATATGATTCTACTTCGAATTCAATTTCATAATCATAACGATATGATCCACTTTCAGATGGTTTACATTCCGCTCGACCAAATTTCTTTGCCATATCAGCATCAGAAAGATATGTAATGTGAGCTATCATGCGAGCTACTGATAAACCATTAACTGGCTTTGTGTTTCTTGCATAATAATTACCTCCATGAAAATTAGGATCATTAATTATGGCTCGTCTAGCAACTTCATTAAAAGCAATATTTTGAGCTGACAAACGAGCTGTACTAGCAATTACTATACAATTTTTGACCCTCTCTGGGCAATTAATAGCCCAGCTTAAGGATTGCATACCTCCAAGTGATCCACCCATAACAGCTGCAAAGCTTTCTATTTTAAAGTAATCTGCTACTCTAGCTTGAGCATTTACCCAATCTTCAATAGCTAATATAGGAAAATCAGATCCCCATGGAGCTCTAGTTTCAGGGTTTATGCTAGCTGGACCAGTTGATCCAAAACAAGATCCTAAATTATTAATTCCTAAAACAAAAAATTTCTTGGTATCTATAGGTTTCCCTGGGCCAACCATATTATCCCACCAACCAACATCCCTGAGATTTTTGCTTGAAATTCCAGCAACATGATGTGATCCATTAAGAGCATGGCAGATCAAAACTGCATTACTATGATCATTGTTTAAAACTCCATAAGTTTCAACAGCAAGTTCATAGTTTTTCAATGCTTGACCATTAGCAAGCTTAAGTTTTTCATCAAAACGAATCTTGATAGGGGATACGATCCCAACAGAATCATGCACGAGCAATTTTTATTTAAATGTTTTATTTAAAAAAGCATCGACTTTATATCAATTTAGTCATAAGAAGTTACCGTTTAACCATAACTGAATGCAAAAATCTCTCTGCCTGACCTAAAGAAAGATTTTTTGTGTTTCCTGATGCAACAGCTTCGATCAGAATCGTATCTGTTACCCAGATTCTTGCCATCAACCAATTTTGGTCCTTTCCTGGTTTTCCATATATTTTTATATCCTGTCCATAATCTTCAAAATAGTCTGGAGGAATCACTTGTAAATTACTGTACAAGTTTCTCATTAAAGCCCGTCCCAATTCGAGTCGGGCTATATGATCTTGCAATAACTCAGGTGACAACGGAGCATAACCTATTGTAAATAGGTTGCCCAATATCTCAGTTGCACTTCGAGAAAAATTTAATTCATATCCACATAAAGTCACTGGATAAGATTTCGTTATTACTCGATCTGGGAAACTAGCATATACATGTCCATCGGCTAGCAGAACTTCACGCCACTTATATTTGGATAAGCAACCAGCCAATGTAATTACTAATATAAGAAGAATAAACAATCCGAATGAAAATCTACGAAGCTTTGAAATCATTATATAACGCTCCAAAACAACTTGGGTGAAACAATATATTTAATATATGAGACACCTAGCAATTTTTTATATAAACCCGTAAATTATTTCATAAGCTTTCAGCTAATTAGAAATTGGAAACCTCTTCAAATTTAGAAAAGAACTTCATAAAACTATGCTCCTATTCTCTCTAATAGATCAAAAATCTAAATCCTTATGCTACTCTATAGAAATCATTCATAGAATGAAATCAAAGTTTCATCATATAAACAAAAAATTTCTCAGGCTAGAAATATCCAATGATAAGTCAAATTTCATAAAAAAATTCAAAATTAGTTCGAATTAAGTCAATTTTTATTGTTTTAACAATTAAAGATTAACTATAGAAAAAAAATCTCTATATGGTCTAAGAAAGACTGTTATGCGCCTGATAGGAATTGAACCTATATCAAGAGCTTCGGAAACTCTTATTCTCTCCATTGAACTACAGGCGCTAGAAACTTTTTCTAAACTCTGGATACAAATTATTTTTACTTAGAAAACCGGACTCTGACACAAATAACTTAAAAAGTAAAATTGATCTAAATATGCAATATAAATATCTTTATGGAAAGGTATATAATACTTGATCTATTAGGTTAATTAAAATTATTCAAATTTTTTATAAAAATTTTAAAGAATTTTCAAATCAAAAATAAAATCTTTGATTCGGAGCGACGAATTGGCACATAATAAGATTGGAAATATCCTACCCATCAGCATAAAGCAATTCTTTATTGTTCTGCTACTAGCATTTGTGGTTCCTATAATCTCCATTATTATGATTGTGAATTTTGCAACTTCCTGGAATAAAACTGGAGTTGGATCTGATGTCTTATCGGAAGAATCTATAAAATCACGAATTTCTCCTGTTGCTCATTTTAAATTTCAAGATCCTATTGCTTCCCAAAAAACATACAAAACTGGTGAACAGATTTTTTCAAATGTCTGTGCAGCCTGTCATTTATCAGGCATTGCTGGTGCTCCAAAACTTGGAGATAACTCTGCCTGGGCTGGAATTATTCAAGCTGGTTATGAAATAGCTTTAAAAATAGCTATAGAAGGCAAAGGAGCAATGCCTCCTAAAGGAGGAAGCCTGAATCTTAGTGATTACGAAGTAGCAAGAGCTGTTGTATATATGGCGAACAGTGCTGGAGGTAAATTTGAAGAACCAGAAGAACCTTCATAACAACAATTGAATTCTTTATAGTTTTTTAATGACAGAAAAAATTCAGATGCCTGGAAGAAGTTTTTCATTGATCGAAAAAAGTTTTAACAAGATTTAGGATTTTAAAATTTGCAATATATTAGCCCAAAAATTTTCCCAAGATTGTTTAGAAAACGACCTGCATCTTCACATAAGGGGAGCTTTGGTACCTTGTGCATTCTTGGTGGAAATACTGGAATGGTTGGAGCACCATTATTAGCAGCACGTGCTGCACTAAAATCTGGAACTGGGAAAGTTTTAGTTGGGTTTACACAAAATCCATGTCCCATAAATTTTGATTTTCTGCAACCAGAATTGATGGTAGCACATGCAAAGCATTGGTTATTATCTGATTTATCTATAAAAACTTGGGTCGTAGGATGTGGCTTAGGTCAAGATTATTTAGCACAGACTTTATTAAAATATTTAATGGAACACAGACTTGGCAAGTCTTCACTAGTTTTAGATGCAGATGCCCTCAATTTGATTGCTCAAGGCCGAGTTTCTCTAGATCCATCTAGAAATGATTGTAATTCCATTGTTCTAACTCCGCATGTTGCAGAAGCAGCTCGATTACTTAATGTTTCTATTGAAGAAATTGAAGCGAATAGAGAAAAATCAGCTCTTGCTCTTTGCAAAAATTACAAAACCTGGATTATCCTTAAGGGAGAAAGAACTCTTGTTTGTCGGCCTGATGAATTTATTTATTGTAATAACACTGGGAATGTAGGTCTAGCAACAGCTGGATCTGGAGATGTTTTATCTGGAATTATTGGAAGTTTACTTGCTCAAAATCTTGGATTAAATGAAGCAGTTCCAGGTGCGGTTTGGTTACATGGAACTGCTGCTGATAGACTTTCTGAAGAAAATATTGGCCCTATTGGTTTAACTGCTGGAGAATTAGCAGATTCCATAAGAAAAATCAGGAACACTTGGAAAGATTAATATGAATTGCTTATTTCAGTTCATTAATTAATAAACCAATAGCCATTTATTCAAATTTCTCGATTCAGATTTCTAACGGATCAATTTCAATTTTCCAGCGAATATCATTATTTGTAATGATACTTTTAAGTTCTTTTTTCCATATTTGTAAAAATTCTTGCAAATATGGACGAGATCTGCTTTCAATCAAAATCTGAGCCCGTTCAATATTTGCTATGCGCATGATCCGGAGAGGAACAGGATCGTGTAGCATGATCTTGGGCAAAAAATGAAATCTCAACCAACAATCTTCTTTTAGCAACTCTTTTGCTTTTTGTAAAAAAGCAATTGCTTCTGAAAGATTTCTAGATGTTGCCGTCAGTAAAGCTTGATATGTATATGGAGGCAAACAAGTTATTTTCCGATCATACAAAGTATTGCAAGCAAATTTTTCATAGTCTTGTAATAGTAAAGATTGATAGACTATGTTTTCAGGATGTTCTGTTTCAATAAAAACATCGCTATTTTCAATATGACGTCCTGCTCTTCCAATTACTTGCATTAATTGAGAGAATAATTTCTCTGGACCTCGGAAATCTTGCGTGAACAAGAGAGAATCCGCATTTAAAATTCCTATTAAAGTTAGATTTCTGAAATCATGGCCTTTAGAAACCATTTGAGTTCCAACTAATATATCTACTTTTCCAGAGTGTATTGACTTAAACAAGTCTGACGCACTTTTTTTTCTTTGAGTATTATCTGCATCAATTCGAACTATCCTTGCCTCTGGAAATAATTTTCTAATATGTTCTGCAATGCGTTGAGTTCCATATCCTAAAGGCTTCAAATTTTGATTTCCACAATTTGGGCAAATGCTAATTATTGAACTTTCATATCCACACTGATGACAATTTAAAGTATCATCAGATTGAACTTGAGATTTATGTAGAACAGTAAAAACTGTACATCTTGGACAATTACTAATCCAAGAACAAAATGTACAATATAAAACTGGTGCATAACCCCTTCTGTTTAAGAAAATCAATGATTGTTCTTTTCGTCTTAATCGATTTTCCATAGCATCGATTAATTGTTTTGATAAAATAGGACCCTTTTTCTCTGAATTAGAATTAATAAGGTGAATCTTTGGATATTCTTTGACTTTTGCTCGATTTTTTAATTCAATGCGCAAATATTTACCACTTTCACTATGGAACCAGCTTTCAAGAGATGGAGTAGCTGAACCTAATATTACCGAAATTCCAAGATCTCTAGCTCTCCAAACTGCTAGATCGCGAGCAGAATAGTGAAAACCATTAAATTGCTTATATGAAACATCATGCTCCTCATCGACAATAATCAGTCCTAGATTTTGAAATGGCAAGAAAACAGATAAACGAGTGCCAAGTGCAATGCGAGCTACTCCTAGTTGTATTTTAGCCCAATTTTTCGCTCTTTGAGTATTAGTTAGTCCACTATGCATAACAGCAACAGAATCAGAACCAAATACTTCAAGCCTATCTCGTAGCTGCTGTTCTAACTGAGGAGTTAAGTTAATCTCAGGAACCATGATTAGCACTTGAAACCCTAAAATCAGAACATCTTGAATAATTTGCAAATAAACCTCTGTTTTACCACTTCCTGTTACTCCATATAACAATATGGTTCTAGGATTTTTTAATGAGTTAATAATTTTAATTGCTGTTTTTTGCTCGAATGTCAATGAAAAAGAATCAGGTAATTTTATAATTTGCAAAGTATTCTCAATTGTCTGTTTCTTTTTTTCAAAAAAGTTTAAGTGTTTTTTAAAAAAATCTGGATTTTTTTCATAAAGAGATCTGCTCCGAAGAGAGTTTGGCAATACAGATGAAATAACTTGTCCTAAAGGATGATGATAATAATCTGATACAAAGCGTACATACCTTAGCCAATCTTCTTTAAATGGAGGTAAATCGTCTAATACCATTTTTATCTCCCGAATTCGAGTTGGACTGATCGATGGATCTTTCGAGTTACTAATTACTACCCCAAATAAATTGCGTCGACCAAATGGCACAATTACACGCATACCTGAACAAATAAACTCGCTAGATTGATAATCGAAGGGTCCATCCAATGGAAGATTGAGAACAACTTGCAACCAGTATTTTTTTTTAGAATGGAATGGCATCTAGAAAAATTAACATTGGGAAAATAATTAATATATCTTTGATAGATTTATGAATTTGAAAGCTAAAGGCTAAGAAACATCATTAAAGTGACACATATAAAACTTAGAAAATGAATTTTCTAAGTTTTATATGTGTGTACTTCATCAACTAACTCAGAAATAGCATCTGGTGGAGTCGATTTCAAAACTCCATGACCCAGATTAAAAATATGGCCTCCTGATCTAATAGGACCAAAAGCATTCAAAATTCGCCTTGCTTCAGAACGAATCATGCCGTTATCCGCAAGAAGAACTGCGGGATCGAGATTTCCCTGAAAAGCTACAGAATCTTTTGTTTGAGCACGAGCAAGTTGTAAATTAGCTGTCCAGTCTAAACTGATAGCATCACATCCAATGCTTGCAATATCCTTGATCCATTGATTTCCACATTTTACAAAAACAATTGTCGGGACTCTGGGGTTTTTTTGGTTATTTAAGTTCAGATTTTTCAATACTTTGCGAATGTAATTGAGAGAAAATTTTTGGAAAAAACTATCTGCTAATATTCCTCCCCAAGTATCAAATATCATAACTACTTCTACCCCAGATTCAATTTGGGCATTTAAATAAATAATGATAGATTGAGTATTAATTTCAAGAATTTGGTGCAATAATTCTGGGCAAGAGTACAGCATGGATCTTATCAAGGTACCTCCGTTTTTTCCAGAACCTTCAACCATGTAAAAAGCTAGTGTCCATGGACTACCAGAAAATCCAATAAGTGGAACCTTTCCATTTAATTCCTTTTGTATTAAATGAATAGATTGAAAAACATAATTTAATTGATCCATATCGGGTACAGAAAGTTTAGAAATATGATTTTCCGTACGAATAGGATTTCTAAAGTAAGGCCCATAATTTTCTGAAAAAGCTAGATCTAAACCCATAGCATGAGGTAAAACTAAGATATCAGTAAATAGAATTGCTGCATCTAATGAATAGCGTTCTAATGGCTGTAAAGTAATCTCACATGATAAATCAGGATTCTTAGCCAGATTCATAAATGAACCAGCTTGATCTCGCAATTTTCTATATTCGGGAAGATATCTTCCTGCCTGACGCATTAACCAAATCGGAGTATATGGAACTTTTTTTCTAAAGAGTGCACGCAAAAAAACATCGTTTTTCAAAACTCTATTAGACATAGTGTCAGCCTCGATTTTTCTATGGAAATCGGGAAATCTTTAATTATCTGATTAATAAAAATATTGTAAGGAAAGATTAGCATTCAAAATTAACGATAATTATTAGTGGATTCCACGATAAAGATTTTTTATAGAGCGAATTTGTTCAGCTAACATAGCCAATTCGGCTTCAACTAAAGCAATTTCAGACTTGCTTTTTGCATTCCGACGTGAATCCTGTGCTTTTCTATGTGCTGCTAAAGCTTTTGCTTCGTCTAGATCTGCTGCACGAACAGCAGTATCAACTAAAATAGTTAAATAGTTTTTCTGAATTTCAAGAATACCCCCAGCAACAAAAACTTTTTCTTGATTGTCATTAAGATCTATAAACTTTGCTATTCCAGGACTAATCAAAGAAACAAATGGAGTATGACCAGGAAAAATTCCAATCTTACCTAATTCACCAGGTATAGAAGCAAACCTTATTCTATTTGAGTAAATAGAACCCTTGGTACTAACAACATCAGCTTGAAGCTCTATCATAACCAATCCTCTATTACAATCTTTTCGATTTTTCAATAGCTTCCTCTATAGAACCTATCATATAAAAAGCTTGTTCTGGAATATGGTCACAATCTCCATCAGCAATCATCTTAAAACCTTGGATGGTATCCTTAAGAAGGACATGTTTTCCAGGAGTTCCTGTAAAAACTTCTGCCACATGAAATGGTTGAGATAAAAATCGTTGAATTTTTCGAGCTCTAGAAACAAGCTGTTTATCTTCTGGTGAGAGTTCATCCATGCCTAGAATAGCAATAATATCCCGCAATTCTTTATAGCGTTGCAAAATTCGTTGAATATTGCGTGCAACAGAATAATGCTCTGTTCCAACTATTTGAGGGTCAAGTTGTCGACTGCTTGAATCTAAAGGATCAATAGCTGGATAAATACCCAACGAGGCAATTTCTCTAGATAAAACAATGGTTGAATCCAGATGTTGAAATGTAGTTGCAGGAGAAGGATCGGTTAAATCATCAGCAGGAACATATACAGCTTGAATTGACGTAATGGATCCAGACTTTGTAGATGCAATTCGTTCCTGTAATTTTCCCATTTCCTCTGCAAGAGTTGGTTGGTATCCTACGGCAGATGGCATCCGACCAAGCAAAGCAGAAACTTCTGTACCTGCAAGAGTATAACGATAGATATTATCAATGAAAAATAATACATCCTTACCTTCATCTCTGAATTTTTCAGCTATGGTTAAACCAGTTAAGGCAACACGGAAACGATTTCCAGGGGGTTCATTCATTTGACCAAATACCATTGCTACTTTATCCAAAACATTAGAGTCCTTCATTTCATGAAAGAAATCATTACCCTCCCTAGTACGTTCACCAACCCCAGCAAACACTGATAGGCCATGGTGATTTTTAGCAATATTATTAATTAATTCCATCATGTTGACAGTTTTTCCAACTCCAGCACCACCAAATAAACCTACTTTTCCTCCTTTGGAGAAGGGACAAACTAGATCTATGACTTTAACTCCAGTTTCTAGCAAATCGATTGAACTGGATAAATCATCAAAAGCCGGAGCATTTTGATGAATGCTCCTTTTTTCTTTGTGAGAAATATGTCCTGCTTTATCTATTGGACGACCTAATACATCCATAATGCGCCCGAGTGTTCCAGTACCTACTGGAACTGAAATAGCAGATCCTGTAGATAACACCTTCATTCCTCTTTGGAGACCAATACTAGAACCCATAGCAATGCTTCGAACAATTCCATCTCCAAGCTGCTGCTGAACTTCAAAAACCAGATTTTTCTCTAATGACAATGATTTTTCTTCATCTAAAATAAGTGCCTCATAAATTCCAGGTATTTTATTCTTTGGAAATTTAACATCTACAACAGCATCAATACATTGAACAATAACTCCACTAACCATGTTCATTCCTCAAATTAGTAATATCTAGATAGGGGATATAAAAATTTTTATAGGAGATACAAAATATTCTAATCAAGATAGATCTTATAAAACTGCTGAAGAACCACTGACAATTTCAGAGATCTCTTTAGTAATACTTGCTTGCCGCGTTTTGTTGTAAACAACTTTCAATTCATCTACAGCCCTTTTAGCATTATCTGTTGCTGCTTTCATTGCAACCATTCTTGCTCCTTGCTCTGAAGCTATATTTTCAGAAATAGATTGATATAGTAAAGCTTCGACATAGCGTTGCAAAAACTTATCAATTACAGATCTTGCATCAGGTTCATAAATATAATTCACTTGGTATTTATCAGACATTGATTTTTGGCTAGATAATTTATCGTCACGAGATTCATAAGGATCGCTTAAATCTCCAGGCAAAGGCAATAACTGCAAAAATATAGGTTCTTGCTTCATTGTATTAACAAAACGTGTAGTTATTACATAAAGAGCATCAATTTGAAACGACAAATAGGAATCTAGTTGAATTTTAATAGCTCCTAAAAACCGTTCGAAATCTGGATCATCTCCGATCTTCGTTTCTTGAGATACTAAATTCGATCCAATTCGAACCAAAAGATTTACTGCTTTTTCTCCAAAGGCAGTGGTTTGGATAGAAATATCATTAGCTTTAAACTCTTGAAATTTTGCTAATAAAATACGAGCAGCATTAGTATTAATTGGTCCACAAAGTCCTTTATCTGTGGAAATTACAATTATTCCAACACTTTTGATTTTTCGGGATAGAAGATATGGATGGGAATATTCGGGATGAGAATTTATCAAATGTACGGCTATTTGGCGTATCTTATTTGCATATGGGCGTCCAGAAAACATTCGGTCTTTAACTTTCCGCATTTTAGATGCAGCGACCATTTCCATTGCCTTTGTAATTTTACAAGTATTCTCTATACTTCTGATTCTTGTTTTTATTTTTTTAATTTCTGGCATTTATTTCTTCAATTTGATTAATGATATTTACCTCTTCTGAAGGAAATCTTTTTTTTGGAAAAAGTCTTTCTTATGCATTTCAACAGCATAAGCTAGTTTTTCAATGGAATCATTTGACAAATCTTTTGTTTCTTCAATATTGTTAATAAGTTCTGGATGTTTCAACTCCAATTCTTCAGTTAAAGATCTTTCAAAATGCACAATCTCAGACATTTCAATATCATCTAGATGATTTTTATTGAGACAAAATAAAATTATGATCTGTTTCCAAACTTTTAAAGGTTGATACTGAGGTTGCTTAAGAACTTCCAAAATTCTCTGGCCTCGTTCAAGTTGTCGACGAGTTATTTCATCTAAGTCAGATGCAAATTGTGAAAAAGCAGCTAACTCACGATATTGAGCTAAATCAGTACGAATACCACTGGATAATTTTTTAATAACATTTGTCTGTGCGGCTCCACCAACACGCGAAACAGATACTCCTGCATTAACTGCTGGACGAACACCAGAATTGAACAAATCTGTTTCTAGAAATATCTGTCCATCAGTAATTGATATTACATTGGTTGGAACAAAAGCTGAAACATCTCCTGATTGAGTTTCAATAATTGGCATTGCAGTTAAAGAACCTGTTTTCCCACAAACAGAACCACTTGTAAAATTTTTGACATAATCTTCGTTAACTCGTGCTGCTCTCTCTAGAAGACGAGAATGTAGGTAGAAAATATCCCCTGGATAAGCTTCACGACCAGGAGGCCTTCGTAGTAAAAGAGATATCTGTCTATATGCCCAAGCTTGTTTTGTTAGATCATCATAGATAATTAGAGAATCTTTGCCACGATCCCGGAAGTATTCTCCCATTGTACAACCAGAATAAGGAGCTAAGTATTGCATTGCAGCAGATTCGGAAGCACTTGCAACTACAACAATCGTATATTTTAATGCTCCATGCTCATATAATGTTCGAACTATCTTGTTAACTACAGAAGACTTTTGAGCAATCGCAACATAAATACAAGTAACATCATTCTCTCTTTGATTGATGATAGTATCAACAGCAACTGCGGTTTTTCCTGTTTGTCTATCACCTATAATGAGCTCGCGTTGCCCTCGGCCAATAGGAACCATCGAATCAATTGCTTTAATCCCAGTTTGTAACGGTTCAGATACAGAGATTCTATCCATAACCCCAGGAGCTGGTTTCTCGATGATATCAAACTCATCCGATTCAATTGGACCTTTTCCATCAATAGGTTTCCCCAATGCATTTACCACACGACCTCTCAATTTTTGACCTACAGGAACTTTGAGAATTTTTCCAGTAGCTTTTACTGTATCGCCTTCTGAAATATCTAGATAATTTCCAAGCACAACAGCTCCTACAGAATCAGGTTCAAGATTCAGGACTAGACCCAAAGTATCGTTTCGAAACTCAAGAATTTCTCCATACATGACATTACTAAGACCATAGATATGAACAATTCCATCCATGACAGATAATACTATGCCTTCTGTAGATATGTTTGGTATAGAATTTACATTCTCAATTCGATCTTTTAAAAATTTTGTGATCTCAGAAGGATTAATTTGCACAATCATTCTCCCGAGAATTTTTTTCAAATTCTTTTTGCATTGAAATTATTCTCCATTGACTAAAAACAAATTATCGTTTTTGATTGCCGAACCCATACAAGTAAGTTGTTTCAGAATAGAGCAATCAAGAACTTCGTCATTGACCTGAAAACAAGCACCACCAATCAATGATTGTTCCAAACTTATTTTTGCTTTTAACTTATTTTTTTGAAATCTTCTTTCAAGTATAGGAAGAATTCCTTTTAACTCAGTTTCTGATAATGGAAAAGCACTGGTAATGAAAACTTGTGATATCCCCTCATGTTCATCTTTCAGTATCTGAAATTGTTCAAATATTTCTGAAAAAAAAATCATTCTGTTTTTCTCAATTAAGAGAGAAACAAAATTGTAGGCATACTTTGGCATTTCGGACAAATTGAGAATAGATATAAGAATTTCAGCTCTTTGAAAACCTTCTAAAATGGGATTTAAAACAACAAGTTCATGAATATGCTTGTCAGATAAAATTTTTTCCATTTTGGAAAAAAAGCAGATCCACAAGTCTAATTCACTGGTTTTATCAGAAATTAAACCAAATAAAGCCCCTGCATAACGCTTTGCTATAGTTAAGGACATTTATATCGACTCCTTGATCATTACTAGAGTTGTTCTTTAAGCTTACTTAATATTTCGGAATGCTTTTTAGCATCAATCTCACGTTTCAGAATTTGTTCAGCCCCTTTAACTATCAAATCAGATAAATCATGTTGCAATGATTCTCGAGCCCTTTTGACAGTTCGCTGAATTTCATTTTTTGTAAAATCTAGAGTATGTGAGTGATAAAGCTTTGCTTCCTCCTTTGCTTTTTCCAGAATTAACAATGCTTTTTTCTCTGTTTCGGCTATTTTTTCTTGCATTGCAATTTTTGATGCGGTTTCAAGAGAATAAATTCGATTATAAACTTCTGTTAATTCTCTCTTACCTTTCTCAGCAGCAGCTAATCCATCTTCTATTTTTTTTTGACGTTCTTGAATTGCCTTCATAAGAGGTGGCCAAACAAATCTTGTTGTAATCCAACAAAGTATGAAGAAAACTAATATCTGAAAAAAAAATGTTGCATTTAAATTCACAGTATCTGCCTTTTAAGTAATTGCTTAAAAAAAGCAATATTCTTTTCACAAGAAAAGTAATAATCTTCGGTGTTTTCTATTTTAGAATATGTCAAGCTACAAATGGATTTGCAAAAGCAAAAAGCATAGCTACCCCAACCCCAATGAGAAAAGCTGCATCAATTAATCCTGCAAGCAAAAATAACTTGGTTTGTAACGCATTCATGAGTTCTGGCTGACGAGCTGAAGCTTCTAAGTATTTCCCTCCAATTGTAGCAATACCAATACATGCTCCAATAGCTCCTAAACCAATAATAAAAGCACAAGACAAAGCAACAATAGCAGAATCTGTCATAAAAACTCCCAAAAGAAATAAAGTATTGAGAAAAAAATCTTCAAAGAAATACAACTTGATAAATTGCTTTTATCAGTGGCATTCATGAGCTTGACCTATATATACCAATGTAAGCATCATGAAAATAAAAGCTTGAAGAATAACTATTAGAATATGAAAAACTCCCCAAATAAGACCAGCAAATACATGACCTAACCCTAAACCAAGGCTTGATAGATCAAATCCAGTCCAAGTTCCACCAAGAAGAGCTATTAACATAAATATTAGTTCTCCAGCAAACATATTCCCAAACAAACGCATGCCAAGAGATATAGATTTTGCAATATATTCAATCAAATTGAGAAAAAGATTAATTGGAAAAAGCATAATTGCAAAAACTTTCTTATTTGCATGAAATGGACTTATTAGGAGTTCTTTGATAAAACCATGAGTCCTTTTTATTTTCAGGTTGTAATAAAAAACCAAAATTATTACTCCAAAAGACATTCCCATGGAAATGTTTAGATCTGCAGTAGGTAAAATGCGATGATGATATAGCAGATCTCCATCATTAGCACCTAATCCAGTCCAGGTTGCAATCCAAGGAATAAGGTCTACTGGTAGTAAGTCCAATGAATTCATGAAAATGATCCAAAAAAATATAGTAAGTGAAAATGGAGTAATAAATTCTCGGCTTTCAGGGTTTTTAATGAAAGATTTAACCTGTAGATCTACCATTTCAATGATCATTTCAAGAAATGCCTGAAAACAATTCGGGACATTTGATGAGCATCGACGTGAAATTAGAGAAAAAATAAGAACCATTAGGAATCCCATAAAAATAGACCAAAATAGGGAGTCGTAATTCACAACATCAAGTTGAGCAATAAAATCTTGTTTTTTTCCAATATTATTCAAATGCACTAGATGATGTTGAATATATTCAGAAAAGGGAGAGATCTGTTTAGTAACATCAGTCATTAGAAAACTCTATTTTTTAGAATCCAATGAATTTGGAATTTGAAAGGCTTGCATGCAAAGCATGACTAATTAACTTTCAATAAATGCTTTTTAGAACTTTTTGAGAAATAGGTACAAAAAAATATCCTTTCAAAGTAGATAAAAACCCACATAAGAAGAACGGTAGAAACAACACATGCTGATTTTTAACAAATCTTGAAACAAAATAATAAAGAAAAAAAGCTATCAAAAACGGTTTCAACAACAAAAACACAAGAACCAATGGAGAATTAAAAGAACTATTTCTATTTGAAATAAAAAACAAGCAAGAAAAGAATACAAAATTTGGAAGAAAAGCAAAGAACATTCCAGAAAGTGCCCAAAGACCTTCTGTTAAGCCAAATATTGTTCCAATAAAGATTGAAACAAAAAAACCTAAAAAGGCTTGTGATAACAAAAGTAATGTCAAAATCTTTGCCATACAACCAAAAATAGGACTTATTACATGAATAATATTAACAGGAAACTTTTTCTTCTTACCTCTTGATTTGTTTTTCTTTTTCAAGAAAACCTGCTTTATTGCAATTCTTATAAACTCTTATTGAAAGATCAAACTCAGTTGAGTGAGTGTGGGCAGTATAACCTGATTTTTCAAGTAAGTTAAGGCATAAAGCTGGAGAATTTGTTATAAATTTTTTATAATTTCAGAAAAAAATAGATCAGAGTACAAATCTATTTTTTGATTTTTAAATACTCTTTTCTATAAAATCGCTTTTGGAACTTTTATTTACTTCAATATGAAAACATACAAAATCAAGTTTTCTAAACTTTGCTTAAAAAATCAGTTTATTGAAAAGTAAATATCAGAAAGACCACAAACTCTTCTTAAGAGATGCAGAAATTGAAATGGAAAAAATATTGGAAAAAGAACATTTCGTATATCTTAGATTACAGAAATCTACCTGAAATAATTACTCAAGAATGTTTAAAATCTCGAGATGAGCATATTAATGTCCTTGAAACTCTAATTGATTAAAATCTCATCTCGTTTTGGCATATGATGCCCAAATTCTTACAAATTCATTAATTAGACTAATATTAAAAAGTTCCATCCAATTCGATTCTTTCCCAATGATTAACCTAAATAATTTTCAAAAATTACTGGTGTAATTGATTTTTTTTCCGAAGGACTGGTAAAGCTTTTTGCAAATAATAAAACATCGACCAAATGGTCAAGATTGCAGAAAATTTGATTAAATTAGCTCCAAAAAACTGAAATGGAACTCCAAATTTATGATCAAAAAAAAGGCAAGGAACAGCAACCATTTGTGCTACTGTTTTCAATTTTCCCAATCTATGAACAGCAACACTTGCACTAGCACCTATTTTTGCCATCCATTCACGAAGTGCAGATACCATAATTTCTCGACCAATAATGACAAGAGCAACAAATGCATCTACCCTGTCCAAGTTTAATAAAACTAGTAATGCTGCACAAACCATCAGTTTGTCAGCTACTGGATCCAAAAAAGCACCGAATGCAGAGGTTTGTCTCCACTTTCTAGCTAACCAACCATCAAGCCAATCTGTCAATGCTGCAAAGATAAAGAATATAGCAGCCCAGGTTTCTCGAATTGCTGATCCGAACCAGCAGTCTGGTAAGTAAAATATTCCTACCAATAGTGGTATCATCGCCATACGAAGCCAAGTCAATACAATAGGAAAGTTTATAAACATGAGAACAGAGTATCATCACTGTTATCAGTCGATCTTTTCATCTGGTTTCCTATATAATCAAGATTCAGAGTAAAACTAATGGACAAAAGTGAAGCAAAATATAGTAAACAAATTGTTACAATTGATTTATTGATGAAAGTGTTCATAAATGCGATGAGCTAATGAATGGGATATGCCTTGGACAGAAATCAACTCAGAAACACTAGCTGATCTAACACCTAAAATTCCTCCAAATTTATTTAACAAATTCTTTCGACGATCAATTCCAATTCCTACAATTTCCTCCAATTGAGATATATTATGCTTTTTTAATCGTCGAGTTCTCATGCCAGAAATGGCAAACCTATGAGCTTCATCACGTATGGAAAGAACTAGCATTAAAACTTTTTTAGAAAAAACTGGAATAGGCATTTCATCAGCAAAAACAATTTTTTCTAATCCTGTTTTTCGACTTTTATCCTTGGCTATTCCTAATATCATTATTCTAGAATTTAGATTTAATTCTTCAAATACTTTTTTTGCTGTAGAAACCTGACCTTTTCCTCCGTCAATCAAAACTAAATCAGGCAATTTTTTACTATCATTTTTTCCTGAAAACCTTCGAAGCAGAACTTGCTTCATGGCAAAACAGTCATCTCTAGGATGATTTCCAGAAATGTTATAATGACGATATAAAGTCTTTTGCATTGAATTATGCTCAAAAACAACACAAGATGCTTGAGCATCTTCTCCTCCAATATGACTAACATCAAAACACTCAATTCGAAAGGTTCCTGATCTAGCTTTCTTGGCATCAAGCTTGAGAAGCTCTGCTAATTCAACACTAGAATCAACAGATTTAGAAAATTTATCTTCAAATTGGGATAAGAATATTTTTGCATTATCCTTTGTTTGTTCAAGCCAGGAATGGTATATCCCCCTAGGATTATTCAAGAAACGTGTAGTATGTTTGCTGCCAGAATGCATGCTTAAGAGCTTAATCAAATTTTTATCATTTAATTTATGAGAACAAATGATTAATTCAGGGATCATATTGTCCGAAGACAAGTAATGACTAGAAAGAAAAGCTTCAAGGATTTGTTCTGGGGAATCCTCGTTTATTTCTGTTGGAAAAACAGATTTATTCCCAAGATAAATACCATTCCTAACTATTCCTAAATTGATACATACTTGTTCTTTTCCAACAGCTAAAAAAATAATATCTGCATTTGTATTACCAGGTATTTCCATAGATTGTTTTTTTAAGATACTTGAGAGAGCATACATTTGGTTCCTAAGATTTGCAGCATCCTCAAATCTTAACTCTCTTGAAGCATCTTTCATAAGAAGTTCAATTCTCTCAAAAATACTTTTAGTTTTTCCTTCTAAGAATTTAATAGCTGTTTTTACATCACTGTTGTATTGCTCATAACTAATTGCTCCAACACAAGGAGCAGAACAATATCCAATCTGATGCAACATGCAAGGTCTTGAACGATTGAAGAAAGTTGAATCTTCACAAGTTCGCAATTGGAATACTTTTTGCAAAATTCTAAGAGTTTCTTTTACAGCCCAAGAGTTTGGGAAAGGACCAAAAGAATGATAATGTTTCCTACTCATTCTTCCTCTATAATGAAGGATGCGCGGCCATTCATCTTTGGAAAGTAGGATGTATGGATACGATTTATCATCGCGAAAAAGTATGTTATATCTTGGATGCAGATTCTTAATTAGATTATTTTCTAAAATAAGCGCTTCTGACTCTGATTGAGTGGTTGTAATCTGGATTTTTGAAACTTTTTCCAACATGGTAGTAATTCGTGGACCAAATGACCTCTTTTGAAAATAAGAAGATATTCTTTTCCGCAGATTTCGAGATTTACCAATATATATAGTATTATTTTTTACATTCATAAATTGGTATATCCCTGGTAAACAGGGAATTTTTTTCATGATCGATTTAATGTTGGAAATATCCGTAATTTCCAAAAGAAATTGAGAAAATAAATCTGACATAATTGTTATTAGTATCAAGAAAATGCTTGAACAATTGAATTCAAAATTATACAGGAATCTCTATGTATAGAATTTGTATTCTATAACGACATAAGCAGTAACTATACCTTTATCATGAGAAGCCGAAATATGTGCTGTCCCATAGTTTTTTTTTTCATACCAATTAGACAAATCAGAAGATAATACAATCTCTGGTTTTCCATTCTTAGAATTGAACACTTGTATTTCCCTCCAAGCCATTGGCTTAGTCATTCCAATTCCAAGAGCCTTAGAAAAAGCTTCCTTCATCGCAAATCTTGAACTTAAAAAATTAACAGCATTTTTTAAATTCCTGCTTTTTCTAATGTAAAAAAGTTGCAGTTCTTCCCCGCCAAGTATCTTAGCTGCAAAACGAGAACCATTTTTTTTTAGTAGCTTTTCTACTCTTTCAATACTTAGTAAATCTACTCCAATTCCAGCAATAAATCTTTTGGATGTAAGCTTATAAGAATCATGAAAAACATTGAGACTCATATATTGGCCTTTGCAATTATAGTTTTCATCTCTTTAATTGACTTTTTCCACCCATGAAAAATTGCATTTGAAACAATTGCATGGCCAATATTAAGTTCTGAAATGCCCTTGATTCTAGCTATAGGAACTACATTCTGATAATTCAATCCATGTCCAGCATGGACTCGCAATCCATATCTCAATCCTTCTTCAACTGTTGCTTTAATTCTTGAAATTTCGGAATCCAGATAATCTCTTTTTTCATTAAAAGATTGTTCATAGAAGCCAGTATGGATTTCGATGCCAAAAGCTCCAATTTTTGCTGCAATAATCACTTGATGAGGTTCCGGATCAATAAAAAGAGTTACTTTAATTCCAGCTTTAGTAAGCTGCATTATAGCTTTTTCAATGGCAAGCGCATTGGCAGATACATCCAACCCACCTTCAGTTGTTATCTCATTGCGACGTTCTGGAACTAGACAAACATTATCTGGTTTTACATGAATAGCAATCTCTAAAATTTCTGAAGCAAGAGAACATTCTAAATTCATGCGTGAAAGAAAAAGCAATGAGCGAATCTTATAAACATCGGAATCTTGTATATGCCGCCGGTCTTCTCGCAGATGCAAGGTAATCAGATCGGCACCAGAATTTTCTGCTTCTAAAGCCGCTATCGCGGGATCTGGATAGGAAGTTTTTCTTTGTTGCCTTAGTGTCGCAACATGATCAACATTAACACCTAATTCAATCATTCAATTATCAAACCTTAAATTAACTAACTAATTGATGTTTATCAGCCAGGATTTATCTTCATGAAAAATTATTGGAAACAATCTTCGCAATAAATAGAAAAATTTTAGAATATTCCTCACTAGATTTTCTAGGTATCATACAAGATGAGGAACTTCTCTAAAACTTAAAATAAATGAGAATGTTAATTTATCGGAATTTTCTTTAAAAGAAAGTTTTCAATGCAAGACAGAGATTCATTGAATTCCAAAAAATTTTTACTGAAATATAAGTTAAAACATAAAAATTTTTCTGAAAGCAAATTCATCTTTATAAAAAACCTAAATTAGAAGATATATCCATTATTCTTTTCTTTAGAAACAATGTTAATTCGTGTAAAAATTTTACTTTCAGTAAAACATAATACAACTATGCAGAACAACGAAATGACAACTATTGAATTCAATACTTCATCCATATTACCCATACACATTGCATCATAAATAGAAGCCGATAAAGTTTGTGTTCTCCCAGGGAGGTTACCTGCGATCATTATTGTTGCTCCAAACTCTCCTAATGCTCTTGTAAAAGCCAACAAAACCCCAGCTATGATTCCCCTTGATGCTAGTGGTAAGGTTACCTGGAAAAACACGCAAACTTTACTTGCTCCTAAAATTCTAGCTGCATCCTGCATTCTGTTATCTATGCTTTCAAATGAAGCTTTCGCTGATTTTAAAACTAGCGGAAATGATACCAAAGCTGACGCAAGTACAGCTCCTTGCCATGTAAATATCAAGTGAATTCCAAGATTTGCTAGACAAGAACCAAAAATTCCATTCTTTCCAAAAAAAACAAGAAGATAATAACCAATTATTGTTGGGGGCAAGACCAATGGTAAAGTCAGTAAAGCACTTATAATTCTTGAAACCTTGGAGTTCAATTGGACTAATGCAAAAGCTATTCCAATTCCTAATAAAGCATTCAATGTTGAAGAACATATAGCTATCTTAAAGGATAAAAGTAATGGTCCCCAAGACGTTTCTGAACTATTAAACATATTTTTAAACCTTTTTTTGAATTATTTTAAATCCATGTTTAATAAATATTTCTTTGCTAATTTTTGAAAGATATATGTAATCGAAAAAATGTTTTATCTGAGTCATATCCAATGAATTTTTTTCTTGGCATATTAAAACCATCGAATAAACGATTGGAACATCTGTGTGAATATGTAGAGCAATACGCGTACTTTTCACTTTTGAAAGTGCATCCGTAAGAAAAACAAAACCAGCATCAACTTCTCCTTGCGAAACATAATTTAAGCTCTGTCTTGCATTTTGTGTTGGAATCCCCTTTTCTTTTATGACATCTAGAAGATCACAATTTTTTAGAACTTGTTCAGTGTAACGCCCAACAGGAGAAGTAATAGGGTTTCCATAAGCAACCCATTTTATCTCTTTCTTTTGCAAGTCATTAAGGGAGTTTATCGCTATTTTGCTAGCAATAGGAACTATCAAAACTAATTCATTACTAACTAAATCCACTGTTTCTGAAACAAAAATAGTTTGGCTCCTGGAAAAATTTCTTGTGAATATCTTTTGATCTGCTGAAACAAAAATGTTTACAGGAGCCCCTTGAATAATTTGTTGATAAAGAAGATCAGAGGCTCCAGAGTTCAGCACAATATTGGCTGAATCATTTTCTATTTTATAATTGTGTATTAGTTCTTTAAATGGAAGCAATAAACTAGATGCTACTGAAATTATCAAGAATTGGTCATTTTTATCAAAATTCTTAACTTTTGTTGCTTGAGTTAATTTTGGAACTAAAAAGACAAAAATTAAAAAAAATATTTTTTTGGCAAATTTAATCTTGAACACAATTCTCTTTTTTTAGTTGGAAAGTCTTTCAGTAATGAATTCTTAAGATCAAATATGAAAAAAATTAGTAATTTGAAACAGCCAGACTTTAGAAAAAATCAAGTAAGAAAAGAAAATTTCCATCAATTATGAAATTCGAAGGATCAAAAGAACTAGACCTTTCTGAATTAAAAAATTCAGAGCAATCCTAGTAATGCTACTTAGCTCAGTTTTTTCTCTTTATATTCAACATGCTTGCGAACTATTGGATCAAACCTTTTGAGTTTTAACTTTTCAGATATATTCCGTTTGTTTTTGGTTGTTGTATAAAAGTGCCCAGTTCCAGCACTGGATTCGAGTTTTATTTTTTCACGGGTATTCTTGGCCATTTTTTATATTCTCTAAATTTTTATTTTTATTTGATAGGACAATCTATTTCAGAATTTTCATAGTATTTATTGTTACTAATTTTGGATTTTAGAAAGTAAAACATCGATGCCTTTCTTATCAATTATCCGAATGGCTTTAGCAGAAACACGAAGACGGATCCAACGTTTTTGACTTTCTATCCAAAAACGTCGCCAATGAAGATTTGGTAAAAAAACTCGCTTAGTTTTATTATTAGCATGAGAAACCTTATTTCCAACCATGCGATTTTTTTGAATTATTTGGCATATACGAGCCATACTTAACTCTCTTTTTTGTAAATAAAAATTAGAAACTAGACAAATATGAAAAATTCTTACCAAAGAAAAAACTTCTTAATTAAATTAATATCAACTTGAATCAAGAATTCTTTAAATAACACAGTCCAATTATATCAAAAATAAATCTTTTTCTTAAAAACTTTAATTATTTAAAAAAGGAATTGTTCATTAACTACATGAAATGTACCTGAATTTTAAGACAAGAATTTAAATAAATTATAGAATTAGCTCAAGATTGTTAAGTCCTGTTTAAGGATCTTTCTTATTGAATGTAGAATGCAAATTTTTCCTGATTCTTGACAAGTCAGATTCTTAAGCAAGAATTTTTCCATTAATAAAGAATTTTTCTCCTAAGTTCATTTGAGCAATTCTTAATACAAAATCTATGCAGAAATATTACGATCACACTTCCATTGAAAAGGAAGCCCAATCTTCTTGGTCTTCCTCTGGTTTGCACAAAGCATCTGAATTTTTTCCTTTGGAAAAAAAGAACTTTAAAAAAACAAAATTCTATGCTTGTTCAATGCTTCCATATCCAAGTGGAAAACTGCATATGGGACATGTTCGGAATTATACAATCAATGATGTAATGGTTCGTCAATTGCGTATGAAAAACTTTAATGTACTAATGCCAATGGGATGGGATGCTTTTGGCATGCCTGCTGAAAATGCAGCAATAATGCATGGGATTTCTCCATATAAATGGACTAAAAATAACATTGAACATATGAAAAAACAGCTCTTGACTCTTGGATTATCAATTGATTGGTCAAGAGAATTGCTAACTTGTGATCCACAGTATTACAAATGGAACCAATGGATTTTTTTAAAAATGCTAAAATGTGGGATTGCCTATCGAAAAACTCAGGTTGTAAACTGGGATCCAATCGATCAAACCGTTCTTTCCAAAGAACAGGTTATAAATGGACGTGGATGGAGATCTGGAGCAATTATCCAGAAACGAGAAATTCCTGGTTATTACCTGCGTATTACAAAGTATGCAGATGAATTACTGCAATCAGCTGAAAAATTGAATGGTTGGCCAGAACAAGTTATTTCTATGCAAAAAAATTGGATAGGAAAATCAGAGGGAATCCGATTTTTCTTTCCGCATTGTATCAGAAACACTAATGGTGATCTCATCCAAAATGGAAGTCTCTATGTTTTTACAACTCGGCCAGATACTATTATGGGGGTTACATTTTGTGCAATTTCTCCCGAACATCCACTAGCTTCTCATGCTGCAAAAATGTCTTTTCAGATAGCATCCTTTGTTCGAAAAATCAAACAAAATAGCATTGTTAATTCTTCTTTTGAAGAAAGCTCAATAGAGGGAATTTACTCAGGGCTGACAGTCACTCATCCGTTAACAGGTAAGATAATAAATGTTTGGATAAGTAATTATGTTCGATCAGACTATGGCGATGGAGCAATTATGGGGGTTCCCGGGCATGATAAATCAGATTTTTTCTTTGCAAAAAAGCATAACATTCCAATTATCCAAGTCAACATGTCAGAAGGAAAATCCTTTGAGAGCAACCATTGGAAAGATTGGTATAGTGAAAAAAGTTATTCGCATACTATCAATTCTTTAGAATTTAGCAACCTAAACTATAGAGAAGCATCAGAAGCAATTGTTAAAACCATTCAAAATAAAAAATTTGGCGAAAAATACACAACTTATCGTCTTCGTGATTGGAGTATTTCAAGACAAAGATACTGGGGAACCCCTATCCCACTTATTCATTGCAAAACTTGCGGTTTGGTTCCGGTTCCAGAAAAAGAGCTTCCAGTGGTTTTGCCAACCAATTTAGTTCCAGATGGGACAGGAAATCCACTAAACAAAAATGAATTGTTCCTATCCTGTTTTTGCCCAATCTGCAAACAAGATGCTAAGAGGGAAACAGATACAATGGATACATTTTTTGATTCTTCATGGTACTTCATGCGTTATACATCTCCTGGAAGCAAGGATTGCATGCTAGATGAACGTAACAATTATTGGATGCCAGTAGATCAATATATTGGAGGAATTGAACATGCTATCTTGCATCTTCTCTATGCTCGATTCTGGACAAAGGCTATGCGTGATATGGGTTTGATAAATCTTGATGAACCATTCAAGAAAGTTCTATGTCAGGGAATGGTGCTAAACCATACTTATTCACGAACTAACAGGGAAGGAAAAAAAGAGTACTTTTCCGGAAATCAGATAGAATGCATCTATGATGAGAATAGCCGAATAATAAAAGCAAAATTAAAAACAGATCAGTCATTAATTGATTATGATGGAATGATTTCTATGTCTAAATCTAAATTTAATGGAATTGATCCTCAGTCTATTATAGAGACTTATGGAGCGGACACAGCTAGATTATTCATCATCTTTTCTAATTCTCCGGAACGAAATATTGAATGGTCAAATTCAGGAATCAATGGAACAAACCGTTTTCTTCACCGAATATGGAACATTTGTTACAAAAAAATTGCAGTTATTAAAAATAATCAACACTATCAGGAGATTGATTGGAATCAATCTCCTGAAATCGTCAGAAACTTTCGGAGAAATGTATACTACCTCCTAGAACAAGCAGATCGTGACTATCGTAGAGTTCATTACAATACAGTTGTTTCAGCAACTATGAAACTAGCTAACATAATTGAGGATATTTCAAATTTCAAGAACCATTATTTCAAGTATGCAATAACTGAAAGCATTGGGATATTACTGCGTGTTCTCTATCCTATAGTGCCACATATTACTTGGAAATTATGGCTGGAATTGGGTTATAAATCGGTTTTTGGCGAAATTTCAGACTCCCCATGGCCAGAAATCGATAAAACAGCAATTGATAGAGAGGAAATTGAGTTAATTCTACAAATCAATGGAAAATATAAAGGGAAATTCCTTGTTCCAAAAGAATCAAGCCATGAAAAAATCAAATCTATCGCAGTTATACAAAATCAATCTCAAAGATTTTTATCTGGAAAATTGCCTAAACGAATCATATTAGTTCCAAAAAAATTAGTTAACATAGTTACTTAATTCTGAAAAACTATAAATCAATAAATTTTTTTCATGCAAGTAATAATATCAGAAATAATTTATCCAAAAAATATCCAAATTGTATGGATAACCATACTGCTATGTCTAACTGAATCTTGCAGTCTTAGATTTCCTGATTCCAGGAAAATTCCATTTCATACTCTATATGTTGAAGAAGTAGAAAAACAAAAAAATCCTATGTTCTTATCTGATCTGCAACATGCATTGTTATTGTATTGTAAGGATATCCAGGTAACCCAGGATTTGGATAAATCTGAGGCTAGATTGGAAGACATAAAACACAAAAAGATTATTCGAAAAATACCCACAAATATTTTGGAACAATTCATAGAGTACGAATTGTTTTTAACAATTTCATTTCAATTAATTGACTCGAAAGGAAAAATTTTAATTCCAGAAACAACTCTATCAACTTCTAGAAGGATTTTCTGTGAAGATTCAGAAAATCAAGCAAGAAATGAGCAAATCGAGAGTTCCTTTTTTTCAATGCAAAAAGAAGTAGTACAACTTTTGGTTTACCGAATCACTGCTATAAAAATAAATCATCCTCCTTTTTTAGGAATAGCTGAATGACTATTCTTCTAGGTTTATCGGGATAATAGAATTTTCTCTTTTAAATGATCTGTTATATATAAAATTTTTTTAGAACAATCCATAAACATATCAGAACTCAATGTTTGATAAAAAATCAATTAGAGATTTGATTTCTGCAGATGAAAGACCTTCAAATCTTTACATCATCATAGGAAATGATTTATTTCTTGTTCAAGAAACTCTGACTCGTTTGCGCGTAGAGGCAAGAAAACAAGGATATAATCACCGGATTACTATTTCATTAGATCAAAACAATAGACATGAAAAAGTTTTTGAATCTATGCAGAGTAGTTCATTATTTGATGAACGATTTATTCTAGAAGTCAATATCCCAAATGCAAAACCAAACAAATATAGCCTTGAAAAACTTATCTGGATAATCAAAAGAATTGGTTTAGATCATGATGCTAATGTTGTGATTTTTGTAACCATTCCAAAAATAGACAAAATTATAAGAAAAACATTATGGATGAAAGAATTAAGTAGAAATGGGATAGTTCTGAATATTTCAAAAATTCAAAGAAAATCTTTACCAAATTGGATAGAAAAGCGTCTGTTCATGCAAGGACAAACTGCTGATTCTAATCTGATTGAATGGATAGCAAATAAGGTTGAAGGAGATCTAGTTGCTGCACAGAATGAGATTCTTAAACTCAATTTATTATGCCCAAAGGGAAGGTTAGAAAATTTAGAAGCAAGGAAGATTGTACAGGATGTTGCTCATTATGATACATTTGAATTGAGTCAGGCTATTCTTCTTGGAAATACCAGTCGAGCATTGCATATATTGGATCGATTAAGAGAAAATGGTGAATCGTTATCACGAATAATTTGGATTATTGGGGAAAAAATTTTATCTTCAGCAATTCTATCTCAAGAAACAATATGCAACAATAATGTCAAAAATAGAAAATCAAACAATTTGTTTGACAAATTGGATTCTGTTGCTTGGTTTCAAACTATTCGACATATCCATGAGATAGAACTTTCAATTAAGGGTTTCCAAATATCTGATCGACTCTCAGATCCTTGGGAAGAATTAGCCCGCTTGTCCTTATTTTTTTCAAAACAAATTTTGAATGCCAATTCCTCTTGACAAAAAATTATACTTTATTCAAAATCAAGAAATTTGATTTATTGCATGATTGAAGGTGGATATTCTTACCTGCTATTTTTATGAATTCTTCTGATGTTGAACTACTTCTTTTGAAGGTTGGAAAAAAAGCAAGATCAGCTGCTAGAACTATGATGTATGCTAGCAGCTTGGAAAAAGATCAGAGTTTGCTAACCATTGCTAAATTTTTAGATTCTAATCGTTCTGAAATAAAGAAAGAAAATGAGAAAGATGTGTTTGCAGCTCATAAAAATAATCTATCTATGGCTCTGATAGATCGTCTTACCTTATCCGATAGATCAATAGATGCGTTAATAACTAGCCTCGAAAAAATAGTGAGTCTTCCTGACCCAATCGGAAGTACCACCGCAACTTCTGTTCGCCCAAATGGGATACGAATAAGTCAGATGCGCGTACCTATTGGAGTTATTGGAATGATCTATGAATCTAGACCCAATGTCACTATAGAAGCGTCTGCTTTATCATTGAAATCTGGAAATGCATGTATTCTTCGTGGGGGAAGTGAAGCTTTGCGATCCAATGCCTTTCTAGGTTCTATTATTCGAAAAAGTTTGCAAGAAACAGGATTGCCGGAAGATGCAGTGCAAATTTTTGATAATGCAGATCGTGCTATTGTCATGAATCTTATTAAAATGTCAGAGCACATAGATCTCATTATTCCGCGCGGTGGAAAAGATTTAATATCTGCATTGAAAAAAGAAACCAGAATTCCAATGATTCAACACTTAAACGGAAACTGTCATATTTATATTGATAAGTTAGCAGATCTGGACAAAGCTCATGATATTGTAATTAACGCAAAAAGTTACCGGTATGGCATTTGTGGTGCTTTGGAAACTCTCCTTGTTCATGAAGATTGTGCACTAGAAATTTTGCCGAAACTTTCAGAAACGTTTCAATCTCTTAGAGTAGAGCTTCGAGGCTGTCATAAGACCCAATCTATGTTAACAGGAATTTGTCTAGCTAATGATCTTGATTGGGAAACAGAATATCTAGCTCCTATCCTGGCTATACGCATTGTAGATTCTATAGACCAAGCTATTGAACACATTCAAATCTGGAGTTCTGGACATACAGAATCTATTGTAACTCAAGATTTAGGTGCAGCAAGAAAATTTCAAAGAATGGTTGATTCTAGTTCTGTTTATGTAAACTTGCCAACATGTTTCGCTGATGGCTATGAGTATGGGCTTGGAGCAGAAATTGGAATTTCTACTAATCGAATTCATGCTCGTGGTCCAGTTGGACTAGAAGGATTGACAAATTTAAAGTGGATATTAGATGGAGATGGCCAAATCAGAAGTTAGAAAAAACTTCAACAGTCTTTAAAATCCTTCAAAGAACATCAAACTTTTAATACAATCAAAAGCTTCTATCCGTTGCAAAGAAACATAATTTCATTAGCGATTCCTTGTAAATGGAATCTGGATAAAAACTTATGGATTCTTGTGCAAGTGATGTTTCTAACTTTGCCATTTCTATTGTGTATTCTAGTGCATCTGTCTCACGTATAGCTTTAATTATAGCTTCAGGATCTGCATTTCCAGTTTGAATGGCATTACGAACCAATTGTTTCTGTTTTGAAGAACCTACATTCAAAACTCTAATCAATGGAAGTGTAGGTTTTCCTTCTTTCAAATCTTTTCCTATATTTTTCCCTAATGTTTTGACCTCGCCTTCATAATCGAGAACATCATCAATTAGCTGAAAAGCTGTTCCAATATGTCTTCCATAAGAAGAGGCAGCTTCTTCTTCCTTTGGACTAGCTGAAGATAGTATTGCTCCAACCTGCGCAGATACCTCAAATAATTTAGCAGTTTTGCATTTTACTACTTGCAAATATTTTTCAAAAGAAACCTCTGGATCTTTCATGTTTAACAATTGTAAGATCTCGCCTTCAGCAATTGTAGTAGTTGCTTTTGAGAAAATATTCATAATTTTCATTGAGCCAATGCTTACCATTACCTCAAATGCAAGAGAATAAAGATAATCACCCACAAGCACACTAGCTGCATTTCCAAAAATATTGTTAACTGAAATTTGACCTCGTCTCAAATCAGAGTCATCTACCACATCATCGTGTAGCAAGGTTGCCGTATGAATAAATTCAATAACAGCAGCTGTCAGGCAATAAGAAGATCCTTGATAATTGAGTGAACGTGCAATCATCAACATAATTGCAGGTCTTATTCTTTTTCCACCCATCTTAATTAGATATTCTCCAATAGTTTGGATTAGAATTATTTTCGAATTAATTCGTTTTCGGATGAAATCATCAACAATCTTCATATCATCAGAAATTGGAAACATAAGTTCAGAAAGATTCAAAATATGGTCACCAGTATAAAAAGTTTCTAAAAATCTTATTTTAATAGAATAGAAATTGACATTAACGTTTTTATCACGTTAAAACATGATAATCCAGCAGAAAAGTAGATTTTTCAACAGTTTGACTTTGTAAAAATGTTAAATTAGAATTCCCGAACTTGCTTATTTTTTGCAATCAAATTTTGAGCTTTCAAGAAAATTTAAGACTTGGATTCTTAATCAAAAATTACACTCTTAGCAAAAGATTTTTGAAATCCAAGATGATAATTTGCTATATTTTAATGTAAATAAAAGATCACATGATCTTTTATTTATTATGTATTCCTAAATAAGATTAGAATATTTTGGAATGCTTCGAATGTTTCTCATGTCAGCTTCTAAGGAAAAACTTTATGTATGCAGTTCTAAAAACTGGTGGTAAACAATATCGCATCTCAGAAGGTGAGAATCTCAAAATAGAAAAATTATCAGCTGATGTTGGAGAGAAAATTGAATTCAAAGAAATTTTATCGGTTAGTTCTGGTCAGAATATCTTGTTAGGATCACCATTCTTGGCAGATACTTTTGTTAAAGCTACAATTATTTCTCATGGAAAATCAAAAAAGGTAAGAATATTCAAAATGCGTCGCCGAAAACATTCTCAACTTAATGCTGGACACCGTCAACAATATACAGAAATTCATATTGATTCTATTGAAACTTCATTAAAATCTTAATACTCTATTCTTATAAAAAAGGAAATAGAAATGGCACATAAAAAAGGCGGAGGTTCTACAAGAAATGGCCGAGATTCTCGAGGCAAGCGTTTAGGTGTGAAAGTTTTTGGAAGACAGAAAGTTCTTGCTGGTTCTATTATTGTTCGACAGCGAGGCACTTTGTTTCATCCAGGTTCAGGCATTGGAATCGGAAAGGATCATACTTTGTTTGCATTGCATCATGGGTATGTCCGATTTCACAGGAGTGGAGTTATATTGAAACGGACTGTTTCAATGGTAAGATTAGAAAGTTGATTCTATAAAATCTCAATTTTTTATCTATGAAATATGAAAAGAATCTAATGGAAATTTTTTCATAATCAGATTTTCTTTTCCGTTGCAGCGTAAATAAATATATCCATAATTGACGCCTTCAATTCTTTGCAATGAACTGTCTTATTTTTTTTAATGCGTCAATTTTTGTTTCTATTATTAGGAAATAGGAGCATGAAATTCGTAGATGAGGTTTTTTTTGAGGTTTTAGCTGGTAAAGGAGGAAATGGAATTGTTAGTTTTCGTCGAGAAAAATTTATTCCAAAAGGCGGACCAGATGGTGGAAATGGTGGAAACGGTGGGGATATATCAGCTATTTCTGATCACAACATACATACCTTGATTGATCTTCGTTATTCTCATTTTTACCAAGCAGAAAATGGAAAGAATGGACAAGGAGCTCAAAAAAATGGGGCAAATGGTAAAAGTATCGAATTGCGAGTTCCAGTAGGAACTATCATATACGATACTCAAATGCAGTCAATCATTTCAGATCTGCATAGAAATAATATGAAAGTTGTCCTAGTATCAGGCGGAAAAGGAGGTTATGGAAATCTACATTTCAAATCAAGTATTCGAAGATCGCCCAAATTTTCAACATTAGGTCAGGATGGAGAAAAGCGAAAGCTCAAGCTTGAACTCAGATTTCTAGCAGATGTTGGATTGTTTGGATTACCAAATGCTGGAAAATCCTCAATTTTGAGTAAGATTTCTAATGCAAAGCCAAAAATTGCAAATTATCCGTTTACAACCCTTTATCCAAATCTTGGAGTAGTTAATATTTCATCAAAAAGTAGTTTTACAGTTGCAGATATTCCAGGATTGATAAAAGGTGCTGGATCTGGAACAGGATTAGGACATTCATTTCTACGTCATTTAAGCAGAACACAAATACTTTTACATGTAATTGATATATCTCAGATATATCAATCTAGGCAAGAAATCAAAAATAATCTTAGTATTGTAAGGGAATTAGAAATATATGACGCTAAATTAGCAGTCAAACCCCGTTGGATTATTTTAAACAAAACTGATTTAATATCTGACAAAACTGCACAAGAAATCAAGAGATATTTGGAAGCAAGAACAAATTGGAACACTCCAATTTTTTTAACTTCAACTTCGACAGATATTGGTTTAAAAGAATTGATTCAAGCATTGAAAATTCATTTTGAACTGCATTAAACTGGTAAGGAATCTACTTCTTCAAAATTTAGATACATGGGATAGAAAAAATATTAATACTGGAAATTTTATAAGTTTTATATTCTATGAATAAACAAACTTCTAATACCTCTGCAATTGTTTTTGCTAAACGATTGGTTATTAAAGTAGGGTCCTCCATTGTTACAAACAAGGGAAAGGGTTTAGATCGAGAAGCTTTCGATAATTGGGCTGAACAAATTTTTAATCTCCATATAAAAAGCAAACAAATTGTATTGGTATCTAGTGGAGCAATTGCAGAAGGCATGGCCAGGCTTGGTTGGGCAGAAAGACCTAAAACCATGCATGAACTCCAAGCAGCTGCAGCTGTAGGTCAAATGGGACTCTGTCAAGCATATGAAGCAGCTTTCTCAAAGTATCACTTGCGAACCGCTCAAATTCTTTTAACTCATGAAGATTTAAATAACAAAATTCGTTATCTGAATGCTAAAAATACTTTATTTTCCTTACTTCACCTAGGAGTAATTCCGATAGTCAATGAGAATGATACTGTTGTAACAGATGAAATTCGATTGGGAGATAATGATACACTTGGAGCATTGGTAGCTAACCTGATTGGTGCTGATGCATTAATTATTCTTACAGATCAAAGGGGTTTATATGATTCGGATCCACGAAAAAATCCTTCTGCCAGATTCATTTCTCATGCAAGAATTAATGATCCATTGCTAGAACAGATGGCTAGTTCTTCTGGTAGTGAAATAGGAACTGGTGGGATGCTAACAAAGGTTCTAGCTGCGAAGCGTGCTAATTCAAGTGGAGCAATTACTATCATTGCATCTGGACATGAAAATGATATTTTGACACGCTTAACGAAAGGAGAATCTATAGGAACAGAGTTCAGATCTGAAAACAGAATACCTAAAGAAGAATTAAATCAATTGCATTTACGCGGTCGTGTAAGATTAAATGAAAGAGCAGTTCGCGGGCTTTTGCAAGAAGGAAAAAGTTTATTCTTTTTAGGCATCACAAATGTTGAAGGGGATTTTGAACAAGGAGAACTAGTGGCTTGCGTAGATCACACTGGGAAAGAATTTGCACATGGTTTGATCAATTATTCTTCAAAAGAGGCAAGAAGGAAAATTTTTGGACAGTTAGATGATCAGAAATCAATTCTCAAACATGTAGAGCTAATGCATCGCAAAAATTTAATCCTAAAAAAACTTAAGTAGTCCAAACCTAATTAGTTTGTCGATTTTTGCAAATGATGCAAACAGGATTCCTTTGAACTCCCACCATTTTCCATTCCATAGAATAGGCATCCAAGCATAAAATTCGACCAGATAAAACCTGACCCTTTCCAGCTAGCAACTTTAATGCTTCAGCTGCTTGAATACAACCTATAATGCCAACTAAAGGGGAGAAAACACCAGTAGTTGCACAATTTTCAATTTTAGGACTTCCTTCTATATTTTCGAAAGCACAATTATAGCAAGGAGAGCTTTCGTTGAAAAGATTAAAAACACTTACTTGACCATTAAACCGGGAAACTGCTCCTGAAATAAGCGGTTTGCAATTTTCAACACAGATTTTATTAATATAATCCCGAGTTTCAAAATTATCTGAACAATCAAGTACAAGATCAACATCCCTGATCAAACTGAGATCAATTTCCTGAATTTTCTTAATTTGCATTTCAATTTGAATATCTGGATTGAATGAAAGCAACATTTCCTTTCCAGATTCTGCTTTGGGTCTGCCTTGACTTCTTGTTGTATGTAAAATCTGTCTCTGAAGATTGCTAAGCTCCACAGCATCATGGTCTATTAATGTTAAGTGACCAACACCTGATGCAGCCATATACAAAGCAGCTGGAGAACCAAGCCCTCCAATTCCAACAATCAATACACGTGAATCAAGAAATTTTTCTTGAGCTTCCATCCCGAAATTTTCAAGTAAAATATGCCTAGCATATCTTAACATTTGTTGGTCATTCATGGAATCCTATTGTTCTAAAACAATGCTCTGACTATTTTCTTATGAATTTTTCGAAATTACCTTTTCAAAAAGGTAATTCTATCATTCAAAAGAAAAATAATTTAAAATGCTAATGGCTTTCTTAAGCTGAAAATCATCAGGTTCACCAAATTCAATCATTCTATTGCTATTAACCTCCGTTTCTAACGTTCGATTGTTATCATTATTGCCTTTATTTTTAATGAATAAATCTCTCTCACGTTGAGCAAAAAAAACATTTCCTTCTTCTGTATCTGTTACAAAATAATCTGGTTCAACACCACAAGATTGAATAGAACGTCCACTAGGCATAAAATAGTAAGCCGTAGTAATTTTCAAAGCTGACGATTCATTTAATGGGAGGATAGTTTGTACAGAACCTTTTCCAAAACTTCTATTCCCAAGTATTTTAGCTCGATTATGATCTTGAAGAGCTCCAGCAACAATCTCTGAAGCAGATGCTGATCCTGAGTTTATCAAAACAATCATTGGAACAGTTTTAACCCAACTGGGAAGAGTAGTCGAATAACCCAATACACTACTAGGATTATATTCGACTGAACTAGATAAGTAACTCTGATTATCTTCAACAGTTCTCCCATGCATGGAAACTATTAGGACATTAGAATGAAGAAATATTCCTGAAACAGCAACAGCACTACTCAGGAGCCCTCCAGGATCATTGCGCAAGTCTAAGATCAGACCTTTTGGAAAATTATTTTTGTCTAAACTAAGAATTTGTTTGAACAAATCCTCTCCAGTTTTTTCCTGAAACTGAATAATTCTTATGTAAAAAAGGTCATTTTCCAACATCTTGCTTCGAACACTGTGGATTTTAATTAATTTACGCGTTATTTCTAAAACAACTGGAGCCCAGTGATTTGGGTGTAATATAGTCAGCTCAACCTTTGAATCTGGTAATCCCCGCATCAATTTTGCAGCTCTACTTAACGGCATTTCTTTGGTAGAAAAATGATCAATATTAGTTATAATATCTCCTGCTTGAATTCCAGATTTTTCTGCAGGAGTATTCTCAATTAGAGATGTAACTTTAATAAATCCATCATCTTCAGAAGCAATTTCAATTCCGAGTCCAAAAAATTCACCTTCAGTGAGAATTTGCATCTCTTTGCAAGCATCCTCATCTAAATAAGACGAATAAGAATCTAAACCAGATAACATGCCAGAAATTGCATTATTGATAAGAGTTTTGTCTTCAATTATTTCAACATAGTTGCTTTTAATAATAGAAAATACTTTATTGAATCTTCTAAATTCATCAGATAAAGCAAGAAAATTACGATTAGGCATTATAGAAATTTCTGTGCAGAAACTTAGCAGCATTCCTATGCTTATGCCGAAAATTAAGAAAACTAGATTGAACACAAGGCTTTTTCGATTCTTGATAGCACATGATACTTTTTTGTATATCATGCAATTCCAGTCAATTATCAGCATATCATTATAAACAATTTGCACATCAAGTTGTTAAGGCAAAATGTGAGTAGCATAATAGAAAATTGGATTCATCTAGGATTTTACCTTTTTTTTGTAAAGCTTATTTTTAGATCTTTTTTTAGCTGCAGTTTTTAATCTTATTGTCAGATATAATACCAGCCGATTGGAGAGAAGTTCTTGCTTATCTCATAAACAAATGGTTTTCCCGTAGGAATGTTCAAATCTAGGATTTCAGTTTCAGACATTTCACTTAAATACTTGATTAAAGCTCTCAAGCTGTTTCCATGTGCTGTAATCAGAAGTTTTCGTCCAGAGTGAAGAGCAGGAATGACAGATTCCTTCCAGAAAGGAAGCACTCTTTCTACCGTATCTTTCAGACATTCTGTAGATGGTAAAATATCAGCTGGAATCCGAGCATATCGAAGGTCAAATCGAGGATGTCTTTTATCATTAAAATCTAGTGCTTTAGGAGCAACTAAGTATCCACGACGCCAGTTCATAACCTGGATCCTTCCATATTTTTTAATCATATCTTCCTTATTTAACCCTTGGAGTACACCATAATGACGTTCATTTAGTCTCCACGTCTTTCCAACTGGAACATACAACATACTCATAGAATCCAGAATTAACCAGGTAGTTCTGATTGCTCGAGTAAGTAATGATGTAAATGCAATATCAAAAGCAAACCCTCTTTTTTTAAGCAATTCACCAGATTTTCTTGCTTGTTCACAGCCAGTTTTGGTTAAGTCTATATCTGTCCATCCAGTAAAACGGTTCTCCAAATTCCATTGGCTTTCACCATGACGAATTAACACTATTTTATGCATATATGATTATTTTGATTACAAACTTAAAAAATTTTGTTATTTATATTAACATGTCTAATACATTGAAATTTTCATGCTTTAGTTTACTTTCCTAAAAAAAATCTTCTATCAATACACTAGCCTTCAAAAAGAAAATATCGTGGACAAATTTTCATTTTTTTTTCAAGAGAACAATGTTTTTATTACAGTAATTGCACTGCTATCAGGTATTGCTCTTTTTATTTTACATCTTCCCAAGAAAAAAATTTTCATTAGTATTCCTCAAGCTATAGATATATCTAATAAACAAGATGTTTATTGGATTGATGTTCGATCATACTTACTGTTCAGAAAAGGACATATAGTTCATGCTAAAAATATTCCGTTGAATGAAATAAAAAAAAGGACCTCTTCAATTCCTTCCAATAGACCTTTATTTCTAATTTCTTCAAACGGGAAAGATCTAAAATCTGATACCATGACACTTCTAAATTCCCTTGGATACAAAAAGGTTTTTGTTATAGATGGGGGAATGGAAGATTGGATTCAAAATAACTTGCCTATTATTAAAGATGATTAACCTGTAAAATCCTTGGTAAGGAGAACCTTTCTATGAATACGAATACTATTGTTATGTATTGTAAAGATAGTTGCCCATTCTGCATACAAGCAGAAAAACTTTTAAAAAAATACAACGTCCAAATCCAAAAAATCAAAATTGATCAGTTTCCTGAGGAAAGAAATGTTATGGTCAGTCGGACCGGATTAAAAACAGTCCCACAAATTTTTTTCGGAAACAAACACATTGGGGGATTTGACAATCTGAAAGCTCTTGATGAAAATGGACAATTGATTTTGCTTTTTAAGACAGAATAATTACAGCAACAGCAATGCAAGATTATAATCTCTTCCTATCTTGGAATTTCTCATGATTAGCGAAAAAGAACAGCCTAGGTTTTTAGATGAAACTGAAGAGGTGGCATTTCGTTTGCAACGAACATATCTTAAAGACATTTCATTGGAAATGCCAAACTCTCCTCAAATTTTCTTAAAGAAAAATTCTGACCCTAAAGTTGACATTAACATTAAGCTTGATAATCAGGAACTTTCGAAAAATCTTTTTGAATCAAGAATTCGTATAACAGTTACTGCTTCTATGGAACAGGAAGTTCTTTATTTAGTTGAAGTAACACAAGCAGGAATCTTTGATGTACAAAAAGTACAAGAACAGCATATTCAAGAGTTATTGCATACAACTTGCCCAACTATACTTTATCCATACCTAAGGTCTAATATTGCTGATTTAATTGTCAGAACTTCTTTTCCACCATTCCATTTAGCTGACATTAATTTTCAATATCTATACAAGAATAAGATTAGGGAAAATTTAGCTAGAAAAGAGCAAGCATTAGGTTAACTTGGTTTCTTATCAAATTCTTTGAAGTAACTTCTGAATATTAAGGATAATTATCCAGATGCCTATCTTATCTACATCCAAACCATTAAATATAGTTGTCTTGGGAGGTGGAAGTTGGGGAACAACTTTAGCTATAGCAGCAAGTCGTTTACACTATACATATCTTTGGGCTAGAAACAAAAATCAAGCAGAGATTATGAAAACTACTAGAGAAAATAAGAGTTATTTACCTGGAATTTATCTTCCATCTAACTTACATATTAGTAGTGATCTTGATTTTGTCCTTGAACAACTCTTCAACCGAAAGAATTTTGAAAATTCTCTGATTGTTCTCGGTGTTCCAGTTTCTGGTCTCTCAAAACTTTGTGAATGTCTTTTTGAGCGTATTCCGAGTACTTACCTACGAAGTATTCCAATTATTTGGACTTGTAAGGGTTTTGAAGAAGAAAGTTGTTTTCTGCCATCTGAAGTTGTGAAAAAAGTATTTGGAACATCTAAATTGAATAGCGGAGTGTTATCTGGGCCTTCATTTGCTAAAGAAGTTGCTATGCAATTACCAGTTGCTATGACTATAGCCAGCAAAAATTATAAAATTCAAGCAATCACTTCATTAGCCTTTCATGGGAAATTTATAAAGATCTACACAAATCGAGATGTAGTTGGGGTAGAGTTGGGAGGAGCATTAAAAAATGTTATTGCTATTGCATGTGGTATATCAGATGGTCTAAATCTCGGCTCTAATGCAAGGGCAGCTTTAATTACTCGTGGATTAGTTGAAATGAGTCGACTTGGGGTTGCATTAGGAGCTAAAATAGCAACCTTTTCAGGTTTAACAGGTTTAGGAGACCTTGTTTTAACAGCAACAGGCGAACTTTCAAGAAACCGAAACGCAGGAATTGATATTAGTCATGGTAAGAAAATTTCGGGAATCATTTCCAAAGAGATCACTATTGAAGGAATCAATTCGACTAGGTCAGCTATAAAACGAGCAAAAGAATTAAATATTGAACTTCCAATTATGGAATTTGTTCATTCTATCCTATTTGAAGGTTTAGAACCAAAATTGGCTATTTCGAATCTTATGAATAAAATTGGCGCATCACCAGAATGATTGGTTTAAATGTTAAATCATCCCTTCTTGTGATGTATTAAATATTTTTCTACATAAAAGAACAGATAATAGATGCAAGATTCTTTGATTGATTCAGTTCATGTTAGCAAACAATTTAGTCGTCGAGGGAATTTATCAAATGCTCAGTTTCTTTATAGTGAAATAGCAGGACGAATGGGTTATCAATTGCAATATATGCGTATTGAGCCTGATCTAATACTGGATGCAGGATGTGGATATGGAGATGGATATCTCTTATTACACAAATTCTATCCTAAAGCAAAATACATAGGAATTGATAATTGTCTGAACCTTTTGAATCTAGCAAAAAAGCGTTTCTCCAGTTCTTTTCCTATAAATTTGATAAGAAAACACTATTCAAATCCTCAATTTTTGGAAAAAGATCTTTCAAAAACTGAACTTCCTCCGGAAGCACTAGATTTGATTTGGTCAAATCTAGCTTTACATTGGCATCCCAATCCTCGGCTTGTTTTTTCTGAATGGAGAAGAATATTGAGGGTAAATGGACTTGTTATTTTTTCTTCTCTTGGAATAGGTTCATTGCATGAACTCCAAGAGGCTGTTCTTCATTCTAATTCATCAACAAGCTTTCCCATTTTTTTAGATATTCATAATCTTGGAGATATATTAATTGATGTTGGTTTGGAAAATCCTGTTCTTAACCAAGATATAATTACTTTACAATATAGATCCCCTCAAAAACTTCTTAGAGATATACATGTACTAGGAGGTAATCCAATAAAAAATCGAAGAAAAAATTTGACAAGTCGCTTATGGTTTGATCGTTTATGTGCATCTCTTGAAGAAAAACGCGAAAGATCTGGAATTATTCCTTTAACGATAGAAATCATTTATGGACATGCTTGGAAAGCTTCTTGCTATTCATCCTCAAAAGGAGAGGTAAAATTTTCAATCAACAGCATCAAGAAAAAAATGATTTAATCCAAGAAAAAATATCTTTTAAAAGTTCTAATTTGTTTTCTAGATCTTCTATATGCCTTTCTTTTTCGTTGAATCAATTCCTAACTGTTTTAACTTTCTGTAAAGATGGGTTCGTTCCAAACCCGTTCGTTCAGACACTCTAGTCATACTGTATCCCTCACGTGATAAATGATATTCAAAGTAAATTCGTTCGAAAGAATCACGCGCTTCACGCAATGGTTGATCTAACGAAATACTTTTTGAATGGCCATTCAACTCTATTTTAGGTACTAAGTCTGAACGGGAAATTATATCTGAACCTCCAACTGATTTATTTCTGATAGATGATGGTATATCTGATACATGGTTCTTAATTCGATTAAAGTTATGTAAATTATTTCTTTCAAAGGATTGTTTTCGAGAAAGTGAATTTCCTACTGTTTTCAATAACCTTTTCAAGGTAATAGGTTTTTCTAAAAACCCAGCAGCTCCAATGCGTGTTGCTTCTACAGCAATGTCGATTGTAGCATGTCCACTCATCATGATAACAGGCATATCTAATAAACCTTGAGAACCCCATTCTTTAAGAAGACTTACACCATCTGTATCTGGCATCCAAATATCTAGTAGGACAAGGTCTGGTCGTTCTCTTAACCTTGATCGTCGAGCTTGAAAAGCATTTTCTGCTTGTTCAACTGAATATCCTTCATCGTAAAGAATCTCTGATAAAAGTTCTCGAATGCCAACTTCATCATCGACTACGAGAATTTTGGACATAAAACTTCCACCTATTGAATAATAAAAACTTGCATTAATCAATTATCTATTTTTCCTTTTTTTTAAGATAATAAATGTAAAAAAAATGAAAAAATTAACCTGGGTTTTTGGATTCTAACCCGATACAATTTACTTATACAAATAAGAAAAATAGCACTTATCAAACTAATAATAGAAGAATAGAAAATTAGTATCCAATACTAATTGTTCCAAATATTTAAATCTTCGGCATTCTAATTCAATCCGTTACAACTCAAATCCTTTTGAATTGATGATCAATTCGTCAGAAATATCTTTCTAACGCAGAAAAAAAATTGTATTGAATCTTTCTGAAATTAGTCAATTTTTTTTATCAAAAACAATTTTTATTGTAAGAAATCTTAATTTTTTTAAAAAAGTGATTTAGAAAACAAAGCATAGAAAAAACCGTCATGCTTAACAAATTTACATGGGCTTTCTGAACTTTCTATAGGAAGGATTTGACCTGGAGCATCCAAACGAATTGCATCCTTATGATTTTTACAAAAATCGGAAGCTTGTTTTTCCCCTTCATCTGGGAAGATCGAACATGTCGAATATAATAATTTTCCTCCAGGAATAACTGTCTTCCATAAGCTCTCTAGGATAGATTTTTGTCTCTTTACAATGTGTCTTATATCATTTCTATTGCGTATCCAGCGAATATCAGGATGTCGGCGAACAATGCCAGAAGCAGTGCATGGAACATCAGCTAGAACGGCATCAAAGTAAGAGCCATTCCACCAATCTTCCAAGATTGATACATCAGATGCTTTCAAACATACTTTTTTCGAATTTAATCCCAATCGGACCAAATTTTCTCTAACAAAATTCAGACGATTTCTTTTAATATCAACAGCTAACAAATCTACATCAGCCAATTCAAGGAAATGAGCAGTTTTTCCACCAGGAGCCGCACATGCATCTAGCACATGCATTCCATTTTTCACTTCTAATAAAGGAACTGCAATTTGTGCGCCAAAATCTTGAACAGACCATAATCCTTGATCAAATCCTGGCAGTGAATTGATAGGTTTTGGGGTCAAAATTGCTATTGCTGATTCACCAATTAACTCAGAAATAAATCCTTTCTCGGAAAAAAGTTGAAAAATTTCTTCCTGGCATGCTCTTCTTGAATTTATACGAAGTGTTAATGGTGAAAAAAAGTTGGCTGAATTTAATATTCTTTTCCATTGACCTGGATAAGAATTTTTTAACAATTTAATCCACCAATCTTTATGATTCCATTTAGCTTCAAGATTTTTCTCCACCCAAGTATTTTCCTTACGCAAATACCGACGAAGGACTGCATTTAATAAGTTCTTATATTGTTTTAATTTAAGACAATTACAAGCTGCATGGACAGCTTGATCGACAACAGTATATTGATTATAGATTGGTATATCTGCAAACAAATTTGCATTGTTATTTTCTGTTCCAATTTTCTTTTTCAGAAGAGTTAATGTTAGCAAAAGCAAACATTCGAAAAGCTTATTTGGAAAATTTTTGACAAGTTTTTTAGAGATAGAAGTTGCCCAGCCTAAATAACGCATTGAATGAAAAGTCAATGCTTGAACAGTAGGCCGTTCAAACTCATTCACTGAAGTTAACTGGCTAGTGAGAGAATATCCGGATAAAACTTTTTCAATAATTACTGCAGATAGATTCAAAAAATAAGAAAGTGGGACTCTTGACAATTTAATAAAATTAAAAAAAGAAAAATCTTGGCTAGGCTTTTAAAAATAAAATTATTCAAAAAATGAATTAATCAAATTAACTAAACTATCATAACATCACATTCTCTAATAATATAGGAAATGTAGACCAGAAAAAAATAACAAAACTTTCAAAATAGAGAATATTTCATTTTATGAATAATCTTTGTATTTACTGTGCAGCAAATCCTGATGTTCCAAATCAATATATTTCTCTTGGAAAAAAAATTGCTAAAGAATTGGTCAAACAAAAAATACAATTGATATATGGAGGAGCTACTACTGGTATTATGGGGACTATTGCTCACTCTATGATAAAACTCGGAGGAAAAGTAATAGGGATAGTCCCAGATTTTCTTTTGAAAAAAGAAATTAAATACCTGAATTTAACAGAATTAAATGTTGTCTCTTCAATACAGCAGCGGAAATCTCTAATGATAAAAATGGCCGATACCTTTGCTGTACTTCCAGGAGGAATTGGAACATTAGACGAAGCTTTTGAAACTTGGGTTCAAGTACAAATTGGTCTACACAACAAACCAATTGGCTTTTTGAATATAAATGGATACTATAATTTTCTAATTAAATTTCTTAACAAGATTACCAAGGAAAACTTTATATACGATACGCATAGATCTATGGTATTTTTTGAGAAAGATTTTATTTCTTTGATAGAGAAATTGAGCAAAAAAAATAATCACTATATTTCTTGATAAGAAGTTTAGAATTGATGTTACAATTTCAACAAGTTATCTGAAAAAGAATTCCGGCGCCATCCACAAATAAATTCTTTTACCTTCTGACGTTTTTTCCCGGATCTTTGCAATTCTAGCAACCGTAATATTCCATTTCCGGTAGCAATATCGATTCCAAAATCACCTATTTTTTGAATGCTACCTGGTGATAAAACAGCTTCATCAGCTAAAGCTTGTGCATCCCAAACTTTGACAGGTTCCGAAAACCCTGGAAGAATAATTGTATTTCCTGGAGTTGGGTTAAAAGCACGAATTCTCCTGGAAAGGAAATTAGAATCTTTTGAACAATCAAGCATTGATTCTGATTTTTCTATCTTTTTTGCATAAGTTATATGATCTGATTGTTGTACCCTCTGATTCAAATCTCCTTTAGATAGCTGCTCTAAGATAGATTGAATAGCTAAAGCCCCTTCCTGAGCAAGAATATCATGCAGCATACCTGAATTATAATCGTTTAAAATTGGTACCTTTCGTTGCAACAATATATTTCCTGAATCTAACTTATCATTCATTTTAATTATAGAGATTCCAGTTTCTTTATCTCCATTTTCTATAGCTCTATGTATTGGAGCAGCTCCTCTCCAGCGCGGAAGTAAGCTAGCATGAAGATTGATACAAAAAAACTTTGGAAGATCCAAAATCCATTTAGGTAAAATCAATCCATAAGAAACAACTATAATTATATCGGGTTTGACTTCTAAAAGTTTTTTGTATATTTTTTCAACTTGATAGGACAATTTCCATTTTTTTTCAAGAGTATTCGATTGAAGAACCTTTATTCCAAGATCTAATGCTAATTTTTTAATGGGACTTTGAATTACTTTCATTCCACGCCCCCCTAAACGATCAATCTTTGTCAAAACAAACGGAATCTCATAACCCCTTTCAACTAAGGATTTTAGGGAACAACAGGCAAACTCTGAAGTTCCTGCAAAGATTAAACGCATGATGCTCCTCTTAAATTTTTTTTATTGAGAGTAAACTTCTTGTTTTTTAATTTTTCGAAGAATTCGATCTTGCTTTAACCTGGATAAATGATTTAAAAAAACTCTACCCTCTAGATGATCTATTTCATGTTGTATGCAAATGGACAAAAGACCCTGAGCATTGAATTCATATAAATCCCCGGTTCTATCGAGTGCTGTACAATGAATCTTTGTTGATCTTTCAATGTTTGCATAAACTCCAGGGATTGATAGACATCCTTCTTGAGAAATCTTTTTTTCTTTGCTCATCCATGTAATCTCTGGATTGATCAAAACAAGCTCATCATGATTCCTATCATTATTAATATTAATTACCACAAGACGCTTATGGACATTAACTTGAGTTGCTGCTAAACCAATCCCAGAAGCTTGATACATCGTTTCAATCATGTTAGAAATCAATTTTTGAATCGACTCATCAATAGTTACTATTGGACTTGCCTTTTTGAAAAGGCGAGAATCAGGATAATGTAGAATAGTAAGAACAGACATTTTATAAAATATAAACAGAAATTCTAGAAAAAAAATCTACCGTATTGGTAATGCATACATCAAGCCTCCTTCTTTCCATTGTGCATTCAGACCACGCTCAATACCAATTGGGCTATTTTTCCCAATGTTCCTCTCGAAACTTTCACCATAGTTTCCAACTTGCTTAATTATATTGTAAGCCCATTTATCATCTAAATCCATATTAGTTCCAGTTCCAGATATATCTCCTAGTAAGCGTTTGATATTGGGATTAGGATGTTTCGAATAAAAATCAACATTCTTCGAATTTATCCCAAATTCTTCAGCTTGAATCATTGCAAATAAAGTCCATCGTGCTATATTTAACCATGCTTCATCACCTTGACGAACAAATGGACCAAGAGGTTCTTTAGAAATTACTTCTTTCAATACTACAAAATCGTTTGGATCCCTTAATTTTGAGGATTTGATTGATGCAAGACCAGAAATATCTGTGCTGAAAGCATCGCAGCGACCAGAAGAAAAAGCATTTACTGCTTCATTAAAATTTTCAATAACAACTGGAATGTAGTTCACATTATTTTCAATAGCCCAATCGTTTAAAGTACTCTCATTAGATGTTCCGGATTGGAGACATATTGTAGCACCATCCAATTCTTTGGCCTCATTTACTGCTAAAGACTTACGTACCATAAAGCCTCGTCCATCATAAAAATTAATTCCAACGTGGGCAATTCCTAATTTAGTATCTCGCTGTTGGGTAATAGATGTATTATGGGCTAGGATATCAATTTCCCCTGCTTGCAAGGCAATAAAACGCTGTTGGGAATTCAATGGAACAAATTTTACTTTATTTGAATCTCCAAAAACTGCTGTTGCTACTGCTCTGCAAAAATCTATATCAAGACCTTGCCATTCACCTCTAGAATCTGGAGCAGAAAATCCAGAAAAACCAGTTGTTGTTCCACATAACAGTACACCACGTTGACGGACAATATCCAGTGTATTAGCAGATGAGAATGAATCAGAAATCAAAAAGAGAAAAAGTGTGCAAATTAAATTCTTCATAAATTCCATATACATAACATGTTATTACTGTACAAGGCAATGTATAGATAAAATGCAAGCGCATATTTCATCTTCTCCTAAAGATAGACATAACTTTTTTTATTTCTATCTTACAAAAGGATCATTCAAAGCCTAATTTTTATAAAATCAATTATGATCAAAAGAAGTTTTCAAACATAACTAATCATCTTATTGCATAAATGAGTTTTGATAAATACCATCAATTTGAGAGATAGGCCTATGAAGAACAAAACAGAAACTGTAATAATTGACAGAATCAAACGGATTCAAGAACAAATTGAAACAATATGTTTCCGTAATGGAAAGCTTTCAAATACCGTTAAATTGCTTCCAGTTACAAAAACTTGTCTTAGCACAAGTTTGATAAGATCTCTAGGAAATTTTGGGTTACAGCGCTTTGCAGAATCTAGGGTACAAGAAATATGTAGAAAATCTTTTGAGTTATCTGATTTGCAGTTAGAATGGATTATGATTGGTCATCTCCAAACTAATAAAGTGAAGCATATTGCTAAATATGCAAAGGAGGTTCAATCAATTGATCGGTTAGACGTAGCTTATGCGTTGAATAACTATCTGAAGCAGAAAGGAAAGCCAATAAAGGTTTTAGTACAAGTCAAAACCTCAGATGAAGAGAGTAAATATGGGGTTCCTTCAAAAGAGTTAATTCCATTCTTACATTTGGCCTCAAGAGATTTTTCATTTTTGAAAATCATAGGATTAATGACTATGGCAAAGAATACAACCAGCTTAAAAGCTCGAAGAAACTGTTTTCGAAAATTGTATAAATTAAGGGAATACGCAAAATGCCAAAGCATTCCAAGAATTGATCTTTGCAAATTATCTATGGGAATGAGCGATGATTTTGAAATTGCCATAGAAGAAGGTTCAACCGAAATAAGAATAGGACGAGCTATTTTTGGAGAGTTAAGTTTTTGAAAATTTCTGGATATATCAGTTGTTCGGTATAGTTAAGAAAAATTTATGAAATTCTAAAGAGAATGCGAGTATGATATCAATTCTAGAATTTTAAATTCTTCGTATTCACATGTTTGATGTTTGAAAACTTCTATTCAATTATCAGAGTCCTATCATGTCTACCGACTATTTGAAACGAATTCTTACTTCCAAAGTTTATGATGTTGCTTTTGAAACTCCTTTAGAAAAAGCTCCACTAATAAGTCATAGTATTGCTAATACTCTTCTTTTAAAACGTGAAGATACTCAGCCAGTCTTTAGTTTTAAACTGCGTGGAGCATATAACAAAATGGCGAATTTAGAAACCAAATTTCTTAAAAATGGAGTAATTGCAGCCTCAGCAGGAAACCATGCACAAGGAGTTGCTTTAGCAGCTAGAAAACTGGATTGTAAGGCTGTTATAGTCATGCCAACAACTACTCCAAAAGTTAAAATAGATGCGGTTAGACGTCTAGGTTCTGAGGTAATATTAGTTGGAGAAAGTTTTACAGATGCATACAATCATGCAAAAGTCTTGGAAGAAACAGAAGGATTAACTTTTATTCATCCATTTGACGATCCGGATGTGATAGCTGGACAAGGAACAATTGCTGTAGAAATTCTTCGTCAGTTTCCAGGCCCCATAGAGGCAATTTTTGTAGCTATTGGAGGTGGTGGGTTAATTGCTGGAATTTCTACCTATATCAAGCAATTACGACCTGAAATAAAAATAATTGGAGTTCAAACAGAAGATTCTGATGCTATGTTGCGCAGTATCAAAGCAGGAAAAAGAATACAGCTAAATGATGTTGGTTTATTTCCTGATGGAACTGCAGTCAAACTGGTTGGATCTGAAACTTTCAAATTAGTACAGAAATATGTTGATGAGTTTGTTATTGTAAATACAGATTCAATCTGTGCGGCAATAAAAGATGTTTTTCAAGAAACAAGAAGTGTACTTGAGCCAGCTGGTGCTATGTCCATTGCAGCAGCAAGGAAGTATGCCTTTCAAAAATCCATTACAGGAAAAACACTAATTGCAATTGCTTGTGGTGCAAATATAAATTTTGAAAAGCTGCGCTTCATTTCTGATCGTGCAGATGTTGGAGAAATGCGTGAAGCACTCTTTGCAGTGTCTATGCCAGAACAACTAGGCAGTTTTCGAAATTTTTGTGAATTACTTGGAGAGAGGCATGTAACTGAATTCAATTATCGGATTTCTAATGGTTATCAAGCCCATGTATTTGTTGGCTTGCAAATTTCATCTTTATCTGAATCTGAAGAAATTGCTCGAAATTTTCGAAAAAACGGATTTGATACCCTAAATTTATCCAATGATGAAATGGCAAAAACTCATTTGCGTCATATGATCGGAGGAAAGATAGTGTCTGATTGTAAAGAATCACTCTATCGGCTTGAATTTCCTGAAAAACCAGGAGCACTGATGCGTTTTTTAAACAAAATGAATAAAAATTGGAATGTCAGTTTATTCCATTATCGTTATCAAGGTACTAACTTTGCACGTATTCTGATAGGAATTCAAATACCAAAGAACGATGAGGATAGATTTAAGGAGTTTCTAATTGAATTAGGATATCCATATTGGAATGAAAACAATAATCCTGCATATTTTTTATTTCTCTAAAAATTTAATATAAGTCTCATCCACTTTTTAGAATTTGCACAAACTAAAAAGTGGAATGCCAAACGATTTGATTTTTTCTGACCCTCCAAGTTTTTGAAGATCAATAATTGTTGCAATTCCTAAAATATTTGCTTTGAGTCTCTGCAATAACTTGACAGCAGCTTCCATCGTTCCTCCAGTAGCAATAAGATCATCAATTAGCACAACATTCTGACTAGGTAATATTGCATCTGTGTGTATTTCCATACTTCCAGTTCCATATTCCAATTTATATTTTTCTGAAATTGTATGGAAAGGCAATTTCCCTTTTTTCCTCAATGGAATAAAACCAACATTCAATTTGTATGCTAAAACACTTCCTAAAATAAAACCACGAGCATCAATTCCAACAATTAAATCTAGTTTTTTATTTATGTAATGGCATGAAAAAAGATCAATAAGAATATGAAAGATATCCGGATTCTTCAGGAGTGGTGTTATATCATGAAACATTATTCCTGGTTTTGGCCAATCTGGAACTAAGCGTATTGTCTTTCGAATAATTTCGAACATAGATTCCATAATAATAAATGATAAAAAGATGTGCTTATTCAAAAGATAGATTTTATAATTTCGTCATATTTTGAAGATATCCTCCTTGTAAGGAATATGAACGGTCCACAACACCTTTAGGAATATTTGCATGTGTTGCTAAAATTACACTGCGTTTACCTGCTGCAACTGATAAACCTGAGAAAAATAGTTGTTCTGACTCAAAGTCTAGGGATGATGTTGGTTCATCAAGAACCAAAATACTTGCTGGAGAAACCAGAGCTCGTGCCAAACATAAGCGTCTTAATTGTCCCATGGAGAAGTTTGTTCCCATTTCATTTACCCAAGTGTCTAAACCATTTGGTAAAGATTCAATAAAGTCAGATAAGCATAATAGCTTAAGAATATTCCATAAATCATTATCATTTGCTTCTCGATTTCCTAGAAGCAAATTGCTACGTATCGTTCCTAAAAACACATGCGAATCCTGGTTTAATAAGGTAATTTTCCTTTGAATTTGTTTTTCAGAGAAAACATTTAAATCATAACCCCCAAAACTAATCGTACCTGTATTTGGTTTTTCTAAACGCAATAAAAGATTTAAAAGAGTTGATTTTCCAGATCCACTTGGACCGACAAGAGCAACACGTTCACCAATTCCGACATGGAAATTAATAGAATGCAATATGGGAACTTCCGAAATCTCATGTGGCCTTTTATGAGAAAATCCTACATTTTTCAAGCATATTTCCCCTTGCTCAGGAATAGAAATTTCTATTTCTGGTTCAGAATTCTCAGGATGCAAATTTAATATGTTCTGGATTCTAGAAGCCCCCTGAATGGCGTTACCTATATATTCAATACCTTTAACTGAAGAACTTAGAACTTCAACTAATCCCAGAAATGCTAATAATAAGCCAGTTAATAGTGCTGGATTAATCTTACCTCTTTCCAAATTTCCTAAACTAAACCAAAAAATACTTATTACCCCAATGTTGGTAATTAATGTAAATAATATTTGAGTCTTAGCAATAATTTTTGATTGCTTTTTTCTTAATTTTGAAAGATTCTTACATATTCTGTAAAACTCTTGATTTATCTTACATAATCCTCCTGTTAAGAGGAGATCAGTATACCCTTCGGTTATATCTAAAATAGAGGTACGAAGATCTGAAGTAACCTGCTGGATTCTACTTCCAACTTTAAAGGGAAATCTAAATAAAAGAAGAAATGCTGCAAAATACATTGAGATTATAACTACTATAGGAAGTGTAGTAGTTATTTCCCATGTAACAGAATATATAATAATTAAAACAATGATTATTCCGAGAAGGATAGCTGAAAATATGGGTAATACCATTGATAAGAAAAAGAGATTTAAAATCTCGATATCGTTACACATGCAGGTTGTTAAATCTCCAATCCTATAAAACTTTAACTGTCTAGAACTAAGTCTCATTAGTGATTCAAAAACTGTACATCTTAAATTCGAAAGAAGAATGAGGATTAAGTCATGCCCAAAAAGACGTTCTGCATAACGCGATACTATGCGAATCATAGAAAGTCCGCGCACTAAGGAAGAAGGAAGGAATAGGTTAAATGTTGTGCTGATTCCTGAGATTGCACATCCAACTAAAAACCATCCGGAAATACATAGTAATCCAATTCCAGAAAGGCTAGTTATAGTAGACAGTACTAGAAAAACAAAAAATCCATTTTTTTGTTTTCGATATAACGCAAAAAGAATGGAAAATAACGGTTTCATAAATCTACAGATATTCCTCCTCGGGAGAGGCGCCAAATAGTTGGGAAATTTCTTGCTACAGAATGAGAATGAGTAACTAAAAGTAAAGTGCGCGACTTCGCAAAACTAAGTATTCCTTTTAACAAATGGTTTTGAGTTTTTCCATCAAGATGAGCTGTTGGTTCATCCATAAGTATAAGTCCAGGATCTCTTAAAAATAACCTTGCTATTGCTATTCTTTGTGCTTGACCCATGGAAATTCCAAAACCTCCCTGACCTAAAATTGTATCAATACCATTAAGGAAATTTTCAGTAAACTCTGAAACACAAGCTATTCTTGCAGCATTTCGAATGGATTCCGCCGATACATCTGACTGACCAAGAGCTATATTTTCTGAAATGCTTCCTGAAAACAAATAAGGACGCTGAGTAACTAAATATACAGATTCCCGAAGTACATTCTCATTCCAATTTTTTACTGATATTCCATTTAAATAAATTTGACCAGAAAAATCTCTTAACTTAACAAGTGATTCAAGCAGAGAGGTTTTTCCAGATCCACTTGAGCCCATTAAAGCAATATGCTGCCCAGGAATAATTCTGAAATTTGCATTTTCAATGATTGAAGTTTGTCTTTTGGAAGAATTTATATAAAGGTTGGAAACACTTATTCCTATAGGAATAAATCGATTTTTTAAATAAGCAACATTCGAAATCTTTCTTTTACATATCATCAAATCGTTTTTTGAATGAATTTGAGGCAAAGTTGAAAACAATATTTCTATTTGTCTAGCAGCTGCCATGGCAGAAGCCCTATCATGGTAATGAGTTGCCAATTTACGCAAAGGAAAATAAACTTCTGGAACTAGAAACAAGCAGAATAAACCAGAATGCAAACTAAAAGAACTGCTTAATGTGCTCAAAAATCCTAAGTAATTCAATCCAATATAGATAGCAATACCAGCAATACTTAAAGCCGAGAAAAGTTCTAGGATAGCTGATGAAAGAAACGAAATTTTCAATATAGAAAGCGTTGATCTTCTTAATTGTTGACTTGCATTGGAAATTGTTTGAACTTCATCTGAAGCTCTTCCATAAAGTTTTAAAGTCTCTAAACCTCGCAATCTGTCAGAAAATAGGCCTGATAGACGAGCAAAAATTCGCAAATTTCTACGACTAACTGATTCAGTGCCTTTACCTATAAGAAACATAAATATAGGAATAAGTGGTAATGTTACCAGCAATAACAAACTTATCAACCAATCTATTGGAAATATTAAAACTGAGTATGCTAGAGGAATAACAACAGCATTTACTGATGCTGAAAGATATTTCGAAAAATATCCATCCATAGCTTCTACTTGGTCAGTGATGGTGCTAGCAAGTATTCCCGAAGATTGTTCTCGAAACCATTGCAGATTTTTTTTCAATAATTGATTTATCAAAGATTTTCTTACTAAGAATTTGATGTTTTCAGCTGTATCAACATTAATTACTTCACTTAAATAAAACAGAAAAATTCGGAAAAAAAGCAAAATTGAATAATGAAAAATACTTAAAAACAGCTCATTTCTTGGAATGTGAAGCACGATAGACGCATGCAAAATCTTTGATAAAATCCAAGCTTGAAAAATCAAAAAAAATCCTTGCGATAAAACAATAATACTTGAAAATACAATAGAAAATTTGAACTTTCCAAGCAAAATGCGGAACCAGCTATCTAAGGATTTTTTCTTATTAAGAATGGTAAGTTTTTCCAATCTATTTTGGTTTGTTTTCTAGATCATCATGAGTTAGGTCATTATTAGACTGAACGGAATTTTCTAAAAGTTCAAGCCACATTGCGTTTAAAATACTAAAAGTGCAAGCTAATCCTAAACCGAGAACCCAAGAAAAGTACCACATAATAAACCTCTTTCTACTTAGTAAGAATTTGGATTTTTATCCAAAGAACTTTGAGTTACAGTACCTCGCATAACTTGATATGCCCATGTTGTATATGCAATTACAATAGGGAGGAAAAACAAAGTTGCTAAGAACATAATCCACAGTGTCAGATAACTAGAAGATGCATCCCAAAGAGTCAGGCTGTGAGATCCTTCATTCAAAGATGAAGGAAGCAAAAATGGAAAAATAGCAGCACCAATTGAAGATAGGGAAAAAATAATTGATAAGCTTGAACTTAAAAAGGCTAAGCCTGAGTATCTTTTTGAAGAAAAAAATAGAACAAAAAAATTTGCATTTATGCAACAAAAAGGAATGAACCATAAAATTGGATAATTCGCATAATTCAAAAGCCAAGCCCCCTTTCTGATTTCCACTATTTTTACACAAGGGTTAGACGGAGAATTAAAATCGATCTCACTGGTAATGATATAACCATTTAGGATGGAAATCCATAAACCCCAAATGACAAATAGGATTGTAGTGAGGATGGCTAAATTTTTTGCGAAATTGCATGCCCTTTCTGCAATTAATCCATCAGTTTTCCATGCTAATAAAGTAGATCCATGCATTGTAAAAACTGAAATACTAGTGATTCCTGTAAACAAAGCAAATGGGTTGAGTAATTTATAAAAATTACCTTCATATAATGGGTATATTGTTTCAACATCAAACTTAAATGGAATTCCAACTATCAAATTACCAATAGCTAAGCCAAAAATCAAAATAGAGAATAAACCAGAAAGACAAAGTAGCTTATCCCATGTGAAACGCCAATGAATTGATCTTACTTTACTCCTATATTTAAAACCAACTGGTCTAATAATCAAACCCAAAAGTAACACAATCATTCCAACATAGAATGTTGAAAACAGAGTTGCATATAAAATAGGCCAAGCTGCAAAAACTGCTCCCGCAGCTGTTATTAACCAAACTTGGTTCCCTTCCCAAAAAGGTCCTATCACATTAATGACAATGCGTCTTTCCTGATCTTTTTTTGCAACAAGTAGCAATAAAATTGCTATGCCAAGATCAAAACCATCCATAACAGAAAAACCTACTAGCAATAGTCCTAAAAGGACCCACCAGATGATTCTTAGAGTTGAATAATCAAAAGGAATAAATAGTTCCATCTATTATAATAATAAGCAAATCAATTGTTTTTAAGAAAAAAAAATTATTTTCCTACCATGGAAGTTATAAAATTCGAGCCCGGTCCTTTCTTAATAGCATTGATCATCACCTTAGTTCCAACAATGAATAAAATTGTATAGAGAAGAAGAAAAAACCCAAAACTAAATAACAAATTAGAAAAAGTTAAATCAGATGCTGCATAGTATGTGGGTAATATTCCTTCTATTACCCAAGGTTGTCTACCATATTCAGCAACAAACCAGCCACTTTCAATTGCTATCCATGGTATTGGAAGACTCCAAATAGCGAGCTTGAGGAAATTTTTATTTCTATTCAAATATTGCTTTGTACTTAACCAAAAAGAAACAGCAAAAAAAACAATCAAATATGCTCCAGAAATAACCATTAACCGAAACATATAAAACAGAGGAGCAACCTTTGGGATTGTATCTAAAGCTGCTTTTTTAACATAAATTGGATCTATTTCATCTAAACTATTTTGATATCGCTTTAAAAGCAAAGCATATCCCAAATTCATCCATGTTTTTGAAAAAATTTCACGAGATTCAAAATCACTTGAATTAGTTCGGATTTTTCGGAGAGCATTGTAAGCAATTATTCCGTTATATATACGGTCTTCCGCTCGTTTTACTAGATCATTAATACCAAGCATTTGAGTACTCAATGATCTAGTGCCAATAATTCCCATAACATATGGAATTTCCACTGAAAAACTATTACATTGATCCTTTTGATTTGGTATAGCAATTAAATTAAATCCTGCCGGTGCAGGTTCTGTTTCCCACATAGATTCCATAGCAGCAATTTTCATTTTTTGGTGTTCAGTAGTTAAGTAACCACTTTCATCTCCTAACACAACGACAGAAAGTGAAGAAGCTAAACCAAAACTGGCAGCGACTACCATGGAACGCTTTGCAAAATCGGCATGCCGATTATTTAATAGATACCAAGCACTTATAGACATTATAAACATTGCTCCGGTTACATATCCAGCACTTACAGTATGCACAAATTTAGCCTGGGCTACAGGGTTGAAAAATATAGCAAAAAAATCTGTCATTTCCATTCGCATAGAATCTGGATTAAATATGGCTCCTACAGGATTTTGCATCCAACTATTAGCAATTAAAATCCATAATGCAGAAAAACTTGTTCCAAATGCAACTAGCCAAGTAACAGTTAAATGAGCAACCTTTGAAAGTTTATCCCAACCAAAGAAAAATAACCCAATAAATGTGGCTTCCAAAAAAAAAGCCATGAGGCCTTCAATTGCTAATGGAGCTCCAAAAACATCTCCTACATAATGGCTATAATAAGACCAGTTCATCCCGAATTGAAATTCCAAAACAATACCAGTAGCAACTCCAAGCGCAAAATTTATTCCAAATAATGTTCCCCAAAACAGAGTCATTTGTTTCCAAATAATTCTTCCTGTCATAACATACACACTTTCCATGATTGCAATGAGCACTGATAAACCAAGTGTTAGAGGAACAAACAAAAAGTGATATAGAGCTGTTGATGCAAACTGCAGGCGAGAAAGGTTAATCACATCTGAGTCAATCATAGTTTACTCCATATCAAATACTGCTCTTTTTCAAACTTTAACATTAGCTCTAATTCTTTCAAAAACTATAATATTATTTTTGCACAATAAAGAAAGTGAAAAAAGTCATGAAATTTATTCTTGCACTTTAAACGAAAATTAGTTTTGAATAAAGAAAAATCAAATTAAACCAATTCGATTATTTTTTATGAAAAATCCGAAGCATATTTATTAAGAAATAGATAGAATATCGAGCATTCCTGATTCAAAACAATTATGTTGATTAGCATTTCTTACTTTGTATTCCTTTGTTTACTATGCTTGTTTTAACTCGCTGAATAGGATTTCCTTGTCATGACTGTTCTGAAAAGTAATCCTTCTTCTGAAAGAAAAATAATTGCTTCTGCTAAAAGCACTCTTCAGATAGAAGCCCATGCGATTCAAAAATTGAGCTCCCGTTTAGATCACAATTTCATCAAAGCAGTTGAAACATTATTAAAATGCGAAGGACATGTCATTATTAGTGGAATAGGAAAAACTGGACAAATTGGAAGAAAAATAGCTGCAACTTTTTCATCTATTGGAATTCCAGCTTTTTTCATGCATGCTGCAGAAGCAGTACATGGAGATCTAGGAATGTTCAGAAAAAAGGACACATTATTAGCAATTTCATATTCAGGTTCCGGTTGTGAAATTCTCATTGTGGCTAATACAGCACGAGAATTAGGTGCTAATCTCATTTCTATGACAGGAAATCCAAAATCAGAATTGGCTAATCTATCGGATATACACCTTGATGTTAAGGTAGAGAAGGAAGCTTGCCCATTAAATTTAGCTCCTACAGCTAGTACTACAACTATTCTTGCATTAGGAGATGCTTTAGCTGTTGCTTGTTTAGAATCTCACAAATTTTCTGCAAAAGATTTTGCACGATTTCATCCTGGAGGAGTTTTAGGCTTTCGTCTTTCAACAAAAGTAAAACATATCATGCATTCTGGAAAATCATTACCAATAGTTAATCCTGAATCGACTCTGATACAAGCTCTAGAAATTATTTCAAAAAAGGGAATGGGAATGGCTATTATTCTTGATAGTCAGAAACCAATTGGAATATTTACTGATGGTGATCTTCGACGTTTAATTAAAAATAAGGAAAATATCCGACATTTAAATATGAAACAAATTATGAAAAAAAATCCCATTTGTGTTGATGAAAACTTGCTTATAAAGCAAGCTGCTGAAAAAATGGACCAGGATCAAATCAATCAAATACTTGTAACAAATAATCGAGGCCTCTTAGTAGGCGCTCTGCACATACATGATCTAACATAACATAATGGAATAAATTTGATGCCTACTATTGACAAAATAAAACTTATTGAGAAAACAGTGCTAGGAAAGCTTTCTCTAGAAACCAGAGAATTATGTGCTTCAATACGTTTGATGGCATTTGACGTTGACGGAATTTTAACAGATGGAAAACTTTATTATGGATCAAGTGGCGAAGCTATAAAGCGTTTTGATGTACTTGATGGTCAAGGATTGCGTCTTTTGATGAAAAAAAGAATTAAGGTGGCATTAATTACTGGAAGACTAAACCCAATTGCTGCCTATTATGCTTCTGAAATTGGGGTTGATTTTTTTTCACAAGCAATCAGAGATAAAAAACTAGAATTGGAAAGAATTGCCAAAGAAACTGGAATAGCAATAAAAGAAACTGGTTTTATGGGAGATGACATTATTGACTTACCTGTTATGAAAATAACAGGATTTGCAGCAAGTGTTCCTTCTTCCCCGAGTTATATTTCCAAATTTTCCCATTGGATATCTTCTAAACCTGGAGGCAACGGAGCAGTTCGTGAGTGCTGTGATATTTTGTTAGCAGCAAAAGGGCATTTAGAAAAGTTCTTGTGAATTGATGAAAAAATCATATCGAAAAAATACAGCATTTTTTTTGTTTCCAACTTCTTTTGGAATCTTTATTCTAGTATTTTTAGCAATTTCTAGTTTGTTTCTTTTTATAGAAGAGTCTAGCTATGATAATAGCATTCAAAAAAAAAATTGAAGCAGAATCTCATCAATATGGAAAAGAATTAACATTTTTGATGACTGATAAATCTGGGAAATTAATCAAATTTATACAAGCAGATGATTTTAAGAATTTCCCTAAAAATGATTCTTACCACACAAATTATCCAAAAATCATTCTTAAGCAGAATCAACATATTATAGAAATTACAGCTAACTCTGGCATAATAAAAAAAGATTGGACTCTTGCTGTTTTAGAAACAGATGTAAAATTTCGACAAATGGAGTTTCAAAATGAAAATACTTTAAATATAAATAGCCAAAGGTTAATTATAGATATAGAGAACAGTTTAATTTATTCTGATACAAATACAAATACTCAAATCTTAGGAAAAGATTTCGAAATTTTTGGAAAAGAAAACGCATTTTAAATCAATTATGAAAATAACATTGGATTCTGTGAATCTTCCAGATTACTGAGATTTTGCAAAGTGGTTTATTTTAATCTTCGTGAAAAAAAATTCTGAAAGGTACTTATTTTTTCTCTTTTTCTTTTTGCATTTAGAATCTCTTTTAGGTCAACCAAATCTGGTTAATTCTAATTTAGAAGAACCTATTATTTCTTCTGAATCAGATAGTCTAAGCATTAAACTCTTAGATAGAGAAGGAATTCTTCGTGGGCATGTCAAATTAATATACAATTCAACCTCTTTATTCGCAGATCAAATAAAAATTGGAATAGATAATCTAGGATTTAAGTATGGAATAGCTTCAATGAAATCAACAGAGCATGATCCGAAAAATTCTGTTACTATTTCAGTAGTGAATTGTGAAAAATCTGAACTAATTGAAGGAAAGGGGCTTATAGTAAACTTCAATCAGAAAGGTCAGTTTGAATTAATTGGAAAAGCTTCTATTACCCGTTACATTTCTGGAAAGATAACTGAACATATTGAAGGTGAACGAATTCTTTACTTTCAACCAACTAAGTCCTATCAAGTGTTTGGAAATACTAAAAATGTTAATCTTTTTTTTAGATAGATAATTTGCAAAAATCTTTTAAACAAAAAAATTTTCTTAAAGATGAAATTTTTTGAATTTTAGAAGACATAATTGTAACCTTTCTATGGATTTTCAATTTTCTAAAAATTCAAGTAAATCAATTTGTATGAACCTACATTTATCTTCCAAGAATGGGTATGCTAACAAATTAATAGTTAAAAACCTAAAAAAATACTTCCATAAGAGAGAAATAGTAAAAGACATATCATTAAAAATAAATAGTGGAGAAATCGTAGGATTGTTCGGCCCAAATGGGTCAGGCAAAACTACCTGTTTTTACATGATAATAGGACTCATTCCTGTTGACTATGGTGCTATAAAACTTGATAACATTGAGATCACAAAAATTCCCCTTTTTAAACGAGCCCGCATGGGTCTATCCTATTTACCCCAAGATATATCTATATTTCGTCGACTAACGGTTAGGCAAAATATACAAGCAATTCTCGAGTTAAGAGTTGATTCTCAAGGAGGATCTCTTGATAGTTCTATGCTTAATGAGCAAACAGATTATCTGCTTAACGATTTGAAGATTGATCATATCAGTCAAAATTTAGGTTCGGAATTATCTGGTGGTGAACGTCGTAGGGTTGAAATAGCACGTACATTAGCTACATGTCCAAAATTTATTCTTCTTGATGAACCATTCTCAGGTGTTGACCCAATATCAGTTATTGATATTCAAAATGTTATTCTTTTGCTGAAAAATCGTGGTATTGGAATTTTAATTACTGATCACAATGTTCGTGAAACCTTAAGCATTTGCGACCATGCCTATATAATTAGCAATGGAAATGTCCTTATCAATGGATCTCCAAATGAGCTGGTGGAAAATTCATTGGTCCGAAAAGTCTATTTGGGAAATGATTTTTACATGAGAAAAACATTTCCCAAATAGACTTTTCCATTAAAATATTTGGTTATCGAAAGGATTAAAACTTAAACTTCTATCAGAAGGGATTCAGTTTCTATTTATTCTGTTGATCAAGGATGATCGGAGATAATATAAATGGAAAAAACCTAAAATGAATTTCATCCATTTATTCAACTTCAAACATATTCAATTTTCGATTGAAAATTGATTAACTGTCTTTAGCAATGATTGATACAAAGAAAACTTCCTTATCCCAGATCATGCCACTTGGAAACATTATTCTGGATCTTCATGTTACTAGCAAAAAAAGAGCTTTTGAGCAAGCAGGTTTACTTTTTGAAAATCATCATGGAATAGCTAGATCAACAGTTTTCGAAAGTCTTTTCTCAAGGGAGCGATTAGGATCTACAGCATTAGGATGTGGCGTAGCTCTTCCTCATGGAAGGATTAAAGATTTGGACAATGCTATTGTTGCTTTCATTCGACTTGAAAAACCAGTTAATTTTAAAGCCCCGGATGGAAAATTAGTAACTCTGCTTCTTTGCTTATTAATTCCAGAGAAAGCAACGCAAAAACATTTAAATATTCTTGCTCACCTCTCTAAGATTCTCTCAGATGAGATGGTTTGCGAGATCCTGAAAACGGAAAACAATCATGACAAAATTTACCGGGCACTTGTGACAAGATGATAGTCACATTTTTTAACCCCCCTAGATTAAATTTGAATAGAAGCAAGAATAATGTCTTTTGAAATGCTTCTTATATAACTGAAAATTCAATAGTGCTTCTTATTAACACCAGATTTAGTAGTTTTAGATATTTAATTTAACTCAGCAAGAAATTATCAAAGAATTAATCTAATTTCTGATTAAATTGATAATAGGTTCTTTTTAATAAGATGTCAGACTGAAAAATTCAGCGTACAATCAACGAAGTTTGAAAAGATTTTCTAAAACAAACAGAATATAGAAAAACCCGTGAATTATTCTTGAACAATGATTCCCTACTCAATAACACTGAGAGCAATTCTAATCACTGGAATTTCGGGATCTGGAAAATCAGTGGTTCTTCGGATGCTTGAAGATAACGGTTTTGTTTGCACAGATAATCTACCTGTTCATTTTCTTACAAAATTTATTTTTAATGCACAAAGTGATGGGTTGAAGAAAGTTGCTATTGCAATTGATTCTCGTTCTCCTGGAGAATTAGCTCAGTTGCCAAAAGAAGTTGCAGCATTACGTGAAATGGGAATAAAATTTTGGGGGATTTTTCTAGATGCAAAAACCCAAGTACTCGAAAGACGTTATTCTAAGTCTCGACGTCAACACCCCTTATCAAATAAACTCTACCAAAATGGAAAAATTCCTTCTTTGCTAGAATGCATAGCTTTAGAACGAGAATTGTTAGCCCCCTTGCGTGATCAAGAACATGTTATCGACACTTCTGACCTTACACCCAGCCAGTTGCGGACATGGATGAAAAGCTTAATACAAGAACAAGAAAATTATTCTTTATCACTATTAACTTTTGAGTCATTTGGTTATAAATTTGGGGTTCCTAATGATGCTGATCTTGTTTTTGATGTGCGATGTTTACCCAATCCATTTTATGTTAGCCATTTGCAATCGCTAACTGGAAAAGATGCTCTAGTGATTAATTGGCTAAGAAAATTCGAAATTGTAAATTATATGATACGAGATATAAATGCTTATTTACAACGTTGGTTGCCTCATTATATTGTGGATACACGCAGTTATATAACTGTTGCAATAGGCTGTACAGGAGGACAGCATCGATCAGTTTATGTTGTTGAGGAATTGGCGAAATGCTTTTCTTGTTATAAACCACTCTTAGTAAGACACCGTAGACAATTTGTAGAAATATAAAGATTTATTTTATATTCTCAAATAAGAAAAAAACAACATAAAATATTTTTATTTGAAATGATCATTTCATATCCAATACTTTTCGATATAAGTCATTTCTGGGTAAATTTAACAGTCTGGATGCAATCTGAATAACATCACGTGTTGATAACGAACCTACTTTTAGCAAGATATTTAATAAATTTTCAATTTCTTGATCAGATTTTCTGCTAGCATGAATCTTATCATCTGGATGTATTATCAAAACAAATTCTCCTTTTTTGCTTAATGAACCCATTTGCAGTTGCTTGTTGATTTCTCCAAGCTTTAGGCTTGTAATTCTCTCAAAATATTTTGTCATTTCTCGGGCTAGTGTTACATAACGTTCTTCACCACATATAATTATCAGGTCTATTAAGCTCTTAGATAAACGATGAGGAGTTTCGAACATTACTATGGTTGTAGGCAAATTGCACCAGAAATCAAGAAATTTGATTCTTTCTTGATTTTTTGAAGGAATAAAACCAGCAAAGACATAGGATGAGCTTGTTTCATTTGTAGCACCACTGGCCATTAATGCAGTAGTAACAGCGCTTGGTCCTGGAATTGGGATTATTCGATATCCAGAATTCCGAACTAAGCATACAATTTTTGCTCCTGGATCACTAATACTAGGAGTCCCTGCATCTGAAATCAAGGCTATTGAAGATCTTTTTTGTAGATGTTTGCAGATTATTTGAGCAACCTTGGCTTCATTATGTTTGTGAGCAATTAGCAGTGAAGTCTTAATTCCCCATGCATCTAGTAAAACTCGGCTTATTCGGGTATCTTCAACAGCAATTAGATCGACACGCATTAAGGTTTCCCATGCCCTCAAACTCAAATCAGCCAAATTTCCAATTGGAGTCGCTATTACATAAAGAGCAGAATCAGGCCAATCTTGACAAGATAGTTCTGTTAATCTCTGGAACAGAATCTCTGTTTTCTCTAGATTTGAAATGCTTTTTTTCATGCAACTATAACAAAGTTATATTCTTCCCTCCCATTAATTTAAGTTTTAACTGATAAAATTGAATAAGGAGAAATTGGTTTTTCTTTAATGAAAATTCGAACAAAAAGAAAAATTCCATTTAATTCGAAAGTGTTTTAGGTCTTAAGTATAAGAATACAAACAAAGAATAATAGAAAATTATGCTTTTTCTTATTTGGAATGAGCTTAATACTTCATTTCTGAACTGTTTGCCGTTTTTCTTTTTAACTAAAGATAACAAATATTATCCTATTTTTCTTTTCTTTATTATGACTATGCTTTATAAACTGATGGAATCAAATTTTCAAGAATTAGAAATTCTTTGTAAGAATAGTATGTCTTCACTTGTTTTCCCTCTCTCTATGTGTGTGAACTTACTTGTATCTTGTTTGAAAAACAACAATAAAATACTTGCATGTGGGAATGGTGGATCAGCTGCAGAAGCCCAGCATTTTATCGCTGAGCTTATAGGAAGATTTGAGCATGAACGATTCCCATTAGCTGGGATTGCACTAGATTCCAATAATTCAATCATGACAGCTATAAGCAATGATTATAAGTTTGAAGAAGTCTTTGCACGTCAAATTAAAGCGTTGGGAAAATCCGGGGATGTGCTAGTTGTTCTCTCAACCAGTGGAAATTCAAAAAATATTTTATGTGCCATAAATGCCGCTCACAATTGCAAAATGCAGGTTATTGCTCTAACTGGTAAGGGGGGTGGGTTAATAGCAGATATAATTACAGAATGTGATATTCATTTGTGTGTTCCAAGTACACGAACTTCACGGGTACAAGAAATTCACTTAATTATACTTCATGCTTTATGTGATGGCATTGATATGCTTTTTCTAGGAGAGGCTAAATGAAGCTAATACTGTTAAACAAAGAAAAAAAAATCAAGCCAATTATTTTTTATAGTGTTCTGTTTTTGTATATTTTTCATTTAGTATCTTGTGCACCACTTGTTGTTGGAAGTGCTGCAATTACTACTATGATGGTGGTATCTGATCGTCGCACAACAGGTTCTCAACTTGAAGATGGAAATATAAAACTGAAAACAGAAAAACGAGTTCTTCAAGAACTGAACAATCATACAACAAGAATTGTTGCAACTTCTTACAATCGAAGATTACTTTTGACAGGTGATGTGGAAAATAAAAGATCAAAGCAATTAGCTACTAAAATTGCTTACTCAGTAGAAAATGTTATAGCTGTTAATAATCAAATGAAAATTAGACCAATAACTCCTCTCATTACTCGTTCAAATGAAACTTGGATTACATCTAAAGTAAAATCTGCGCTATTAAATGCTAAAAAAGTCCCATCTGGAACTATAACAGTTACAACTGATCATGATACTGTCTTTCTAATGGGTTTGGTAACATTAATTGAAGGGGAAAGAGCGGCATCGGTTGCTGCAAATGTAAATGGAGTTAACTATGTTGTTAAATGTTTTGAGTATATCAGTCAAGAAGAGGTAGATCGATTAAGTGCTCACAATTTTTCCAAATTAGATGATTGGAAATAACTCTTAAATCTTTTTTTTGGATTTTTCAAAAGTTGATAGCAGCTGTTAATTCTTGAATTATTTTTCATTTGGAACCCATTATCTTTATGCAAAACTACTTACCTAAAAAAATTTATCTCAGAAGTAACAAAAATTTCTGTTTTAGGGAAAAACAATTACTTTTTGAAGATTTAACGTTAAAAACGTTGTTCTTTTTCAATTTAACAATTAACAGCAATTGGAAATTGGACAATTATCTTAAACTGATATTTTCCTATTGTACCGACTAATTTTAATTATATTTTTCTTATGATCTCTAATAAAAAACTTGAGTCTAATCAGATTTTTCCTTCTTTGAAGATTTCCATCTTAGCTGAGATCTTACCATCCATCAAAGAATTATATGGAATGAATATTGTTATCAAATATGGAGGAAATGCAATGATTGATATTAACTTGCAAAATAGTTTTGCTTATGATGTTATGTTTCTAAAATCAATTGGATTGAATCCTATAATAGTTCATGGAGGAGCTCCCCAGATTGAAGATGCTCTAAGAAAAATGGGCAAAAAAAGCGAATTTATTGATGGAATTCGAATTACCGATATAGAAACAATGAAAATAGTTGAATGGGTCTTAAGCGGAGAAGTACAACAACAAATTGTTGGAACAATAAATAAAGCTGGTGGAAAAGCTATAGGATTAACTGGAAAAGATGGAAAACTCATTCAAGCAAAGAAAAAAATTACTAAAAACAAATCTAATACTATAGATATTGGTTTTGTTGGAGAGATTACTTCCATAGATTTAGAGCCTGTCAAAGCATTGCAAAATAGTCAATTTATACCAGTAATTTCTCCTATTGGATATGGAGAAAATGGGGAAACGTACAATATCAACGCCGATGTGGTAGCCGCAAACCTTGCTAAAATATTAAAAGCAAAAATTTTATTATTAATAACAAATGTCCCTGGAGTTTTAGGTAAATCTGGATCACTTTTAACTAAACTTTCATTTAGAGATATAGAATATCTCCTTGAAGATGGTACAATATCTGGTGGGATGATACCAAAAATTCGATCTTCTTTGGATGCCACTAAAAATGGGGTAGGTTTGGTTCACATAATTGATGGGCGTGTTGAACATTGTCTTTTATCTGCAATATTTTTTGATTCAGGTAAGAAGTTTGGTACCAGAATAGCCTATTAATTCTTAATTTCTCAGAGCTTTTCAATTGCATTTGTTCCTAATTTAATTTTTCTTTGAAAAATTAAATTAGGAACAAAAAATTAATGTTTTTCTAGTAATGTTTCTTGATGAATAATTCGTTGTTTTAAAAAAAAATAATTTAATTGGATTACCTGATTATGCTATTTAAAGGACATATATGAAAGAGATAACCAAGAATAGACCTATTGCAATCGGTTTGGTTATTGGAATCTTATTACTCATTGGAATTCTTCTGCTTCCGTCTCCTGAAAACCTTACTATAGCAGGGCATCGAATGTTAGCCATACTAGCATTCTCCATTGTGATTTGGATTTCAGAAGCAGTATCTTACGAAGTAAGTGCTATCATAATAGCCACTCTAATAATATTCCTGTTAGGAACATCCCCGAGTCTTAATGATCCTAGCACAACTTATGGTACATCTTATGGAATAGCAATTGCACTTTCAGGTTTTTCTAATTCAGCACTTGCTCTAGTTGGAGGAGCATTGTTTATTGCAGCAGCTATGACATTTACAGGTTTAGATAAGAGAATTGCACTTTTTACTTTGTCAAAAGTAGGAATTAGTACAAAAAGAATTATGTTTGGTTGTGTTGCTGTAACATTTTTGCTAAGTTTGTTAGTTCCCAGTGCTACTGCACGAAGCGCTGCAATGATTCCTATCATGATGGGAATCATTACTGCTTTAGGAGTAGATAGAAAATCCAACATTGCAGCTGGAATAATGATTGTTGTTGCAGATTCAACAGGTATCTGGAACGTTGGTATAAAAACAGCTGCTGCTCAGAACCTCTTAACTGGAGGTTTTATAGAAAACCTTTTAGGGGAAACAGTAACTTGGTTAGATTGGTTTATTGCTGGTGCTCCTTGGTCTGCTTTCATGTCAATTGTTATGATTTGGGGGGTGCTAAAAATTTTGCCACCTGAAAAAATCAACTCAATACAAAATAAAGAGACATTAAAAACTTCATTAGCCAATTTAGGACCAATAAGTTCTTCTGAAAAGAAATTATTATCAATCTCTCTTGTTTTACTTTCTCTCTGGTTTACAGAAGGGAAATTCCACAAATTTGATACGACAGCTACAACATTTCTTGGATTAGTCTTTTTAACCTTACCTAGGATTGGTATCATGACATGGAAAGATGTACAACATCGCATTCCATGGGGTACTTTAATTGTATTTGGGGTTGGAATCAGTTTAGGATATGCATTATTAAGCACAGAGGCTGCGCAATGGCTTGGAAAACAAGCTGTATTAATGATAGGGCTAGATCAGTTTGAATCTTGGAAAATTTTTTCAATTCTCAGTGCATTCCTAATTCTAATTCACATTGGTTTTGCAAGTGCAACTGCATTAACCTCATCTATGCTGCCAATTCTAATTGCAGTTTTGACTGCACTTCCAAACGAGTTAAACTCTATAGGATTAACAATGCTATTGGGATTTTCAGCAAGTTATGGGTTCATTTTGCCAGTAAATGCTCCACAAAATGTGGTATGTATGGGAACTGAAACCTTTAATTCCAAACAGTTTGCAAAAGTTGGTATTTTAATTACAATTTCCGGATATCTTCTCATGGTTATCTTCAGCTTAACATATTGGAATTGGTTAGGACTGGTATAAAAAAATCAAATTATTTTGAACTCAAGATCTGTCTTTGCTGATGTTCATCAACAAACCACAAGCAATTCCCATAGTTAGTAACGCAGTTCCTCCATAGCTCATGAATGGTAGTGGAACTCCAACTACTGGAAGAATTCCTGTAACCATTCCTAAATTAACAAATACATAGATAAAAATCATCATAGTTAATGAAGCGGAGAGTAACCGTCCAAATTTTGATGAAGCTTTCATTGCAATCCAAAACCCACGAGAAATGAGTAAGCTATATAGCAAAATCAGAAAGCAAACACCGAAGAATCCAAATTCTTCAGCATAAACAGACAAAACAAAATCAGTAGACCTTTCTGGAACAAAGCTTAGATGAGTTTGTGTTCCCTTCATATACCCCTTTCCAAATATCCCTCCAGATCCTATTGCAATTACTGATTGTATAGAATGGAAACTTCTTCCTAAAGGATCTAAATTTGGATTCAATAGGCTACAGATTCGATTTTTTTGATACTCATGTAATATTAGCCAATCTACTGTAGGTTTACATAGATTTTCTTGGTTAAAAATTAAAAATACTATGCAGCTTGCAATACTAATAGTCATTGCTAAAAAAAATTTAAGGGGAAAACCTGCAAAATAAATCACAAAAAAACCAGCAAAAAAAACAAGTAAAGCTGTCCCTAAATCAGGTTCAAAGGCAATCAAACTACATGGAATAATCAGCAGAACAATTCCTAATGAGAAATCTAAAATATTTGGTTTTCCATCTCGTCTATGAAAATACCAGGCTAAAACCATAGGTAGAGCAATTTTAAAAATCTCTGATGGTTGTATTCTCACAATTCCAATGTTTAACCACCGTGTTGCTCCTTTGCTAGTTTCTCCAAACAATTCAACTCCAAATAATAATATCAGGCTTATAAAATAAAATATTGGTGAGAAATCTAACAAGACTCTTATATTGATAAAAGAAAAAATCAACATAGCTGAAAATGCAATTAAAAGATTGCGTGCTTGATTCTGTAAACCATAGGCAGTATTGCTGAGAGCAGAAGATATTACAATTAGACTGATCGGGACAAAAATAACCAAAACTAGCAATAAAGGCATGTCTAAACATGCAAACATTTTTTTGTAATCATTTTTTTCAAACTTAAAAAGCTTCATCTTTTTGAAGATCCTTCATTTATGAGAAAATGAATTTGGAAACCTTGAATTTTCTAAACTCAGCCAATAATCAAAAACTTTTCGAGCGATTGAAGAAGCAACATTAGCTCCCCAACCAGAGTTTTCAGCAATCAGTGCAATTGCAATTTTTGGATCATCCAACGGAGCAAATCCAATAAATAAAGAATGGTCTTGGAGTTCTTCAGTTAAAGATTGATATTTCCCATTGCGTGAACTATATAATTGAGCAGTTCCAGTTTTTCCTGCAGCTAAATATCTCGCTCCAGAAAACGCTCTCTTAGCCGTTCCATAGCGGATAACATCTGCCATAGCAGATCTAATGATATTGATATTCTCCTGTCTTAAAGGTATTTCATGATAAGCGACAGGATCTATAATTTCATATTTCCCAGATTTAGAATCTCGAGTTGCTCGAACTAAATGAGGTTTTTTATATGACCCTCCATTAGCTAATATCGAAGTTCCTTGAGCTAACTGAAGTAATGTGAATGAATTATATCCTTGACCTACGGCAAGTGAAATTGTTTCGCCTGTATACCACTGTTGATCTTCTTTTCCCTGATAAGCTTTTTTTTTCCATTCTTTGGATGGTAATATTCCGGGTGTTTCACCATCAAGATCTATGCCAGTGATTTGCCCAAATCCAAATTGTTTTAAAAAATCATGTAGAGCATTGACACTAATTTCAGTTCCAAGGGAATAGAAATATGTATCTGAGGATAAAACAATTGCACGGTGCATATCTAACATGCCATAAGACTTTCCTCCGGAATTTCGAAATCTTTTTCCTCCAAATTCAAAATAACCAGGATCATGTATTTTTTCTTTCGCATTTCTTTTTCCCAGTTCTAAAGCAGCTAAAGCAACAAATGGTTTATAAGTAGATCCTATGGGATAGGTTCCATTTAAGGCACGATTTAGCAATGGATAATCTGGTGATGAATTTAAAGCATTCCAATTTTCAGAATTCATTCCTGATACAAATAAGTTTGGATCAAATGAAGGTCTAGAAACACAAGCTAGAATCTCTCCTGTTTTAGGAGAAATGGCAACTAAGGCTCCCTTTTTTGTACCAAAAGCTTTTTCTGATAGTTTCTGCAGATTAATATCAATAGATAAAAAAATATCTGATCCTGGTTCAGAAGCAATGTTTTCCAAAACTTTCATTGTTCTTCCAGAAGAATTCACTTCAATTTTCTTCGAACCTGCTCGACCACGTAACTTGTCCTCAAAAATCTTTTCAATTCCTTTTTTTCCTATAAATCTAATTCCTTGATATTCATCTAAAATGCCCTTTTCTTCTAGCTTTTCAAGATCAACTCTTGAAATTCTTCCTACATATCCAATTATGTGAGCACCAATTGAACCTTTTGGATATTGCCTAATCCAATGAGCTTTTAGTTCTACACCTGGAAATTCAAATGCATGGGCAGAAAACCAAGAAGCCTCAGATTCGGTTAGGTTATTACACAAAGTAATTCTTGTATATTGATTAGATGTCAATATCTTTTTTTTCAAATTTTCAATTTCTTTTGAACTTTTACTTATTCCGTTTGAAAGTTGATCAAGAAGATCCAAAGATCTACCAATTTTTTTAGGTATTGCTTCCAAAGTATATGTTGGGAAATTACAAGCTAAAAGCTCCCCATTTCTATCGAAAATTTTTCCACGGAGAGGAGGAACTTTGAGTACTTTTAATCTGTTATGATCAGAACGGTTAGACAAATCTTTATGTTGAGTAATTTGTAAATTCCAGAATCTTAACAAAAGTACTAAGAAGCACGTAAGAATTAGAAAAATGCTAATCCAAACTCGTAAATGAAAATCTTGCTTTTTCTGAGATTCGTTTTCAAGAAAGTCAAACATAATTCAATTGGATTCAATAGAATGATTCTTAATAAAATTTATCTAGTTTAACCTTACTCGTAACCGCAAAAGTAGTACTAACCAAAAAATTACCATAGAAAATGCATCAAGAACCCATGCAAAGTTCCAAAAAGAATCCCAAAACAAAATGCTTTGAATACTATTTAATAATTTCACAAATGAGAAAATTATAAACAAATATACAATTTGAATCCAAAAGATAGAGTGCAAGAGCTGTTTTTTTAATAGCGACACTAGATATGCTGAAAAAACATAATGAAAGGCTTCTTGCCCTAATGGGTATGCTTTATGCACATCTATCAAAATTCCAAATAGGAAAAATAAACACAAGTTTATCTGGAACTTTTCGTAAAGATACCAAAATATAAGAACTGTCAATAGAGCACTATTTGTAGTCAACCAAAATATGCGAAATGGATACAAGGAAAGAATCCAACAGCTTAAAACAACAAACCAAACGAAACTTGTTCTTTCTGATTTTGAAATTTCATTTTGATCTAGATTCTCAAAAATTTGTCTCTCCAGTTTTTACCATTCAAATTGTTTAGGAATTTTTCTGGGTAAGTTATTTCATTTCAAATTCTTGCTTCCTTATAGCTAGGAAATAGCGGTTATTATCAAGATGACTTAGTACTTCTAAGGAAATTGATAAGAAACCAGAGTCCTGATCTTCTTGGATATCCAAAACCTTTGCAACTGGTAAACCAAAAGGAAAAGATCCTCCTAGACCACTTGTTACTAAGATATCTCCTTTTTCTATATCAGAATTAACCGGCAAATGACGAAGTTCTAATTTCCCATGATAACCACTTCCAAAACAGATTGCTCTCAGACCATTTCTAGAAACTTGTATAGGTACAGAAATATTCTTATTACCAAGAAATACGGCCTCAGAGGTAATCGAGGTAACACGAGTAATTTGACCTGCTAAACCAGTTTTATCTACTAATGCCATTCCTGGCATTACCCCAGACTTCCTGCCTCTCCCAAATACAATATGGCAACCAGGATTATTCTCAATCTCATACATAACTTCAAGTACTATAAATTCCTGCTGATACTGAGTTTCAGTCATCCTAAGCAAATCTTTTAAAACTCGGTTTTCCATTTCTAGTTGAAAAGCATAGATTGATGACTTTTCCATTTCCAGATGTTGCTTTTGCAGTATTTCCTGATCTTGATTAAAAACATGCACCATCTCAATCCAACTATTAATTTTTCGAAAAATATTACTAGGCATGAGAGCTAACCGCTGAGCGGGATAGATAATAAGAACAAGTACCTCTCTAAATGGATTTAAGAAATTTCCAGATTTTTTTTCAACAATAAGAAGAAAAAAACAAATAATAAAGAATGCAAAAACTGGTATAGAACGCTTTGATTTTCGTCGAAACATAATTTTCAATGCCAAAGAAGAAGTAAAAATAGCTTCCTTTGATATCAGTTAATCAGTTATTTTCTTTGAAAGCAAGATTCTTTCAATCATTGATGAATATAGAATCTAATTTTTCAAGATGACATAAAGCTTCCCCACAACCTCTCACAACACACTTCAATGGATCCTCTGCAACTATCACAGGGAGCCCAGTTTCTTCTTGCAATAACCGATCAAGATCACGCAATAAAGCACCTCCTCCTGTCAGAGCAATACCTTTATATGTAATATCAGCACCCAATTCTGGAGGAGTCTGTTCTAGAGCAATTTTTACAGCAGATACAATCTGATTAATCGGATCTGAAAGAGATTCCAAAATCTCACTTGAAGAAACTGTAAGACTTCTAGGCACTCCTTCAGCTAGATTCCGACCTTTTATCTCAATCTTTTTTGATTCAGATCCTGGAAAAGCTGATCCAATTTCTTTTTTGATCAATTCTGCTGTAGGTTCTCCAATAAGCATTCCATAGTTTCTTCGAATATAGTTGACAATTGCTTCATCAAATTTATCTCCTCCAACTCTAACTGAACCTTTATAAACCATTCCTCCAAGAGAAATTACAGCCACTTCAGTTGTCCCACCTCCAATATCTACCACCATAGATCCATTTGCATCGGATACCCCCAAACCAGCTCCAATAGCAGCAGCCATAGGCTCTTCAATCAAATAAACATGAGAAGCTCCTGCTCCAAGTGCTGACTCTCTTATTGCTCTTCGTTCTACTTGTGTTGATCCACATGGAACACAAATAATAATTCGGGGACTAGGAGTTAGAAAATTACCTGGATGAACCATTCGTATAAATCTCCGAAGCATTTGCTCGGTTACTGTAAAATCGGCTATTACCCCATCTTTCATTGGTCTAATAGCTTCCATATTCACCGGAACCCTTCCAAGCATTTGCTTGGCATTTTTACCTACAGCTTGTATTATTTTTCTTCCGTTATGACTTCCGTCATGACGAATTGCAACTACTGAAGGTTCATTTAAGACTATTCCTTTTCCTTTAACATAGATTAGAGTATTTGCAGTTCCTAGATCAATTGCCATATCACTAGAAAAATAGGTACGAAGAAAATTAAACATATGATAATAAATAAGGAAAAATTGTTATTTTTTGGAAATTTTTTAACCAACCTAGAGAAAACAAACTATCTATGACTAGTTTTACACAAGTCAATAAAGAATGGATATCATTCATGCAATGATATCCTATTATTCGAAATAAATAGCTGGTTAAAGTTCTTATTAATAATTTATTCAAAGGTTGCTTTCTTTTTTGAGGTCTATTATTACCTTACTATATTTGATTTTTGTTCAAAAAGATTTAGAAACTGAGATTGCTAACTACTTTTTTGTGAGATTAATTTATGCATTCAAAGATTCAAGAAAAAGATATTAATATAAAAAAGCTTGCTCGCTTAGCTAAAATTAAACTTTCTCCTCATGAAGAAGTTATTTTTCAGAAAGAATTGAGTATTATGATAGACTTTATTGCTGAAATTTCTACTATTCAGATTAATAAAAAAATATCTAGTATTGACAATTCAACAGTTTTTGATTGTTGTTCATCCGAATTTCGAGAAGATATTGTTATTTCTGAAGAGAACAACTCAATCAATTTTCACAAAGAAGCATTTTCAAATGCGCCAGAGGTACAGGAAAATCTATTTTTAGTTCCAAAAGTTATAAAAAATTTATGAGAAAAAATAATGCTCTGCATAATCAATTTCGAAAAATCAGTGATTTAAGAAAAGCTCTATTGCAAGGAAGTGTAAGTGCAGTTGAGCTTGCAAAAAGTGCTCTTCTGGAGATTGAAAAATCTCAAGATTTAAATAGTTTTATACAAATTAATTCTGAAATGACCATACTGCAAGCTAAAAAGGTTGATTCCAGCATCATAAATGGATCTCCTGGTCCACTTGCTGGAGTCCCTATTGCTCATAAGGATATGTTTGCAACTATAGGATGGAAAACCACTGCCGGTAGCAAAATGCTTGAGAATTATACCAGTCCATTCAATGCAACAATTGTCGAAAGACTAGAACAAGCAGGAGCTATATGTCTTGGAAAACTTAACTGTGATGAATTTGGAATGGGTTCAGACAACATGAGTTCAGCATATGGAGTTGTACTTAACCCATGGGATAAAAACGCAACTCCTGGTGGGTCATCAGGAGGATCTGGAGCGGCAGTTGCTGCTCGTTTAATATATGGAGCAACAGCTACAGATACTGGTGGATCTGTAAGACTCCCAGCATCAATGTGTGGTGTAAGTGGCATTAGGCCAACATATGGAACAGTTTCGCGTTTTGGAATGATTGCATTTGCCTCGAGCTTTGATCAAGCTGGAATTATTGCTCCTAGCAGTTTAGATTTGCTTGAGTTTCTTGATGTTATGAGTGGTTTTGATAGTCGTGATCCTACTAGTCTTAGATATTGCAATAATACTCCAAATAAGCAAGGAAGGATCTATTCTGATTTCCAAAAATTCCAGAAAAAATCTATAACATCTAGCAAACCATTACAAGGAATAAAAATTGGCATACCGAATGAATATTTTTCCAAAAACCTTTGTCCAGATGTTCTTGATGCTGTTGAAAAAGCAGTTCTAAAATTTGAAAAACTTGGAGCTTTTAGAGTTCCAATTTCATTACCTTATACAAAATTATCCACTGCAACATACTACACAATAGCCTCTGCCGAAGCATCCAGCAATCTTGCTAGGTATGATGGGGTTCGATATGGCTATCGAACCCCATCCTATGAGAACCTAGAAGAAATGATCTCTAAATCTCGTGCAGAGGCATTTGGGCCAGAAGTTAAACGACGCATATTAATTGGTACATATGTACTATCTAGAGAATTCTATGGTAAATTCTACTTAAAAGCTAAGCAACTTCGAAAGATTATTGCAATGGATTTTCAAGAAGCCTTTTCTAAATCTTGCGACATAATTATATGTCCTACATCTCCATGTGTTGCAAAGGATCTTGATGAAAAAAAGGAAAATCCAACATGCAATTGGCTCGTAGATATTTATAACTTGGGACCAAGCCTAGCAGGATTACCTGCTGTATCGATTCCCTGCGGTTTAGGTGGGATTAATATGAATAAACCAGTTGGATTACAAATTATTGGAAATTTATTTAAGGAAGGCCTCTTATTAGCAGTTGCTAATTCATATCAGAATGAAACTGATTGGCATTTGCAAATACCTACCTACTAACTTAAAACTATGGCGACTAAAATCGTGAAATGGGGAATTGATATTGGCTTGGAGACACATGTTCAATTATCAACAAAATCTAAGATTTTTTCAAACAGTGACACTGCATTTAGTATTAATCCAAATACGCATATTTGTCCTTTCGATTTAGCTTTACCAGGAACTTTACCTGTTTTGAATAAACGTGCAATTGAAATGACTATTTTTTTTGGTATAGCAATTGGAGCAAGAATTCAACATTATTCTTTCTTTGAAAGAAAGCATTATTTTTATCCAGATCTTCCAAAAGGCTATCAAATTAGTCAGTTTGAATTCCCTGTTCTCCAAGGAGGAAAAATTTCTTTTTTTCACAATGAAGAAAAAAAAGTTATAAAGCTAGAAAGAGCTCATTTAGAAGAAGATGCCGGAAAATCTACTCATGGTTACCTCAAATTGAAAAATAAAACTCTTGAGGCAACTGGAATTGACCTGAATCGAGCTGGATTGCCTTTACTAGAAATTGTTTCAAAACCAGATATCCATTCAGCTGAAAGTGCTGTTTCTTATGCTAAAGCTTTGCACAAATTGGTTAAATGGCTAGATATATGTGATGGTGATATGGAACGTGGTTCATTTCGCTTTGATTTAAACATATCAATTAGGCCGATAAATAGCAGAAAAATGGGAATGCGCACCGAGATAAAAAACATTAACTCGTTCAAATTTTTAGAAAAAGCCATTTTGTTTGAAATCCAACGACAAACTGAGTCACTTGAATCAGGAAAGCGGCTTATACAAGAAACTCGTCTTTACGATTCTGAGAAAAATCAAACATATAGAATGCGCAATAAAGAAGAATCTTATGATTATTTATATTTTCCTGACCCAGATCTACCGGCTGTTAAAATCTCACAAACATCGATTGATCAAATAGCATCCAAAATTCCAGAATTGCCAATAGCTAAATACACACGTTTGAAAACTCAATACAATTTGAACAAGAACGATGCTGAGCGTTTGACATTAACTAGAACCATCGCAGATTATTTTGAATCTGTTGTTGCAGGAGTACCTAAAGGTCATGAAAGAATTTGCGCAAGATTGATACTTGATGAAATTCCAAGGATAGTCAAATCTACAGAATATGAACTTTTTTTAAATCTAAAAATTCCTGGAAAAGTCTTGGCTAAACTCGCCTTAGGCATAGCAAACAATACACTATCTAACAGTGTTGTTCGGAAAATCCTGAGTGAAATTTATACCAGAAAATGTGATGATGAAATTGATTCAATAGTTAAATCTTACAGTTCCATGAAAATGAGAAACTCTGAAGAAATTAACAAGATAGCGGACATGATCCTTGCTGAAAATCTATCAATTGTCCAAGATTTCCATCTTGGAAAGCAAAAATCTTTTAATTATCTTGTCGGCCAGATAATAAAATTCTTTAATGGACAAGCTGATCCTCAAAAGATTTCTGAAATTCTACAAAAAAAACTAAGGGAGTAAAAGATAATTCAATTAGTAAGTACTCAAATTTTTTTGAGAAATACAATATTTAGAAAGATAATCCATCATTCTCTTTTCATGCTTGAAAAGAACTGAATCTCTTCCCACAGCCTGCAAAATATCAAACATAGATGTAATAGATACTACAGGAATGCAACAAGTTCTTTCAATTTCCTCAGAAGCAGAATTTTCAGATAGGATATTACCCACCATCTTGTAGCGTTCCATTCTATCAACAGCAACTAGAACAGCTACAGGATTAGCTCCATGTGAACGAATAAGATGAATTGATTCTATTATGGATCCGCCTGATGTGACTACGTCGTCAATAACAACAACATTACCTTTTAATGGATGGCCTATCAATATTCCTTTTTCTCCATATTTTTTTTCTTCTTTTCTGTTAAAAGCAAACTTTATGGATTTATTGCCCAATCTATCCTGAAAACCTGTTAAAGCAATAGATACAGCTGTTACTAAAGGAATTCCTTTGTAAGCAGGACCAAATAACATATCAAATGATACTTCAGAATTTAGTAAAACTTCTGCGTAAAAATTAGATAAACGAATAATAGATTTTCCATGGTTAAAAAGTCCTATATTAAAAAAATATGGACTATTTCGACCAGATTTAACTGTAAAAGAACCAAATTTCAAAGCGCCTTCATGTAAGGCAAATTGTACAAAATCAGAAGAACAGTTTGTCATTATAAGAAAAATAAAACATACAAAATGCAAAAATCTAATCTTAATCTAAGCAATTAGTTGTGTTTTTTAAAATTCAAATAAATTCCAAGAAGAAAACAATCTCTTGTCTTTTTTAAAGAAACTAAGCTTATGAGACTATTATTGAACACACATTTCAAAACACGCAGTTTTATATAAGAATGGAAAAAATGAACAGAAGCCAGGACATTATAATATATGATAGCTTCAAATATAAATGATTTTTTCTAAAAATGGTAAAATATTTTGATTACAGATCAATCAAATTGCTTTTCAGGAGTGGAAAATTACATAATGAATCAACAATTTTGCAAAAAATTTAACTATGATCTTGCCAAATTCACAACTATTCCTATCACAGGAAAATTAGGAACGATTGAAGCATATATTTCCATAGTTAATCGCATACCTATATTAACTAAAGAACGTGAGGTTGAACTCTTCAAAGCACTTCAATTCCATGAAAACATTGAAGCAGCACGTGAGCTAGTTTTATCTCATTTAAGGTTGGTTGTATCAGTTTCTCGACAGTATTTGGGATATGGGATTTCTCATTCAGATTTAATCCAAGAAGGTAATGTAGGACTTATGAAAGCCGTAAAACGTTTTGATCCTAGTAAAGGGGTACGTTTGGTATCTTTTGCTGTACATTGGATAAAAGCAGAGATACATGAGTTTATTGTAAAAAATTGGCGCTTAGTAAAAATTGCATCAACTAAAGCACAAAGAAAACTTTTCTTTAATTTGAGAAAAATGCGGTCCGATGGAAAAACGTTGAGCCCCGATCAGGTTAATGATATTGCAGAAAAGCTAAACGTAAATCATCAAGAAGTCCATGAAATGGAAGTAAGACTTTCTGGGCGTGATTTATCGATTGATAATCAAAATGATGATGATGAAAGATATAAACCATCCTATTATCTTTCAGATAATGGGCAACAAGAACCAACTCATATTCTTGATTGCCGTTACCAACGTTTCTTGCAAACCGAGGGTATAAAAGAAGCTTTAGGAATATTAGATTCACGATCTCGAAGAATTATCGAATCTAGGTGGCTAAGGGATCAGAATCCTTTAACTTTGCAAGATCTTGCCTCAGAATTCGGGGTTTCAGCTGAAAGAATCCGTCAAATAGAAGCATCAGCAATGAAAAAAATGCGAAAAGTACTTTCTATTTAGTTGTTGAACTTTAATATATTTAACAGATAAATTATCAGTTTTAGTTTTTAAAGTTTTCGTTTAAGTATTTTTCTTTTTAATTCATTTATTTAAGAAAGAATTATTTTGATTGAGTTAGTATTAGAATTTGGTTTTTTATTCAAAATTAGAGTCGTTGTTTTTAAATTTATTAATCTTCTTCTAAAAAGAAGAAAAATATTGCGATTTTTATGAGGAATGCATGCAAAAAGGGTTAAGAAATGTGTTTGGAACTTGCATAGCAATTTTTTTTGGTGCTGTAAATGCTCAAATTCAAGATATGCCTGGGGGACCAAGAGTAAATCAGCTCAACATGCACCAAGGAGTTACACAAATCTCGAGGGATATAGCTAACTTGCATTGGACACTGCTTAGCATATGTGCGGTGATTTTTATATTGGTTTTTAGTGTAATGTTTTACTCAATTTTTGCACATCGAAAATCAAAGGGATATAAACCTGCTACATTCCACGAGAATATCTACATTGAAATAATTTGGACGATTATCCCATTCATTATAGTTTTATCCATGGCTATTCCATCCACAAAAACTGTTCTAAAAATGAAGGATACAACTGGAGCAGACCTCACTATTAAAGTAACTGGATATCAATGGAAATGGGGTTATGAATATCTAGATGGATTACCTATGGGAATTAAGTTTTTATCAAATTTATCAACTCCAAAATCTCAAATAAATAATTATGAAAAGAAAGGACAATTTTACTTAATGGAAGTAGATAACAATGTTGTTGTTCCGGTCAATAAAAAAATTCGATTAATGGTAACTGCAGCAGATGTTATTCATTCATGGATGGTTCCTGATTTTGGTGTAAAGCAAGATGCTATTCCAGGATTTCTGCGTGACACTTGGTTTCGTGCAGAAAAAACTGGAATTTATCGTGGGCAATGTGCTGAGCTTTGTGGGAAAGATCATGCTTTTATGCCAATTGTTGTTGAAGTTGTATCTGAGTCTGAATATGAAAAATGGGTTTTAGATCAAAAAAGAAAGTTATTGGAATTAGCAGATGATCCATATAAAGAATGGACTAAGGAAGAGTTAATTTTTCGAGGAGAAAAAATTTATGGAAATAACTGTGCAACTTGCCATCAAGCAAATGGTCGAGGTTTGCCAGGAATTTTTCCCTCACTTGATGAAACAAATATAGTTTTAGGACCTAGCAAGGATCAGATTGAAATAGTTCTAAAGGGAAAACCAGGAACAGCTATGGCAGCTTTCGGAAATCAGCTTAACGATGTAGAAATAGCATCAGTAATTAGCTTTACAAGAAATGCTTGGGGAAATCTAGGAAAGGGAGAGGATAAATTAATCCTTCCTAAAGAAGTTAAAGAGAAACGCTGAATTTAATCTTTATTAATTTTAACCAATACAAAAAGGAATAGCATGGAAATTATTGATGATTCTGCATTTCCAAAACATGGTTCTGCAGAAAAAGGATGGAAAAGATGGTTATTCTCGACAAACCATAAAGATATCGGGACTATGTATCTTATATTTTCTCTTCTTATGCTTTTTGAAGGAGGAGTTCTAGCTCTTCTTTTGCGTGCCGAATTGTTTGAACCAGGGCTTCAGTTTTTTCGTCCAGAATTATTTAATCAATTTACAACTATGCATGGATTAATAATGGTTTTTGGAGCAATCATGCCTGCCTTTGTAGGATTCGCTAACTGGATGGTTCCCTTACAAATTGGAGCATCAGATATGGCTTTTGCTAGAATGAACAATTTCAGCTTTTGGCTGTTGCCAATGGCAGGGATCATGTTAACCAGTTCATTCTTTGTTCGAGGTGGAGCCCCTGCTGTTGGATGGACCTTATATGCCCCGTTATCAATTCAAATGGGACCTGGTATGGATATAGGAATTCTTGCTATGCATATTATGGGAGCATCTTCTATTATGGGAGCAATTAACATAATTGTTACTATCTTAAATATGCGAGCACCTGGAATGAACTTGATGAAAATGCCTTTATTTTGCTGGACTTGGCTAATCACAGCATTTTTATTGATTGCTGTTTTACCAGTTCTTGCTGCTGCTATTACGATGATACTTACTGATCGACATTTTGGAACAACATTCTTCAATGCTGCTGCAGGAGGAGATCCTGTTTTATATCAGCATATATTTTGGTTTTTTGGGCACCCAGAAGTCTATATAATGATTCTTCCGGCCTTTGGAATTATCTCAACTATAGTTCCTACTTTTTCTCGGAAAAAACTATTTGGTTATTCCTCAATGGTATATGCAACAGCATCTATTGCTGTTCTATCATTTATTGTTTGGGCACATCATATGTTTACAACTGGCATGCCAGCAACCAGCCAGTTATTTTTTATGTATGCCACAATGTTAATTTCTATACCAACAGGAGTCAAGGTTTTCAACTGGGTAGCCACAATGTGGAAAGGCTCTATGAGTTTCGAAACACCTATGCTATTTTCTATAGGGTTTATTTTTGTTTTTTCCATCGGGGGGTTTACAGGGTTAATTCTTTCTATGGCTCCAATTGATATACAAGTTCATGATACATATTATGTAGTTGCTCATTTTCATTATGTTCTAGTTGCAGGTTCTTTATTTGCTTTGTTTGCAGGAACTTACTACTGGTTGCCAAAATGGACAGGTTATATGTATAAAGAACAGTTGGGGAAATTACATTTTTGGTTATCTCTTATTTCATTTAACATAACTTTTTTCCCCATGCATTTTCTTGGACTAGCAGGCATGCCTCGCCGTTATGCAGACTATGCAGCTCAATTTACAACATTTCATCAAATATCTACTGTAGGAGGATGGTTGTTTGGATTTTCTCAATTAATTTTTTTGTATTCGGTTCTATGCTGTTGTTTTCAAAAAGGCAAGACTGTTGCAGGAAAACCTTGGGATGGAGCTGAGGGCTTGGAATGGACAATTCCATCTCCTGCTCCTTTTCATACTTTTGAAATACCTCCAATAGTTAAATAATTCCTTAAAAGCTTCTATTCATTAGAAATTCAAAAATTGAGAAATCGAAATTTGAAGTTTTTTATTTATTTTTTATAACCTTTATCTTTCAGATATTCGTTTAGAAGAGCAATTCTTGTTTTTACAAAACCTTAATAAATTTATTAAATAAGATTTTGAGGATTTGTTTTTTTTTGCAAAAATTATGAAAAATACTTATAAAGAAAAACTTTTTCATGTTCAATTAATTACTATTTCTTTTCTGTAGGAAAAATGAAATAAAATATGCAAGCTTCCCATTACTATGTACCCCACAGCTCATCTCGTCCAATATGCATGGCAATCACATTTCTTGGAACCGGTTTCGGAACCGCTGCATGGGTTAACAATGCCTTTTTTGGAAAATGGATTACTTTAACTAGCATTTTAAGTTTTTTGGTTATTTTGTATCTTTGGTTCCAGGAATCTATCTCAGAATTCAGAAGAGGTTTACATAATAATCAAATTGAAATGTCTTACAGAATAGGAATGGCTTGGTTTATTTTTTCTGAAATTATGTTATTTGCAGCATTTTTTTCAACATTATGGTACATACGTTCCGTAACTATCCCGTTACTTGGTGATTTGGATCATAAACACTTACTTTGGCCTGAATTCCAAGCTACTTGGCCAAATTCTGGTCCTAGTGGAACTATTGAAGACTTTGAAATTGTCAATCCATTATGGTTACCGACTGTTAATACAGGTTTGCTTTTAATATCTGGTTTTACCATAACTATTTCGCATTACTTTTTGCGAAATGCCAATCGGTTTGGAAATTTATTCTGGCTTTTAGTTACTATAATTCTGGGAGTGTCTTTTTTTGCGTTTCAAACTATTGAATATATCCACGCTTATTCAGAACTAAATTTGAAATTTAGTTCTGGAATTTATGGGTCTATTTTTTACATGCTTACTGGATTCCATGGATTTCATGTCATCATAGGTACAATAATGTTGTCAGCAGTTTTTATTCGGTTAGCAAAAAATGATTTAAATTGGAAAAAACACTTTGCATTTGAAGCTGCTGCTTGGTACTGGCACTTTGTTGATGTTATTTGGTTTGGCTTATACATCTTTATTTATTGGTTTTGAAAAACCAATAAATTGTTGAAATC
>CAZTUH010000004.1:0-187589 GCA_964616175.1 uncultured Burkholderiaceae bacterium | reverse complement strand
ATTCTTTTCTAAGCATAAGTCAGATGAGTTGATTCCATTTTTTTTACATATTAATTCAAGACGATCAAGCTCATTTTTTGCTTCGTGTATTACAATTTCTGGAATTCCAGCTCGTTTTGCAACATAAATTCCGTAACTTTTGTTTGTAGGTCCTTCACATACCTTATGAAGCAGGATAATATCTCCTGATTTATCTTCTAAAGACGCTACATGTATGTTTTTAGCTCCTTCTTCTTTTTCTATCTGGGTTGTTAATTCGAAGTAATGTGTTGAAAATAATGTCAATGCTTTATTTTTTTTTAGGAGGTATCGGCAGATAGCCCATGCTAGAGCTAATCCATCATAAGTAGAAGTTCCTCGGCCTACCTCGTCCATTAAAACTAAACTGTTTTTTGTGCTGGAATTTAGGATAACTCCGGTTTCTATCATTTCCAACATGAATGTTGATTTTTTTTCTGAAATGTCATCAGCTGCTCCAATCCGTGTAAAAATTCTGTCTAATTGGCCAATCCGTGCATTGCTAGCAGGCACAAAACTTCCTATGCATGCTAGCAATGCAATTAGAGCTGTTTGTCTCATATAAGTTGACTTTCCTCCCATATTTGGTCCTGTAATGAGCAATAAGCGATCAATCTCATTGAGAGTACAATCATTTGGAACAAAATTTTCCAAGTTTTGTTCTAAAACAGGATGCCTACCAGATTCGATATGAATCTCATTCTCTTCACTAATCTTCGGGGAAACCCAATTATGAATCCTTGCATGTTCAGCTAAATTCAGCAAAACATCAATCTCTGCAATAGCCTGAGCACAAGTCATTAAGGAATGGATATGAGAAACGAGAGATTCTAAAACCTTTTCAAAGATCCATTTTTCTCTCAATAATGATCTTTCTTTTGCAGAAAGGATTTTATCTTCCAGAATTTTTAATTCCGGATTTGTATACCTCTCGATGTTTTTTAAGGTTTGTCGTCTCAAATAATCTTTTGGAACTTTGTTAATTTGGGAATGTGTTACTTCAATATAAAATCCATATGCTCGATTAAACTCAATTCGCAAGTTGTTAATTCCCGTTTTCTCGCGTTCTTTTTTCTCAAGCTGAGACAAATATTCACTAGCATTTTCTGCTTGGATGCGAAACTTATCTAGTTCTTCATCATAGCCATGAGCTATTACCCATCCATCGCGAATTGTTGATGCCGGTTCAGGTAAGATTGCCTGTTCTAAAAGGTTAGAAAAGGATTTTTCTAATCGGAAGGAATTGCAAAGATTAGTTAGATAAGTTGAACCTTGCAATTTTGATAACTCTTTTTGAAGAATTGGAAAAACAACGAGAGAATTTCTTATAGATGCTAATTCTCTAGGACGAACTGAATAAAGTGCTATTCTAGAAGTAATTCGTTCAATATCTGGAAGTTTAGTTAATGCAGATTTAATATTGTTATTGAATTGACAAGGATATGTTTCAGATTTAATTAACAATGCTGAAATAGCATCTTGTCTTAATAGGATTAAATTTTTTTTGCGCAATGGATGATGTAACCAACGACGCAAAAGACGGCTACCCATGGAAGTCTTACACTTATCTAATGTAGAAAATAATGTGAAATTTTCATTTCCTTTGATGGTCTTTGTTAGCTCTAAATTCCTTCTTGTATTTGGATCTAAGAAAATATATTCGTTGGATTGCTCAATTTGAATGCTCTGAATGTGCGACAAAATCCGAAATTGTGTTCGGATTGCATACTTAAGCAAAGCTCCTGCAGCACATAAAGCAATCGGAACTTTCTCCATTTCAAAGCTTGACAAAGAATCTGCTTTAAAATGTGCTAAAAGCTGGTTTCTCGCATTTTCAAACTCAAAATGCCAATCTGGTATCGATGAATAAGAACTATTGAAAGATGGTAAGGTCGTAAGAGCCTCAGGATACACAATTTCAGCAGGAGATATTCTATGTAGTTGAGATTCTAGTTGTGATTCGACAAACTCTGTTACTTTAAATTCCCCACTTACCATGTTTAGAAAAGCTAATCCAAAAAATGTAAATTCAAGTTTTTTTTGAGGATAGATTGCTGCTAGAATCCGATCTTCTTTTTTGGGTAATAGGGCATCTTCTGTTAAAGTTCCTGGAGTAACAATTCGAACAATTTTTCTTTCAAAGATACCTTCTGAAGTAGCAGAATTTCCTATTTGTTCTCCTATAGCAACTGACTCTCCTTTTTCCAATAGATTTTTTAGGTAGGCTTCTAAATTATTTACGGGGATTCCAGCCATGGGTATTGGAACTCCGTTGTAGGTCCCCCTTTTTGTTAATGTCAGATTTAGCAAATGAGAAGCACGTTTTGCATCATCGTAAAACATTTCATAGAACTCACCCATTCTGTAGAATAGCAATGATTGCCCTGCTTGGTCTTTTAACCTGAAATATTGTTGCATCATAGGTGTTAACTTACCAGTACTTAATTTTGAATTCATTTTAGCTAAATCTTGAAAGATCAAACCCAATAATTAGGTATCTTTGAATTAAATTGAAAAAAGTTAATAGAATATTCAGCTATTTTCAGATATCCTTCCAGCTGTTTTTACTAAAAAAAGATATCTGAAAAAGGTTCTTTAAGAATTTTTGGATATCTTTTAATAAAACCATGAAATGTTTTTCAATAGTTTTCTAATTTTACCTATATATGATTATTTTTAATAATTGTAGGAAAAAATAATTAGTTGCCTATTTTTACTTCCTCAATTTTATCAAAATTTATCAGAAATCTTATGCATCCAATGTTAAATATCGCTGTTAAAGCTGCACGGCGAGCTGGTACTTTCATTAACCAAGCTAGTCTGAATATTGAAAGAATGAGTGCTATGCGTAAATTTTCAGATAAGTCCTTGTCTGAAATTGACATTTATTCTGGCAAGATTATTCGAGAAGTTTTGAGTGCATCTTATCCAGATCATTCAATTTTTATCGGAGAAAAGCATCAAATCTCTGAAAAAACTGAATATAGATGGGTTATTGATCCATTAAGTAATAAAAATGATTTCTTCCATGATTTCCCTAGTTATGCTATATCAATTGCTTTAGAAAAAAAAGAACAAGTTGTTCTTTCTGTAGTTTTTGACCCGTCTCGGAATGAACTTTTTACTGCTAGTCGCGGAGATGGTACTTTTCTAAATGGTCGACGAATTCGTGTTTCTGGCAGATCGATTTTCCAAGAGTCTTTGCTTGGAACAAATGCTAATTCACTTTTTCTAATAGAAAATCTTGGAAAACTCTTTCAGGAATTTTCATCTATTAGATGTATTGGTTCCAGCAATCTTACTTTATCTTATGTTGCTTGTGGTCGTCTAGATGGATTTTTCTGTAAGGAATTAAAAGTTCACTGCTTAATAGCTGGAATTTTGATAATTCAAGAAGCAGGCGGATTAATTGCTGATTTTGATGGCAATCAAAAATGGAATGAGTCTGGGAATGTAATTGCTGCAACGCCCAAGATATTGAATAATATTCTCAATGTTTTCAACGTTTAACTTAGATCAGCTTTCTCTTTAATTTGAGAAATTCCAAATTTTTATGAACTTATGGAATGATTGGAACTTTGCAACAATTATTGTTCTTGGATTGATTCAAGGAATAACTGAACTTCTTCCAATTTCTAGTACCGGACATTTGCTTATCCTTGAAAAATTGGTTGGTTTTTCTTTGATTAATATGGAAGTGTTGGTAACAACTATCCAATTTGGCTCAGTGTTATCAATTATATGTTTTTTTCGAACTGATTTATATTCATTGATATCTGGAATTTTTCAACTATCTAAAAAGGAATTAAAAATTTTTGCGCTTTTAATTGTTAGTTTTATTCCAATAGTATTTGTTGGAACCTTTTTTATCAAACTAGTTAAATTTATTTATTTTCCAGAAATTGTTGGAATATTTCTCATTTTTGGTGGACTAATTATTCTGAAAATTGAAGGCAAAAAGTCGGAGTTAGTGAATCAGTTTAAATATAAGACCTCTTTACAAGATATATCTTTTAAAAAAGCTTTAATTGTTGGTTTATCCCAATGCTTGGCAATTATCCCAGGATTTTCTCGTTCTGGAGTAACAATTTTTTCTGGAATGATGCTAGGCCTTCATCGAAAAATTGCGACAAAATTTTCATTTTTCCTAGCAATTCCAACAATTGCTGCTTCTGCTTCTTATTCCCTGTTTTGTAATTTTTCTACTTTATCTATTTCTGATATTTCTAGTATATTTATAGGGATTCTTTCCTCTTTTTTTGGAAGCATATTAATTATTGAAAGAATATTTAAATTCCTTGAAACACATACATACAGGATATTTGCTATATACAGGCTTGTTCTTGGAGTAATTGTTCTAACAACTACTTTGTTAATGCATTTCAACTAATTATAATAGCTCGAGCTTTTGTATATTATCTTGACATCAAAAAGGCCAATTTGGACTTAAGGAAATCTGCTGTATCCCAGATTCTCCTATTGTAAGATAACCACCACTTTTTATCTTTTCTTTGGAATCAAAATTCCAATCTGGTAATACTAATCGTTCATAATTTCTACCATCAATTTCTAGGAAATGATGCCCAGGATTATGAGTATGTCCATGCACTAGGAAATCAACCTTGATTTCCCTAAAGAATGATTCGATCGTTTTTTGATCAACATCCATCATGTCAACAGTCTTTTTTTGAATTCTTTTTGAACTGATTTTTCGAATTCTATTAAAGATATTGATTCGTTCATAAACTGATTTTTCCAAAAATTTTTCCTGCCATTTTGGATTGCGGACTATAGAGCGAAATCGCTGGTATTGTTTATCTTTTGTGCAAAATTCGTCGCCATGTGTGATAGCTATATCTCCGATTCCAGATTTCAACACAGTTACATCAGATAAAATTTGAATACCTAGAGTCGAAGCTAGCTTCTGACCAATCAGAAAGTCTTTATTTCCTCTAGCAATCCAAACTGGAATTTGTGAAGCAGTTTTTTTTATTTGATGTAAAACTATATTTAACCAATAAGGAGAATTGTTTATAATGTCATCACCAATCCAAAAATCGAATATATCTCCAAGGAGAAATAAGGTATTTGATTTTTTAGCTGCTGATTTAAGCAAAGAACAAAATAAATCCAATGCAACTGGAGTAGATTCATTCAAATGAACATCAGAAGCCATCCATATAGGACCACTAATTTTTGGAATTCTAAAAGGAGCTATTGTTTTTAACATATAACAAAATTATTTGATCATGGATAAGGCAACAAAAATATATTTTACATTTTAATAAATTCTCTGTATTAAAAAATCAATTATAAATAGTTCTAAAAAACATTTAGAACTATTTATAATTTGAACTTAGATCTTGGTCAGAACAAGAAGAATTCGGATCAGCAATTTTACTCATCTCCAATGATCTCTTTGCTTGACTAAGCATACCCATTCTATCATATAGAATAGCTAAATTATTCCAAGGCTCTGGAAATTCGGGGAATTTTTCTGTCATTTCCAGGTAAATATTTAATGCTTTCTCTGTTTTTCCTATAGAATCAAGGGCTCTAGCATAAAGAAACATAAGCTGAACATTGGTAGTTCCACTGCTTTCATATGATAGAAAATGAAAAGGTTCCTGATGATGTTCAATCCGATTAAGAATATCAATAGCTTTTTCAGCTTTTTCCGAATTGATTAATTCTTGAATAAGGTTTTCAACCTTATTGATATCTAAAAATGAAATAGTATTAACTTTTCTTATTCCTAGATTAGAAAGAATTTTTTCTAAAGCCTTGCAACTATATTGCCTTGATTCAAAGTCTAAAATTGCAAGATCATCATGCTGATGCATGGCAAAGAAAGTTGCTATTTCATGGGGTATAGCATTTTTTTTAAATGAGAGAAAAAAGACAAAAATTAAGCAAATTATCGACTTTATTTTTCTAGAAATCATCAAAATGTTAGAATTTATTTTCGAGGATACACTTTTCATTAAATTTTGCTTTAAAGATAATATATAGATTGTAGTGATCAATTTTTTGAATAAGGCTTTCAAAGCTTTTTTGAGAATAATTTTAAGAAAATCCTAGCTATATTTTCTCAAAATTATTAATTTTCAATTCCTAATTTAGCAATTTTGATTTAGTTGCAAAAACTTTGGAAAATATTTCCCGATCTCTTTTTTCATATCAACTTACTTATATGCAGAAAATTTATAATACACTGACACATGAAAAACAGAATTTAATACCGGTTAGTCCTGGAAAGATACGCATGTATGTTTGCGGTGTAACGGTTTATGATTACTGTCATGTTGGCCATGCACGTGTGCTTGTTAATTTTGATATAGTTCAAAGATGGTTGAAAACTCGTGGATTTCTTGTAAATTATGTCAGAAATATAACTGATATTGATGATAAGATTATCAACCTTTCATTGGAGACTGGAGATCAACCTCAGAATATTACAGAGTTCTACACATCTGCTATGCATGCAGATGAAAAGGCCCTCGGAATTGAAAGTCCAAACAAAGAACCAAAGGCAACCAAATATGTAAAAGAAATGCTATCTATTATCGCTAGATTAAATGAAGCTGGACTAGCATATCAGGATTCCAATGGGGATGTAAATTTTTCTGTTAGGAATTTTTCCAGTTATGGAAAACTTTCAAGGAAAACATTAGATGATTTATATCCAAAAAAAAACCTTGTATCAATCGATTTAAGCAGAAAACGAGATCATTTAGATTTTGTGCTTTGGAAAATTAATCGGAAAGAAAATATACTTCCTGAAATGCAATGGAAATCTAGATATGGGCTGGGCCGCCCTGGTTGGCATATTGAATGCTCGGCCATGAGTGAAGCCCTGTTAGGTTTGCCATTAGATATACATGGAGGTGGATTAGATTTAAAGTTCCCTCATCATGAAAATGAAATTGCTCAATCAGAAAGTGCTTTCAATTGCAATTTGGCTAACATATGGATGCATTGTGGTCCTTTAATGATAAAGGGGCAGAAAATGTCAAAATCTTTGGGAAATTTCCGAACCATTCGTGAAGTTGTAGGATTTGGGGACATTTCAGGAGCAACTTATAAAGCAAATCCACGAGAAGCAGAAGCATTGCGTTTCTTCATTTTGCGTAAACATTATCGAAGCATCCTAAATTTTTCTGTTGAAGGTTTGGTTGATGCCCAAAATGTTCTGGACAAACTTTATCAAACACTTTGGAAGATAAATCCAATAGATACCCCTGTTGATTGGAGCAATACAATATCTCAATCATTTGAAATGGCAATGAATGATGATTTCAATACTCCAAAAGCTATTTCAACATTGTTCAAATTAGCATCCCAAGCTAACCGAAATAATTGTCATGTTAGCGCAGGACAGCTTAAATCCCTATCAAATTTTCTAGGATTTTTGCAACAAGATCCATCGAATTACTTTCGTATCCGATCTAGATATACTCGAACCAATTTAAAAGATAGTTCCACTTTTTTTTCAAAAAACCAAATTTCAGATGAGAATATTGAAAAGATTATTCTTTCAAGGGAAACAGCAAAAAGATTAAAAAATTACCAGGAAGCAGATCGAATTCGAAATTTCTTACATGAATTAGGAATAGAGTTACAAGATAGAAAAGATGGAAAAACTCTTTGGAAATTTTTTCACTAGTTAATTTTTCAAAAGATTCATCTGAAAATAAATTGCATACTCAGAAATTTTTTCTTGATTCTATTTCTTTGGAAATAAGAAATTAGTTTAAATAAGGAATCTTAAAAGATAGAGAAAATTCTAAGATCCCAAAGAGATATATAATTTCTTTTTGGAAAAAAAATTTTCTTCATCCAACTTTTACATTATTGGATTTTTCTCATGCGAAATATATTTTTAGAATTTGAACAGCCTCTAGTTGATCTTGAAAACAAGATCGAAGAACTTCGCTATATAAAAACAGATTCGGCTTTAAATATTTCTGAAGAAATTAATCGCTTGCAGAGAAAAAGTCAATCTCTCATGAAAAATATTTACTCTAAGTTAACACCATGGCAAATAACATTAATTTCTCGTCATCCGCAAAGGCCTTACACATTAGATTATATAAATGAAATTTTTACAGATTTTCATGAACTTCATGGAGATAGAATGCATTCTGATGACCAAGCTATAGTCGCTGGCCTATCTAGACTTGGTGGCATGTCTTGTATGATTATCGGACATCAAAAAGGTAGAGATACAAAGGATCGCACAGCTAGAAATTTTGGAATGCCATTTCCAGAAGGCTATCGAAAAGCTTTACGACTGATGAAACTGGCTGAGAAATTTAAACTTCCAATATTTACTTTTATAGATACTCCTGGAGCATATCCAGGTATATGTGCAGAGGAACGCAGTCAATCTGAAGCAATTGGAAGGAATTTATATGTCATGGCAGAATTAAAGGTACCAATCATTGCTACGGTTATTGGAGAAGGTGGATCAGGAGGAGCATTGGCAATTGCTGCTGGTAATACTGTTCTTATGTTGCAATACTCTGTTTATTCTGTGATTTCTCCAGAAGGTTGTGCATCCATATTATGGCGCACTGCTGAAAAAGCAAAAGAAGCGGCGGACTCTTTAGCAATAATAGCCTCCCGTTTGAAAGATCTTGGACTTGTAGATCGCATTGTGAATGAACCCCTCGGGGGAGCACATCGAAACCCGAAACTTATGGCACGAATACTTCGCCAAGCATTGCTTGATTCTCTTAGACAATTGCAAGATTTATCTGATAAAGAGTTAGTTCATCAACGCATGAATCGCTTACTTTCTTTTGGGAATTTTCAAGATAGCAATGCATGATTGACTCGAGTCTATTAGAAAGACGAATATTATCTGATTTTCCTATTTTTTATAAAAAGTGTACCTATGAGGTTTCCTGAAAATCTTTATGTACCCTTATATTCTATTCTCAATCTCGTTCCAAACTGTCCTAAGCATGTTGCAGTTGCTGTAAGTGGAGGAATGGATTCTTCTGTATTGGCTATTGTTACCAGTAATCTTAGACAGACTCTGGAGGTAGATCCTGTTTTCTTTCATATTAATCATGGTTTGAATGAAAATTCGGATAACTGGGCAAAAAAAGTCCAGTTATTAGGAAATATTTTAGATGTTCCTGTATATGAAAAAAGTATTTCAATTTGCAAAAAAGGAAAATATGGGATTGAAGCCGAAGCAAGAAAAGAACGCTATAGAGCTTTTTTAGAACTATCGAATAAGATAAATGTAAAACATATTTTATTAGGCCACCATCAAGATGATCAAGCTGAAACAATCTTACTAAGATTACTACGTGGAACAGGATTACAAGGTATGCGTGGCATGTCCTCAGTTAGCAAACGTGATAACTTATTTTATCTGCGTCCATGGTTAAATGTTAGTCGAGAGGATATTAAAAATCTTATGAATTTAATTTCTAAAGATCTGCATCAGATGATTATAAATGATCCTTCAAATTATGATCCAAAATATATACGTTCTGCATTAAGAACATTGGTGATTCCACTTCTTGAAAAGAAATGGCCAAGTTGGAAAAAAACCTTGTGTCGTCATGCAAAACACATGTCAGAAATCACAGAATTTATAAGAGAATGTTCTGATTTAGATTTAAAAAAATTAGAACTATCAGAAGATAGAAAAAGTTTTTCCTTATCCCAATGGAGAAATTTATCCTCTGTAAAACAAACTCAGGTAATAAGACATTGGTTAGATATTAATCATATTTCAATGCCAAGTGAAAAACGTTTAAAAAATCTGATCTGCCAAATGAAACAACTCCATAATCTTGGTTTTGATAGAAAAATGTGTGTTAAACATGGATCGCACCAGATCGTTTGTCGAAAAGGAAGAATATGCATCATTTATTAATAAGCATTCTTTGATAAATGTAATACTTTGAAAAGAGCTGAGAATTATTTGCCATTGCTATTTTTCAATGCAATAATTCGAAGTTGAGTGAATAACAATTCTATCCATAAATCTTATTGAATGTTGAAAGCCTTAAAATGTCTTTAGTTGTTCAAAAGTACGGTGGTACATCAATGGGCTCCGTTGATCGAATCAAAAATGTAGCTCGTCGTGTTGCAAAATGGCATGTTGCTGGACATCAGGTTGTTGTTGTTCCATCAGCAATGTCAGGAGAGACAGATCGTTTGTTAAAACTTGCCAAACAAATGACATCAACACCTGATAATCGCGAACTAGACATGCTCACATCAACTGGAGAGCAAGCCAGCAGTGCTTTATTAGCAATTGCCCTTCAATCTTTAGGTATAGCGGCAAGAAGCTATGCTGGATGGCAAGTACCATTGCGAACTGATTCATCTCACACAAAAGCCCGAATAGTTTCTATAGATGACCAAGTTATTAGAACAGATCTGAATGCTGGGCTAGTTGTTGTGATAACTGGATTCCAAGGGATTGGCCCTGATGGATATATTACAACTTTAGGTCGGGGTGGATCAGATACTTCTGCTGTAGCTGTTGCTGCGGTACTAAAGGCTAATGAATGCTTGATATATACAGATGTGGATGGGGTTTATACAACTGATCCTCGCATTGTTCCAGAAGCTCGGCTTATGCCTATTATTTCATTTGAAGAAATGCTTGAAATGGCTTCTTTAGGATCGAAAGTATTACAAATACGTTCAGTAGAATTTGCAGGAAAGTATCGGGTTCCTACTAGAGTGTTATCTTCTCTTACTGACCCGCTTATTCCAATTAAAGAAGAGATTTGTTCCGGAACCTTGATTACTTTTGAGGAAGATGAAAAAATGGAGGATGCATTAGTCTCAGGCATAGCTTTCAGCTGCAATGAAGCAAAAATCACACTATTAGGTGTTCCAGATAAACCTGGAATTGCTTATTCTATTCTTGGTCCTGTAGCAGGTGAAAACATTGATATTGATATGATTGTTCAAAATCAGTCTGTTTCAGGCATGACTGATTTTTCCTTTACTGTAAACCGAAACGAACTTCAAAGAACTGTTAATTTGCTTAAAAATAAGGTAATTAAAACTGTACAAGCTCGAGAATTGGTAACAGATCAGAATGTTGCAAAAATTTCTATTGTAGGAATTGGAATGCGTTCTAATGTTGGAGTAGCAAGTTTAATGTTCCAAACACTTTCTGAAAGCAATATCAATATTCAAATGATTAGTACTAGTGAGATTAGAACTTCAGTAGTTGTTGATAATAAATGTATGGAATTAGCTGTAAGAAACTTACACCATGCATTTGGTTTAAATACTAACCAGTGTAATAAATTCGAAAAATTAAGTAGCAGTGTATTATAGGTTTTTTTTCAAATCATGTTAGAATGCGCCCTTGCAAGTTGGAGGTGTGCCCGAGTGGCTGAAGGGGCTCCCCTGCTAAGGGAGTGTGTAGTTTTGATCTGCATCGTGAGTTCGAATCTCACCACCTCCGCCAGATTTTGATGGTATTTTTCTATAGACTTCATTTTTCCTGTGCGCCCGTAGCTCAGTTGGATAGAGTACTTGGCTACGAACCAAGAGGTCGTGGGTTCAAATCCTGCCGGGCGCGCCAACTTTTTCTAAAATTTTTATAAAACATCTCAACTTTAGAAAAAGGTAAAAAATTTTTTTAGACTAATCCTGTTCAAGTGGGTTCTAAAACTTTTTCTCCTTGTGCTTTTTCTCCAAATGGAATTTCAATCTGTTTAGGTTTGGAAAAACCATGTCGGGCGTCTAGCATATATCAGTAATGACTCTTTTGAAGATATGATTGAAGCTGGTTCTAAGCTTGGCCTAGAAATGGAAATGGTTGTAGTTCATAAAAAAACTGTTGAAAGTCATCCTGTGCAAGAATATTTTTCTCATTTAGCTAAAATAAAAAAAGCCAGAGGTGTTGAAATTTATCCAAAAGATAGGCATGGAGAGGATTTTGAATTAATTACTCCTCTTGGCAAGAGCGGAATTGATAATGGCTTCAATCTCTTAGAAACTTCCTTTTCGCCAGTGCAAGAGGGAAGACACAGTTTATCCAGTCTAGCTAAATTGATTGATCAAGAGCTTGGTGATGTCATTACAGCCCTTGACCTTGAATGTGCAACATTACTTAATGCTTCTAATCATCCTTATTGTCGGATTGATCTGGAATGGTATTCGAAGGTATGTGCACCCAGGAATATTTACAAAGAACTTGTTAGTCATAGAAAGTGGCACCATTGGGTTGGAATTGATTCCAAAGCTCAGAATAGCCCTTGTACCTCTATTGATATAAAACAAGCTGTTCGTGCATTAAATGTTATTCTTGGACTATCATCAGCCTTTATAGCTCTGTATGCAAATAGTCCAATAGAAGGAGGAAGTATTACAGGATTGAAAGAAACTCGCATGACAATGTGGAATCGGATGTTTAAGAATGCACGATTTTTAGGAGATTTTTTTCTACATTGCCTACCCAAACGACCATTTAATGATCTAGGCGATTATTTTCGATGGATGTTTGGATCCGGTACAGTGACTCGTGCATTATCAATGAATTCTTTGCATGACTACAAAAATGGACAAAGTATATTTTTATATGGAAATCCTTCATTAATTGCTTTTTTATATTCTTCTAAATGGATAGGATATTGCAATAGAACCAACAGTAACATTACATTGGTACCTAATGTTAGGCACTTTGTATATTCACAATTTGCTCATTTTTTGGATGCAAGGTGGAGGTATAGTTTACATAGTTTTCCTCCGATGCATCTTTTTTTGAAAGGTTGGGAACGACCTAATGGAATTGAAGAGCTTTTCCAGGATTATGGGGTAGATGGTTATATAGAAGGTAGAGCACCTGGAGCAGTCTTTTCTGATTCCGAATTGATTGATGAGCAAGGGAAGGGAATTGCTTCTAAAGTGGTTATTTCTCCGTCTGCATTACAATTAGGTTTGCTTAGAAACATTGAAGCATCAGAAAAACTTGTTTATAAGTGGGGGTGGTTAAGATTGAAATCTATGCGTGTACAAGCTGTTAAGCATGCACTTGATGACAAATTAATTTGCAAATTAGTTAAAGAAGTCTTATATATTGCTAGACAAGGCTTAGAAAAGGAGGATCAACATTGGTTAGATTATCCAAGAGCTGTTTTCGAATCACGCAGGACAGGTGCGGATCGGCTTTTAAGAATTTGGAATTCAAGTCATGGAAAAGCTTCGGAAAGATTAGTTGAATTAAGTGAGATAAAAACTATTAAGCTACCTAATAGCTAGTTTTTATTTATCATCATATACATCATCAGCTGCCAATAGAATATCTACTGGTGGATCAAACCCAATAAGCCGAGAAGTTTTTAAATTCAGAACTATTTTTGCAGGATCCGTCCAAATTTGACTTAACTCTCTGGGTTTTGCGCCATTCAATATACGAGCAATAGTTTCTGCATAAAATAATCCAACATACGAATAATCAGCTTGAGCCATGCTCATTAGTATTCCTTCTTTTACTTCTTCTGCTCCAAGCATCGAAAAACTTGGAATTCTAGCATTGAGTAAAATTTTTGCAATTTGTTTAATACTATCAAGTGTAATTCCTCTATGAACCGTAACATAAGCCGCATCTATCTTTGGAGAAATTTCTTCATAACATTTTAATACGTTTTGAATAGCTTCTTCCTGGGGTATACTATGCGAAAGTGCATTGCAACCAATTATCTGAAAATTTCGTTCATAAGCAACCTGTTCTACGGCATCAATAGCACTATAAGTTTTTCCTTCGGCACTATCCTCATAAACTAAACCTAATTTTTTGAATTGAGCTATTTCATGGAAAAGCCGAACTTGTTGTTGATACCTTTCAGGTTGTACACGTGCATGAAGATTATCAATACCGCTGTCTTCAGGGCCTTTGATGATCTGAGCTCTTACTGGATCACTAGTAGAAGTAACTACGGTAGGTATTGGTACACCGATGCTAACCATATCTTGGCCAGCCCATGTTCCCATAGCAATTATAAGATCAATATCCGTCCGGTTTTTTAACTCTTCTAAGATTAATTTTCGGGCATGATTAGAATCCTGTTTAGTATCAAAATTATCGGTCTGCCACCAGGCATTACCTACAAATTCTATATATTCACTTTGGGTTTTTTCCGAAAGAAATGACCATAATTCTTTCCCATTTAAACCTTCCGGTATTTCCTCTGAAATATTAATCCATCCAAGTTGTTGTAACCCATAAGCTATAACCCGAAGGGTCTTTGGGTAATCCGCATAGTCATCACTTGCAAAATAACCAATGCGCCAATGTTGGTCTTCTGCTTTTATTTGAGGGAAAGTCGAAAGGTTTATTTCGTTATTTGAAATTTGTTTCGAATTCTCAATAGCATTTGCTGGTCTAATCCATAGACAATTCTGGAGATAAATAAAAAAGCTTGCTAAGAAAATTGAAAAATTCAAAAGGGATCTCATAATTTTGATCTACGAATCGCTAAAAGCGTAACATCATCCTGTTGTTCTGTTCCACTTACAAATAATCGAATATCATTAGCAACATGTTGGATTAATTCAGCTGAAGTTCTTGAAGGCAAAGATATTATGTGATTTAACCGTGCAGTTCCATATGGAAATCCATGTTCATTTGCAGATTTTTTGAGTCCTTTTGTATAAACTAGAAGCGCTTCATCAGGTTTAACATTACTAAAAAAAGAATGATATTTCATATTTTTTTGTATACCACATTTTTTGGAGAAGATTATATCTGGATTATTATCTAATGGTTCAATTTTGTAATTTTTGATTATAAGAGGAGATGGTAATCCAGCATTGGCCCAATTTAATTCACCAGTATCTATATCTAATATTCCAAGTAAAAGATTTACAAATATGAAATTAGGGTTATTTTCCACTAACCTATTGTTTATTTTATAGAGAATAACTGCGGGATCATTCTCATTTTCAATGATTTCTCGTATCAATATCCGAGTAACTGCCATACACAATGCAGTAGAAATGCCCTTATCAGAAACATCTCCCAGGACTATGCATATCTTTCTGCTTTTTAGCATGAAATAATCGTGAAAATTTCCTCCAACTTCTTTTGCTGGAATCACAAGTGATTCTATATCAAAATTTTTTAATGTTTCCTTGCTTAGAGGGATTGGTAGTAACCCTGTTTGTATAGTCCTTGCAATGTGCAATTGGCTTTCAAAATGTTCCTTTGAAGTTATTTCTTTAATTAAAATGGAAACATTTTTCCTAAGTTTTTTATTCATGAGAAAAAATGTTTCAGCCAATTTCCCTACTTCATCTTTGTGTTTGATAGGAAGTTCAACAATGTTTTTGGGTATTACATATTCAGTGGTTAGATCCTGTTCTGATAATGATCGTACATAACATGTTAACGTATTCAGTGGTCTAGCAATTCGAACAGCAATAATCCAAGCACATACCAATGCAATTAGCATAGTTGTTATAAAGATAATAGCTTGACGATTAATAAGAAATTGAGCCGGTGCAGTCAAATCACTTTTTGGTACCGCAGATACTAATGTCCATTTTAATGGCCGATAATAAATGGAGCTAATATACCAAAGATTTTTGTTATCACTAAATAACATAGACTGATCACTATTTTCTCTATGATCGTCTAGGATAGCTCTCAATGATTTTCCATTTTTAATATCGCAAGAATCTAAAAGATGGGTATATTGTTTAGGTAATGGAACGATCATTTCTCCATCTTCTGCAATTATGAATACAAAACCGGAACGTGCTAAAGTTAAGCGAGTTAGGTTATTTTGTACTGAAATTGCCATTTTTTTTCTAAGTATTTCAACTTGATCAATGATGCCCTGATCATTATCTGAAACAACAAATACCCAATCCCAGGGTTTGAAATAAGAAAAATACCCGTAGCGAATTTCCTTTTTTTCACTTGTTTCTTGCAAAGATAATCGATAAATAGCAAAACCATATCCAATAGTGCGACATTCTTCTAACATCGCCGTAGCTAAAGCGCGATTTTTAAAATCCACTATCGAAGCTAACGGGTAAATTTCCATTTCTTGATTTCCAGTTGCAAGGATTTCAAAATTTGAGTTATATATAAAAACATAGCGGTTTTCTGTTAATTGTAAACTTTTTATCCATTCTATTGCCCTTGCCTGTGCAGCTTTCTCAGCAATGATATTAGCTTCAACCATTCCATAATAGCTTTTTAAAACTGAAGAAATAGTCTCTCCTATTTCCATCAATTGTGTCCTGCTGTTACGAACCGTTGTGATTTTATCACTAAGTAAAGAACTCCATCGAGCATTGGAATCTCGAATTATAAGATCCATAATGTTCTCTACAGCATGCAATTCACTAGCTATAACAGTATGAGTAACATTTCGTTTTGTTGTAATAATAACGAAAAGAGCAACAACAATAAGGGTTGTAAACACTAACAAAAAAATCTTGCTACGCATCAAACGAAAAGGCATGAGATTATGCAGGTTAAATGTAAAAGTAGAAAAGAAATGCAATTGAAGGAAACGGAAATAAGCGTGTATTATTTTCTTCGTATGCGATATTTCATTAATATCTTTCCTTATTTTTGCTTTCTAAAATTTATAAAAGGATTCCAAACATGTTAAGAAAACCTTTATTAGAGGTAACCTTAATATGTTTATTAATTTTATTAATAGCGCAGTCTTTAATCGGGATCTTAAGTTTTTCAGCCCTTAAAAGGTTGGTAACTGATGCTTCAGTTGCACGAGCTGAAGTATCAATGCAAAGAATTGCTGGAAAAATTGAAAATGGCATTAAATTAGGAAAGCCATTGGCACAATACTTTGGTCTGATTAAAACTTTTAATGAAAATGCAAGCTTTTCATCAGATATTTTGTGGGCTGCTGTTGCATTAGACAACGAAAATCTTATCCTTCTCCAAGGAAAAGCTGATAAGACATGTTTGGAACTGATGAATTTCATAGCTTCTACAAAAGCCTCCATATTGCCAAATAACATGGCGCGTAGATCATCGGGGATTCTAACAGTGATTCAAGATCAATCGATTATTTTGGCTCTTTCAATCAAGGGTATAAAAAAAGAAATGGTTGGAGCATTAATAGTATCTTTGAAAAAAGATACTATTAATGCTCGCAGGCTTGTTTTCAGAAATTTTAACTTCTTATTAATAGTTACAATTTTTGCTGGCATGATTTTAATCATTATTCTTAAATATTTTTTACCAATGAGATCGTTATATACTGGCAACCAAAACGGTATAATACTTCCATTAGTTATTCTAATGCTAGCACAAGGTTTTTATGCAGCACATACTATTTCAACGTTCCATGGATCTTGGATTAATGTGCTACATAATGATGTGGAGATTTTATCGAAAGGATTAAAAGAAGACTTGGATAGAGTTTTAGGCTATGGAGTAGAGATTTCAAATTTAAAAAATGTTGAAACACTATTTTCTCAATTAATAAATGCCCTTCCATTAATTAAATTAATAGAACTTACAAACAGCAATGGTGAGATCCTGAAACGTGCTGATGCATCAGGATCTATTTCTACAATTGAAAAAATAATTCCAAGTGATCAAACAAAAAAAATTACTATATCCTTACCATTAGGAGTGAAGAATGCTTCAAATCAATTTCAGGGAAATCTTTTATTTCATTTGTCCAAAAATGAAATAATTTCAGAAGTTAGAACCAGAGCTATTGATGCAATGATAGTTAGTATTGTTGCATTAGTTACTGCTGGAGAAATGTTGCTTCTATTGCCTTTGATTATGAAAAAAACATTTTCAAATTCTGCAATATCTTTTGTTAAAAAAAAGAAACCTGAAGATTTTGAAGAAGTTGGACATGTAGCACGTCCAGTCATGTTTAGTTATTTTTTCTCATGGGCATTGCCATTAGGTTTTTTGCCATTATATGCAAGAAGTCTTCCAAATGGAGGGCTAAATATCTCACCGAACTTTGCACTAGCTTTACCTATTTCTTTAGAAATGGCTTGTAGTTTTCTCACGGTTTTAATAGCTGGAAGATTATCAGATCATAAGGGATGGCAAATACCAGTTTTATTAGGTCTTTCCATGACATTTCTTGGAATGATTGCTACTGCTGTTGTTAATAACTTAATATGGTTTTCAGGGGCCCGAGGTCTGGTAGGTCTTGGTTATGGGCTAATTTGGATGGGGTTACAAGGTTTTATTGTGAAACATAGTAAGCCTAATTTTCGCAGTCGAAATATTACAACTGTTATCGCAGGATTATATGCTGGCCATCTTTCTGGAGCTGCTGTTGGAGGATTAATAATTGAGCAAATTGGCTATCGGAGTGTATTTTTTCTTGGAGCAATTATGCTGATTTTTCCATTATTTGGAATCTTTCTGTTTATGAAATCTTATATGGATAATATCCCTAAGACACTTGTAAACAGGAATAGTACTAATAATGCATCGAGTTGGAAACAGAGTTTGAACCTTCTGAGTTCTAAAGATTTTTCTCTAGTTTTGCTTACAAGTGTTATTCCATTTTCTATTGCACAAGTTGGATTTTTATCATTTGGTTTACCTCTTTATTTGGAAGAAGAAGGAGCTATGGGTTTAAATTCTGGGAGAATCTTGATGCTTTATGGTTTATGTATAATTTATCTTGGTCCATTTGTGGGAATTCTAGCTGATCGAACCTCCAATAAGAAAATTTGGATTATCTTAGGAGGTGGAATTGGGAGCATGGGGATGTTGGGACTGTACTTTTTCAATGGAATTACTTCTGCAGCAATAGCAGTGTTTTTTCTTGCAATTGCTAGTTCTTGTATTAGTTCTTCGATCTTGCCATATCTTTTAACTTGCCCGAATTCGGAAAAACATGGAGCCGCTAGTATAACCGGATTAATGAGAGCAGCTGATAAACTTGGACAAATGACAGGCCCACTCTTATTAGGTGCAGTATTAAACATTACCACAACAGATATTGGATTAGCATTGACTGGGGCTTTTTATCTTACAACTACATTAGTTTTTATGTGTTTTTCATCAAAACATAATCATAACAAATGATTAAAGGGTAAAAACATTTATGTGAGAAGATAATTGGGAAAATATTTCAGCTGCAATTGTATTAGATGCAATAGCAATTTCTTCAATTGGAAGCTCATGAGTTCCCCAAAGTGTTACAGGAGTTCCTATTTCTGCCTCTTGGTTCGAGCTTAAATCAACTGCAAATGTATCCATTGAAACTCTTCCTAACAATCTAGTTTTTTTTGATCCAACAATAACTGGTGTTCCCGTAGTGGCATGTCTGGGATAACCATCTCCATAACCACAACTGACAAGTCCTATTTTCATATCAGTTTCAGCAATAAATGTAGCTCCATAACCGACTTTGTCTCCAGAAGAAATTTTTTGAACATTAATTAATTCTGAATGCAAACTCATTGCTGGTTCAAGGCCAAACATCTTGGCTGTTTTCTCTGGAATTGGACTTGCACCGTAGAGTGCAAGCCCAGGTCGTACCCAATCAACTTCCTTACAATATTTAGAATATAATAGCAGTGTTGCAGAACTGCCAATTGATATTTCTCCTGGAAATCTTTTGATCAGATTTTTAAAAAGATTAGCAGATTTATTAATTGAACTAGAATTATTTGAGCAAGCATAGTGATTAAAATGTCCAATACCTTCAATTAGATTATGTAAGAGTAATTGATTCGCATGATTGTAGGCAATTTGATAGTCCATATCGTTAAAACCATAATGCCGAGTATCTCCATGATACCTAAGCCATAATGTACACGGTTTTGCAGAAGTTAAATAATTCTCTAACCAAATTAACTGATTTAAATGTGAAATTACCAAGTGAATATTTGGAATAGATAATAAGATTGGAATTTCTTCAGGTGAATAGATTCCACCATAAACCATAATTGGTTTTTCCCAGCCAGAATTTCGACATAAATCAGCTTCTTGTAAGTCAAGAACAGCTAATCCATCAGCATCTGATAATGCAGGGAGAACCCTTGTGATTCCATGACCATAAGCATTTGATTTCACTGTGGCCCATATTTTAGGAACATTAGACAATCCAGACAATTTTTTCTTTAAAAGAGATAAATTTTTCTCAATAGCTGAGGTTCTTAGATGTGCATAAATTGGTCGTCCTATCTTTTGAAATGAACTTTGGTAGCTAGATTTCAGAGATTGAGAGAAAGATTCTATCTTCTGGGGTGATAAAAAGTACTTATTGAAAAAATTCATTTATTAATCTCCTTAATTAATCCAAAAAATGTATTTTTGGTAGTCATGCGGAGTCCAAGTTTCTTCTTTTTTAAAAATCCACAACTAAGTCTAAAATAATTATCTGTTATGAGAAGAGTTTTTCTTGGAATTGAAAATTTTTTCAACTTCATGGTGAATTTAGGATGTTTTTATTTTGAATACATGAAATATTAAAATTTATTTTTAAATAAGAAGATATTATATGATTCATCGATGAGAATTAGACATCAAATTTTTTTAAATCAGGCAAGGGTAAAATTTAGGATTTTTGATAAAAGTTTTTTAATGGAAAAATCTTATTCGTTAGAGATCCAAATGATAGTTTGATAAAACTGCTTAGTATTTTTGAAAATCATTTGATGCCTGCTATGTATTAATTAAAAACCAAGTTCTTGATCAGAATTTTTCTTTTTCAAATTTCATATAGAATTTTTTTCTTAATATTTTTAAAATGCATGTAAGGAAGAATTAAATATCCTCCAGAAAAATGGATTCCTATTAATCTAAAAATGAGTTAAATTTGAGAAAATTACAAAATTCAGTGAATCGAACTAGTTCTTAGAAAAGGATTAGTAAATCCGAGTTAGATGCGGCTATTCAATCTAGAAAATTAAGAGAAATAAATAATAGTCTTAAGATGATTCTGATTACCCAAATATTTCTTATCATAGATTAACGTAAATACATAAAAACCCAGAAAAGCTAGAAATTCTCAATAATGTTGAAAAAATATTAAGGAAATCAATGCTAAAATTGTTTTCAGTTTGAAAAGGATTTGCTTGATTTACTTGCGTTAGAATCTCTTATTAAGGAATAAAAATATATCTTTTCAATGAATTCTCGTATTTTTTCATTTGAAATTAATCAAGAGAAAATTTTTATCCAAGCATTTTTGCAGCTTCATGCTAGTTTTGAACTTTTCTCATTAACAAACAAAGCATTTAATAAATTAGATAATGACCAAATATATATTTGTTACAGGAGGAGTAGTTTCTTCTATAGGTAAAGGAATTGCAGCTGCTTCTTTAGCAGCAATTCTTGAATCGCGGGGGTTACGAGTGACCATGTTGAAATTAGATCCTTATATTAATGTTGATCCTGGCATGATGAATCCATTTCAACATGGCGAAGTTTTTGTAACTGAGGACGGAGCTGAGACAGACCTAGATCTTGGTCATTATGAACGTTTCATTTCAACTCGCATGAGAAAAGTGAATAATTTTACAACTGGACAAATTTACGAATCTGTTTTAAAAAAAGAGCGTCGGGGAGAATATTTAGGAAAAACTGTACAAGTTATCCCACATGTTACTGATGAAATACAAGATTTCATCATGCGTGGATGTAAGTTGAATAATCAAAGCATTTCTGACATTGCAATAGTCGAGATTGGTGGAACCGTAGGAGATATTGAATCACTGCCATTTCTTGAAGCTGTTCGGCAGATGAGTCTCCAACTTGGAAAAGAGGTTACTGCATTTATTCATTTGACTTTGGTTCCATTTATTCAATCTTCTGGTGAATTAAAAACAAAACCAACACAGCATTCAGTACAGAAGCTTCGTGAAATTGGAATCTATCCAAATATATTACTTTGCCGTGCTGATCGGCGCATTCCAATGGATGAATGTGCAAAAATTTCCATGTTTTCTAATGTTCCTTTAGGATCCGTTATTTCATTATGGGATGTTGATTCAATTTACAAAATTCCAAGAATGCTCCATCAACAAGGAGTAGATGATATCATTTGCAATGCCTTGCACTTAACCCCTCCAGCAGCAAATCTTTCTGTTTGGAATAATTTAACAGATGCTTTAGGAAATTCTAAATATGAAATTACTATTGGCATGGTTGGAAAATATGTAGGGCTTACAGAATCTTATTTATCTGTTACAGAAGCTTTAATTCATGCAGGAATTCATACTCAATCAAAAATAAAGATTGAATATGTTGATGCAGAAAACATCGAAAATGGAGGACTTGAAAAACTTAAGCATCTTGATGGAATTCTAGTACCTGGTGGGTTTGGAAATCGAGGAATAGAAGGAAAAATATCTGCTATTCAATATGCACGTGAAAATCAAGTTCCATATTTAGGAATTTGTCTTGGAATGCAATTAGCTATTATTGAATTTTCCCGACATGTTGCAAAATTTCCAGGAGCTAATAGTACAGAATTTGATCCCTTTACACCTTATCCCGTTGTTGCTCTTATAAAAGAATGGAAAAGAAACGATGGAAAGTTAGAAAAACGGAATTTTACATCCGAACTTGGAGGAACAATGAGAAAAGGAGCTCAGAAAATTCCTGTTTTCCAAGGTACTTTAGCACATGAAATTTATGGAGATTATGCAAATGAAAGGCATCGGCATCGGTATGAAGTGAACAATAGTTACATTCAATATTTAGAAGAATCTGGATTAATAGTTAGTGCAATTACTTCAGCAGATAAACTTGCAGAAATAGTAGAATTGCCAAAACATCCATGGTTCGTTGGAGTACAATTTCATCCAGAATTTACTTCTACTCCACACAGAGGACATCCTTTATTTCTAAGTTATATAAGAGCCGTAATAAAAAAAAGTAATCAGAAAAAAATTTAGAGATATTAATTATGAAAATCTGTAATTTTACTGTTGGATTAGATTGTCCATTTTTCCTTATTGCTGGTCCTTGTGTAATAGAATCTCGAGAATTAGCAGTTGAAAGCGCTGGAAAATTGAAAGAAATAACAAATAAATTGAAGATTCCTTTTATATATAAAAGTTCTTTTGACAAAGCAAATAGAACTTCAGGTACATCATATCGTGGATTGGGTATTGATCATGGGTTGAAGATCTTGTCTGATATTCGTTCCCTATTTAACATTCCAATATTGACTGATGTTCATGAGGTTACTCAAGTTGATTCAGTTTCTAATGTTGTTGACATATTGCAAATACCTGCTTTTTTATGCCGACAAACTAACCTTATTTATGAATGTGCATCTACTCTTAAAACAGTAAATATAAAGAAAGGTCAATTTTTGTCTCCAAAAGAAATGATACACGTTGTAGAAAAAGCAAAAAAAGCATCTATCAAGGCAGGGGGAAATGGAAAAAACATATTAGTCTGTGAAAGAGGGACATCTTTTGGTTATAATGATCTTGTTTCAGATATGCGATCCTTAGTTATTTTGAGAGAAACCGGTTGTCCAGTGGTTTTTGATGCTACACATTCTGTCCAGCTTCCTGGTGCCATGTATGAAAAGTCTGGGGGAACTAGATGCTTCATTCCTTTGCTTGCTAGAGCAGCTGTTGCTGTTGGAATCTCTGGATTATTTATTGAGACTCATCCAGATCCAGAGTCTGCGAAATCTGATGGTATGAATACAATGCCATTGTCTCTTCTAGAGAATTTATTGCTTTCTCTTGTAGAGATTGACAATGCCAGAAAACGGTTTCAATCATTAAATTATTTATAATAAGGTCAATAGGGGAAATTAAATTTTTCCTAAATTGTTATTCATTTCTATTTCAATTAATTTTAATTTCAATAAAAACAAAGCAAGTTTTTCATGCTTTTCCAAAATCCAAAGTCAATTAGGCAAAAGATTATGAGTGTTATTACTGATGTAATAGGTCGTGAGATTCTTGATTCTCGTGGAAATCCTACTGTTGAATGTGATGTGATTTTAGAATCTGGAATCATTGGTCGAGCATCAGTCCCATCTGGGGCTTCAACAGGTCTTAAAGAAGCAGTTGAATTGCGTGACAAAGATCTGCTTCGCTATCGGGGGAAAGGTGTTCTGAATGCAGTTAAGAAATTGAATACTGAAATTTCTTCAGCAATAATAGGTTGTGATGCACGAGAACAAACACTGATTGATAGATCCCTAATCGAGCTTGATGGAACTGAAAATAAAAAAAGATTAGGAGCTAATGCAATTCTTGCTGCTAGCATAGCCACTGCCCGAGCAGCAGCTAATGAATCTGGATTTCCTCTTTATCGTTATTTTGGAGGCAGTACCTCAAGGAATATGCCAGTTCCAATGATGAATATCATTAATGGTGGAGTTCATTCTAACAATGGATTAAATATACAAGAATTTATGATTCTCCCAATTGGAGCTAAAAATTTCTGTGAAGCTTTACGGTGGGGAGTAGAAATATTTCATGTGTTAAAAGAATTAATAAAAAAGGATGGGATGCCGACTACTGTAGGAGATGAGGGAGGGTTTGCACCAAACTTGAAGAATCATGAAGCAGCAATTCGATTAATTTTAAAAGCTATTGATGAAGCAGGATATCTTCCTAGGACCCAAATTGTTTTGGGTTTGGACTGTGCTAGTTCTGAATTCTATAGGAATGGAAAGTATATTCTAAATGGAAAAAATCAATCAGCATTAGAATCTAAAGATTTCGCAGATTTATTGCAAAGCTGGTGTGAAGAATATCCAATTTTTTCAATCGAAGATGGCATGGCTGAAGAGGATTGGGATGGATGGGCAATCCTAACAGAAAAACTGGGTAAGAAGATTCAACTAGTAGGAGATGATTTATTTGTAACAAACGTTAGGATTTTAAGGGAAGGAATTCAAAGAAATATTGCAAATTCAATCATTATTAAAATGAATCAAATTGGAACATTAACAGAAACTTTTTCTACAGTAGAATTAGCCCGAAGTGCTGGATATGTTCCGATTATTTCTCACCGTTCTGGTGAGACTGAAGATTCTACAATTTCAGATATAAGTGTTGCCATTAATGCAAGGCAAATCAAAGCAGGTTCTGCTTCACGTTCAGATCGAATAGCAAAGTACAACAGGCTTTTGCGAATTGAAGAAGAATTAGGAAGTTCAGTGACATATTCTGGGGAAAATATTTTATTTAATAGACTTACTTAGAAGATATTGAAAAAAACAGCTCAAAGTCTTTTCGATTGAATTTAGACGTTTAAAATTTTTCCTGGATTTAGAATGGAAAGTGGATCAAGCGCATCTTTAATTTTTTTCATAACCTCTAGTTCTGCTTGGCTCTTATATTTTTCGATTTCATCACGTTTTAATTGACCAACGCCATGTTCGGCACAGATTGATCCGCCAAAAAATCTCACGTTAGTATGAATAATTTTATGAATAGAGTGCTGAAAATCTAAGAAACCTTGATCTGTAGTAGGATTAGAAATCCTGCTTACACTGTAATGCAAATTACCATCCCCAATATGCCCAAAGATAATTTGTCTGGCATCAGGAAAATTGATTTCAATAAGAGAATTTGTTTTTTTCAAAAATTTTGCTATTGCTGAAATTGGCAGCGATATGTCATGTTTAACAGACTTCCCCATTGCTGACTCTGCTAATGGAATACTTGATCTTAAGTTCCAAAAATGCCTGCTTTTAGATAAATTATTTGCCATGATAAAATTCTTGGCTAGTCGTTTTCCTAGAACTTCTTTTGATAAAGTGCTTTTCAGATTTTCTGCTTGGTCGAATTCTGGCTTGCTTACAGATATTTCTCCAAGAACAAACCAATCATTACATTGAAAAGTAAAATCATCAAATGGGAATTGCATTTTTGGAAATGCTTGAAATACAAATTCTAAGCTGGACCTGTTCATCACTTCAAACGCTGTCAACATATTTGGAAAGGAATCTCTTAAAAAGAGAAACAGGTCTATCGAACTTTCTATTGAATTTGTAGCAAATAAAATTGTATGCTTTGAAAATGGTTTTGAAAACAATTTCAGGGTAGCAGCGGTAAATATTCCTAATGTTCCTTCACTACCAATAAAAATATCCCGAAGATTATATCCGCAATTATCCTTGCGAAGCCCTGATAAATTGCTTATAAGTTCCCCTCGAGCTGTTACTATTTCGATCCCAAGGGTCAAATCTCGCATATTGCCATACTGTATAACTTGCATTCCCCCAGCATTCGTTGCTAGATTCCCACCTATTGTACAATGCCTCTCTGCAGCAAGACTTAATGGAAAAAGTTTATTGAAGCTATCAGCAATAGCTTGTACAAAATGTAATGTACATCCTGCTTCAACAGTAACTGAATTATTTTCAGTATCAAGTTTCCTAACTCTATTCAATTGAATCATTGACATAACTATTGAATTTCCTGAAGAATCTGGAGTAGCTGCTCCACACATGCTTGTATTACCTCCTTGGGGAACTAATGGAAGATTATACATAGAACAAAAACGAACAATTTTCTTTACTTCACTTACAGTATTTGGCCTAACTATAGCCAACGCATTTCCATGGTAACGACAACGCCAATCTTTTAGATAAGGTTCCATAGAACACTGATCTGTCAGAACATTGGATTTTCCAAACATTCCATACAAAATTGATAATAGATCCATAAATTATATCTTCATCTAATAATGAAAAAATAAGAGAATAGTATTTTGAAATTTTGAGAAATTTTCTTTATTAAGTTAAAATGTTTTTTTAAGCTAGAATAGTTTTTTTTAAAATTATTTATCTTCTTGCTTAAAGTTTAAAAAAATATCGATATTCTAAAAAAAGCTTTATATAAAAAAATTTTGTTCATTAAAAGAATCAAAAATAAATTAGTTAGAAATTCTATTCTAAAACATTTTGAGTAATCTACCTAAAAAATATTAATGAATGCAGATTCAGTGGAAACTTTTTCTTAGGTGGAAATTATCAAGGATTTTCCTTGTAATTTTTCTCCAATCATGCTCAATTCCGATTTTCGAAGATTATAAGATTAACAATGATCAGGATTTTTCGCGATCTGGAAAGATTAACTTAGTCATTTCTGAAACAGGAAATTTGATGAAAGCTTGGCATGGAAGATTTTCTTGGTATGAAAAAAATTGCGATTATTTTTTGGATTTAACTAGCCCAATTGGTTTTACCCTAGCAAGTATTCATATAAATGATAAGATGGTCGAGTTAAAAAAATCAAACGGATCAACACTGAAATTTCCAAATACTTATAGATTAATAGAGCATCTTTTTGGATGTTTTGTTCCTATAGATAATTTGAAGGATTGGTTCAGAGGAATTGTAGTTCCTGGAAAACATGTGAAAAATCTAATGCGTGACTCACATGGATGTATTACTTCGTTTGATATAGATGATTGGCATATTAAGCTATCGTTCTACGATAATCTAGGACCCAAATTTCTTTCTATGGAAAATAGGACGATTCAAAAAAATATTTTTTTAAAAATTATTCTAGATAGTGAAAAAAACTGAAATGGATATTACAATTGAATTTTTTTGGATTAATATCCACCATAATCAATATGAAAAGTTTATATAATGTACCAGCTCCAGCAAAGGTTAATCTTTTTTTGCATGTTAATGGCTATCATTTTAGTGGATATCATTTTTTGCAAACTGTGCTTAGATTGATAGATCTGAATGATATTCTCAATTTTGATGTACGTTCCGATGGAATAATTAGTTTTGAACAATCTGAAAAATTAAACAATTTAAAAGTTGAGACTAAAAACCTGATTCTTCAAGCAGCAATTGTTCTAAAAGAAAAAACTGGTATTCATCAAGGAGTTCATATTTATCTAGATAAAAACATACCTATAGGATCTGGATTGGGCGGTGGATCTAGTAATGCAGCAACTGTATTAATTTCTCTAAATCGTTTATGGAAAACTAATTTGTCTAAATATGAACTAATGGATTTAGGTCTATGTTTAGGAACTGATGTTCCTTTTTTCATATTTGGATGTTCAGCTTTTGCAGAAGGTTTTGGGGAAGTATTATCAAAAATCTCTTTACCATCCAGATTTTATTTAATAACCTGTCCAAATAGTAAAGTACTGACTTCTGATGTTTTTTCAGAAAAAAAAAGAAAAACTAGCTCTAGTTTGATAAATAAGGAAAATTTAACTTTTCCTTTAGATTCTTCTTTTGGAAGGAATGATTTAGAATCTGTAGTTCATGAAAAGTATCCAAGTGTCTTTCATGCATTTGATTGGTTAAGAAAAAATGGGATTCAAACACGAATGTCCGGATCTGGAGCCTGTTTGTATGCTGAATATAAAAATTTACCCGATGCAATTTTGGCAGAACGAGAAATAACAGATATAATCAAGTCTTGTGAAGCTAAGTTTTTTTCTTCTCCAGATTTTTTGCTAATAAAAATATGTCGAGGTTTAGATGAGCATCCATTGAAGCAATGGGTTAACTAGGAACAATTGAATTGGGGAATCGCCAAGTTGGTTAAGGCACCGGATTTTGATTCCGGCATTCGAAGGTTCGAATCCTTCTTCCCCAGCCATTTTTTTATAATTTTATTTATCTAGATTTTTCCTCCAGAAATAAGGGTTTTTCCTTGTTTTTTTTCAGTTCATTTTGCAAAAAAATCTATTCAATTTTTGTTATGAGAGATGATAGTTTCATGATATTCACTGGAACAGCCAACGTAAATTTGGCTTTGAATGTTGCTGATCATCTGAATATATCACTTGGTAAAATGACAGTTGGACGATTCTCAGATGGTGAAGTTATGGTCGAAATTAATGAAAATGTTCGAGGAAAAGATATTTTCATTCTGCAGCCAGCTTGTTCTCCAATTAATGATAACCTCATGGAAATTGTAATTATGATTGATGCTTTCCGTCGTGCTTCTGCTAGGCGGATAATAGCTGCTGTTCCATACTTTGGCTATGAAAGACAAGATCGCCGTTCACGTTCGGCAAGAGTACCAATATCTGCTAAGGTTATTGCAAATATGCTGCAAGCTGCTGGGGTAGATAGTATTCTTACAATGGATTTACATTCTGATCAGATTCAAGGTTTTTTTGATATTCCTGTAGATAATATTTATGCTAGTCCAATTCTTTTAGGTGATATCTGGCGTAGAGATATTTCTGATCCTCTTGTTGTATCTCCTGATATTGGTGGAGTCGTGCGTGCACGTGCTGTGGCCAAACAGCTTGAAGCTGATCTAGCTGTTGTGGATAAGCGTCGTGTGCGCGCTAATTTTTCTGAAGTCATGAATATAATTGGCGAAGTTGAAGGACGAACCTGCATAATTATGGATGATATAGTAGATACAGCAGGAACTTTATGCAAAGCAGCACAAGCATTAAAAGAACATGGTGCTGGTTCTGTATATGCGTATTGTACTCATCCTATCCTTTCCGGAGATGCTATTAACCGTATTGAAAATGCAGTTCTTGATGAATTGGTTGTTACAGATACAATACCACTGTCAGAAGAAGGCATAAAATGCAATAAAATTCGGCAACTTTCATGTGCAGCTTTATTAGGTGAAACTATTCTTCGAATTTCAAATGCAGAATCTGTAAGTTCATTATTTATTGGGTGATTCCCTCTTCTCTCTAGATATTTATTTTATTGATTATCTAAATTGTGTTTAGTTCATGTTTAAAAAATTTTTTAATTAGTTAAAACTGGAGTTTTCATGAAGTTTAATGTTTCAACTCGAAGGATAAAAGGAACTTGTGCAAGCAGGAGAATGCGTCGTTCTGGACTTGTTCCTGCTACATTTTATGGCAATAAAATTGATTCAGTAAATATTGAGCTTAATCATAATGTAATTCATCATTTCCTTCTTAAGAAGGAGTCAAATGAGTTGTTGGTACAATTAGAATTTGCTCAAAGAGGTAATAAGATAGAATCTAAAATTGAAAATGCATTAATTCGTTCAGTTCAATGGCATCCTTATAAGCCAAAGATTTTACATGTTGATTTTCAAAGAGTATCTGATGATCAATTTCTAAATACAAAGGTGCCTTTGCATTTTTCGAAATCTAAAAGCGATACTTTTAACAAAACTCCAGAATTCAAAATGCGTTATATTTTGACTGAATTAGAAATTTCTTGCTTGCCTAATGATCTACCTAAATCTATTAAAGTAGATGTTTCATGCTCTGTCTCTGGTGAAAAGATTCATTTATCTGATATAAATCTTCCAAAATGGGTAAGGTATTCTGGAGGAGATGAAAATCCACTTTTAGCCCTTTCGCTGCCTAATACCGATTATTTGCCTAATTAAAAAAAAACATCTATGAGACTTATTATTAGATGATGAAGTTTAATAACATTCCTATATCCTCAATGAGGCTATTTATTGGTCTAGGTAATCCTGGAGAAAGATATCGGTCAACTCGTCACAATATTGGATTCTATGTCTTGGATAGATTAACCTATGCTTTCAATGTATCTTTTACTTCTGAAAGAAAATTTCTTGGTGATTATGCAAAAATCGGAAAGTCACTATTTCTTTTGAAACCAATGACTTATATGAATGGATCTGGCCAATCTGTTAATGCATTTATGAAATTCTACAGGCTTGTTCCTGAACAGATCTTAGTAGTGCATGATGAATTGGATCTTATGCCAGGCCAATTCAAATTTAAAAAGAATGGAGGCCATGCAGGACACAATGGTTTAAAAAGCATACAAGAAACAATTGGAAATCGAAATTTCTGGCGTTTAAGAATTGGTATTGGACATCCAAGAACCATAAAACTTATGCAGAGAGTTGATGATTATGTTCTTAGCCCTTCAGGAAAACAAGATCAAAAATTTATTGAAAATATCATCGATCATTTCTGTCATATGATATTTCATTCTATTTCAGAAGAAAATATTAATTAGCTATCTAAATTAGATTTATGTAATAAAAAATACTGGAAGGTCCACTGTTCTTATAATGAATGAAAAAATCATAAAAATTTCCAAACTTGGTTTTTCAAACGACTTGAAAGAATTTTTTCATTTCTTGAGGAATCCAAAGCTTCGAAATTTTCCTAAGAAAATGGGAATATTTGGGTTGAAATATATTTTTTTGAACCATGCAAAATGTTTGTTTTCTTGGGCATTATTTTTATGGACAGTAAACTTCTGTATTTTCGGTCCTATTGCTGCTTTCGTTGCACAAAGTAAGGGTATTACCCATAAATTAGATGTTTTGAATATTCCATGGGCAACTGCAATTTTTTGGGCCCCAATAGTCGAGGAAATGCTATTTCGTTATGGGTTTCTTCGACCAACTCAATCTATCCTTTTATCCCCAATTCTGATCATAATATTGTTAACTGGACCCCAATTTTGGTCTATCATATGTCTGTTTTTAATTCTTGTTTGTCTTACTTTTCTATTTTGGACAAATTTTTTAAATCAGAAGAAATATTTATTCAGCAATTTTGTTTCTCGAAAGGTAGAACAATATTTTGCATTGATCTTTCATCTTATGACTATTCTATTTGCTTCCATTCACCTATGTAACTTTTCATCAATCAAAACTGCTTACTGGGTTTTTCCAATTTTGGTTTTGCCACAATGGGCAACGGGACTAGCACTTGGTTGGATTCGGGTGCGCTATGGAATTAGCTCATCAATATTTTTGCATGCTTTATTTAATTTTGGCCCAATTATTCTAATTTGGATTTTCACAAAATTATCTAAGATAATTTTGGTATTTCAATAATTAAGCAAGTTTTTGGAATTTTTTATGTCTCTAAAATGTGGTATTGTTGGATTACCAAATGTTGGAAAATCTACTCTTTTCAATGCCTTGACGCAATCTAATGTTCCTGCTGAAGGTTATCCATTCTGTACAATTGATCCAAATATCTCTGTTGTTAAGGTACCTGATTATCGTTTAACTGAGTTAGCTAAACTTGCAAATTCTAAAAACATTATTCCTGCAACTATCAAATTTATTGATATTGCTGGTTTAGTACCTGGAGCTAGCAAGGGTGAAGGTTTAGGAAATAAATTTCTAGAGCATATACGACAAGTTGATTTAATTATTAATGTTGTTCGGTTTTTTGAGGATGATAGTATTCCCCATTTGACTGAAAAAATTGATCCTGTAACCGATATAGAAACAATAGAAATGGAGCTTATTCTATCTGATTTACAAATAGCTGAGAAACATCTACTTCATTATATAAAACTCGAGAAATCAGGAGATACTGAAGCAAAAAGCAATATTAAAATTTTGGAAAAATGCTGCAATTTCTTAAATTCTGGAAAACCAATTTGTATGTCTGATTTCTTATCAGAAGGTAATGCAGGAAAATTATCTTCTATGTTTATTACTGCTAAGCCAAGCATATGCGTTGCTAACATTAGCAGCAGCAATGAAATTTATCTGGTAGAGCAAGAGCTAATGAACTTATACAAGTTTGCAAAAAAAAGAAAATCACCTGTAATAGAAATACCTGCTGCAGAATCTTTGGAAAAGAATTTGACTAACCAGATGGAAATAGCATTGAATAACCTTGTTTATTCTGCATTTAAATTAATGAGATTGCATACATATTTTACTGTTGGTATCAAAGAAGCACGAGCTTGGACGATACCTATAGGAACAAATGCCTTACATGCTGCTGGGGTTATCCACAGTGATTTCAAGCGAGGATTTATCCGAGCAAAAACAATTTCTTATAAAGATTATTTAGAATGTTCTGGGGAACAAGGAGCAAAAAAAAACGGGAAGGTAAGATTGGAGGGTAAAAATTATATTGTGAAGGATGGTGATATTATCAATTTTCTGTTTAAAGTTTAAACTTCTTTTCCAACAAATCATGTACTAATGGGTGTACAAACTTGCTGATATCTCCTCCAAATTTTGCTATCTCCCGAACAATTGAACTGGATATCATCTGATAATATCCTTCTGATGGGGTCATAAAAACGGTCTCAACATCCGGAAGAAAATAGTGATTTATGCTTGCCATTTGAAATTCATATTCAAAATCTGAAACCGCACGCAATCCACGTATAATTATCTGTGCATCATGTTTTAAAACAAAATCTTTAAGAAGTGAACCAAAGCTTTCTATTCTTACGTTTTTATATTGGCATAGAATTTTTCTTGCAATTTCTTCTCTTTCAAAAACATTAAGAAATGGTGTTTTCTTTCTGCTCTTGTAAGCAATTCCTACTATAAGAGTATCAAAAACTTTCGATGCCCTTCGAATTAGGTCTTCATGTCCACGAGTTAATGGATCAAAAGCACCTGGATAAACAGCAACAACCATATAAAATTTTTATTTAATTTCAAAATCAAAATAAATAAACATGAAACTCTCTGAAAAATGAGAGTTTCATGTTTCTAGATGATTCTAAAAAACCTAAAAAATTCTGAATTTTAGGAATCAAAAAACAAAGTTTCTAAATTAGAAATCCATACCTCCCATGCCACCACCAGGCATTGCAGGAGCTTGAGCAGCTGGTTTATCCTCAACAACTTCAACAACAGCTGCCTCCGCTGTCAGAAGCAAACTAGCAACAGAAGCTGCATTTTGCAATGCAGTGCGAGTCACTTTTGTTGGATCTAAGACACCTTGAGCAACTAGATCCGTATAATTTCCAGTAGCTGCATTGTAGCCGTAGTTACCCTTTCCCTGTAAAACATTATTTACTACAACACTAGATTCCTCACCTGCATTTGCAACAATGATGCGGAGTGGTTCTTCAACTGCACGAAGGATTAGACGTATTCCAGCATTTTGATCTGGAGTTTCCCCCTTAAGATCGGATATAGCTTGCTTAGCACGCAGCAGTGCTACTCCACCACCAGCTACAACACCTTCTTCAACAGCTGCCCTTGTGGCATGTAAAGCATCTTCAACACGTGCTTTCTTTTCCTTCATTTCTACTTCAGTAGCAGCTCCAACCTTGATAACGGCAACGCCTCCAGCAAGTTTGGCAACACGTTCTTGAAGTTTTTCACGATCATAATCTGATGTAGCTTCTTCTACTTGAACTCGAATTTGTTTCACACGAGATTCAATTGATTTGCTATCTCCAGCACCATCAATAATAGTAGTGTTTTCTTTCCCAACTTCAACTCGTTTTGCTTTACCCAGGTCTGCTAGTGTAGATTTTTCTAAAGACATTCCAGTTTCTTCAGAGATGACAACTCCTCCAGTTAGAATCGCAATATCTTCTAACATTGCTTTTCTTCGATCACCAAATCCTGGAGCTTTAACTGCAACAGTTTTTAGAATTCCCCTAATACTATTAACAACTAATGTTGCAAGTGCTTCTCCCTCAACATCCTCAGCAATAATAAGCAAAGGTTTGCTGGATTTAGACACTTGTTCCAATATTGGAAGAAGATCACGAATATTGCTGATTTTTTTATCAAAGATAAGAATATAAGGATCATCTAAAGTTGCTACTTGTTTCTCAGTGCTATTGATAAAATATGGTGATAGATACCCACGATCAAACTGCATACCTTCAACAACATCAAGCTCATTCTCGAGAGATTTTCCATCTTCAACAGTAATGACACCTTCTTTACCTACTTTATCCATAGCGTCGGAGATAATACTACCGATAGAATCGTCACTATTTGCTGATATTGAACCAACTTGTGCAATTTCCTTGCTTGTTGTTACTGGTTTAGATTGATTCTTTAATGCTTCAACAGCAGCAGTAACAGCCTTATCGATGCCTCTTTTCAAATCAATAGGATTAAAACCAGATGCTACATATTTTAGACCTTCTTGCACAATAGATTGTGCTAGAACAGTTGCAGTTGTAGTTCCATCTCCTGCGTTATCAGATGTTTTTGATGCAACATCTTTAACTAGCTGGGCACCTATGTTTTCAAATTTATCTTTTAATTCAATTTCCTTTGCTACTGAAACACCATCTTTGGTAACTGTTGGAGCACCAAAAGAACGTTCTAGAACAACGTTCCGACCCTTTGGGCCAAGGGTAGTTTTTACTGCATTGGAAAGTGTGTTCACACCACGCACAATACGAGTACGAACATCATCACCAAATAGAATTTGCTTAGCAGCCATATTGTTAAGCTTCCTTCAAAATATATTTATGTAAAAATTACACGAGTACTGCAAGGATTTCATCTTCACGAACAACAAGCAATTCCTCACCATCAACTTTCACAGATTGGCCAGCATACTTTCCAAAAAGCACTTTATCTCCAATCGTTAAATCAACAGGAAGAATTTTTCCATCTTCTGTTTTCTTGCCAGGGCCAACAGCTAATACCTCGCCTTGGTCTGGCTTCTCAGTCGCACTATCAGGAATAACTATTCCCGAAGCAGTTTTGCGTTCGTTGTCCAAGCGCTTGACGATCACACGATCATGCAGGGGACGCAGAGCCATGAGAAACTCCTATTTCAATAAAAATGTTAAAAAGAATTAATGATTCTAATGAGACTAATTTAAGTTTTCAACCAGTGTTACTAGTTTAGTTGCTAATTATAAGGACAATATTGTTCGATTCAAGAGGACTAAAAAAAAAATTATCATTTAATTAAAATCTAAAGCTGCTTAACAGAAGTTCAATAAACCATAATCTTAATGTTCGACTATATTTGTTTAAACTTGATACAATGGAAAACTATATAAGGATAGGGGCTATTGATGCCTTCTCTGATGAAGGCATCAACATTCAGGCTTGTAAAACTTAATTTCTTTATGCAAAAGAAAAATGAAATATTTTGATTTTTTTTCCTATGTCATTTCATTAACTAATATTTCCTTATTCTTTGCATTCTTTCATGATAAAAAATTACTTTTCATCTATGAAATATGCAATCTTTTTGGAGCTTTCAAAAATTTCTCTGCTTATAATTTATCATATAAGCTTACTAATTTTAGGTTTTTCTGGAACAATATTTGCAGAAGTTGCAAATGCTTTCATAGATGAAAAAAGCAAAGAGAAAGCTTTATCTCCTTCCAATTTATCAATAATGCAAAGATTGAAAATACATCATACTTCTGAACGAAGTATGATCCCAACATTCATTGGAGCTGAAAAAGTTGAAGGAGAAGTAGACGGATGGATATCTTTAAAGGGAAATGCCCAAATCCGTCGAATCGATGGGATCATTAAAGGAGATACCATTATTTATTGCAATAAAACTGGCGAAATTCTCACAAAGGGAAAAACCCGGATAATTAAAGACGGCATGGTATTAATTGGATCTGAAACAAAATTTAATTTGCATGATTTTACTGGTTTTGTTGAATATCCAAAATTATACTTACCAAATGGAATAGGATACATTTTAGCAAAAAAAGCAGTAGTGCAGAAACATTTCCAGAAAATCTCTCTTGAAAGAGCCATATATACTGGGTGCAATAATTCAAATCCATGCTGGAAATTTAAAACAAGTAATTTTGATTTAAATCTTTCTAAAAATGAATGGAATATAAAAAATGGTTTCTTTTATTTTAAAAATATTCCACTCTTCTTTTTCCCATATGCTAAATTCCCGATTAAAAAAGAAAGACGTTCAGGTTTTTTAAGTCCAACTTATGAAATATTATTTCATGGTGGATCTGATTTCATCCTCCCTTATTATTTTAATTTGTCGAAAAATCAAGATTTAACAATAAGCCCAAAGCTTAATAACAAACTAGGATTACTTTTTGATGCTCAATTTAGGTATTTAGAAAATAATAAATACAGTGGAAAAATTGATTTTAGTTTTTCTCCTAGAAAATTTTATTACGATGGTTGGACTTATCACTGGAAACATAAGCAAGCATTGAATTCTTCAACCAATGTTTTCTGGATATTCTCAAAAGTATCCAAGCAAGAAAATCTTTATTACTCTTTTTTGGAAAACAAAAAACTCGGATCTAATCATCCATTAGATAAGGTTCACTTTTTGTTTAAACTTGAAAGTTCTAATCAAAACTGGAACTCTTATTTTCAAATATACAAACCCTATAACTCAGATTCTAGAAGCTCAAATTTAAATATTTTTGATAAAATTCCCGAAATTTCCTTGTCTGGAAATTTCCCATTTCAAAAAGGTTTTAATGGGCAGCTAAGAATTTCTGCTGCACGGTTTAAAAGAAATGATTCTGGAAAAAATATGAAATATGATGGAAACAGATTTCATATTTATCCTTCTCTTTCATATCCAATTAGAAAGCCTGGATGGTTTATCAAGCCAAAAATTGGGATTCATCACACGCAATATCAAACGAAATATTATTCCGATGCTTTGCCTGCTGCATTTTCATCAAAAATTATCTTTAGAAATCTTCCAATTTTTTCTCTTGATGCAGAGATGAAATTTGAAAAGAAAATTTCACTATTTAATAGTAAAACCATTCAATTAATAAATCCTCATGTTTTTTATCTCCATATCCCATACTTAAATCAAGAAAGATTGCCTATTTATGACACTTTAAAAAAAGATTTTAACTTTGCGCAAGCTTTCGAAGAAAATTCATACTCAGGTGGATGGGATCGAATTTCTCATGCAAATAAATTAGTCTTGTCTTTGACATCCACTTGGATCAATGAGAATACAGGATCAGAAAAAATATCTATATCTGGTTTGCAATCTTTCTCCTTAGACAAAAATAAAAACATTCAAAATATAAAACAAATAAATCAGGTTTCGGATTTCTTGTTTTCAGGCAGCATGTTTCTAACAAATACCCTAAACACTGCAATAACTTTTCAAGTAGATCCTTATGAAAGGAAATGCAGCAGATCTTTGATTAGTGCTTATTGGAAACCTAATAAATTCTCTAATTTATCTATTTCTTATAGATATCAGAGACCAGTTCTTTTTAAAACTCATGATTTTACATTGCAAGAAAAGAAACAACTTGGTATTTCTTTTCAATGTTTGTTCTCGGAAAATTTATGCGGAATTGGAAAACTTGACTATGAATTAGGTGATAAAAGTACCTTGATTGGAAATGATTCGAATTCAAAAATTATTGAAGCTTTAGTTGGTGTTGAATACAGAAGTCCTTGTTGGTTAGGTAGATTTATTCTTTATAAGAACTCTCTAAATTCCTTGAGACGAGGAAACATGAGTTTTATCTTTCAAATTGAGTTGTCAGGATTAGGGTCGATTGGAACAAACCCTATAGATCTTTTAAAGAAAAATGTACCAGGTTATCAGGTTCTTCATGAATTTAAAGATATAAAAAATTCTCTTTTTCAAAGATATGAGTAGTAAATAATGACAAATTTTTTTACCTTTTTAATATCTGGCATATTTAGTTTTTTCTTGGTATCTCATGTTCAAGGAAATGGAAAAAATTTTTCTGGTTCTACAGAGGATTCGAAGCTTGTCGAAAAAATTGCAGCAACTGTTAATGCGGATATAATTACACTCCTAGAACTTAATCAATCTTTAGAAGATAAGTGGATAGTTGAATCATTGAAAGGAAATAAAATTGATGTGAGAAGTGAAGTCTTAGAAGATATGATTACTAGAATAATTGAAAAAAATGAAGCTATGAGCTTTGGAATATCTATTAATGAAGAACAGATATATGATGCTGTAAAAGCAGTTGCTTTACATAATAGAATTACTGTAAGTGAGCTCTATAATGAATTAGAAATGGCAGAAATAAACCTTAATACATACAAGAAGCATTTGAAACATGAATTAATTAAGCAAAAACTAAAAAAACATGTAATTGAACCTAAAATATTTGTTACAGATAATGAGGTTGACGAATTTTTGCCAACTTATGAGCAAATGAAAAAAAACACACCAGAAAAATCTGATTTTCAATCTGATTCTGTAATGTTTTCTGAGAAAAATAACCAATTCTACACTCTAGCACAAATCTTGATTCAAATTCCAGATGGCTGTTCTAAATTTGATGAGGATCTTCTCTTTAAGAAAGGTCAAGGTTTAATTGATGCTCTTCATGCAGGGGCTGATTTTCATACTGTTCTAGCTTCTATATCTAATGAAAACATAGTATCAAGTGTTAGGATCCTTGGCACAAAGCTTTTGAATGAATGGCCTGATCTGTTTATCCAAGCAATCCAAAATTTAAATTCGGGTCAAATAAGCAATTTATTGAAAAGTGAAAATGGTTTTCATATCATCAAAGTTCTAAATCGTTTCTCGAAAAATAAAGAATCAGTTGATCTTTCTGGTTGGGTAAGACTTCTTTTTCCTGAAAGAAAAATAAGTCTACCACCATTAAATGTAGCTCAGACAAATGTTAAGCATATTTTAATTCAGTATTCTTGTAAAAAAAATCAAGAATTAGACAAGCAATACTTAGAATTAATTCGATCGAGAATAATATTCGGATTAGATGATTTCGAGACTCTAGCATATAAATTTTCCCAAGATAGCTTTGCCAAAAAAGGAGGAGATATGGGATGGGTAAGTCCAGGTTTCATGCTACCCTCACTTGAAAATGCTATGAACACTTTGGAAGCAGGGGAAATAAGTCAAATTATATCTTCATCATTTGGATTTCACTTGATAAAAGTGCAAGAACGGAGAGTTCGAGATCTATCTGAAGAGAAAAACAGGGAATTAGCTCATAATTTCTTGAGAGAAAAACGTATCCAATCAGCATATGATGATTGGATAAAAAACTTGAGGAAAATTGCTTCTGTTGAAATATTCTTGCAAGATCAAATAGACCAATTATATTGATTTATTATTCCAAGCAAAAGTTTTTGTTTTCTTTTTTTTACTTTCTTTATGCATAAAGCTCGCAGATATTTTAGTCAGAATTTCTTAATAAACAAGAGTTTTATAAATGCAGTAATCTCGGCTTCATCTCCAACTGAGAAAGATTTTTTCATAGAAATAGGACCTGGTTTAGGAGCTTTAACCGATCTATTATTGAAGACGCTTAAACATCTAATAGCAATTGAAATTGATAATAACTTAGTTGATAATTTGGAAAAACGCTACTCGAAAAATTATTTAACAATTTTAAGAAGCAATGTTTTAAACGTGGATTTTTCTCGATTCGAGAGAAAAATGAGGCTTATTGGAAGCCTACCATATCATATTTCTAGTCCTATCCTTTTCCATTTATCTAATACAATCAATAATACCCTGGATCAACATTTTATACTGCAAAGGGATTATGTAGATCGAATGGTCGCAAAACCATCCACTAGTGTTTATGGACGTTTATCTGTAGTTCTTCAAGCAAAATATAAAATGGAAAAAGTTTTTGAAATTCCTCCAGAAGCTTTTAATCCAAAACCTAAAGTATTTTCTGCATTAGTTAGGATGGTTCCAATTAATGATCCATTGAATTTTCTAAGCTTTTCAGTTTTTGAGAATATTGTAGCTCAAGCATTTTCAAATCGAAGAAAGATGCTTCGGAAAACATTAGGAAAATATGCTATTCATATACCTTGGGAAAGATTAAAAATAAAACCAACCGACCGTGCTCAGGATGTTTCAGTAGAAAAATTCATTGCTCTATCGAATATTCTTTTAATGAAAGGACTAATTAAATAAATCTTTTCTTTTTTGAAATTAGAGATGATCTCGATCATATGTCTATACTATGTCAAAAATAGAGTTGCAAGACCAAGAAAAATGAAAAACCCAATAGAATCTGTAGCAAAAGTCAACAATACAGAAGAACCAACTGCTGGATCTTTCCCAAAACGAGCTCGCAACATCGGTACAAGAACTCCTACTAAAGCTCCCACTAGCATATTACAAATCATGGCTCCCATCATTACTAAAGCAATAGGAATAGAATTGGAAATTGCCCAAGCAAATATAGCAGCAACCAAACTTCCGCAAAGACCTACTAAAAAAGTAACAATTAATTCTCTTTTTACTAATTGCCAGAGACTTCGTCCAGAAATCCTTCCCATAGCCAAGGCTCTTATTATTATTGTCATGCTTTGGTTTCCAGAGTTTCCTCCTATTCCAGCAACAATTGACATTAAAAAAGCCAGAATAACAATTTGACTGACTGTATTCTCAAAACGTGAAGCAATGAAAGAAGCTATAGTAGCTGTAAATAAATTAAATAATAACCAAGGTGCTCTGTTCTTAAGAGTCATAGTAATTGGTGCAAAAATATCTTCTTCTTGAAGACCAGCCCGAGATAATTCTTGTTCTTGAGAGTCTTCCTGAATTACATCTACTACATCAGCAATAGTAACCCGTCCTATTAAACGGTTTTGGTCATCAATAACAGGAGCTGAAACTAAATCGTAACGTTCAAAAGCAATAGCTGCATCAGAATCAAAATCTAAAGGATTGAGTGTTAAGAAATCGTGATTCATAACAGAGCTAACTTTGACTTCAGGTTCACTGACTAAAAGCTTAGTGACTTGCAAACAACCTTGCAGTTTATCTTTCCTATCAACTACAAAAATTTGGTCTGTATGGTCAGGCAACTGATGCAATCGACGCAGATATCGCAAAACAACTTCTAAAGTTACATCCTCTCGAACTCGTACCATCTCAAAGTCCATAATGGCTCCAACACTATCTTCTGGATAACCCATTGCTGCTAAAAGTTGTTCTTGTTCTTCTTTTGTAAGACCCTTTTGAACTTCACTAACTACATCAGGAGGAAGATTTGGAGCTAAGTCTGCCAGTTCGTCAGTATCCATACTACCTGTTGCTGCAAGCAGATCCTCAGGATCCATAGCTTCAATCAAAGATTCCCGAGTCCAATTTTGGACTTCAATTAAAATTTCAGCATCATAAATTCTGTTAACTAGACTCCAAATGATTTGCCTACCAGGTTCAGGTAAAGAATCAAGAATAAATGCAATGTCAGCAGGATGGAGACCATTTATTAGAGAACGAATTTCAAATTTATGTTGCTCAAAAACAAAATCCTTTTCCTTTTTTTGTAATTGATTGACAGTGCTATCACTCTGATGTTGAAATAAATCCTTATCCAGCTGATGTTTATGTAGGAGTTTCTGGATTTCTTTAAGCACATGCTCTGTATCTTCTGGATCAAGCCGTCGAGGTGTTGTTGTTTTTTCAATTATCGGCTGTTTCATTATTTTTCATTTAGTAATACTTATTGTTAATAACATCAGATAAAAAAGTTGCTCATTTGAGAAGAAAATCTTGCAAGATTTTCTTCTCAATCATTAAAATTAGCTAATAAATCAAACTTATGGCTTATCTTTGATTGTTTTTATTGCCTGCAGTGGTTAAGAATTTCAATTTTAATTTTGGATAAATAAAATTATTCAAAAAATACATGCCAATTTGCCTCTTTCTATAATTGAAAATATCTTCGCGTTCAACAGTAAATCATCAATTGCATTCTTAATGAATATGCATTCATTAAGAATATTTTATTGAAGAATAAGAAAAACAGAATTTTTCTTGAAAGATTTCCCTTTTTTGAAATAATCAAACGTCAATGTTAATAATGAAATTATCCATTAAACAGCACTTGATACCAGAAATTCAAACTATTTTTTCTCTCATAAAAAATACAAATACTATTATTGCTAATATATACTATGTTAGAATTCGCGTAGTTCTAGATGGGGTGTTAGCTCAGTTGGTAGAGCAGTTGACTTTTAATCAATTGGTCGTGGGTTCGAGTCCCTCACACCTCACCATCTATCTAGATTTTTTATCTAAAGTCGGGCTTTTGTCTTAATAATCCTATTTTTGATATATTTCTTTTTTATAAAGTTCTAAGCATTAGTTACGTGATCAAAGATTTTTTGCTTCTGCTAGTGGTAACTCCTGCAGATGCTGCAATGATTGCTAGGATTGCTACCCATTGAGCCGAATTTAAGGATTCGTTCAGAAAAATTAAACCAGATATTGCTGCAAAAGCTGGTTCTAAACTTAATAGCGTTCCAAATGTTTTAGCTGAAAGCCTTGTTAAAACATACATTTCCAAACTATATGGGATGGCACTTGAAAGAATTGCTACACCTATTCCTAATGGCAAAATTTCAGGAGAAAATAGTTTTGAACCAGCTTGTGCAATTCCAAAAGGAAAAGCAGCAATTGCTGCAATGCTAACAGCTATTGCAACTGTACGATGACCATGTGTAATGCCTGCACGCTGACCAAATATGATATAGAGAGCACAACATAATGCCGATCCTATGGCATACATCACACCTATCGGATCTAATCCTAGAGAAGAATATGAAGTTAGAGGAAGTAGCATCGATAAACCTGCGCAGGCAAGCGAAATCCATATAAAGTCTACTAGGCGTCTAGATGCGAAAAGAGCAACTGTTAAAGGACCTGCAAATTCAAAGGCTACAGCAATACCTAATGGTACTGTTCGAATAGCCATATAAAACAGGAAATTCATACCTCCTAATGCAAGTCCATATAAAGTGATAATTCGCCATGCTCTTGGCTTAAGTCTTATTCTCCAAGGCCGAAAGTAACATAGTAAAACAATGGCCGAAAATAATAAGCGCAAGGCTGTTGTTCCTTGAGCTCCGACCAAAGGAAATAAATTCTTTGCTAAGGAAGCTCCCAGTTGGAATGATACCATTGCTATAACTAATGCAAGAACCGGAAGAAAAGTAGAAGTAACAGAAGGAAGTAATGGAGTTCTCAGTTTAAACATGCTCGTTAAAACATTTAATTGATGATAGGGTAAAAAATTTATGAGTGAACTTAAATTTTGCGAATCATGATAATGATAGGAGTAGCCAATTGCCGCAGCAGGACTTGTTTTTGGCTGAATTATCCTCTCATAAAGAGAGGAAGGTTATATTTTCGTTTATTGCTCCTGTTTTTGTTCTGTTCTTAGCTTAAAAAATGAAAAAAGGGGTGGACAGGGGGAAGTAAACCCTTAATTCTAGTTTTATAAAAAATTTCAAGACAAGAATTGATTTATTCAAGCTAACCATTTCTCAGATTGATTAAACATAACTGCATATCAACCCCCATAATATGGGAGCTCAGTCTATGCTAGTTTTGAAACAGAGGCAATATTCATTGCTAATATTTGGCATAAGTATTACAGATATCAATGGGAAAAGGTACAAGAATAGAATAAAAGGTGTTTCTAATTGAAATAGATTGATTCTTAATGAGATAATCAAACTTGATAAGATCTTTTAAAAAAAACAGGATTAAACAAATCAAAAATCCAAATATCCAGGGTTTGTATATATAACTGCATTATTCTTTCGAAGAAAACCTAACAAAACCATCCTTGCATTTTTTGCTAGTTCAATAGCAAGAGCGGTAGGAGCTGAAACCGCAGCTAAGATGCCACATCCAATTGATGTAGTTTTCTGAACCATCTCAAAACTAGCACGACTAGAAATAAGTATTATTCCTGTATTAGCTTTGAAATTTTTCTTGGTTAAGCCTCCAATCAGCTTATCAAGAGCATTATGTCGACCTATATCTTCACGCAGGAGATGTATTTCTCCTTCTGAGTTAGCCCATCCTGCAGCATGTGTTCCACCAGTTAAGGAATGTAGATGTTGATGATTTTTCATATTTTTCATTGCTTCCAATACAGATTCTATTGCAATACTCTTTTGCGAGGTTATTGTTTTCATTGGCAATAATGAAATTGATTCCAATGAATCTATGCCACATAGTCCGCAACCAGTTTTTCCAAGCATAGATCGCATTTTCTTTTTCAAAAGAAAAGCTCTGCTTGTTGCTATTTCCAGTTGAATTACAATACCATGATCTTGCTTATAAAACTCTATATCACGTACCTCACTAGCTTCTTTTATAATACCTTCACTTAATGAAAAACCTAATGCAAAATCTTCAAGATAACTAGGAGAAGCCAACATAGTAACGTAATTAATTCCATTATATTCTAGTGCTATAGGAGTTTCTTGAGCTACAAAGTCGCATTCAGTTTCATTATTCAATTTGCCTGAGTGTAGCCGAATCACAGATATATTAATACAATCAATATTGGAAAAAGATTCATTATTTTCTTTTCTGTTCATCACTTTTTCAGGAAAAATCGGGATTTTACAATTGCCATTGAAGTATTAAGAATTGAGAAAGATTATGCGTGAAATAATTCCTTTAGCCAATGACCATAAACAAGAAAAATCAATGTTTTCTTCTGAAGAATCGATAATTTTTTCAGAAAAATTGTTAGATCAAAGAAACAGACCATTAAACTATTTACGAATTTCTGTTTTAGATCAATGCAATTTTCGTTGTCCACATTGTATGCCTGCAGAAATCTTTGATAAGAATTATTTTTTCATGAAACGAGAACAGTTACTCTCATTCGAAGAGATTAAGAGAATCGTGCATATTTTTACTTTTTTAGGAGTTAAAAAGGTTCGATTAACTGGTGGAGAACCTTTGCTCAGGAAAAACATTGAGAAATTAGTTGAAATTCTTGCAAGCATTCAGACTCCTACCGGTGGATTTTTAGATGTTAACTTAACAACTAATGGAACATTGCTATTTCATAAATCTTTTGATTTAAAAAAAGCTGGACTTAGAAACATTACGGTTAGTTTAGATGCGCTCGATCCTCTTATTTTTTCTAAAATGACTGGAGAAAAAACGGTAAAACCTAAAAACATCCTTAAAGGAATAGAAAAATCAGCGGAAGTTGGCTTCAGTCCAGTTAAAATAAACATGGTTGTTCGAAGAGGAATAAATGAAGGAGAAATAATGCCAATGGTCCGTTATTTCAGGAATAGTGGTCATATTCTTAGATTTATTGAGTATATGGATGTGGGCAATACAAATGATTGGAGTTTTAAAGAAGTTGTAACTAGTAAAGAAATACGCAAGATTATTGAAAAAGAATATCCACTGATCCAATCAATCCAACCTAGTATGGGAAGGGTTGCAAATACTTGGAAGTATAAAGATGGTAGTGGAGAGATTGGATTCATTTCCAGTGTAACGGAACCTTTTTGCGGTGGATGCAATAGAATTCGTTTGTCTGCAGAAGGAAAATTATTTACATGTTTGTTTTCTTCTACTGGGTATGATCTCCGATCTGATTTGATGAATGATGGCATATCAGATGCTATGCTAGCTTCCATATGGAGTAAAGTTTGGAAGTCAAGAAATGACAATTATTCAGAGATCCGCAATTCTCAGAAAATATCATTTCAATCTGATCGAAAGATTGAAATGAGTTATATTGGAGGATAGTAATTATTTATGAATTGTTCATTTGCTCTTCAGATGCAAATTGCAGGTTTAATCTTAGCTGGTGGGCTGAGTAAAAGAATGCATGGAATAGATAAGGGATTAACCCAATTGAATGGAAAACCGTTCATTGAATATATAACTGATAATATCAAACCAGATATTTTAAAACTGTTTATCAGCGCTAATCGAAATCAAGAAAAATATTCTAATTATGGATGCGTTCTGCCAGACAACAGAAAATTGGGACAAGCATTAGGTCCTTTGGGAGGTGTAGCATCGGGAATATCAGCTTGGGCAGGAAAATGGTTAGTTACTGTTCCTTGTGATTCCCCTTTTTTATCAAGGCATTTAACAAAAAGACTTATTATGAGAGCAAGATCTGAGAACGCTTCCTTAGCTGTAGCTAGTATTCATGGAAAAAGAGAACCTGTATTTATGGCAGTGAGAACAAAACTTTTAGAGAATTTAGAGAGATATTTGATAAATGATAACCGTCAAGTCAGATTATGGCAGGATATTGTTGGAGGAATAGAAGTAGATTGTTCCGATTTTCCGTTAACTTTTTTTAATATCAATACTCCAAAAGAAATTGATTTAGCTAAACAAATTATTTAGATTAACCAATCTTTCAAGTCATAATAGTCAACTAGATTTGAGTCAGAAATTAATGTGTTTGCAGGAATGCGTGCAAAACCATTAGCCCAAACTATAGAACTTATAAAGCCTGAATCTTGTTTGGAATAACAAGATAGTTCTAGCTGCTGATCATCAGACGAGTGAAATCGAACTCGAAGAAAATCGTCCTTGGACGATTTTCTGATCTTTTTTGTCCGCAGTTTGTATTTTCTAATTGGAGGAAAGATTTTAGAAAATCCTTGCATTCCTCTTACTAAAGGAATTCCAAACAAAATAAATGTTACATATGCAGAAACAGGATTTCCTGGAAGACATAAGATAGGTGTACTTTGAATTTTTGCTAAGGCTATTGGTTTACCAGGTTTCATGTTAACTTTTGAAAATTCAAATTTCCCTCCTAATGATTTAATTGTTTTCTTTACAAAATCATGATCTCCAACAGAAGCTCCACCTATACTAAATATTAAATCACAATTTTTTTTCAATTCCTCAAAAGATTTGGATAATTGATATTCATCATCTGAACAATGTCTTGTATTAACTACATTTAGATTCAAGACATTTGATAGTGCAGTTAACATAACTTTGTTTGAGTTGTACACTTGTTGTTTTAATAATGGCAATCCAGGTTCAATAAGTTCTTCTCCTGTTGTTATAATCCCGACTTTTAATTTTGAATACACTGGGATTTTTATCATTCCTTGGGAAGCAAGTAATGCAATATGGGATGAATCTAACTTTGTACCTTTTGATATGAGAAGATCTGTCTTTTTAATATCTTCCCCTCTTTTTCTGATATTCTGCCCAACTTTCACCTTTGATAAATCACATACTTCAATGTAATTGTTTTTTTCAAACACATTTTCCTGAACTATGATTGTATCTGCTCCCTCAGGAAGAAGACTTCCTGTAAATAAACGAATTGCTTTTCCAGGAATTAGTTTTACCAAACTATCACCAGCATAACAATGGTCTTGAATGCAAATTTCTTTTGAAAGAGTTTCATAAAAAACTGCATATCCATCCATTGCACTATTATTACTTAATGGGAAATCAATTGCTGCATATAAATCCGCAGACAAAATTCTTCCCAAAGAATCTGAAAGAGAAACATTTTCTTTAGAAAGTTTTGGTAATGTGGTTATTATCTTTTGGATAAGATTCTGAGCTTGATTGAATTCAATCATAAATTAAATACCATTTACATAGTAATTGTTTTTTGCAATTGAGTAGAAAAATTGCATGGAGCATGAGTACTATCAAGTTGTTCACTTAATAAATGATTCCAAGCAGTTTCACAAGCATTCATTGATCCTGGTAAACAGAAAATCAAAGTCTGATTTGCAGATCCAGCAAAAGCACCTGATTGAATGGTTGAGCTTCCAATATATTTATAAGAAATACTGCGAAACAATTCACCGAAACCAGCTATAAATTTATCCAATAATGGAAATATAGCTTTATAGGCAACATCATGAATTCCATACCCAGTCGAACCTGTTGTCAACACAACATGAACATTAGGATCAAAAATCCAATTGCTCAGTATCTTCCTGATTTCATAAACATTACTATCTTTAACAAAGAGACGAGTGATGCATGTATGTCCATAATTTAATAAGCTGTTTAAAAGGAATTCACCTGGTTTATCTTCAACTAGATTTCGGTTCTCACTAATGGTAAGTAACGCACAAGATAATGGGTAAAACTTTGAATTCATGATCTCTATCCTCTTTTTTAAAAACTATTCTGGATGTTCCATGCATCCGATGATAAATAATCAATTTTATTTGGCTTGACCCAAAGTCTCCTACCATCCTCGAAAATTTCACATTTCCACATTGGAATATTAGTTTTTATCATATCCATAATATATTCACAGCCTAAAAAAGCTTCCTTTCTATGGGTTCCTGCAGTGCAAGCAAAAACAATTCGTTCGTTCCGATATAGATTTCCAATCCTATGAACTACAAGTGCTTCTTCTAAATGCCAAATTTTACAAGCTCTATTTACAATGGTTTCAAGTGCATGCCTACACATATCTGGATAATGTTCAATGAACAAAGCCTTTAGGGAAATATTATCTGAGTAATCTCGTACATATCCTGTAAATGATACAATAGCTCCAGTTCTTGCTCCTAACCTTTCTTTCATGGTACTTTGCAACAGGTTAGGATCAAAGTCATACTCTTGAATGAATATTGCTGACATTTTATCCACCTGTAACAGCTTCAAAAACAGCTATTTCATCCCCTGGTTCAATAAGAGTATCTTCCTTAGCATATGCATGATTTACAGAAAAATATAATTGAGAAAGAGTATTTAATTGAGGATATGCAAATTTCAATGAAGTTAAGAATGAATTACCAGTAGTATCTTTTTCTAAATGCCAAGATTCATTTCGTTTGCCAACTAATTCTGCAACTCTTGCAAAATATAAGATGTTAACTGTTCTTCCAGTCTCCACTTTTACCCCCTGTTTTTCTGTCTAATTGAATTTTCTGTATAATGATTCCCTTATCCACAGATTTACACATATCATAGATGGTCAAGGCAGCTATGCTACATGCTAGCATAGCTTCCATTTCAACCCCAGTTTTATAATATGCTTCACATTGTGCAATTATATCTACAGAAAAAGAATTTTTATTGTTTAGAAAAAATTTAACATCAACATGATTTAAAGGTAAGTTATGACATAATGGGATTAAATCAGAACAACGTTTTGCTGCAAGTATAGCTGCTATTCTTGCTGTGTTTAAAACTTCTCCCTTTCCATTTTTACCAAATTCTGTAAGCAAAGTATATGCTTCTTTATTCATGCAAACGCGGCCTTTAGCTAAAGCTATGCGATGTGTATAGTTTTTTTCAAAGATGTTGACCATGCATACATCATGGTTCTGATTTAGGTGGCTAAATTGTCTGATTGAGGACATTTTCTGAAGTCTGAAAAGAGATTGAAGCACCAGATTAGATTTTTACAAAACATCCCAAGACTTTCCTATTTCTGGAAATATGCTAGCGCATGTCTGATTTCATCATGTTTGTTATATTATTCCAAAAAAGTTACTGGACTCTCCTTTCAAATTTTAAATGAGACAAATAGGAAAGAAAATTTTTTTGAAATACTTTTTTAAAAGTAACTATCCGAAAATTTTCAATTTTTTGTACTTTTCAAATTAATTACTATATAAAGAAACAAAGCACTAGTATTTCCTACACTAGAAAAACAGGATTCTCTTTATTTTGGCGGAGCGGACGGGACTCGAACCCGCGACCCCCGGCGTGACAGGCCAGTATTCTAACCATCTGAACTACCGCTCCAACTCAAAAAATCTTGGCGTCCCCTAGGGGATTCGAACCCCTGTACCCACCGTGAAAGGGTGATGTCCTTGGCCTCTAGACGAAGGGGACAGATACTAAAATGCTCTTAAAAATTGTGGAGATAAGCGGGATCGAACCGCTGACCTCTTGCATGCCATGCAAGCGCTCTTCCAACTGAGCTATACCCCCAGAACAAAAGAGTAAGGCCAAGAATTCTGCCTCAGTTTAAAGAAATATGCAAGATAGATTTTGCTACTAAATATCTAAATAATTAATAATGCATTTAAAAAAATTTTCTTAAGTATTGTATATTACATTTATTTTTAGAAAGACTTTTCATGAAAAGTTTCTTTTTATTTTTTTATAGCAAAGAAAAAGTTTATGAATAGAACAAGAACCGCCAAAGCAAGAATTGGATAATCTCCAAAAACTGTATAAGGCGTTAATCCTTGCATGCTTTGGATTTGAGTTTTTAATACACCAATTTTATTGGGTTCCATCTGAGCAATCACTGACCCAGACGAATCTATAACAGCAGTAATTCCAGTGTTAGAAACTGAAAGCAATGGCCGAGCTAATTGGAGAGCTAACAATTGATTAATTTGGAGATGTTGACGCAAGGCTAAAGTATTTCCAAACCAAGAAAGGTTACTCATATTTATGATAATATCTCCAGAAATTTTCTGCTTAAGAAGTGAAGATTTTCTCAATGTTGGCAATATCCCTTGAGGAAATAAATTTTCATAACAAATGTTAACTATTATATTGATATTATTTTCAATAAACAGGTCTTGAAACTTTTCTCCTGGTTTAAAATTTCCAAATGGAAACTGGAAAATCTTTGACAACCATTCCAGTCCTATAGGAACAAATTCCCCAATAGGTACAAGGTATTTTTTATCATACCGGTTGATATTATCATGCATTTTAATAAAATTCTCTCGAGATGTTGAGGAATTCAAGGATACAGCACTGTTAGTATAATGTCCTGAATATCTCGATTGATAATCATTTATTGGAATTCCCAATATTAACACACTCTTTTTCTCTGAAAGAATTTTTATCCAATTCTCCCATGTTTCAAGTGATAGTTGATACTGAAATTTTGCTAAAACAGTTTCTGGAAGAACTATCCAAGAAGATAAGTCAGAATTATCTCTCATACAAGAGGTTGCTAATAATATACAATCCGAAACATTCTTCTCAATGTTATTGAAATCAAACTTTTTAAATTCATCTATATTACTTTGGACAAGATATGCATCAACAACAGTTTCCCCTTTGTCAGCCCATTTAATCAACATTAGTGTTTTACTAACTAATAAAATAAATAATAACAGTATTATTGAAATAAATTTTCTTTTTGATAAAAATTCTGAATTTTTATCAAAATAACTTTTGCAAAATGTATTTGCTATTAATGCAGAACAAATCACACTTATAAAACCTAATCCGTAGGTTCCTATCAATGGGGCAAAGCCAGAAATAGGGCTTGAAACATGGGAAAATCCTATGTTTGCCCAAGGAAATCTAAGCAGAAATGTACCACGCAACCATTCAAAAATTAACCAAATTGATGCCCAAGTAATCGTTCTAAAGAAGAAGAAAATCCCGAGATTTTTTCCATGGATCTTACTTAAGAAATAGTTCAACCAACATGCAGTACTTGAATATAAACTAAGAACTGAGGATAAAAGAAAAAGACAAAATGCAGATAAGAATTTTCCAAATGTTGCATATTTATGAAGGATAAAAAAAACCCAATGCAACACAACACAAAAATTAGAACAACTGAAAAAAAAAGCTCTGGTAAAAGCACTCTTTTTATTTGGTGCGTTGACGTTAGTATGAATTAGCCATGAGAAAGAAAGTACTTGTATGCTTCCCAAAGTCCATGATGGCATTGGATCTTGGCAAAAGCTCAAACCATGAATAGAACCTAATAGGATCAAAGACAATAATATAAAAAAGTTCTGATTTTTCTTGAAATATTCAAAAATTATTTTTTTAATGAAATTAAGCCTTTGCATTGAATTACATTTTCAATCTCTCTTTTTTATAGAATCTTTGATTAAGCTGTGTTTATATTACCCTTAGATAAGGATCAGGCATACCCAAATTCATCATAGTCTGAGTTTCTATATTTTTCATGTTATAGCTTTCTAGGTTTTTTTTATGGTCATAGCCTAATGCATGAAGAGTTCCATGGACAACTAGATGTGCAGCATGATGTAAAAAAAGTTTTTTTTGTCGGAAAGCTTCAATTTTCAAGATTGGGATGCAGATGACTATATCTGAGGAAATTGTGCCACAAGAATTAGTTCCATATTCAAAAGTCAGAACATTTGTTGGGCAATCCTGATGCCGAAAATCTCTATTTAATGCTTGGATTTCTTGCTTTTTAACTAAACGCAGACAGAATTCTGCTTTCTTTACGGATTTTTTCAGTATTTTATTGGAAATGCTCAGGGTTTTTTTTACCCAATTGTACAGAACGGAACTAGCTAAACCAGAACCATAGATACCATATTGTATTTCTAATGAGAGTTTAATCATCAAAAGATCAATTTTTAATCAGTTAGTTAAGTACATAAAAGGTCTTTTCTTTAAATTAATCAACACAGATGAATTCCTTCTAAGGACTTTTCTCCATGAGTGATAGTAACATTAACAATCTTTCCAATCAAATCAGTTTTAGTGAATGATTCAAATGTTACAAATCTATTATTCTCTGTTCTTCCAACAAATTTCGAGGTACAACTTCCACTTCTTTTTTCAACAAGTAACTGTTGTGTAGTGCCAATCATATTTTTAGTAATGGAAAATGCCTGTTTTTTTATTAAGTTTTGAAGAATATTTAATCGATTTAGCTTTATATGTTTAGGTGTATCGTCAAAAATATTTGCTGCTGGAGTTCCAGGACGAGGTGAATAGACAAATGAAAATGAACTATCAAATCCAATTTCCTCAATAAGCTCGAGAGTTTCTTGGAAATCTTCTTCTGTTTCTCCTGGAAACCCTACGATAAAATCAGAAGAAAAAGAGAGATTGGGTCTAGCACATCGCAAATTATATATTACTGATTTGAAATCAGAGACATTGTAGCCTCGTTTCATAGCAGAAAGAATTCGATCGCTACCAGATTGAACTGGCAAATGAATAAATGAAACTAGTTTTGGAAGCTCTTTATAAACATCAGAAATGCTGCTAGTCATATCTTTCGGATGAGAAGTTGTATAACGAATGCGTTCTATTCCAGGAATTTCATGTACATACCTAAGTAACATAGAAAAATCTATGGGTTCTTTTTCTATTACAGATGAATAGGAATTAACATTCTGTCCTAACAGGGTTACCTCTTTTACTCCTTGCTCTGCTAGGTCAGCTATTTCAATTAAAAGATCTTCGAATGGTCGAGAAAATTCAGGCCCGCGTGTGTAAGGAACTACACAGAAGCTGCAATACTTACTACAACCCTCCATGATCGAAACAAAAGCTGTGATTCCATCAACTCTTGCCGGAGGCATAAAGTCAAATTTTTCAATCTCTGGAAAGCTAGTATCAATTTGTGCAACATTTTGTGCCTTTCGCCGTTCAATTAAGTCTGGCAAACGATGAAGAGTTTGAGGACCAAAAACAATATCAACATATGGTGTTCTTCTTAAGATTAGATCTCCTTCTTGACTAGCTACACAACCTCCAACAGCAATAATCAAGTTTCGATTTTCTTTCTTTAGATTTTTAATTCGTCCAAGGTCCGAGAAGAGTTTTTCTTGAGCTTTCTCACGCACAGAACAAGTATTAAAGATTATTATATCCGCTTTCTCAGGTTCATAAGTAATCTCTGTTTCTCGATGTACACGAAGAATATCAATGATTTTTTCCGAATCATAAACATTCATTTGACATCCAAAAGTCCGAATATAGAGATTTTGTTTTTCTGAATTGCTTGTTTCTTTTCTAGATTTTATTTCCGATTGAAGATTACGTCTGAATACGATTTCCTGCATAATGATCTCAAAGAAAAAAGAATGCGAGAATTTTTGTTCTCAATTAAAATTTACATATGAAAATGGGTTTGTTGGATTTTTTCTATATTCAGATTTCAGATGACCGATTTAAATCCTGATATTCATCCACATTATCAATGCAGCAGTAACAAATATGGAAGAATAAATACCAAAGAAAATTCCAATCATCAATGCTAAAGAAAAATAATGAAGGGCTTGCCCTCCAAAGAAAAACATAGAAAGAACGACAACTAGAGTTGAAGCATGAGTTATTGTAGTTCGAGAAATTGTCTGCGTGATTGAACAATTTATTAATTCTCTCAAGCTAAAAATTTGGTGTTTTTTTCGAGAATTCTCACGAATGCGATCCATTATTATAACTGATTCGTTTATAGAATATCCCAATGCTGTCAGAATTCCAGCTAATACAGATAAAGAGAATTCCCAATGGAAAAATGAAAAGAACCCTAAAATGATTACTGCATCATGGAAATTAGCTAAAATTCCTGCAACAGAGAATTTCCAACTAAATCTGATTGCAAGATACAAAAATATTCCAAACACAACAAGTACTATTGATAATAGTCCATCGTAATACATTGCACTTCTAACTTGTGGTCCAATAGATTCAAATGCCTTTAACTTAATGTTTCTATTCAATTGGTGTAAGGATTCCAATATTCTTTCAATTTGATTTTCCTGAGATATATAAGTGTTCAATGGTAGTCGAATTTCAAATTCCTTATGAGAGCTCCCGATCCCTTGTATATGAAAATCTTTATAACCAATCTTAGAGATTGATTTTTTCAAACCTTCCAAAGAAATATTTTCCGAACAATTTACGATAATCAGAGTTCCACCTGTAAACTCAATAGAATATTCAAATCCGTTTCTAGCAATGCTAAATATAGATATAAGAAACACAAGTAAACTAATGATGTTTAATCTCCATACTTTTTGCATGAAAGGAATTGTCCGGTAAATTCGAAAAAATTCCATAAATTTTTGTTTTTTTTGAAAAGTCTAATTTTTAAACAGAAATATTCAAGATCTTTCTTTTCCTACCATACCAACTATTTGCTAAGGCATGTACAATGAAGAACGATGAAAATAGAGATGTCAAAATGCCTAGGCAATGAACTATGGCAAAACTCCGAATTGGACCAGAACCGAGAATTAGAAGTCCAAGACCAACGATAAGGGCCGTTAAGTTAGAATCTAGAATTGTTTTCCATGCATATCGAAATCCATTATAAATCGCTAATTCTGGTTCAGAGCTATTTCTCAATTCTTCTCGAATCCTTTCATTGATAAGAACATTTGAATCAATTGCTACTCCTAATGTTAGAGCAACAGCAGCAATTCCTGGCAATGTAAGAGTTATTTGCAAGATAGATACCAATGCAGTTAGCAAAATTGCATTAGAAAATAAACCAATTACAGAGAATATACCAAACAACTGATAGTATAGAATCATAAAAGTAACAACGATTAGAACCCCACATATAGTGGAATGAAGTCCTTTTTGGATGTTATCAAACCCAAGAGTAGGTTCTATAGTTTTTTCTTCAATTATTTTCATAGGAGCTGCTAATGCTCCAGAACGTAGGATCAAAGCTATTTCATTAGCTTCCTGCATCTTCATAGATCCAGTAATCTGGACATACCCACCAAAAATTTCGCCCTGAATAAAAGGGGCTGTAACAATTTCTCCTTTTCCATCTTCAAAAAGGATAATAGCAATTCTTTTTCCAACATTTTCCCTTGTTATTTTTCGGAATGCGTTTTTTCCATACTCATCAAGAGTAAGCTTGACTGATACCTGGTGATCTCTTGGATCAACACTAGACCTGGCATCACGAATATTTTTTCCAGTTAGAATAGCTGTTGGTTTAAAATAAATAATTTCTCCATTTGATTTTTTATAACTTTCAAGCATAGAATGAAAAGAATTCTGGGAAGGATTAGTCCTATCCATTTCTTCTACCAAACGAATCTCTAGCCTTGCTGATCGAATTAGTATTTTTTTGGCTTGTGCTATATCTTGAACTCCTGGCAATTGAATTAAAATTTCATCATTCCCTTTTCTTTGGATAATAGGTTCTGAAACACCCAATTCACCAATTCGTTTATCTAGAATGGAAATATTTTGTCTTAGAGTTTCTTTCTCCAATTTCTCATGATCTGCTCGTGAAAGCAAAGCAATCAACTCAAAACCCTCCTGTGTTTCATATTTCTTAAGGGACAGCAAAGGAAACTTCAAAACTAAGCATTTCAAGGCTTCTTCTCTGTTTTCTGGTGTTTGAAAGGTTAATACGGTACCAGTTTTTGAGTGTTTTATACTCTTAATGGGGGTTTTACTTTCTCTCAAAAGAATTCGAATATCCTTGGATATGGAATCATAAAAATTTAGAAAAACTGATTCCATATCGACTTTCAGTGAAAAAGCTATACCTCCCCGAAGATCCAAACCTAAAAACAAAGGTTTAGGTTTTAACCAACCAAGAAATCTTATCCACTTTGGATAATTTGGGATAGAACAAAGGGATACCAAGTAATTTCTAGTCAGATTATTAAGTTTAAAATTCAGAAACTTATAAGCTTTATTTTGCATCTCAGAATTTGCAAATGAAATCTTCAGAGCATTATCTGAGCCAAGTGTCTCTAAAAAGATTTCCTTATATTCCAATTTTTCATCAAGGAGAACTTTGCTGATTTTAGAAAGAATAAAATCATTAATTTTTACACTTGATTTAATACCAGAGATGTGAATTGCTGGGCAAGTCTCATAAAAACTCATAGAAGAATAAAATAAAGCAATAACAATTAAGATTAAAACACCAGAATATTGAAGAGTGCGAAAAATTTTTGTTTTCGTTTTGCTTTTTATAAAAGGAAAGTATAAAAAAGATGACATTTCTATGTTTTTTCGTATAGCAAGATTGCGTTAGCAGTTTTTAAATTTGTCATCTGACTTTAGAGAGACTTGATTGTTCCCTTTGGTAGGACTGATGAAACTGCTGCTTTTTGAATAATCATTTCAACTGACTTTCCTGAAGATTCAGAGATTTCTAGCATAAGATAATTTTCTTTTATTTTATTTATTTTTCCAAGGATGCCACTATTTGTAATGATCTCATCACCATCGGATAGTATTGATATAAGATTCCTGTGCTCTTTCTGTCGTTTCATTTGTGGACGAATCATTGTTAAATACAAAACTCCAAATACAAGAATAATTGGGATAATATTCATTAAGATTCCTCCATTCTTGGTAGGATCGATTTGATTAAAACAATAAATAAGACTGTTTAATGTAAACATAACGATTTTCTCCTATTTTAAATGTCATAAAAAGATTTACTACTATTAAGGAAGATAAAAATTAAGTTAGAATTAAAAATTGCAATTTTTTTTCAATGGTCTCTATTGAATAAATTTTCCCCCAGGCATGTATAATTTTTATACTATGCCTAGTTTTCTTTCATAAAGGAATTTATTTGACCAACTCAAAAATTGCATTTTGGATATTGCATCTTGCATTTCCTGCATCAAACTTATATAAAAATGGAGATTATGAATAGTATTTAACCGAGCGCCAACTATTTCTTTAGATTTTTGCAAATGATGTAAATATGAACGGGAAAAATTTCTACACGTATAGCATATGCATACATCATCTAAAGGTTTGCAATCGTTTTTATAACAAGTATTCCGGATTCTTATATTGCCACGTCGGGTGAATAAGAAACCGTTCCTAGCATTTCTAGTTGGCATTACACAATCAAACATATCTATTCCCTTTTTAACACCTGTGACCAGATCTTCTGGACTACCTACTCCCATCAAATATCTTGGACTATTTTTTGGCAATTTAGGTGTTATATGATTCAGAATACGAATCATCTCATGCTTAGGTTCTCCAACCGACAACCCACCAATCGCATAACCATGAAACCCAATTTTTATAAGATTCTCCAGTGATTCATCTCGTAAGTCTTCATACATTCCACCTTGAATTATACCAAATATGATGTTTTTATTGCCTAAATTCTCAAATTCTTTGCGTGAACGATATGCCCAACGCATAGACCTTTTCATAGAATTTGAACAATCTATTTTGGAAACTGCATTTCCATCATGTCTCTCATATGGAAAGCATTCATCAAAAGCCATTTGAATATCAGAATTTAAGGTATATTGAATACGCATAGATATTTCTGGAGTTATGAACAATTTTTTTCCATCTAAAATTGAATATAAACCTACACCTTCTTCTGAAACTTTACAATTTTTTCCCCTAAGACTGAATATTTGAAATCCGCCTGAATCTGTAAGAATTGGTTTTTCCCAAGAAATAAATTGGTGCAAACCTCCATGATCTCTAATAATCTCAATACCAGGTCTCAACCACAAATGAAAAGCATTACCAAGGATTATTTCTGATCCTAATTTGTATAATTCACTTGGTAACATAGTTTTTACATTTCCAAGAGTTCCCACCGGCATAAACAAAGGGGTTTTGACAATGCCATGATTTAAAGAGATTTTACCAAGTCTTGCATGTCCATCAGTTTTAATCAATTCAAAATTTGATCTATTCATTTGATTGGAGCCTCAATAAATGAAGCATTTCCATAACCGAGAAACCGAATTTTTCAACAGTATAAGCATAGGCTTTTTGTATTACTTTAGTTCCAGCAAATGCTGAAACCAAGATGAGAAGAATAGATTTTGGTAAATGAAAATTTTTAATTAATGCATCTACAATCTGATCTCTATCACCTGGTTTAATAAACATCTTTGTATTTCCATTAATAGCTTTATCAGAAAGATGATTATATATCCTCCGAATAACTTCAGCACAAGATGCGATAGTTCTAGTGTTGGCACTAGTTGTTTCAACAGCAATAACACGCTTCCCTAAAGATTTCTTTTCATGAATAGCATTTACTGTTGCAGTAGGAAGAGAATATGACTCTTCATGCATAACATGGGTTGTCAAATCTTGAGTCTTAATAAGCAAAAAAGTTGCAGAGTCTATGTATAAGGTAAAAAAACCAATTTTAATGCCAATAGTTTCAAAATGTTCAAGCATTGCTCTATTAAAATGCAATCCAGCAGTTGGAGCAGAAATAGACCCTGTTTCCCTAGCATAAATAGTTTGATATTGTTGATAGTCTTCGGAATCTGAGATACGTTTAATCATGTGGTGGGAGTGAAGTTTTTCCATAGATTTCTAGAAGGTTTTCAATAGGTTTAGGAAACTGCAGATGAAAAATTCCTTTAGAATGGCTAATAATAATGAGAATGTTAAAAACATTTTTAATTTTTAAAACTATCCTTGGTTTTGGAGCTTTATTTGCTTGTATTCGAGCTTTTGCTTTATATTTTTCAATAGCATTTTCAATCAATATTTTTCACATTTCCACCAAGTTGTTTTTTTTTCATAAAGATCTGTTTTAATAACTTGTGTATCATTCAGAACTAATAAATCTCCAGGATGTAAAAGATTTTGAATATTGAGAAAATTTCTATCATGGAAGGACCTATGACTATCGATATGAAGAAGGCAACTATTTCCTCGTTTCTCTGTAGGAAATTGCGCTATTAATTCAGGAGGTAAAAATAATCAAAAGCAGAGAGAGAAAATTCATGCATAACTTTTTAAAATTTTTAATATGCTTAGATGGAGTATTTCTATTTTTCTTCTGAAAAATGAAGAACTATGCAATTTGTATTAGGAATTTTAAACAATTTTTCCTATATAAGTTGTAGTTCCTGGAATGAATTGTTCTAGAATCATTTAATTAAACCTTCAAATTTCTACAGACCAAGTTCGCTCCATATTTTGTCTATTCTTTTTTTAGTAGATTTATCCATTTCAATTGGAACACCCCATTTCCTGGCCGTTTCTGTTGAGAATTTGTTTGTAGCATCCATGCCAAGTTTGCTTCCTAAACCTGAAATTGGTGACGAAAAATCTAGGTAATCTATGGGAGTGTTTTTAGCAATTAATATATCTCGATCCGGATCTGTTCTTGTTGTAATAGCCCAGATAACTTCGTCCCAATTCCTAGGATTTATATCATCGTCAACTACAATAATATATTTTGTATACATGAATTGTTTTAATATGCCCCATATACCGAACATGACTCTCTTAGCATGTCCTGGATATTGTTTTTTTATTGATACTGTTGCTAATCGATAACTGCAACCTTCAGGTGGTAGATAAAAATCAACAATCTCTGGCATTTGTTTCTGCAATAATGGAACAAAAATTTCATTCAGTGCTTGTCCTAGAATAGCTGGTTCATCAATTGGTTTTCCTGTATAAGTAGAGTGATATATAGGTTTTGACCTCATAGTAATGCGATCAATGGTAAAAACAGGGAACCATTCCTCTTCGTTATAATATCCAGTATGATCTCCATACGGACCCTCTAAGGCCATTTCATAATCATGAAATATCCTATTTTTTGGATAAGGGACTTTACTTTCTTGACTCGGAAAGATAGCTCGAGGATCTGAAATGGGTAATATATTGCCCTCAAGAATTATCTCAGCTGAAGAAGGAACAAATAAAGAGTTTCCAACAGCTTTTGTAACTTCTGTTCTTGCTCCTCTCAATAGTCCTGCAAATTGATATTCAGAAAGATTGTCTGGGACAGGTGTTACAGCGCCTAGAATGGTAGCTGGGTCTGCTCCAATTGCTACAACAATTGGAAATGCTTTGTCTTTGTTTTTTCTGGCATGCTCTTGGAAATCCAACGATCCCCCTCTATGGGATAGCCAACGCATGATTAACTTATTCTTGCAAAGTAGTTGTTGTCTATATATCCCTAAATTTTGCCGATTAGAAATCGGGTTACGTGTAATAACTAAACCCCAAGTAATTAAAGGAGCTACATCTCCTGGCCAACAGGTTTGAATAGGAAGTTGAAACAAATCTACATCTTCCAATGCCAAAATTATTTCTTGGCAAACCCCTCTTTTCAGAATTTTTGGACGCATATCCCAAAGCGCAGATTTTAATTCGGAGATCTTTTGAAATATTTCCGAAAATTTTTTTGGTGGTTCTGGTTCTTTTAAATTTGCAAGTAATTCTCCAATTGCTCGAAAATCTTTAATATTTTCCACACCCATACCATATGCAATGCGTTCTGCTGTACCAAATAAATTAGTTAAAATGGGAATTTTTGATGAGGAATTCCTATGAATAACTTTTTCGAAAAGTAAAGCAGGTCCCCCTGATTTTAATACTCGATCAGAAACTTCTGTTACTTCCAAATGTGAAGATATTGGTGTTTTTATGCGTTTTAGTTCTCCTCGAGATTCCAATTGATTTACAAAATCTCTTAAGTCAAGATATTTCATTAAAATCCTATCCAATAGAAGTTGATTCACACTTGTTTTCTTGAAACTTGAGAAAGCAGGATGGACAAATTCTGAAAAATCAATGACTATTGTATTTTTCTTTTAAAAATTTCATGTTAGAAAGATTCTTTAATAAAAAATTTTTAATTCATCATGTTCGATACTTAATACTTATATGTTATAAGTTTAAGTTGATAGAGTTTACATATAAAATACATATTGTGTAATTTTATGTTCAACACATAAAAAAATGCGCAAACGATAGCAATACTGTTATATGAAAAAAAAGCTTACTAATCTGGATTTCACTCATAATGTTGCTTCTGGAAAATAGCTATTATCATAAATAAAAAATGTGATGATTTTTTTAAATCTAAGAAAAATTTCTAAAGAGGTAAAATTTTAATATCGAACTAGTTTCTCATAAAAGATTCGCTTTGTTAACGTGTTAGAATCAAAACACTCTTTGGATAATCGCAACTTTTCCGATCAATTCTCAAGTATATACACTAAATTCAAAATGGAAAATCTGGAAATTCAAAAGAAAATTGCAAACGCTATTCGCATTCTTACTGTGGATTCTGTGCAAAATGCAAATTCAGGACATCCTGGAGCACCTATGGGAATGGCAGAAATTGCAACTGCACTTTGGTTAAACAATCTTCGTTATAATCCGAAGAATCCTAGTTGGGTAGATCGTGACCGTTTCATTCTTTCAAATGGACATGGTTCGATGTTATTGTATTCACTTCTTCACTTAACTGGATATGAATTTCCCATATCTCAACTTAAAAATTTTCGACAATTGCATTCATCTACCCCAGGACATCCAGAATTTGGTATTACACCTGGAGTAGAGGCTACTACTGGTCCATTGGGACAAGGCTTGGGAAATGCCGTTGGAATGGCTTTAGCTGAATCTTTATTAGCAGCAGAGTTTAATAAACCAGGATTGGAGATTGTTGACCATTTTACATATGTATTCATTGGTGATGGCTGTATCATGGAAGGTATTTCACATGAAGTCTGTTCACTAGCAGGGGTTCTAAAATTATCTAAGCTTATTGTTTTATACGATAGTAATCGTATATCTATTGACGGTAACGTTAAACATTGGTTCTCAGATAATACTGCGAAACGTTTTGAAGCTTATAACTGGCATGTGATTGATCATGTAGATGGTCACGATATCAAAGCTGTGGATTTTGCAATCAAGCAAGCTAAAATGCAGTCGGAAAAACCAAGTCTCATTATTTGTAAAACTATAATTGGAAAGGGTTCTCCAAACATGTCTGGTACTGCAGATATACATGGAGCTCCTCTTGGAAAAAAAGAAATTCTTGAAGTTAGAAAAAACTTAGATTGGGAAAATGATCCATTTTCTGTTCCTGAACACATATATGAAAGCATAGAATCTTTCAAGATAGGAAAGTATGTTCAAAATGAGTGGGACAAAAAGTTTGAATTATATACAAAGAAATATCCAAGTCTTTCGCATGAATTTACAAGAAGAATGAAGGGAGATTTACCTCATGATTTTCTAGAAAAATTTCAAGACTTTACTGAAAAAACAGCTAAGAAAAATGAAAATTTTTCTACTAGAAAAGCTTCACAATTGGTTATAGCTCATTTAGCAAATTTACTTCCAGAGCTTCTCGGAGGATCTGCTGATTTAACTAAATCAAATTTGACTGATTGGGCAGAGGCAAAAGTTGTTAAGGTGAATGATGAAGGAGTTTTTGAATCTGGAAGATATATTAATTATGGGGTGCGTGAATTTGGTATGGCATCTATTATGAATGGGATTGCCTTGCATGGAGGTTATATTCCATTTGGAGGAACTTTCTTGACATTTTCAGATTATGCGCGGAATGCCATACGTATGTCAGCTCTTATGAAACAAAAGGTGATATATGTTTTAACACATGATTCTATTGGTCTTGGAGAAGATGGGCCAACACATCAACCAATTGAACAAGCGGCTAGCTTGCGCCTAATACCAAATTTATCTGTCTGGAGGCCATGCGACCTTGCTGAAACTGTTTTTGCATGGCATTCTGCAATTCGAAGATCTTCAGATTCTGAAAGTAAAACAAGTAAAGGAGGGCCAACAGCTCTTCTTTTGTCTAGGCAAAATCTGCCATATGTAGATCGAGATAAAGTAGCATTACAATCGATAGCTCGAGGTGGCTATGTATTGAGAGATATTCCTGGTGCATGTTTGGTTGTTCTTGCTACTGGATCTGAAGTTTCTATTGCGTTAGAAGCACAAAGGAAACTATTTAGTGAAAATATCTTTATAAGAGTTGTTTCTATGCCAAGTCTTGATATTTTCGATAAACAGGATCTTACATGGAAAAATTCAGTTCTACCAGAAAATATGCCAAAAGTTGCTATTGAAGCTGGGAAAACAACTAGTTGGTACAAGTATGTAGGAGCTAATGGAATTGTTATGGGAATTGATGAAAATTATGGGGAATCTGCTCCAGCAAATGTTTTATTCGAATATTTCGAGATTACCTCGGAAAAATTGATTAAGATAATTAAAGAACATCTTAAAAATAAAAGGTAAGAGGAATTAGTAATGACTACTCGCATTGCAATTAATGGTTATGGTCGCATTGGAAGAAATATATTGAGAGCTCATTATGAAGGTGGAAAAAAACATGATATAGCAATTGTTGCTATTAATGATTTGGGGGATTTTGAAACCAATGTTCATTTAACACGGTTTGATAGTGCACATGGAAAATTTCCGTTAAAAATTGAGACAGATAAAAATTATATGATAATAGACGAGGATAAAATCCTAACTTTAAATGAGCGAGATCCTTCTAAATTACCTTGGGATAATTTGGCTATTGATATTGTTTTAGAGTGTACTGGACTTTTTACATCTCGCGAAAAAGCAGAAATCCACTTAAAAAGAGGAGCAAGAAGGGTTTTAATTTCTGCACCTGGAATTGGGGATATGGATGCTACTATTGTTTTTGGGGTAAATCATGGTATCTTGAGTCCAAAGCATAGAATTATCTCAAATGCTTCATGTACAACCAACTGTTTGGCTTCTTTAGTAAATCCTTTACATGATGCATTAGGTCTGGATTTTGGATTTATGACTACTATTCATTCTTATACTAATGATCAAGTTTTAACTGATGTATTTCATAAAGACTTGAGACGTGCTCGATCAGCGACGATGTCCATGATTCCAACAAAAACAGGGGCGGCTTCTGCTGTTGGGTTGGTAATTCCAGAATTAAAAGGCAAATTGGATGGTTATGCTGTTCGTGTTCCTACAATAAATGTTTCTATGCTTGATCTATCTTTTATCTCTAAAAGAACCTCGTCTGAAGAAGAAGTAAATGAAATATTGAAATATGTTTCTCAAAATGAGCTTAAGGGGATACTAAAGTATAGTGAAGAACCTCTTGTTTCCATTGACTATAACCATGATCCTGCTTCAAGCATTGTAGATGCATCTTTAACAAAGGTATTAGGTCGTTTAGTGAAAATTTCATCATGGTATGATAATGAATGGGGTTTTTCCAACCGAATGCTAGATACTGCATCAGAAATTACAAAAGCAGAAGCAAAATGAATAATCGAGCTGTGAGTTTTTTCTTGCAATTCAAGGAGGGAATAATGCATGCCTCATGTTAATACTCTTTCTGCTCTAGCTAGAAAAGGAAAGCTAGATGGGAAGAAAGTTTTTATTCGAGCTGATTTAAATGTTCCGTTTGACAAAATAGGAAGAATTTCTGAAGATACAAGAATTCGTGCTTCGGTTCCAGGAATAAGATTGGCATTAAGCTCTGGAGCTGCAGTTATGGTGACTTCCCATCTAGGTCGACCTGATGAGTCTTTTCCTGGTGAAATGGACTCTCTCGTACAAGTAGCACAGCGTTTGTCGGAATTTTTAGGTACTCAGGTTGAATTGATAAAAAATTGGGTAGATGGGGTAAAAGTAGAACCTGGACAAGTTGTGCTTCTCGAAAATTGCCGAATTAATGTTGGGGAAAGAAAAAACGATGAAACCTTAGCACGAAAAATGGCTGCTCTTTGTGATGTTTACGTAAATGATGCCTTTGGTACTGTCCACCGTGCTGAGGCCACAACACATGGCATTGCTCGCTTTGCTCCAATTTCTTGTGCAGGACCTTTGTTGGAGTCAGAATTATGTGCATTGGAATATGTATTCAAAAACCCCAAACGGCCATTAATAGCTATTGTTGGAGGATCGAAAATTTCTACGAAATTTTCGATCCTTTGTTCATTAGCTGAAAAAGTTGATCAATTGATAGTTGGTGGAGGAATAGCAAATACTTTTATGCTTGCTTCTGGATTATCTGTTGGAAAATCCTTGGCTGAGTTAGAATTAGTTGATCAAGCACGCACTGTTCTTTCAATTATGAAAAAACGAGGGGCAGATATTCCCGTTCCAATTGATGTGGTATGTGCTAATTCAATTGAATTAGAATCCCAAGCCATTATTAAAATGGTGGATCAAATTTTACCAGATGAAATGGTTTTAGATATTGGACCACTCACAGCTTCAAAATTTTCCAATTTGCTTAGACAAGCAGGTACGATAATCTGGAATGGCCCCTTAGGGGTTTTTGAACTTGATCAATTTTCCAGTGGAACTTCCAGTATTGCACAAGCAATTGCAGATTCTGATGGTTTTTCTATCGCTGGAGGTGGAGAAACCATTGCTGCTATTGCAAAGTATGGAATTTCAGAAAAGATTGATTATATTTCAACCGGAGGTGGAGCTTTTCTAGAGTTTTTAAAGGGCAGCGATCTTCCTGCTCTTAAAATTCTTGAAGAAAGAGCAGATTATTGAATGTTGAAACAAATCCTAAAATTTTTAGTCTTGATAAGATTCTTAGTGTAATTATTTTCTTAATTTTTTTCAATTGTTTCCCTGAGTGCTTCCTAGTTATGCATTTTAAACCTATGAATCGTCGTGACAGCAATGATCTTTTAGTTGGACTGGTTTCAATATCTGATAGAGCTTTTCAAGGTAAGTACATAGATCATGGATTGCCTGCTTTGAATTCCTGGTTAAGTAAAGCTTTGTTATCACCTTGGCAATCTCAGGAATTTCTAATTCCTGATGATTATGAAACTATAATTCATTGTTTGAAGAATTTAGTCGATTATTGTGGTTGCGACTTAATCTTTACAACTGGAGGAACTGGTCCAGCACGAAGAGATGTAACTCCAGAAGCAACATTATCAGTTGGTACTAAACAAATGATGGGATTTTCGGAGAAAATGCGTCAAATAAGTTTGTTATACACACCTACTGCTATCCTCTCTCGCCAAGTTGCTGTTATTCGGGAAAATTCCAATCATGCTGCATTGATTATAAATTTGCCAGGACAACCAAGAGCTATTACTGAGATATTAGGTGGTTCAAAAAGAAGCAATGACAAAGGAAGCTCATCACCCGATGGAATATTTTCAGCTATTCCATATTGCATCGATCTCCTAGATGGCCCTTTCATAGAAACTAATTCAAGAATTGTTCAGTGCTTCCGTCCAAAATAAATATTTCTTTTTCTAATCTTTTTTGAGCTAAGCAATCAGAAGAAAAGAATAACCTTCTATTTTATTGAAGAGTAAAGAGATTTATCTTTAAATTCACATAATGCAAAAATTTTGCAAGAATAACATTTTGGCCTACGAGCTGTGCAGGTGTATCGACCATGTAAAACGAGCCAATGATGAGCTTTTTTCTTATATTTTTCAGGTATTTTTTTTAGTAAATTTTCCTCCAATTCTAAGACATTTTTTCCAACAGCAATCCCTATACGGTTAGACACACGAAAAACATGTGTATCAACAGCTACCGTACTTTGATTAAAAAGGACATTTAGTATCACATTTGCACTTTTCCTTCCTATTCCAGGAAGCCTTTCTAAATCTCTTCGAGAATTTGGAACCTTACCATTATACTCATCTAGAATAATCTTGCTGGACCTTAATATATTTTCAGCTTTTTTTCTGTAAAGTCCAATAATCTTGATAGAATTTTCTAAATCAATTCTATCAAGATTTACTAGGCTTTCTGGAGAACCATAAGCAGGGAATAATTTACTTGTAACAATATTAACAGTTTGATCCTTTGTTTGAGCAGACAATAAAACAGCAATTAAAAGCTGAAATGGGGTCGTGTAGTTTAATTCAATCTTTGGTTCTGAATTCTCCATTTTAAAAATTGAGAATATTTTTTCTCGTATATTGTGATTCATGTATTAAAATCAGATTTCCATTTCTTTGGAACAAAGTCTTTACGTCTTTTTTTAGCATTTAACAATGCATTGTCTACTATAGATTTTCTAAAATTTTTATTTCCTACATTGCAAACCTCAACCCTTATGTTTGTTGAATTTTTCTTATATAAGTCATTCATCAAACTAATCTTCTGACTTTTGGAAGCTAGGCGTTTTTGGCGATTGTTATATCGGTTCCTAGACTTTTCAGCATCATTCTTTGTCCATTTTTTTGAGGTTTGTACCATTTCAATGCAATCTATTGGGCAATAATTTGCGCATAGTTCACAACCAGTACACCAATCACTTAGAACAGTGTGCATACATTTATTGGTTCCAATTATAGCATCTACTGGACAAGCTTTGAGACAAATAGTACATCCTATACATTCCTGTTCATTGATCACCGCAATTTTAAACATTTCTTGTTCAAAAAAATTATCTAGATTTGGGGAATTTACATTAAGTAAACTAGCCAGTGTATTTGTTACTTCTTTTCCACCTGGGATACAAAGATTAATTGGTGCTTCATTATTTGCTATAGCTTTAGCATAGGGCATGCAACCAGTGTATCCACATTTTTTGCACTGTTTTTGGGGTAAAATTGAGTCTATTTTTTCTGTTAAGGTATTAAAAATCATCATTAGATGTTTATAAAAGAATTCATATAAAAGTATTGTTGTTCCTATTTACCAATATTTTTCCATGGCTATATTTCCATATGCCCCACGTCTTCCAGGATAAAAACCTCGTAACCTGAGGAGTTTTCTAGTTTCTGTCAACATCTGAGGATTTCCACAAAGCATAACTTTGGAAAGGCTAGGATCAAGATTTCTATCCAACATCATTTCTAATTTTCCATTTTCAAGTAGTGTTGTTATCCTTGCTTTTGGAATTCCAGGAATTGTTTCTCTTGTGACAAGAGGAAGATATTGAAACCGTTTTTTACAGCTGTTTTTCTGATTCATTTCATCAAATTTTTTGATATCTTTACTATAAGTTAATTCTTCGCATTTTCTTACCCCATGGATAAGGATAATCTTCTTAAATGAGCTCCATGTTCTTGCATCTCGCAATATTGATATATAAGCAGATAATCCAGTTCCAGAAGCTATCAACCAAAGATCTCCTCCATTTGTAAACTGGTCTATCGTTAAGAATCCATAGGCTTTATTATCTATACATAATTCATCATTAGGTTTTAGTTTTGAAAGGTTCTGACTAAGTATTCCTCCAGGAATAATAACTACATAAAATTCCAGATATGGCTGTTTAGGTCCAGTTACAATAGAATAAGCTCTCCAAATATTTCGTAGGTTATAATTTTGAGATTGACTAGGTATACTAATTCGAGCAAACTGACCAGATAGAAAATGATAATCCTTATAGCGTGTAACATATAAAGAAAAAAGTTTCCCAGGTACCCAAAAATGAGATTTGATAACTTTCTGATAAGTAAATTTTGAAGTATCATGCATATGGTGAAAAATTTATTTTTCCAAAAACTTTAATTTATCCATTATACCATTCCAATGGTCTGCATCAGCGCATGGGCTTTTGGAACGAACAATATTTTTATAGATAGAGGATAATTCCGCATTAATTGCTAGAAATTTTGCTTGGTCATCTGGTATATCTTCCTCTGAAAAAATTGCATTTGCTGGACATTCTGGTATGCAAACTGCACAATCAATACACTCATCAGGATCGATAACTAAAAAATTGGATCCTTCACGAAAACAGTCTACTGGGCATACATCTACACAACTAGTATATTTGCAGTTAATACAATTTTCAGTAACAACATGGGTCATGATTATGATACTCCATCTGTGATTGAACAAGACGATTCATTCAAATTTATAAGAATAATTTCGTGTCATGATTTTTGATATCGAACTTAGTTGATAATAAATAATATTTCAAATGATAATTACTTCACTTCTCGATACAGACCTCTATAAATTTAGCATGATGCAAGTAGTCTTACATCATTTTCCTTCTGCTCAAGTGAATTATCGCTATAAATGCAGGACACCTAAAATTAATTTACAACCTTATATTGAGGAAATAAAAGAAGAGATCCATCAGTTGTGTCAGCTTCGATTCACTCCGGAAGAACTGAATTATTTAGGTAAATTACGTTTTATAAAAAGTGATTTTATTGATTTTCTTCGTTTATTTTATTTGCCTGAACATTGCATTTGTGTTCAAAAAAGCTCAATTCCAGGAGAAATTTCAGTTTTTGTAAGTGGACCATGGCTTCATACAATTCTATTCGAAATTCCGGTGCTTGCAATTATTAACGAAGTTTATTTTCGAAATACTCAAAAGCCATTAAATCTAAAAGAAGGTCGAAAACGCCTGAAATCTAAGATGGATCTTGTGCGAAATAATCCTGAATTATCAGATTTTAGAGTTGCTGAATATGGTACGCGACGTCGGTTTTCAAAGAGTTGGCATGAAGAAGTGGTCCAAACTATGAAAAAGGAACTTAACAAACATTTTTCAGGAACAAGCAATGTGTATCTTGCGAAGGAAAATAATATATCACCATTGGGAACTATGGGGCATGAATACCTACAAGCTTGTCAAGCACTTGGGCCTCGACTCAGAGATTCTCAAGTATTTGCTTTAGATGTTTGGGCTAAAGAGTATCGAGGTGATTTAGGTATTGCGTTATCAGATGTTTATGGAATGGATGCATTTTTGCGTGATTTTGACATGTATTTTTGCAAACTCTTCGATGGAGCTAGGCATGATTCTGGGGATCCTTTTGTTTGGGGAGAAAGATTGCTTGAGCATTACCGAAAAAATAATATAGACTCAAGAACAAAGATTTTGGTTTTTTCTGATTCTTTAACATTTCAAAGGGCTATTGATTTAACGAAACAATTTTCGGGTCGGTGTAAATTATCATTTGGGATTGGCACAAATCTTACCAATGATTTAGGAATTCAAGCATTGCAAATTGTTATGAAGATGGTTAAATGCAATGGACAACCAGTAGCTAAGGTATCAGATGCGCCAGAAAAAACTATGTGTGATGATCTTGCATATTTAGGGTATTTAAACAAGGTTTTTAGATCAAAATGAATCCAAGGAAAAAATGATAGAATTAGCCAATTGGTTAATTAACAGGGCTTTTCTATTTAGAAAAGCCCTTAGAAAATCAGTGGATCATAGTCTAAATGGATTTAGAAAATTTGTTTTTCATATTCCAAAAACACAAGTTTGTTCGTTCTTTTTGGACCCGGAATGAACTTTCCATTAATAAAAATCAGACTTTGATTTTTGAAAAAGTCATATTTAAATAAAATTCATAATGAACTGGATACGGAAACTTCTTCCTCCTAGAATTAAAAAATCAAATGATAATGGGATGCGCCGTGTTCCTGAGGGGCTGTGGATTAAATGTCCATCATGTGATTCTGTGCTTTATACAAAAGATCTAATAACTAATTTATATGTCTGTCCAAATTGCCATCAGCATATGAGAATGAATGCAAGATCACGAATTGATTCTTTGCTGGATAAAGATGAACGAATTGAAATTGGACAGAACATTCGCCCATTAGATAATTTAAAATTTAAGGATACAAAAAAATATATAGATAGACTTCAAGAAGCAACGAAAATCACAGGAGAGACTGATGCGCTTGTAGTAATGCAAGGCTTGGTTTATGAAATACCTATTGTCTTAGCATGTTTTGAATTCGGATTCATGGGCGGATCTATGGGTTCTGTAGTAGGAGAACGTTTTGTTCGAGGAGTTCAAACTGCTATATCCAAAAAAATTCCATTTATATGTGTTCATGCATCTGGTGGAGCTCGTATGCAAGAGGGTTTATTATCTTTAATGCAGATGGCAAAAACTAATGCAATACTTACTCAACTTTCCACTGCAAAATTACCTTATGTAAGCATATTGTCAGATCCAACTATGGGAGGCGTTTCAGCCAGTTTTGCTTTTATGGGAGATATAGTCATTGCTGAACCAGGAGCTTTGGTTGGACTTACCGGACCAAGAGTAATAGAACAAACAGTGCGAGAAAAACTCCCTGAAGGTTTTCAAAGGTCTGAATTCCTTTTAAAAAAAGGAGCAATTGATATGGTCATTCATCGAAAGCATTTAAAGAAAGAAATTGCACAGCTTCTAGCACTTCTCTTGAATCAACCTAGCGATGCTATGATGATTTCATCAATGATTTCATCATAAGAATTTGTATTTTTGAGCAATCAAAAAGTTTTAGAGGTCTGTTAATTAATTATTTCTTATTTATATTTTTATGAGTTTCAATCATTGAAAGTTCTTTATCTTTTAATAAGAAATGTTTCGGAGGCTTTTTCTCACGACCCATATCTTTCTTGTAATCTTTTGCATTAAGCTTTTGCTTTCTTGGATTGTTAGTTTCAATCCATTGAAATCCTTTTTCCTGAATTGCATTTACTAATGCAGTATATTCATTCTTAAAGTTTTTTGGAGAAGATTTATCTAACAAAATTTCTGTTTTTGTTTTTTCTTTGGACATTGAAAATTCTTTTTTTTCAAGCAATCCTATCTTTGATTCAATGATCTTTCCTGAAGTTTCGGTAACGTGAATTTTTTTCTTAGAATCAAACTCAATATTATTTCTTTCTATCTTTTCAGGATTCTTTTGATCAGAAATTCCATGTTCAATATGTTCTTTTGATTGAATATCTTTGATGTGATTAGAATTTTCATGACTAAGTTTTTGTTTTTTTGATAGATGATCTCTCTTTGATTGTTCGCAAGATTTGAGAACAGATTCAAATTGTTCATCCGAATACTTTGAATCAGATTTTCTTTGTTCTATGCTAGTAGCATTGGAAGAATTTTCTTCTTTTGAATCAGATGTTTTTTGGAGATCCTCTTTACGATTGCGATTTCGGTTTCGAATACGCTTTCCTCCACGGTTGGAACGTGCTATTTTTTGGGTAGATCCGACATCGATATTAATGTTGTTCTTATTTTCTAAGTTGATGGGTTTTGATTTTCGCTCTTGATTTTCTGTGGTTATTTCATTCTTTTTTTTAGATTCACTTTGATATTCACCTTTTTCAGAATTGCGCGAGTTTTTTGAAAAGTATTGATCTGATTTTTTTTTCTTGCTTTCATAGGAAAAATCACTCAAATGCACTTTAGTAAAATGTTCTTTATTTTGACAAACATTATTTTTTCCATCTTTTTGATTTTTATTAGAAATTTCTTTGGATTCTTGTATTTTAGATCTTCTAGAAAACAATCGAGAGAATGTCCAACAAAAAAAATCAAACAGCCTAGCCGATATAGGATTTGATAAGATTCTAATCGAATCAGAAGATGGAGCTGGACTGGAAGGAATAATGCCCTTAACAAGAGCTTCTGCTTTTGGTTTCATTTCTTGTTCACGAAAACTTGATCCTCTACTTATAGTATTGGTAGTAGTTTTTTGAACAAAGCTAAAGCTCGTTCTTGAATGTTCAACATTCAAATCATCATAGCGAAATCTTTCTACTTGGTAATTCGGGGTCTCCAAGAACTTATTTGGAATAATTATGAAATTGACCTTTAATTGATTTTCAAGATTGGAAATATCTGTACGTTTTTCATTTAATAAATACGTTGCAACATCAACCGGGGCCTGAGCATGTACTGATGTTGTACCTTCTTTCATAGCTTCTTCTTGCATGAAACGTAATATCTGCAAAGCACTAAACTCAGTGTCACGAATAAAACCTATACCATCACAACGGGGACATGTTATATGTGAGCCTTCATTCAATGCTGGACGTAAGCGTTGCCTGGATAATTCAATCAGACCAAATTTTGAAATTTTTCCCATTCGAACGCGAGCTCGATCAAAGTGTAAAGCTTCTCGCAAACGAAGTTCAACTGCACGTTGATTTTTACTTTCCTCCATATCAATAAAATCAATAACTATTAGTCCTCCAAGATCTCTTAATCTCAGTTGTCTAGCTACTTCGTCAGCTGCTTCTTGGTTAGTTCTTAAAGCTGTTTCCTCAATATCAGCTCCTCTAGTTGATTTAGCAGAATTAACATCAATTGCTACTAATGCTTCTGCATGATCAACAATAATAGATCCACCTGAAGATAATTGAACCATACGTGAATAAGCTTTTTCTATTTGTTGCTCTATTTGAAACCGAGAAAATAGAGGAACATTGTCGTTGTAAATTTTAACGCATTGAACATTATCAGGCATAACTACACTCATAAAAGCTTTTGCCTGATTAGCAATATCTTCATTGTCAATTAGAATTTCTCCAATATCTGGGGAAAAATAATCTCGGATTGCTCGTATGACAAGGCTAGACTCTGGATATATCAGAACTGGAGCAGAATTGTTTTTTGCTGCATTTTCAACAGCTCTCCAAAGTTGAATTAAGTAAGATAAATCCCACTGGAGTTCTTTAACGTTCCTTCCTATACCTGCTGTGCGAGCAATAATGCTCATTCCTTCTGGAACATCAAGCTTCTCCACCGAATCGCGCAATTCTTGGCGATCTTCTCCTTCTACACGACGTGAAACTCCACCTCCTCTTGGATTGTTGGGCATTAATACAAGGTAACGACCAGCTAATGAAATGAAAGTTGTTAAAGCAGCTCCTTTGTTTCCCCTTTCTTCTTTCTCAACTTGTACAATTAATTCCTGACCTTCTTCGAGAACATCTTGAATTCTAGCGTTGCGGATATCAACCCCTTCCTTAAAGTAACTGCGTGCTACACCCTTAAAAGGGAGAAAACCATGACGGTTTTCTCCATAATTGATAAAACAAGCTTCCAATCCAGGTTCTATTCGAGTAATAATTCCTTTATAGTTATTTCCCTTTCTCTGTTCACGACCAGCAGTTTCTATATCAAGATCAATAAGTTTTTGTCCATCTACGATTGCAACACGCAGTTCTTCTTGATGTGTTGCATTAAACAACATGCGTTTCATGAGTATTATTCTCCGTTGCCAAAGAGTGTCTAGTTGACATGCTATGATCTTTGGCTCATTCAACATTTATGTATTAGGTGAATCATAACGAGGCTACCAATATAGATCTTTTTATTATGTTCAATAACTTTTGTGTTTTGAAAGCCCTCATTTTGATGTTAGAAATTCTATACAGATTTAAAAAATTTCTAGCACAATCTTAGTCTATTGATTTGGTTCTTCTGCTATGAAATTAAATATTCATTCAAATCTTCGAGTGTGTCATACAAGACTCGAGCATTTCTTTAAAAAGTAAAACTTAATAAATAACAACAATAGTTCACAAGCAGACAATTTTAATTAATTCAATAAAATTGAAAATCAAGGTATAGTTGCATACTATCTAGTTTTTAGGCGTTATTATTCTGTACCAATAATTTTTAAATTACCTTGATTATATTGTTGCTTCTGGCAATGCGTAAAGGAAGTTCTTTTCTAAAAGAATTTATGCTTACTGAATCTAATAAATTTAGAGTTACAAGCGAACATGACGGACAGCGTATTGATAATTTTCTAATTCGTTTATGCAAAAAAATTCCAAAAAGCAGATTATACAAAGCTATCCGGGTAGGTGAAGTTAGAATTGGATCTAGTAGGATCAATGCAACCTATCGATTGTTTGAAGGGGATATTGTTAGAATTCCTCCGTTATTTCCTATAAATCATCAAACAGTAAATTCAAATAATATACCGGGAAAAGAATTTCCTATCATTTATGAAGATGAGTTTTTATTAGTCATCAATAAACCAAATGGCAAAGCAGTACACGGAGGTAGTGGAATATCATTGGGAATTATTGAACAACTGCGAACAACGCGTCCTGATGCACGGTTTTTAGAGTTAGTTCATCGGATAGATCGAGATACATCTGGTTTGCTAATGATTGCTAAAAAGCGTAGGTTATTATGTCAGTTGCATGATATGCTGAGGAACAGAAAGATTAAGAAATTATATCTTGCACTAGTGAATGGTTTTTGGGCACATGGAAAAAAGCATATTAACCTTTCTCTTTCAAAAAAAATAAATGTTTCAGGAGAAAGGATGGTTTATGTTGATCCTAAGCATGGAAAAAAGGCAGAAACTGTTGTTCGGCTAAAAAATCAATTCAAAAGAAAACTTAGTTTGCTTGAAATTGAGCCTAAAACTGGAAGAACCCATCAAATTCGAGTGCATCTAGCAAGCATTGGTTTCCCGGTTTTAGGTGATGAAAAATATGGGACTTTTCGAAAAAAAGACTTCATTCTGAAAAGAAAGAAATTTAGTAGAATGTACCTTCATGCGCATCGATTAGTCTTCACACATCCTATTTTAGGAAAAAAATTAGATTTAGTATCTGAATTTCCAAAAGAATATGAAGAATTAATAAATGAGATTGGATAATCTCATCAATAATTAGAATTTATTGAGTAAGCAGATAAAATTGGATCCATATTGAAAAATCGCATCATTCTAGCAACAGTTAATAAAGGAAGGCCAATAACTGCAGAAGGATCTTTGCTTCTGATACTTTCCAACAAAGCAATTCCTAAACCTTCAACTTTGATACTTCCAGCAGCATTATATGGATTTTCCAATTGTAAATAAACCGAAATTAAATTCGGATCTAACATCCTAAATTTGCAATATGTTGGGATGCTTTTTCTCCTAAGTTTTTTCCCATTTGTAACAGTAACAGCAGTATGAAAAACAGCTTTTTTTCCTGATAAAGCAAGCAGTTGTTTTTTAGCATGAAAGGGATCTATTGGTTTCCCTATAGGTAGATTGTTAGTACTTAATACTTGATCTGCAGCAATTACAAGGGATTCAGGATATCTGTTTGAAACAGAAATAGCTTTTTCAATAGATAATCGCATGGCCATTTTTCGGGGGGATTCACTTATCCTAGGATTTTCATTTATGGTTGGAGTAACAACTTCAAAAGGAATATGAAATCTTGCTAGTAAATTTCGGCGGTATATTGAACTAGAGGCTAGAATAAGTTTTTTTTTCTCAAATGTTGGCATTTTCACTTTCACTTTCTGATTTTGCATATCTTTTTAGGCAAATCAATAAAAAAAATAATCATCTAATTCAGGATATTAAGTTTTTTATTCTCAAAATTTCAAAAACAAATGTATTAATGGGTTTTTTATTGGATTGAATTTAATTGAATAATTAATACTGATTATAATCATTATTTTAATGATTACGATCTTTCTTTAGAAAAGTTAAATAATTTGATAAAATGAAAATCTTTCCTTTTGACTTTATAGGTTCTGAAATGAATTTCATTCATGCTTGCATTTAACTTCTTATTTTTTATGAAAATTGAAAAATTTTTTGCAAGTAGCTTCTCTATACAATTAAGGAATGTAATTTTGTACAGGAAACAATAACTCAAAAATACTCAATCAAAAGATTATAATCTGCCTCTTGCACTCATTCCACTTGCAAGTTCCTTATAAAAAGGCCGATCTTAGGAGTCTATTTTTATGGCCGTTCAACAAAACAAAAAATCCCAGTCTAAACGGGGCATGCATCGTTCTCATGATTTTCTAGTTCCTAAAAATCTTTCTATGGAACAGAAAACAGGAGAAATTCATCTGCGTCATCACATTAGTCCTAAAGGATTTTACCGTGGACGTCAGTTCATAAAAAAAAAATCGGAAGAATAAAAACAGTAGTCTAATCTTTTGAATCTTGCTAAATCGATTTTACTAACCAATATCAAATGACAATAGCTGGAGTACGCATAGCAGTGGACTGTATGGGGGGGGATTTTGGTTTATCTGTTACAATACCTGCATCCATTTCTTTTATTCAAAAATATTCAGATGTTTCGATTTTACTTGTGGGAATTCCTGATCTTATCAAGAGAGAACTTGAAAAGATTCCTTTCTTAGAAAAAAATCGATTTTCGATCGTTCCAGCAACTGAAGTTATCAAAATGAGCGATTCAATTGAAATGGCTCTCCGGAAAAAGAGAAATTCTTCCATGCATATTGCAGCTAATTCTGTAAAAATTGGTCTTGCTGATGCTTGTTTATCAGCAGGAAATACAGGAGCTTGGATGGCTATCTCTCGGTATATTTTAAAGACACTTGACGGAATTGATCGTCCTGCAATTGCTACATCTATTCCAAATAGAACTGGTAAATTTACAACTCTTTTAGATTTGGGTGCAAACTCTGATTGTTCTGCAGAACATTTATTCCAATTTGGAATTATGGGATCTGCTTTGACGCAAATTGTTGATCATAGGCATAATCCAAGTATTGGTTTGTTAAATATTGGGACAGAGATTATAAAAGGCAATGAAACTGTCAAAGCTGCAGCAGATCTATTGCGATCTAGCTTTTTAAATTTTTATGGTAATGTTGAAGGTGACGATATTTTTAAAGGTATAGTTGATGTGATTGTATGTAGTGGTTTTGTGGGAAATATAACTTTGAAAGCAATAGAAGGGCTAGCAAAAATGCTCGCAGAATCTCTGAACGAAGAATTTAAAAAAAATTTGCTCTCCAGATTTCTAGGATTGCTTACAATACCTGTTTTAAGACGTTATAAGTATCGAATGGATAATCGTCGATATAATGGCGCTGTTTTATTGGGATTGCGTGGCGTAGTTATCAAAAGTCATGGTTCTGCAGATAAATATGCTTTTGGTTTTGCCTTACAACGGGCTAGAGAAATTGTTTCTAGCAAGTTACTTCAGCATACAAATCAAATAATTTCCAAGGTAAATCAGAGAACAAAAATGGATTTGAATTATAGAAAATCTGTAATTCAAGGATAAATTCTCCTAAATGAAAAACTTTGTGGAAGAAATATGAAATATGCAAGAATCTTAGGATCTGGTGGTTTCTTACCAGATCGACTTGTTTCTAATTCCGAATTATCTGAAGAATTGGCAGCTCGCAATATATGGACTACAGATCAATGGATTATTGAAAGAACTGGCATAAAGCAACGTCATTTAGCTTCGTCTAATACTACGAGTAGCCAATTGGCTGTTAGTGCTGCAAAAATAGCTCTTGAGAAAACAAATATGCAAGCTTCAGATTTGGATCTGATAATTGTAGCCACCTCGACTCCAGACTATATAATTCCAAGTACTGCATGTCTTGTGCAAAAAAAACTAGGTGCAAGTAAATCAATTGCTTTTGATGTGCAAGCAGCTTGCAGTGGTTTTATATATGCGTTAGTAACAGCTGAAAGTTTTATTCAAGCAAAGAAAGTTTGTAATTCCTTAGTTATAGGAACTGAAGTTTTTTCAAAGATTCTTGATTGGAATGATCGTGGAACTTGTGTTTTGTTCGGTGATGGAGCTGGGGCAGTGGTATTAACTGCTTCAAAAACATGCGGTATCATAAGTACAGACCTTATGTCAGATGGAAATCAGTCAGATATTCTATGTGTTCCAGGAAATGTTTCGCATGGTGTAATTGTCGGTAGCCCATTCTTATATATGGAAGGAAAAGCTGTATTTAAAAAAGCTATTCTTGTTCTTGAACATTCAGCTAGAGCAGTTTGTTGTAAAGCCAATGTTGAATTAAATAATATTGATTGGATAATAATCCATCAGGCTAATATTCGCATAATACATTTTGTAGCCAGAAAACTGGGTATTTCAATGGAAAAAGTAATTATTACATTAGATAAACATGCAAACACATCTGCAGCTAGCATTCCTTTAGCATTGAACACTGCCTGTGAAGATGGTCGAATAAAAGAGGGTCATTTAGTTCTTATGCAGGGAATTGGAGCTGGACTAACTTGGGGATCAGTACTAGTTCGAATTTAGGATTTTTTCAAACATAAAAAAAGTACAAAATAGATAAAGATTAATCAACTATATGAAATTTGCTTTTGTTTTTCCTGGTCAAGGATCTCAATTTGTTGGAATGCTAGATTCCTGGGCAGATAACTCTGTTATAAAAGATATTATTGACAGATCTTCTATGATTCTTAAATCAGATTTAAAAACATTAATTTCCAAAGGTCCAGAAAAACTATTAAATTTGACAGTAAATACACAACCTGCCATGTTTGCGACTAGCCTTGCTTTTTTTTCAGCTTGGCAAGAAGCTGGTGGAATAATCCCAACTGTGATGGCTGGTCATAGTCTGGGCGAATATGCAGCACTTGCAGCAGCAGGGGTATTTTCTCTGGAAGATGGAGTAAAATTGGTAGAAACCAGAGCTAGGGCTGCACAAAATTCGATTTCATTGGGAAATGGGTGTATGGCTGTAATTATAGGTTTAAATAGTGATGCTTTAAATGCGATTTGTGTAGAGAATGCACAAAATGAAATAGTTGAAATTGCAAATTTCAATGCTCCGGAGCAACAAGTTGTTTCTGGACATAGTAAAGCTGTTGAAAGAGTTTGTTCAATTGCTAAGTTAAAAGGTGCGAAGCACATTCTATATTTACCAATTTCTGCTCCATTTCATTCCAGTTTATTGAGGCCAGCTTCTTATGCACTGGCTTCTGCTTTAGAAAGCATATCTTTAAACATTCCAAAAATCGATGTTGTTAATAATGTTGATGTTTCGATTGAAAAGGATCCGAATGCAATTCGTGATGCTTTAATTCGCCAAATTTGGAAACCAGTTCGATGGATGGAGATTTTAGAATTTTTGAAAAAGAAAGGTATTACCCATGTAGTCGAATGTGGTCCAGGTAAAGTACTATCTGGCTTGATAAAACGCATGAATCTTGGAATGATTGTATTATCAATTTCTGACCCGGATTCTTTAAGAAAAGTTATTTCAAAAATAAATACGGATTTATTTGAGCAATTATGAAAGAAATGGAATTATCAAACAAAGTTGCTCTTGTTACTGGTGCAAATAGGGGCATTGGAAGAGCTATTGCTCGAGAACTAGCAGAACGTGGTGCAACTGTGATTGGTTCTGCAACATCTGAATCAGGTGCAAAGGTTATTACAGAAGTTCTTTCAGCTTATGGTGGTATGGGAGTTGTTTTAAATGTGACAAATAAATCTGCTTGCAAAGCCCTTGTTGAGTTCATCAAAAAAGAAAATTCTGGAATACATATTTTGGTAAATAATGCTGGGATTAATTCTGATGCGCTTATGATTCGAATGAAAGATGAGAATTGGGATTCTGTAATTAATACCAACCTATCATCTATCTTCTGGACTTGCCGTGCTGTTTTACCATGTATGACAAGAGCCCGTTGGGGGAGAATTGTGAATATTACTTCTGTTGTTGGCTTTATTGGAAATATTGGTCAAACAAATTATGCTGCAGCTAAGGCTGGAGTTACAGGAATGTCCCGAGCTTTAGCAAGAGAATTAGGCAATAGAAATATTACTGTTAACTGTGTAGCTCCAGGTTTTATTGATACAGATATGACTCGTTCTTTGAATAAGGCCCAAGTAGATTTGTTAATTGAAAAAATATCATTAAAACGCTTAGGCAATGTAAATGATGTTGCTCAAGCAGTTGCTTTTCTAGTCGGGCCAAATTCTGAATATATCACTGGAACAACTTTACATGTCAATGGGGGAATGTATTTTTAAGGAGGTAAGAAAATGTACTAAGTGATCATGTGAGATGGTATAGTTGTTTGTTCGGAAAACAAAGCTCTACAAAATTGTTCCTTTGTACATTAATATGTATTAAAAACTATTTTGTGACTACTGTTTTTCGTGTTTTAGAATGTTTCTTGACTAAAATTTACGGGAATTTTTCCCATTCTGGAGATCTGCATGGAAAGCATCGAACAGCGCGTCAAAAAGATCGTTGCTGAGCAACTTGGTGTCAATGAATCAGAGATTAAAATTGAATCAGCTTTTGTTGATGATCTTGGAGCGGACTCGCTCGATATGGTAGAACTTGTTATGGCACTTGAAGATGAATTTGAAACTGAAATTCCCGATGAAGAAGCTGAAAAGATTACTACAGTCCAACAAGCTATAGATTATATTGATAGCCATTCCAAAAAGCATTAAAAAATCTCCCTCATATATTTTTTCTTTGAAAATTTCTGAGGATGTTTTGAACGAGGTAAATTTGTGAAACGACGTGTAGTTATTACAGGATTAGGGATTATTTCTCCGGTTGGTAATGACTTACCTACAGCTTGGAATAACATAGTTAATGGCCAATCTGGAATAAATCATATAGCTCGATTTGATTCTTCTAATATAAATATCCGTATAGCAGGAGAAGTTAAAAATTTCAATCTTTCTGATTATGTTTCAGCTAAAGAAGCTCGGCAGATGGATACTTTTATTCATTATGGGATAGCAGCTGGAAAACAAGCATGGGAAGACAGTGGAATTGAGGTTTCAGAAGAGAATGCTGAACGCATTGGAATTATTATTGGTTCTGGAATAGGGGGGTTAACGAGAATTGAAGAAACACAGATTGAAGTTCAAGCTAAAGGAATTCGTAGAATCTCACCATTTTTTGTTCCAAGTTCTTTAATAAATTTAATCTCTGGACATTTGTCAATTGCATTTGGAATAAAAGGTCCAAGTTATGCTGTGGTATCAGCATGTGCTACTGGATTGCACTCCATAGGAAATGCTGCTCGTTTAATAGAATACGGAGATACTGATGTAATGTTAGCTGGTGGAGCTGAATCTGCGGTTTCTCCTCTTGGTATCGGTGGATTTGCTGCTATGAAAGCATTGTCAACACGTAACGATGACCCTGAAACTGCATCTCGACCTTGGGATCGAGATCGAGATGGGTTTGTATTAGGTGAGGGTGCAGGGGTTTTAGTCATGGAAGAATTCGAACATGCAAAAAGGCGAGGAGCTAGAATTTATGGCGAGTTCATTGGTTATGGAACTAGTTCTGATGCTTATCATATTACAGCCCCAGATAAGGATGGCCCTCGAAGGAGTATTCTTAACACGCTAAAAAATGCTAGATTAAATCCAGATGAAGTGAATTACATAAATGCTCATGGGACATCTACAATTCTAGGAGACAAAAACGAAACAGATTCACTGAAGCTAGCTTTTGGAAATCATGCATATAAATTGGTGGTAAATTCTACAAAGTCAATGACTGGTCATTTGCTTGGAGCTGCAGGCGGAGTTGAAGCTGTTTTTACAACTCTAGCTGTTTATCATCAGGTTTCTCCTCCTACAATTAACATTTTTAATCAAGATCCAGAATGTGATCTTGATTACTGTGCAAATGAAGCAAGAAGGATGAAAATCGGTGTAGGCCTTTCAAATTCTTTTGGTTTTGGAGGAACAAATGGATCTATTGCTGTGCGACACACTAGTTGTTTTTGACAGATATGACAGAAAAATAGAACAAGTTTTTTAATTCTTAATTCCTGAATATGTAAGTTTAAAACACTTGGATTTTTTCCTAAGGTTCTGATGGTTTTATAAAGGATGTTGGAATTTACTTAGTACATTGCTCTAAATAGTTTTTGATATTCAAAGATTAATTAATAGCTTTTTTGAGAAAAATTACGTTCGGGAAAATTTTAAAGAAACATCAAGTATGAATGTAATAGAATATCTGAGGCAAAAATTTCTGAGAAAATTTCCAGAAATTTATGAAAACCTCACATAAGGAATTTGAATGAAAAATAGAATTTTATTAATTGTAGATTTATATTTTGCGAGGCTATTATTCTTATTTTTGATTGAAATTCTAGCAAGTATGAACTTTTGCAATGCCATTGCACAAGAAAACAGACCATCTTTATTGCCTGATTTTACTCACATTGTTGAAAAAGTAGATGCTTCTGTTGTAAACATTCGAACAACTGCAACAGTCCTAGTTCGTGATGGTGGTAATAGTGATCCATATGAATTATTCCGTTGGTTTTTTGGGCCAGATCTCCATATTCCAGGTATTCCTCCTGCTCGTCGGCAGCAACCTCCGAATTCAGAAGAAAGAACAGTTCCTCGCGGTTTAGGGTCTGGATTTTTCATATCTAATGATGGGTATATACTAACAAATAACCATGTTGTTGACGAAGCAAAAGAGATTCTTGTAACTCTCACAGATAGTCGAGAATTTAAAGCAAGAGTTATAGGAACTGATGAAAGGACTGATATTGCATTACTCAAAATAGAAGCAAAAGAAGTTATACCTCTTGTAATTGGAGATCCAAAAACTTTGAAAAAAGGTCAATGGGTGCTAGCAATAGGTTCTCCATTTGGGTTAGATGCAACAGTGACTTCTGGAATTATTAGCGCAATTGGTCGAGATACAGGTGATTATTTGCCATTTATTCAAACCGATGTTGCTGTTAATCCAGGTAATTCTGGAGGTCCTCTTCTTAATTTAAATGGTGAAGTTATTGGGGTTAATTCTCAGATCATTTCTCGCAGTGGGGGATTCATGGGAATATCCTTGGCTATTCCAATTGATGAAGCGATGCAGGTTGCTGAACAACTTCGTTTGACTGGAAAAGTAACAAGAGGTCGGATAGGTGTTCAAATTGGAGAAGTAAACAAAGATGTTGCAAAAACTCTTGGCTTACATAAAGCTGAAGGGGCATTAGTTACCAATGTTGAACCCAACAGCCCAGCAGAACGTGCAGGAGTACAAGGTGGAGATGTGATCTTGAAATTCAATGATGAGGTTATCAAACGTTGGTCGGATCTACCTAGGATTGTTGGGCAAATTAAACCAGGTTTTTCATCTAATTTGGAGATCTGGAGACGAGGGAAAATTTTGGATCTTCTTGTAAAGGTTTCTGAAATTTCTTCTGAAAAATCTGATTCCAACAATTGGATACCTGAATTTTCAAAAATTATTCCAAAAGAAAAGAATGTTTTAGGTTTAAATGTTACAAACATTTCTAATGAAACAAAAGCTAAAATGCGGATACCTGGAGGGGTACAGATTTGTAATGTAGAAGAACCATCACTGAAAGCTGGTCTAAGACCAGGAGATGTTATTCTAGCCGTAAATAATTCAGACATTAGTAATGTACAAGATTTTGAAAAATTAGTAAGAAAATTAGATAAAACAAAACCTGCCGCACTTCTGATATTTAGAGTTAATCAAGTACAATGGATATTAGTATATCCAAAAAGTCAGAAATGATATTTGTAAAGTACTACACAAGGAATTTAATGTTTTTGACTGCTTACTTGAACAGTTAATTCCTATAAATGCTTTTAATTTGATATGAAAAATATTAGGAACTTTTCCATTATAGCTCACATTGACCATGGAAAATCTACCCTTGCAGATCGTTTGATTCACCAATGTGGGGGATTAGAAACTAGGGAAATGTCAGAACAAGTTCTTGATTCTATGGAAATAGAACGTGAGCGGGGAATTACTATTAAAGCTCAGACTGCATCTTTGCAATTCTATGATCAAAGAAATGCAATATCTTATAATCTAAATTTGATTGACACGCCAGGTCATGTCGATTTTTCATATGAGGTTAATCGTTCTTTAGCTGCTTGTGAAGGAGCTTTATTAATAGTTGATGCTTCACAAGGTGTTGAGGCACAGACTGTGGCAAATTGTTACGCTGCTATAGAGTTAGGGATTGAAATCATTCCAATTTTGAACAAAATAGATCTTCCACAGTCAAATCCTGATAGATGCCTTAGAGAGATAGAAGATATTATTGGAATAGATACCAAAGAAGCTCTTCTGATAAGTGCAAAGACAGGTCAAGGGATAGATAATGTTCTAAAGCATATTGTTTCCAAGATACCAGCTCCACTAGGGAATAACTCTGATCCACTCCAAGCTTCAATTATTGATTCTTGGTTTGATAATTATTCAGGGGTGGTTGTGCTTGTACGCGTTGTAAATGGAATTTTAAAATCTGGTAGTAGCCTTTTATTCATGGCTACTGGTTTTACTAACACATGTGAAAAAGTCGGGATATTTACTCCAAAAGCTGAAATTCGTACCTCACTTTTTTCAGGAGAAGTTGGATTTGTCATCGCTGGCATTAAGGATTTAAAGTATGCAAAAATTGGTGATACCATCACATTATCAGAAAATCCTTCTATAAAAGCATTACCAGGTTTTAAAGATGTAAAACCATTTGTATTTACTGGAATGTATTCAATTGAAAGCACTCAGTGCAATCATCTGAGAGAATCTCTAGAAAAACTTAAGCTAAATGATGGGGCGTTAGTTTTTGAACCAGATTTTTCAGAAGCTTTAGGGTTTGGTTTTAGATGTGGTTTTTTAGGTTTACTTCATATGGAAATAGTTCGAGAACGTTTAGAACGTGAATTCAATATAGAAACTGTAATAACCTCTCCATCTGTAACATATGAAATCAAAAAAAGGAATGGAATTGTAGAGAAAATTGATAATCCGTCTCGCATGGTATTTTCCAACTCAATTGAAAACATTCTAGAGCCAATAGTTAAAGTCACAATATTTGTTCCTCAGGAATATATAGGATCTGTTATAGAATTATGTACTAAAAAACGTGGTATACAACTTGATATGAAATACCATGGGTATCAAGTCAATTTAATTTATGAGATTCCACTAGCAGAAATTATATTAGATTTTTTTGATCGGCTTAAATCAGTTTCTCGTGGGTATGCATCTATGGATTACGAATTCGTCGAATATAGGCCAGCAGATATTGTAAGAATCGATTTTCAAATTAATGGTATAAAAGTTGATGCTTTAGCAATCATGGTTCATAAAACAAAAGCTTGCTATAGGGCCGGTTTATTGGTTTCACGGATTTGTAAAGCAGTACCAAGACAAATGTATGAAGTTGTTATTCAAGCAATAATAGGAAAACAAGTGATTGCAAGAGAAAATGTCAAACCATTGCGAAAAAATGTTCTTGCTAAATGTTATGGAGGTGATATTACTAGAAAAAGAAAACTCCTAGAGAAACAGAAGGCTGGGAAAAAGCGTATGAAAAAACTTGGTGGTGTAGAGATCCCTAAAGAAGCTTTTACAGCTATTTTACACTCTGAAAAATAGACAAAATCAATACAGGAAATAATTTATAAATGGGATGGAACTTTAACATTGCTTTATTATGTCTTACCGGATTTTCTGGATCGTTTTGGTTTTTGAACAAATTTCTAGTGAAAAGATCGCGCCAAAGAAATATTTCTTCAAGTTTTTTTCCTGGATTCAATTGGATTGAATATTTTTCTGGGTTTTTCCCGATTCTTCTGTTTGTATTTTTTTTTAGGTCATTCCTCATTGAACCATTTCGAATCCCTTCTAGTTCAATGCTTCCTACTTTACAATCCGGAGATCTGATTCTGGTAAATAAGTTTTTATATGGAGTGCGTTTCCCACTTAGCAATTGGAAGATATTTTCAGTAAAATCTCCTGAAAGAGGTAGTGTTATAGTGTTTCGTTATCCTATTGATCCAAGCATAGATTATATTAAAAGGGTAATTGGCCTTCCTGGAGATGATATTTTTTACAAAAACAAAAAACTTTTTATAAATAATGTTTTAGTTTCTAGAGATTCCAAAGAAATCTATTATGAGTCAGATAGGGAGATATTCACTACAAAATACCGTGAGCAGTTAGGTAAAATTTCCTATGACATTCTTCTAGATGATTTAAACTTATCAAAAATTAGCCCGATTCATGGATTCATAGGTATTGAAAATTGTTCCTATTCTTGCGAAAGCATGCATTGTAAAGTTCCAGAAGGTAGTTACTTTGTAATGGGTGATAATCGTGATAACAGTTCAGATAGTCGTTATTGGGGTTTCGTACCTGATGCTAACATCATTGGAAATGCATTCTTCATATGGATGAATTTTAAAAATCTTGATCGCATTGGCTGTCTTTAAGAAATGGTATTTTCTCAAAATGAATCTTAAAGATCTTGAATCTCGTCTTAAATATCAATTTTATAATATAAATAACCTGAAACAAGCGCTTACTCATCGCAGTTATGGTTTGGTTCACAATGAAAGGCTAGAATTTCTTGGAGATTCTATCTTAAATTTTTCCATCACATCTATGATATTTGCTCAATATAAGAGCATGAATGAAGGCAATCTCTCAAGATTAAGAGCTAATTTAGTGAATCAGTCATTTTTGGAAAAGATTGCTATAAATCTGGATTTGCCAAAATATATAAGATTGGGAAATGGAGAAATCAAGAGTGGAGGAAATTATCGATCATCTATCTTATCTGATGCTGTAGAAGCAATATTTGGTGCTGTTTTTGAAGATTCAGGATTCAGAAGTGCTTATAATGTTATTATTAACCAATATACTTATTTTCTTCATAGTTCTGAATCAATACATTTTCAGAAAGATTCAAAATCTTTTTTGCAAGAATTTCTGCAAAGAAAAGGTATGTCTCTTCCAAAGTACGCTTTAATTAGCAGTCATTGTAAAGAAAAAATTAGTTTTGAAGTAGAATGCACTATTCCATCTATTGGAATTAAAACTTACGGTATAGGAAAGACTCGACGTTCTGCTGAACAACATGCTGCTTATGTAATGATAGAATCACTCCAGAAAAATACTAAAATTCAATCATAAAAAACAAATCTAAGATGTTATTACCAAAGACCAAAACAGGTTTTATAGCTGTAATTGGACGTCCAAATGTAGGAAAGTCCACCCTCATTAATGCTCTTATTGGAAGTAAAGTTTCTATTATTTCTAAGAAAGCCCAAACAACAAGATATCGCATAAATGGAATACTAACTCGAGAGTGTGAACAATTTATATTTGTTGATACTCCTGGATTTCAAAATCGTTACAAAGGTGATGTGAACTATGCTATGAATCAAACAGTTCTAAGCGTTATTAGAAATGTTGATATTGTATTGCATGTAATAGAAACTGGGAAATGGTTGAGAGAAGACATGAAAGTTTTATCAATGTTGAAAGTAAGGAATAAAGATAGCATAGTTGTTATTAACAAAGTTGACAAATCTGGATGTCTTGACGAATTATTTCCTTTTGTCAAAAAAATATTAGATATGTATTCGTATTCGGTGGTTGTTCCAGTCAGTGCAATTAAAAGCTTCCAATTAGATAAATTATTGGATGAAATTTCTAAGAAATTGCCAATCGGAAGTTTCATTTTTGAACCAAATGTTGTAACAGATAGATCTGCAAAATTCATGGCTTCTGAACTTTTGAGGGAAAAAGTTTTTCGATTTTCTGGAGCTGAGGTTCCTTATGGTAGTACAGTTTCCATAGATCAATGGTTGGAAGGAAAAAATCATATTGATATTTCTGCATGCATTACAGTTAATAAGGATAGACATAAGCCAATTCTTATTGGCAAGAATGGATTACATATGAAGCTAATTGCAACAGAAGCTAGAAAAGATATTTCTTTTATACTTAAAAAGTCAATTTACTTAGAAGTTTATGTAAGAGTGCGGAAAAAAGGATTTCTCAAAAAAGAAATTATACAAAATCTCCATTTGGATAAATCCTAAAATCATGGATAAAAAATTATCTAGAAACAATCGGGAAGATCTTGCATATATGCTTCATTCCAAAGCTTGGAGAGAAACTTCTATGTTGATCAAAATATTTTCTAGAGCATATGGTCGAATTTCTTTAATTGCAAAAGGAGCAAAGAGGCCTTATTCAAGGTTAAGACCAATATTGCTAGCTTTTCAACCATTGCTACTATCATGGACTGGGAAATCTGAAAGGAAAATTCTAACGAAAGCAGAGCTAGATGGTGTGAGATTCCTTTCAGGATCATCTTTAATGCCGGCCTGGTATATGAACGAATTGTTGATTCGATTCTTACCAAATGAAGATGCTTATCCAAAGATATTTGATGCCTATGACTTTGCCCTAAAATCCTTAAGTCAAGAAAAAAATAATTTCATTATACTCAGAAATTTTGAATGGGTATTACTTCAAGAATCTGGATATGGCACTGAGGAGGAAAAGCCAGATTTTAAAAATCCTATATATAGAGTCAAATATTTAAAATCTATCAAGAAAAGACTTCAAGAAAACTTAGGAATTAAGAAGCTTTTAACAAAAAGAGTACTAGAGGAATTTACACAGTATTTTGAATCGGTGGAATTAACTGAGGAAAAACCATCATTCCCTGTTATTTCCCCCGAAGAAACTTGTCAATAAAATCAGCAAGTTTGTAAAAACATTGTAAATATCTAAGTAAACTATCAAAGTTGCAGAGATGTAATTGGTTTCCCCACCTCGGATTATCCTTTGTAAATCAACTAATATAAATGCAGAAAATATGAACGTAGCAATCAAAGATATAGTCAACATCATAGCATTTACTTTCATAAATATGTTGACTAGCGAAGCTAGTAGAATAATTACCAAACCTATAGATAACCATTTTTGGAAATCAGAAAGATCTCTCTTCAAAACTCCTGCTAAAGTTGCCATGAATAAAAATATAGCCGCAGATCCAGAAAATGCTAATAGGACCAGTTGAGAACCATTAGTCATGCCAAGTACTATTCCTAGTAATCTAGACAACATAATTCCCATAAAAAAAGTAAAAGCAAGCAAAAGAACAATTCCAAAAGAACTATTTTTATTTCTTTCAATAGCAAACATCAATCCAAATGTTCCTGAAAAGAAAACTATTGTAGATAAGGCAGGATTGGCTAATATGGAAGCGGTTACTCCAGACATCATGCCAAACAAGGCTCCTAGAATTGTAGGGATTAGAGAAATAGCAAGCAACCAGTAGGTATTGCGTAAAACTCTATCTTGAGAAAAGTCCTGAGAAATCTCAGGAAACGCGCCGTCACGCTCAAACTGTGGATGACGATAATTTTTCACTATTAACTCCTAATTTCAACAAAAGAGAAAAAACAACATTTGAAAACTCTCTGTTTCTCCATAATACAACCGATTTAAAAATAAATCTATCTTTTAGGAAAACTTGGTTATGATTTTTTTATTGAAATAAAACAATCATAACAGCACAGAATCTAACCATTCATAACTTGTATGCATGAAGTTCATGGTCCTCTGATTTATATTTTTTCCATCTCTCACGAGCTTTTAATCGGTCATTTTGGTTTATAGAAACTATTTCCAATAAACGGGAAAACCCAGAATATTCTGGAGGACACTCATGAGAGAGATTCAGAAGCCAGAATTTGTTTTTTTTGGAATCTAAAGATAAGGAGTATATAACTTTATTAGGATTTTCCTTTGTCAAGAGAATCGGAGTTTTCTTAGCAAGAGAATCTTCTGAAAATACATGTGGGATAAATGAAATATCATCAAAGGTCCAAAGCATTTGATTAAATAAATGTATAGATTCTTCATTACAGAAAATGATAAATTTATGTCCTTTTAAATAGTAGAATTTAATCAATGTACAGGCTATAAGCAACCGATTCTGAACATTAAAGGTAAAATCAATTCGCATAGTAATTTTAGTATCCTGATTTCTTAGCTTGGTTTATTAAGAATTGAAGTAATAATGGAACTGGTCGACCTGTTGCTCCTTTTTTTTCTCCACTCTTCCAAGCTGTTCCAGCAATATCTAGATGCGCCCAGCGGTAAGATCCCGAAAATTTCGATAAAAAACATGCTGCTGTAACAGCACCGGCAGTTCTTCCTCCAATATTCGCAATATCAGCAAAATTTGACTCTAGTTGCTTATGATACTCATCATCTAATGGCATATTCCAAACTCTATCCATAATCTGTTTTCCTGCCTTTGATAAGTCGTCAACAAGATCTTTATCTTTTGAAAACATTCCAGAGTTGATATGTCCTAGTGCTATAACACATGCTCCTGTTAATGTTGCAATATCAATAACAATTGATGGATCAAAATGTTTTACATAAGTCAAAATATCACACAAAAGTAGTCTACCTTCAGCATCAGTGTTCAGAATTTCAATAGTTTTTCCAGACATGCTAGTTACTACATCACCTGGCTTGCTAGCGTTTGCACCTGGAAGGTTTTCACAAGTGCCAATTACTCCAATAATCTCTGATTCTAATGGCAATTCCAATTCTTTTAACGCTTGAAAGATTCCTAAAACACAAGCAGCTCCACACATATCGTATTTCATTTCATCCATGGATTCCGCTGGTTTTATTGAGATTCCACCGGAATCAAAGGTTACCCCTTTACCTATCAAAACTATGGGTTTTTTTGTATTTTTTTGTTGAAAGCATGCTTGATGTTTATACTTCAATGTAATGAGATAAGGTGCTTTTTCTGAACCTTTAGACACAGATAAAAAAGCTCCCATATTAAGTTCTTGAATTTTTTTGGAATCCATAACCTGGACTTCAATATTTTTTGATTCTTTTTCGAGTTTCTGTGCTGTTTCACATAAGTAAAGTGGAGTACAAATATTACTTGGCAAGTTTCCAAGAGTTTTAGCTAGGGTCATTCCCATAACAATGGAATGACCCTCCAGAAGACCTGTTCTAGTTTCAGCATCAATTGAGCTATTTGTTAATTGCGTAATTTTTATAGTTTCTTGATTTTGTTTTAAATTTTTCTTGCTAAACGTAGTATCATATTTGTACGTTGCTTTACCGGCTGAGATCGCCGATATGTGTGCTTGATCTCTGATACTGATCTTTTCAATAGGGTTTAACAATAATCCAGAAATTATATTTTTTATATTAGAGTCAACACAGGTGCGTATAAAAGTCTCCTCTGCATCCGCATATGCAGTAAGAGAGTAATCAGATTTTTTTCCTAATCCAACAATGATTAACCTTTCTGCTTTTACTCCAGGTACATGATAGAGAATGAGTATTTTAGATTTAGCTGCAGAAAATCCTTTATCTAAAACAGAACGAACAAAACCATTGCTATAAATATTTACTAACTCGACCATTTCAGTCAAAGTATCTGAGAAAATACCTAAACCTAGCGCTTGGGTTTCTAACTGAGCTGGATTATCGCATATTTGTGTGTTAAATTTCATAAGAATTTCTCGAGCAAAAATTGATTGTGATAGGTTTTTCTATTATTTGATATGTCAATATTTAAAAGATCCATTATTCGAGAAATTCTAGGTTATTTTGGTATTAGCTTTTCTCTGTTTGTAATAATTTGGATAAACATGTTATTAACCAGATTAGTTGGGGAAATAGCAATAGGCAAGCTTAATTTTAACATTTTACCAATTCTTGCTAATTTTTCCACAATTACTGCTCTTCCAATTATTCTCTGTATTTCTGTTTTCATTTCAATTTTAATTACAGTATCTCGCAGTAATCATGAACATGAAATGATTATATGGGCGTCAAGCGGGGCATCTATAATTAAATGGATGAATCCAATACTAAGCATTGCTATTCCAGTTTCTTTTTTGATTGGCTTCTTAACTTTCATTGCCTCTCCATGGTCCTATCGTCAGATGGAGAAACATTATGAGAAGAGTTTGAATTCATTGAAAATTTCTGAAAATGAGTTCATTCAACTTAATTCTCATGGTTTAGTTTTATTTATAGGAAACATTTTGAATAAAAATAATGAGTTTGAGAATATATTTGTAAGGATTTTTAATCCACAATGGATATCTTTCCTGAAGGCTGAAAAAATGTACCTAAATAATTCTCAGGAAGAACACTTTTTTACATTAGAAGGTGTCAGTTGTTATGATATTAATCACTCTTCATTAGAATCTAAGATCACCTATTTCAACGAATATAAGTTTGTTCTTGCAAAGAATAAGATTAATAAAGATATAAACAACAGAAAAAAAATAAAGAGTCATATTAAAGCAGTTTCAACTTTTTCTCTTTTTTCAGATAATTCAACATTGTCAAAATCCCAAATTATTTGGAGGTGCTCAATTCCACTATCCACTATAAACTTAGCCCTTCTAGCTCTTCAATTAGGAATAATCAATTTTAAAAACCAGACAAAAAAATTTCTAGTTTCAGGGATAATTGCATTTTCCTATATGAGTCTAATTAACCTTTCTCAATCATTAGTTGAATCAGGAATAATGGATTTGTTTCTTGGAATATTTCTGATAGATGTCCTTCCAATAGTTTTAAACGTTTTATTAATTTATAATACTAAAGAGAAACTCAATAATTAGAAAATCTATTAAATTTAATTTTTTCTCAAAATATTTATCTTTATAATAGTCTTTATTTTTCTAAATATTATCCTAAGGAAAATAAAAGTCAACGATAAACTTCAATAAAGTTGCTTTGGCTCTTGATCATCTTTCCAATAATAGCAGCATCGAAAAATCCATTACTATGGAACATGGTTAAAACTTTTTTGGCTATATCATCTGAACAAGAAACTAAAAGTCCACCAGAGGTCTGAGGATCAGATAATATTGATTTATCTATTTCAGTTAAACTATCATCTAGATGAATATAACTTTTTTTATATGAATTCCAATTTTTCTTTGAACCACTTGTAACACAACCAGCTTCTGCAAATCGTCTTGTATCTTTTAATATTGGTACTTTAGAGAATTCAATTTTTGCGGTTAATTTGCTACCCAAAGCCATCTCTAACAAATGTCCTAATAAACCAAACCCAGTTATATCAGTCATTGCATAAACGCCAGGTAAATGGCCTAAGATTTCTCCAAGATAATTTAACTGAGTCATATGTTGCACCATATTGGAATATCCATTCATACTAAGCAATCCTTTCTTAAAAGCATTACATAGTATTCCAATTCCAATTCCTTTGCTTAAAATAAGTACTGATCCAGGATTAGCTTTTGAATTTTGTTTTAAATGATTGAAATCAACTAAGCCATTTATCGAAAGTCCATAAATTGGCTCTTTGGAACTAATGCTATGCCCTCCAGCTATAGGTATCCTTGCTTTTGCACAAATAAACTCACCGCCTCTCAAGATGTCATGGATAATATTTTTTGAAAGTACATCCGTTGGCATTCCAACAATAGCTAAAGCCATTATAGGAGTTCCGCCCATAGCATAAATATCAGACAGTGCATTTGTAGCTGCTATTTGACCAAAATCATATGGATCATCAACTATGGGAGCAAAAAAATCAGTAGTTGAAAGTAGTACCTGGCCATTCTTTAATTGATAAGCTGCTGCATCATCAGATGTTTTTCTACCTACTAACAAGTTCTTATGAAAGGAAACATCATGAGAATCTAGCAAGTCAAATAAAGTATCCGAAGGTAATTTGCATCCACATCCTCCACTCTTGGAAAGAGATGTCAATTTAGGAGATTTTTCCTCAAATTTTTTTTTCATATAGAAAATGATAACAACAATCAAGTTAACGAAGAATGTCTTTAATATTGGTCGGAGGGGAATAGGAGTCGAACCTACCTAGGAAAATACTTTTTAATATTCCTATGCTGGATTTGAAGTCCAGTCGCATCACCGGATGCGATATACCCTCCATGAAGAAAAAGATTTTTCAGAATGCACAATTCTATAATACTAAATTCAATTAGCAAACTCATCAGCACTATGTTTTTTGTCAATTTTTTTTAAATTGAATTAGAATTATTGAGAATATGGTTCCCATTATTTTTCTCGCGAATGGTATATCCAATTTTATTAAAGTATTCTAATATTTGAATCGAACGTTTTCGACTAATCTTTGTTGTATCTCGAAAAGAAGAAGGTGTAACTCCCTTTCTCTTTTCTAAATAGAGAATGGAAAATATTTTACGCAGATCTGCAATCTGTTTTTTATGATAGAAAAGATCAGGAACAATTTGAATTAACTCTCCTTTTCTTACTAATTTTTTAAAAAGCCTCCTAATATAAGGTTCATCTATACAGACTTTCTTGGCTAAATCTCGTATCCAAGATGGATTAGAATCCTTTAGGATTAGTAACATACATTTTTTGGATAAAATAGTTTCTTCAGTATTTAATTCAACAACATCATGTTCTGGAGTACAAATCCATGAGTAGTTAAAAATTATTTGTTTTTTTATTGATAATTCATTCAGCAAAATTCTCCAAAGTGATATAGGAATTTTGGGTGAAACAATATTTCGTAGTTGAAAAAAATTTAAACCAGGTTCTTCAGGATTTTTTTTGTGAAATTCAGATAAATTATAAATAACAGATCTTTTCAAAAAATTCCAATATATAGGGAGAATAAAGATTTTTGAACTTTGCTCATTAAGCTGAAGCTGAAGGACTGACCTTGGCAATGAATCAACAGATTTTCCATTCATGATTCGTTCTAAGAATTGTTCATTTATACCAAAGGGGGATTCGAATAATAAATAGTCCAAACATCCTTCATTTAAAAAGCTTTGCATTGCATCAAGCCATTTCTTTTTTTTGAAAGAATGCCGTTTTTGATTTGAAGCATTTGGATCTAAAACTTCTCCTCCGCCAATTGTCAAATTTCGTTGAACTTCCCTTGCAATAAAACGATCTCCTATCATACAGCAAACTGGACTATCAAATACTAATTGCACTTTGGAAATATTTCCTGGATTTAAAACTGAGTTCTTCTCAAGAAGGACTAAATGAGCAAAATAACGACTAGTTGCTAAATGAATTTGTATAGCACTCCAATTTTTTAGAGAACAACAAGATGATTCTAATAAATGAAAATTAACAGCTATATTCATAGAAGGAATAAAACATCGTGCATCGGAGATCCAATTTCCCTTTTTGATTCGTTCTTTTTCAATATCGGCTAGGTTTAATGCACAACGTTGTCCTGCATAAGCAATTTCTGTATTCTTATGTGTTGAATGAATGTTTCTTATTCGAATTTTTTGGTTATTAGGCATAAGGTGTAAATTCATATTTTTAATATCTTGCATTCGAATTTGTCCATCGATGATAGAACCAGTTACCACTGTTCCATGCCCAGGAACAGTAAAAACTCGATCTATCGGCATTCGAAAAAATTTATTTATATTTGAATTTTTGGTTTTAATCTCAATTTTTTGAACATTTTCAATCAAATATTGTTTTAAACAAAAAAGTCCAGGATCATTTCTAGATGAAGAATCCAGATTAAAAATTAAGGAATTTTTCAAAAATGTCTTAGAAATGAAATTTCTGATTTCACCATGTAATGAAAACAAACGAATAGAATCAACCTTATCAATTTTTGTTATGACAATAGCTCCATGAGAAATACCTAATAAATCTAGAATCCGTAGATGTTCACGTGTTTGCGGCATGATGCCATCATCTGCAGCAACTAAAAGAAGAGCGAAGTCAATACCAGAAATACCTGCTACCATGGTTTTTATAAATCTTTCATGTCCTGGAACATCAATAAAATGAATAATTTTTCCATCTTGTAGATTTATATGTGCATATCCAAGTTCTATAGAAATGCCTCGTTTCTTTTCTTCTTCTAACTTGTCTGTCATTATGCCTGTAAGTGCATGAACTAGCGTAGTCTTACCGTGGTTAATATGACCTGCAGTACCAACAATCATAAATAATTATTTTCAGATAGATAATTGTTTAATGAAATCCTTTGTTTCAAATTCTTCTAAGCAACGAAAATCTAACCAAATGGAATTTTTTGACAAACGACCAAGTACTGGTCTGGGTAAACCTTTTAGGCGAGATTCCAATTTCATAATTGAAGATCTAGAAAGATATCCCTTTTTGTTAGACTTTATTAGCAATCCATAGCTAGATAGTTGTGCGGTTGGACAGGATCCACCTCCAATCGCACTATTCATAGGAACAGATTCAACTTCATAATCAGAACCCAAAAATTTTTGTACTATTGGTTTTACCTTTTCTGAGACAGAACGAATTGCAACCTGTGACCTTATTAGAAGACGCAGTGTGGGAAGTTTATGAGATAAAAGTTCTGGTGATTGATATAAGTTCAATATTGCTTCTAGTGCTGTAAGCGTTAATTTGCTAACACGTAATGCTCTCATCAATGGATTTTTTCTGATTTTCATAATTAAATCTGATTGACCAACCAAAAGACCTGCTTGAGGACCACCTAGCATTTTGTCACCACTAAAAGTTACCAAATCTGCACCTGAAAATATAGCTTCTTTTACCGTATCTTCTTTAGGTAATTCATATTCAGAAAAATCCAATAAGGATCCACTTCCAAGATCCACGCATACTGGTATTCCAAATTCACGTCCTATATTTGCTATATTTTTCAGTTCTACAGATTTTGTAAACCCAGATATTTTGTAATTGCTGCAATTTACTTTCATGAGCACAGCAGTCTTTTTATTTATTGAATTTCTATAATCACATTCATTTGTACAATTTGTTGTTCCTATTTCGCAAAGCTTAACGCCAGAACTTTTCATGATATCAGTAAGACGAAAAGTTCCTCCAATTTCTACTAATTCACCTCTAGAGATAATAACCTCTTTTCGGTTTGCTAAAGTTTTTAGCATTATAAGAATTGCAGAAGCATTGTTATTAACAATTGTTGCTGCATCCCCTCCTGTTAGCTGGCATAACTGATCCTCTATCAAAAGCTCTCGATCAATTCTCTTATTATTTTCTAGATCTAATTCAAGATTTACTGGAATTGCAGAAGTTCGGACAATGGCATTTATTGCTTCATTGGGTAAGAGAGACCTTCCAAGGTTAGTATGTAAAACTATACCTGTCAGATTGAATACTGATTGCAATTTTGACTGAATTTTACACTGAATATTTTTCTGAACATTCTTTACTAGATAAGTTATTTCTAAAGATTCAGATTCTAATTCCTTATGTCTTGCTTTTTCTCTCACAACAGCTAGGTGATTCTGAAGTATTTTCTTAGTAAGAGATCTTCCATAATCTCTTTGTAAAATTCTAAATGGTTCTGTTTTTAGAAGTTTATCTATAGAAGGGATTTTTGAAATTATTGTTGAATCTTTTTTATCTTGCATGACAAGTATATTTCAGTTTTTGGAAAAGAAAAATTCATAATTCTTTATTGAATCCAAAGAAAGGGGTTCCTGCTTGAGCGTAAGTATCCTTTTTCAGCCATTAGAAGATCAAGGTTCAAACTTGCTAAGTCATCTGCAATAATATCCAAATCTGGATCTTTTTCTTGATAAAAAATCTTGCTATAGGAATTACACTTATTACAAGATTCTGCTTTGATTGCTTGGGTTCCTGTTTCTATATAGTAATAAGTTATTTCGCTTGTATCTCTACAATTTGAGCATATAACGCGTACAAGATGCCATTTAGTTGAACATAATCCACAAAGTAAATAGCGATAATTCTCTTTAATCCCTCCAACACAAACCTGGCTTGCCACAGGCAGATAACCACAGAATGGACATATTCCAAAAGGTCCTTCCTCTCGATTTTCTTGATTTTTTTTTAATTGATTTATATCACAAATAATTGTGCGGGAAGTCCAATAGACTTGCAAAGCAGCCATAATAAAAGGAGTTGCTTCTGTGAAACCCATTTCCCCTGAAACATTTTGAATTAGCATAGATTCCACTATTTTTTTGAAAGACTCAAAATCATCGTGCATTAAAGTATTCAAACGCTTACATATTGTAATAATATTCCCAGGAATTTTGCTTGATAAATTTTCAATATTATTCAGAATGAAATTCTGAATAGAAAACCAAGTTTTGTCGTGCTTCCAACTTTCTGATTCTATTCCTAATGCATTATTTTTCTTAGTTGAAGAAAACTTTGGTAATTCCCTTGAAATGGTATATTTGGATAATGCAATATGCTGTACTGTACTTAATTCTCCCATAAGAATTAAATAATCAGACAAAACATGACCTGATTCTGCAAGCTGATGAAACCGGATTGCACGAGTTTGAAAAACTGTATCTTTTCTTGGAAAAACTATTCGAGGTAATTTCTCATGACTTAATTTTTCTATCTGCCCTCGGGGAATAATCTTCTGCATTTGAATCTCAAAATGAATCTTAATAGAAAGTTAAATTCTTTAATCTGATTTAAAATTTTCTTTGTCTTGATTAATTTTATTTAGCCAAAGTCTATGATGTTTCAATGCCCAAAGAAATGTTACATTTCCTCGAGTCATTGCCTGAATTGAACCCTTTACCCAGATTGCTGCATAAATATGGACTATAATGGCACATATAAGCATAAATGCAAATAAAGAATGGAAAAGGCTTGCACAACGAATCATAAAAATTGCAAAGTAAGAAGAGAAATAGGATCTCCAGATAATGATTCCACTAAGAAACAGGATTATCATGCATATCAGCAAAAAGTGGTATAGCAACTTTTGCCCTGCATTGTATTTATCTATTTTTGGAAGTTTTTCTTCTTTTTTTAAGAAAACATCTTTGATGTGTTTTATCCATTCAAGATCGTATGATCTAATTTTGTTGTCTTTCCACAAGGGAAATGCAAAAAAACAAAAGGCAATCAACATAATCATGCCAAAAAAGGGATGCAATATTCGAGTCCAAACCCCACCTCCAAACAAGTTACCCATCCAAAAAAAGATAGGATGGAATAATGCTAACCCAGATGTTGTTAGCATTATAAAACTGATTGCCACTATCCAATGTTTGGTTCTCTCATTTGCACTATAGCGTTCGATTGTTTTCTTCAGGATTGTCATCATCTTCTTTATCATTTGTTTTGTTTATATCATCTTGATCCACTTCATTTGGCCCAACACGAATATAATGGAAAAATCCAAAAAAAATTGTAGAAATCATCCCAATTATTGCAAAAATCTTAAAAAATCCTTTCCAAATAGAAACTATAGGATCAATTTTTGGGTTTTTAGGCAATCCATGATAGATTGTTGGTTTATCCGAGTGGTGTAATACATACATGACATGTGTTCCTCCAACTCCATCTGGATTATAAAGTCCCGCATTTTTATAACCCCTAGATTTTAAATCTGTAATGCTTTTATGAGCTTGTTCAATCATATCTACTTTTGTCCCAAACTCAATAGCACCAGTAGGACATACCTTGGCACACGCTGGTTCTTGACCAACAGATACTCGATCAGAACATAAGGTACATTTATATGCTTTCTGATCTTTCTTTGAAATTCTAGGAATATTAAATGGGCAGCCAGTTATACAATAACCACATCCAATACAATTTTCTTCATAAAAATCAACGATGCCATTAGTTTGTTGAATTATAGCACCTGGAGAAGGGCACGCTTTCAAGCATCCAGGATCCTCACAATGCATGCAACCATCTTTTCTAATAAGCCATTCAAGATCCCCATTTTCATTTTCATACTCGGAAAATCTCATAACAGTCCATGAATTCTCGCTTAAATCTGATGGATTATCATATACACCAGCATTAAAGCCAACTTCATCACGCAGATCATTCCATTCCATACAAGCAACTTGACACGCTTTACATCCTATACATTTCGAAACATCTATCAACTTAGCTACAGTACCAGTAACTGGAACTCGCATTCCTGGGGGTTGTGTAGTAGTGGCAGATCTTCGCTTAATATCTACAGATTGTATAGGCATAAAATTTTCTCAAAAACTATTATTAAAGCTTCTCTACTTGAACAAGAAAGGATTTGAATTCAGGAGTTTGAGTGTTTGCATCACCTACAAAAGGGGTAAGAGTATTTGCTATAAAACCTTTCTGAGTTAATCCGACAAAACCCCAATGAATAGGTATTCCTACATGATGAATTATCCGATGTTCTATAGTTAAAGGCTTAATTCTCTTTGTAACTAACGCAATGGCTTTTATATATCCTCTATTTGAACTAACTCTAATTTTTGAACCAATCTCAATGTTCAATTTTCTTGCTAATTCCTCACCAATCTCAACAAACTGTTGGGGTTGTATAATCGAATTAAGACGCACATTTTTTGTCCAATAATGAAAATGTTCTGTAAGTCTGTATGTTGTTGCAACATAAGGAAAATCTCTATGATGTCCCAGTTGCTCTAAATCTCCCTTGAAGATTCGGGCTGCTGGATTATTTCTCGCGATAGGATTATTTGGATGTAAAGGATTATAACCAAGAGGAGTTTCAAATGGTTCATAATGCTCGGGAAATGGTCCATCTTGCATATCACTACAGGAGAAAAACCTAGCTACTCCTTCTTGATTCATGATAAATGGGCCCATTTCACTATTTGGATTTTCATCAGATTTAAAATCAGGAATATCTGCACCAGACCAAGTTTTTCCATTCCATGAGATTAATGTTCGTTCTTTGTCGAACGGTCTTCCTTGAACATCACAAGATGCTCGATTGTAAAGAATTCGGCGATTCTCAGGCCAAGCCCAAGCCCAGTTTAAAGTTTGCCCTATTCCAGTCGGATCTGTATTGTCACGACGCGCCATTAAATTGCCTTCTTCAGGCCAAGCTCCTGAAAAAATCCAACAACCACTGGCAGTCGATCCATCATCCATTAATTCATTAAAACTTGACAATTGTTGTCCTGCTTTTCGGATGATATTCTTTGAATCATCCACGCTTGCAATGTCTTTCAAAGCATAACCAGAATATTCTTTTGCAAGTTCAACAGCAGTTGGATCATTTGGTTTTTCATATGGCCAGTTTAAGTTAACTATTGGATCTGGGAATACTCCTCCTTTCATTTGATACATATCACGAATTTTTGTAAACAAGGTTGAGATAATTTCAATATCACTTTTTGCTTCACCTGGCGGATCAGCGGCTTTCCAATGCCATTGTAACCAACGACATGAATTAACCAAAGCTCCTTCTTCTTCAGCAAAGCAAGTTGTTGGCAAGCGAAACACTTCAGTCTCTATTTTTGAGGAATCCACATCATTCAATTCTCCATTATTTTTCCAGAATTCAGAGGTCTCTGTAACTAATGGATCCATTACAATTAAGAATTTCAGTTGAGAAAATGATCGAACCAATTTATTTTTGTTCGGAGCTGAAGCTAAAGGATTAAAGCCTTGTGCTATATAACCATTCATTAAACCCTGATTCATTAGTTCATATGCTTGCAACATATCATATGTTTTATCTAATTTTGGCAGATAGTTAAAAGCCCAATCATTATCTTGAGATGCAGCTTTACCCCACCATGCTTTCATCAAACTAACATGAAATTTTGAATAATTTTTCCAATAACTTAGTTGATTTGGAAGCAAGGGTTTTTTAATTCTGGCATCAATGTAATCTTCATAATTCTGTTCAGATTCATTTGGTAGAGTCATATAACCAGGCAATAAGTTTGACATAAGTCCAAGGTCTGTTAAACCTTGGATATTAGAATGTCCCCGCAAGGCATTTATTCCACCACCAGCCATACCAATATTTCCTAGAAGAAGCTGGACCATAGAAGCTGTTCTAATAATTTGAGAACCAATTGAATGTTGTGTCCAACCTAAAGCATACAAAATAGTTGCAACTCTATTTTTTCTAGAAGTTGATGATAGAATTTCACAAACTGTTAAAAACTTTTCCTCAGGTGTTCCACAGACTGAGTTAACAAGAGAGGATGTATATCGACTATAGTGCCTCTTTAGAAGTTGATATACACAACGTGGATTTTGAAAGCTTGGATCTTTTTTAATGTATCCGCTCTCATTTTTTTCGTATTCCCAAGATGATTTATCGTAAAAATGTTTTTCTGTGTTATATCCTGAAAAAATACCTGAATCAAAATAGAAGTCTTTTCTTACAATGAATTGGAGATCAGTGTAATTTCTAGCATATTCGTGCTGGATCTTATCTGTGCTTAAAAGATAATTAATAACCCCACCAAGAAATACAATATCTGTTCCAGTGCGTATGGGGACATAGTAATCCGCAACCGATGCAGACCGTGTAAATCTTGGATCTACCACAATAAGCTTTGCTCCGTTAACAGCTTTTGCTTCTATTACCCATTTAAATCCACAAGGATGAGCTTCGGCTGCGTTCCCTCCCATTATGAGTATAATATCTGCATTTTTAATATCTACCCAATGATTGGTCATTGATCCTCTGCCAAACGTCGGGGCAAGACCTGCCACCGTCGGGGCATGTCAAACACGAGCTTGATTATCGAATGTTAACACTCCCATGCTTCTCATAATCTTATGTGTTACATAGCCAACTTCATTGCTAGCTGCTGAAGTAGCTAACATTCCTGTTGTAACCCAACGATTAACTACCTTACCATCTTCTGTTTTTTCCAAAAAGTTTCTATCACGATCATTCTTTAGCAATTTTGAAATGCGCTCAAATGCATGATCCCAAGAAATTCTTTCCCACTTACTGGAACAAGGAGCTCTATATTCTGGGAATTTCAACCGATTTGGACTATGAATAAAATCTAATAAACCAGCACCTTTTGGACACAAAGTCCCACGGTTGACGGGATGGTCCGGATCTCCTTCTATATGAACAACACTTGCATGTGCATTTTTAGCTTGATCTCCAAGACTATATAAAAGAATGCCACAGGCAACAGAACAATAAGGACAAGTATTCCTTGTCTCTGTCATGCGAGATAATTTATACTGTCGGGATTCAGCTGCAAGCTTTGCAGATCCAAAGCTTAGCAAACCAATGCTTGATCCTGAAAGTGTTGCTCCTGTTATCTTAAAAAATTTTCTTCGATTGATCTTAACTGACATAAATTAGGACTTTCCAAGTAAAATATAAGAGACGTATTATTTAACCAATTTCATTTATTAAGAATTAATTCATATTGCAAGTTCAAAAAATATCATTGAGCGAAAATCATCAACCAAGAATCCTATAGACTATAGAATCATTCGATTGATGGAAAAAAATCTAGCAACTTATATTCTTTTGGAAAAATCTTACCCCAAAAAAACTGTTTGTTCCAATTTTCCAGGAAAATAGAAGTAATACAGTGTAACTTATGTAATTTTTCTGAGAACAGATTATTATATTTTGAGCTTTCCAGTTTTTCTGAGCTTGTGAATCAATTCAGAATATCCACTCAAAGTTTTTGGCCATTTTAAAATCCATCCATTTCTTTTTAAACGTTTATTGCTTAGTCTTTTCCCACTTGTTTTTTCTCTCTCAGGAATTTTTCTTTCGCACGAACTGCAGGAAAGATTAAGCATCTTTGATAGGTAAAGGTAAAATTCACTCGAAATCATCGGTGTATCATCAGTAGCGATAAAAACAGAATGGTTTAAAACAGGAGCACAGAGTAAATTTTCAACTGCTGAAGTTGCATCATCTATATGAATTTTATTAATCCAATGGTTTTTATAGTTGAAAATATTTTTATTTGATAGTAGCCGTTCTAAGGAGCCAAGATGATTGGGTCCATAAATTCCTGATAATCGAAGAGAAACATTTGGAACATTCAATTTATCTAAAAAATTCTCAGATTGTAGTAAAATCTTTCCATTAAAAAGTCTTGGGGAAATATGTGAATCTTCATCAACCCATCCTCCCTCACAATCTTCGTATACTGCGGATGAAGATATAAAAACAACACGCTCTAGAAATTGAGTATTAATAACTTTAAATAGCTTCTGTAAACCTTGAATAAATACCTTTTGATAAGATGATTCTGTTCGATCCTCTGGAGTTGGACAATAAAGAATATGTGTAATTTTAGTTGGAAGATCTGTTTTATTTTCTAATCTTTCTAGATCTATGAATAACCAAGAAAAAATCCATGGGATTTTTCTTTCAATAGGAGTTATGGTGCGGCGCAAAGCCCAAATTTTATAGCCTTTTTTTGATAACTCCCAAGCTACTTTAAATCCTAGTCTTCCACATCCAACGATTAGTAAATTTTTCACAGAAGAAATCAATTATTGGTACTAAATTAACAAACTGATAAAATCAAAAAAACCTTTTCTTTTTCAAAGTTTAGGGAAAATTCTAAGCTTTTTCAAAGTATTCAGCTTATAGAAAGTAAACTACTTAGAATTTTCTGACGCAAGCAAAGTGCATTCATGATAGAGTCAAAGATTCTTGAAAATCATTTACTGTTCAGACTTTTAAAGGTCACATGTTCAGTGAAAACTGCTAGGAACAAGATTTCCATTTTTCAAAACAAATGCTTTTTAAGTTTCAATACTAGACTTTCGTAGTGAAACAAATTCCTCTGCTAAAGTTGGATGAATTCCAATTGTTTGATCAAAAAGTTGTTTTGTTGCGCCTGATTTTAAAGCAATTGCAATGCCTTGCATAATCTCCGCAGCACTTGGCCCAACCATATGGCAGCCTAATACTCGGTCAGTAACTTTATCGACTATCATTTTGATAAAAGTTTTTTCGAGGTTATTAGTTAAGGAGAACTGCAAAGGTTTAAATGATGACTTGAAAATGGTTACATTATAATTTTTAGAGTAAGCTTCTTCTTCAGTAAGCCCAACAGTTGCTACATTAGGCAAGCTAAACACAGCAGATGGTGTAAAACTATGATCAACAGGTCGATAAATATCAGGCTTAAATAATCGTTTTGCAACAGCCATTCCCTCAGCCAAAGCTGTTGGAGTTAATCTAGATTTTCCGGTTATATCACCAATGGCTGATATATTTGGATCTGAAGTTTGATTATTATAATCAACCTTGATAAATCCATTTGAATCAACGTTAACTCTTGTATTTTCTAAATTAATTCCATCTAGCATGGGACGACGTCCTGTTGCAAAAAGAACACAATCAGTGCTTAACCTTTCCCCATTGGTGAGAAAAACAGAATAAGTCTGATTTGAAGTTTTTTCTATGCTAATAACATTAGCATTCAAATGAAGCTTGAGGTTTTTTTTCAAAAATTCATCTCTGAGATGCTCTCGAACATTTTTATCAAACCCCCGAAGAAAAAGCGCACCTCGATATACTAGGCTAGTTTTTACGTTTAAATTGTTAAAAATAGATGCAAGTTCAACTGCTATATATCCACCTCCGACAATAAGAATACTTTTTGGCAATCTTTCAAGAAAGAAAACCTCATTAGAAGTTATTGAATATTCAGCTCCAGGAATATTTGGCACAAAAGGCCAACTTCCTGTAGCAATCAGGATATGGCGAGCACTAAATTTTTTCTTTCCTATTTGAACTGTATTTGAATCAACAAGTGATGCATGCCCTTCATATAAAATAGCTCCAGAATTCCTAATTAAAGTTCGATAAAGATCATTTAAACGACGAATTTCTTTGTTTTTATTTTGAATTAATTTATGAAAATCAAATTTATAAGAATCAATAGACCAACCAAAACCATCACAATGGAGAAATTTATCGGGATATTGAGCACTATAAGAAAGTATTTTCTTGGGTATACAACCTACATTAACACATGTTCCTCCAAGATCATTTTCCTCTGCTATAGCAACACGTGCTCCAAATTCAGCAGAAAAACGAGCTGCCCTAATACCACCAGATCCAGCTCCAATAACGAAAAGATCAAAATCAAAACTCATGCTTTTTTCCATTATCCTATATTAATTCAGCTTTAATATTTGCATATGAAAGATTAGTTGACTAGTAGTAGGAATCCTTTTACATTGAAAAATTCTTTCTACAAACTGGAAAGTAAATTTTTCCTTTCCTTTAGAAATTTTCATTCTAAACAACTTATTTTGCTTGTAAAGCAGAAACCATTAATAATAATTATTTAAATGAAAAATTCTTTCTACAAAAATAATGATCTGCAAATCAAATACATTGGCAGATCTGCATCTCTTTGATTCAATTATTGATGTCAGATCTCCTTCGGAGTATGAATTAGATCATATTCCTAATGCTATAAATTGTCCTATTCTAAATGATAGCGAACGTCATATCATTGGATTTACCTATGCAAGGTTATCATCTTTTTCAGCTAAGAAACTCGGAGGTTCAATTGCAGCAAGAAATATCTCTTCATTTCTTCAAGAATTTTCTGAAAAACCAAGAAGTTGGTTTCCTTTAGTTTATTGTTCGAGAGGAAGATTGCGAAGTGCCGTTCTTGTTTCTTGGATGCAACTAATAGGTTGGGATGCAAGACAACTCGAAGGTGGATACAAATCCTGGCGAACCTATGTACAAAAGAAAATCTCAGAATTTTGTCCAAAATTAAATCTTCAAGTACTTTGCGGGTCTACAGGTTGTGCTAAGACCTATATTCTTAAAGCTTTGGAATCCGAAGGTGAACAGATTCTAGATCTAGAAAATCTCGCTAAACACCGTGGTTCTGTATTGGGAGAATTACCTAATGGGATTGATCAACCTGCGCAGAAAAAATTTGAAACGCTACTTTTCCAAGCATTAGAAAATTTTAATTTAAATCGCAGGGTTTGGATAGAAGCAGAGAGCAGGAGAATTGGAAAACTCCTAGTTCCTAACATTCTTCTAAAACAAATGAGAATGAGTCCATTGCTTGAAATATCTGCAAATCTTGAAGTTCGATTAGCTTGTTTATTAAAGGATTATTCGTGGTACTTTAAAGATCCTTTAATTCTTGCCAATAGAATTCAAAGATTGAAGGGGGTTCAAGCTGAATGTCTTGTAAAAAGATGGGAGAAATTAGCTTTAGAAAAAAAATGGCGAACTTTGTTCAAGGAACTTATCCAAAATCATTATGATCCGATTTATAATTTTTCTAGAAAGCGGAATTTCAAAAATTTTTCAGAACAAGTGATTTTGGAAAGTTTTTCAGCAAGAGGAATAAAAACACTAGCCGAAAGAATCATCTCAATGAAAAATTTGAAGAATACTTTCGGGATTTTTTCTTAAAAAAAACTTTCATTATTCAAATTTCCTTCTTTTGACTAGAGATCAGAGAATTCTTTTCTATCTAATTAATTTTAATGAATCTCTGCGCACCCAACGTTGGATCATTAATATTGAAACTGTCAATACACCTACAATTAAACCAATCCATACTCCTATACCTCGAGAGTTTGTCCACAAAGCCAAGATAGTCCCAATTGGTAGACCAACAATCCAGTACCCAAAAGCTGCATATAACATAGGTACTCGAGTATCATGAAGCCCGCGAAGTATTCCAGCTCCTACGACTTGTAATCCATCTATAGTTTGAAAGACAGAAGCTAGAATTAGATATGGAACGGCTAGTTTCAAAACAGTTAAATTGCTCTGATCCTTTACATCAATGAAAACCGAAATTAAAGCTTCCGGAATGATCAAGATCAAAAATGAAGAAAATATCATAAAAGTAAGACTCATAAAAAATGCACTCCAACCAGATTTTGCTATACCACCTAAGTTACCAGATCCATATGCAAAACCTACTCGTATGGTAGCTGCTTGAGCAATACCGTATGGAATCATAAATGCTGCACTAGTTATTTGGATAGCTATTGTATGTGCAGCTAGTTCATTTTCTCCCAACCAGCCCATTAAAAACGCAGCTGCGTTGAAGATTGTAGTTTCAAAAGCTGTGGTAATTGCTATAGGCATTCCAAGCTTCCAAAGCATTATTAATCGATGAAAATCCAAAGTAAAAAAGTGTCCAAATAAGTGAAAGCGACGAAATTTCTTATCTGTTATTACTACAATTGCCATTCCAACAAAAAGAATAAAGCTTGCTAAACTTGTGGCTAAACCAGAACCAGTGAGTCCTAAAGCAGGAAAACCCAAATGACCAAAAACTAGAATCCAGTTGCCAACAATGTTAAATAAAATTCCGATTAAGGTAACTATAAAAGCCCATCTTGGTCTTTGCATCGCAGCCATAAAAGATCGCAATACTAGATAGCCTAAAAAGCTAGGCATAGCCCACATCATTGCACGAAGGTATTTGCCTGCTATCTCTGCTAATTCTAACTGTTGTTTCATAGTAATCAGCAGTTCTTCTCCATTCCATAAAAATAAACCAGTAGGAATAGAAACTAAAAGCGCCGTCCACAAACCTTGTTGTACTGTTTTTCTAACATCTCGAACCGCATTCCGGCGCTTCCCAATAGATCTTGCAATTATTGGAGCTGTTGTTGTTACAAGACCTAATCCAAAGAAAACAAAGGCTGTATAAAGGTTTGCCCCTAATGCTGCTGCTGCCAAAGCTTGAGAACCAAGATGGCCAATGAATATAACATCCGTTATGGTCATGGCCATTTGTGCTAGACTGGTTAGTATTAATGGAAAGCTAAGCCAAAGTGTGGCAGAAATCTCACGTTTCCAAGAAAGGTTGTATAGGCGTTTAGGCATTCTATTCCTGATTTAAGTTGAACCAGAATAATAAAGTTATTTATATTAATTTAGATTAAAACTTGCAAGTTGCTTAGCTCTTTTGTTTTATTTTCTTATTTTTATTTGGTTTTCATTTTCTTCTAATAATGAAAGGTTTTTGAAAATTATTGACTTAACGCTAATTTAATATGGCCTTGTTTAATCATCAATGGTATATAGCTTATTTATTTCTATTCCCAATTATGGAGATTAATTAGATGAGTAGTATATCGTTAGGAACAGGTGTTATGCCTCTAAATGCCCCATTTTATGTTAAGAATAAGAAACTTATCGAATGGGTTTCTAATATTGTTCAGTTAACTAAGCCAGATAAAATTTTCTGGTGCGATGGAAGTCAAGAGGAATACGACAATCTGTGTGAAGAATTAGTTAAAAATGGCACAATGATCCGATTGAATCCAAACAAGCGACCCAATTCTTTCCTAGCTCGTTCAGATCCATCTGATGTTGCTAGGGTAGAAGATCGAACCTATATATGCTCTGAGAAAAAAATCGAAGCAGGCCCAACAAACAACTGGCTAGATCCATCAGAAATGCGCATCAAGCTTCATAAACTCTTCGATGGATGCATGAAAGGCCGCACATTATATATCATTCCATTTTCAATGGGACCGATTGGTTCACCTATCTCTCATATCGGAGTGGAACTTAGTGACAGTGCTTATGTTGTTGTGAACATGCGGATTATGACCCGCATGGGAAGAGTTGTCTATGATGTATTGGGGGAAAATGGAAATTTTGTTCCATGTGTTCATAGTGTTGGACATCCAATACTTGAAAATGAAGCAGATTGTGCTTGGCCATGTAATGAAACTAAGTATATTGTGCATTTTCCAGAAAGTAGAGAAATCTGGAGTTTTGGCTCAGGATATGGAGGAAATGCTCTATTAGGAAAGAAATGCTTTGCATTGCGAATTGCTTCAAATATAGGCCGGGATCAAGGGTGGTTGGCTGAACATATGTTAATTCTTGGCGTTACTTCACCTAAAGGAAAAAAATATCATATTGCTGCAGCTTTTCCATCTGCTTGCGGGAAAACAAATTTTGCTATGCTAATTCCACCTCAAGGAATGGATGGTTGGAAAGTTACCACAGTTGGGGATGATATTGCTTGGATTAAACCTGATAAACATGGAAATCTGCGTGCTGTTAATCCCGAAGCTGGATATTTTGGAGTAGCTCCTGGAACAAGCAAAAAAACCAATTGCAATGCAATGGTTACCCTAAAGTCGAATGTCATTTTTACTAATGTTGCTTTAACTGATGATGGAGATGTGTGGTGGGAAGGAATGACAGATATTCCTCCTTCTCATTTGATTGATTGGCAAGGTCAAAATTGGACTCCAGATATTTCTAAAGACACAGGCAGAAAAGCGGCTCATCCAAATTCTCGCTTTACAGTTTCTGCAACTCAATGTCCATCAATTGATCCAAATTGGGAAAATCCAGAAGGAGTTGTAATTGATGCATTTATTTTTGGAGGACGCCGATCAAATACGGTTCCACTGGTTAGTGAAGCAAGAGATTGGATTGAAGGAATCTATATGGCAGCTACAATGGGTTCCGAAACTACAGCCGCCTCGAGTAATGGCAAACATAAACAAGGTTATATTCGACGTGACCCATTTGCAATGCTGCCATTTTGTGGTTATAACATGAGTACTTATTTTCAACATTGGATTCAATTGGGAAAAAAAATTATCTCTAGAGGAGCTAAGCTTCCTAGAATTTATTGTGTGAATTGGTTTCGAAAAGGAATAGATGGAAAATTCTTATGGCCAGGATTCGGCGACAATATGCGGGTTTTGCGCTGGATTCTTGGACGAATTGAAGGAGAATCCAATGGAGCTGAACAATTATTTGGAATCTCTCCAAAATATCAAGATATGGATTGGACTGGATTGGAATTTACTCCTGAGCAATTTTCTCAGGTAATGGCTATTGATAGAAAATCTTGGCATGATGAACTTATCTTACATGATGAATTGTTTGAAGGCTTGTTTCAAAACATTCCAAAAGAATTGTTGGAAGCAAGGGAAAAGATAGAATCAAGATTAATTCTACAAGAATAGATTTTTCTTCAAATATGAAGTTTAGACAATCAAAAATCTTGGATGTTCTTAAAAAAGCCCATGATTCTCTATTCAATGTTTTGAGCTTGCTCACGCAATTTTTCTATTGAGAGTTTCAAACCTACAACTGCTTTTTTTACTTCAAAAACGTTCGATTTCGAACCTAGAGTATTGATTTCTCGGTGCATTTCTTGTAAAAGGAAATCTAGAGACTTTCCGATGCTAAACTTTTTGTCTAAACTTCCATTTGAATAAATGATCCTATCGAGTTCAGTTAAATGAGAATGCAATCGAGATAATTCTTCTGATATGTCAGTTCGAATGGCTTGAATCGACATTTCTTGCAACAATATGTGTTCAATATGCTTTGTTTCTAATGTATAATCGGAATTTTTGGAAAACATTTGATCCATTTTTTCTCGAAGTTTTTCTGCTAATTTTTTTTCACTTTTATCTGCAATAATTGGTAAACTTTTTTCCAGATCACTGAGACTTTTTTGAATTTCAGTAATGTAAGGTCTTATTGAAATTAATATCCTTTCTCCTTCACGAGATTTACAGGATTGTAATTCTTGAGCAGAATATTCAATTAATTTTAAGCATTTTTTTTCTAAGTTATCCCAATTTATTTCTGTTAAATTCATCTGATTGGAAAGATTGATAATATCTAACAGTTTAGGTGGTTGAGTCTCTGGAATTATCTTTCTTACAATTTTTAGCTGTTCTGCAAGAGTTGATAAGAAGTTAGGTTCAATTAAATTTTTTTTGTAATAATCGTTTTTTTTAGAAAAAAAGACTTTTAAATCAACCCTCCCACGCGTCAAATACTTCAATAGTATTTCTCGAAAAGAAAGTTCTAAATATGATAGCTCTTCTGGAAGACGGATCTGAATATCCAAAAACCGTCCATTGATACTATGAGCTTCTGCTATTAAGCGATTCCCATTTCCAAAATCAATGAAGGAATGGCTAAACCCAGTCATGCTAATAATCATTTTAAGTAAATAAGTAAATTAAAATATTTCGAATTTTTAGAAAAAAGAACAACTAACTAAAAGAAAAATCCTAAATATGACAAGCATTGCATGAGATAATTTGGTACATTAAAATGTACCTATAACCTTTCTTTGCATTGATATGATTAGGAATCATTTATAAAATGAATCGTTGTGCAGGACGAAAATTGAATCAGTTGCGCCAATTTAGTTTGGTTCGTGGTTTTCCTTCCAATGCTCCAGGATCCGTATTGGTTAAAGCAGGAGAAACATGTGTGCTTTGTACAGCTAGTATATCAAATAGAGATGTACCGGATTTTGTTCAAAATGGGCATGGTTGGATTGATGCTCAGTATAGCATGCTTCCTGGATCTACCCTACCAAGATCTGAAAGAGAGGTTATTCTTGGGAAACAAAGAGGAAGAACACAAGAAATACAACGGTTCATAGCGAGAAACTTAAGAGCTGTTGTTGATATGAAACTACTATCTGGATTTTTAATATCTATAGATTGTGATGTCTTAAAAGCAGATGGTGGAACGCGTTGTGCTAGCATTACTGGGGCATGGGTAGCCCTAGTTGATGTAATAACTACACTTATAAAAAGTGGTGACATTCAATCAAATCCCATAAAAGATATTGTTGCAGCTGTTTCTGTGGGAATTATAAATGGGGAAATTCTCTTAGATATGGATTATTATGAAGATAAAAACTGCGATGTAGATGCAAATTTGGTTATGACTGGTAGTGGTTATTTTATTGAGCTACAAAGTGCAGCGGAACGTTCTCTTTTCTCCAAAAAAGACTTAGATATTATGTTAGATATTGGACAAAGTGGAATTCAAGAGCTTTTTATTAAGCAAAAAAAATGTGTTTTTAGCACATAAATTCGTTAAATGAATCTAAATTCGATTAGAGATAAAAATCTTTTACACATTTTATATGTTTTCCTGGTACCTTGAAAAAATTATCACAGTGGTTGACTTATCTAGAAAATATCCATAAAAACTCTATAGATCTTGATTTATCCAGAATCCAGACGGTCCTAACTAAGCTAGATCTATCATGTGATTTTATAAAATTTGTGGTTGGTGGAACAAATGGGAAAGGATCAACTTGTTCTATTTTGGAATCTATTTTTCTAGCAGCTGGTTATAGCACTGGTCTTTATACTTCTCCTCATCTTATTTCTTTCAATGAACGTGCTCGCATTAATGGTATACCTGCCCACGATTCCGATTTAATTAAACAATTTGAAGTTGTAGAATCGATTCGAGATCAGATACCTCTCACTTATTTTGAGTTTACTACATTGGCTATATTGCGTCTTTTTTCTATTTCAAAACTTGATGTAGCAATTTTAGAAATTGGATTAGGTGGACGCTTAGATGCAGTAAATGTTATTGATGCAGATTGCTCAATAATTACAAATATAGGGATTGATCATATTGAGTTTTTAGGAAATTCAAGAGAGAAAATTGGTTGGGAAAAATCACATATTTGTAGAAAGGGAAAACCAATCATATGTGGAGAATTAATTCCTCCAAATTTATTTTTGGAAAATATCAAACTAGTAGGAGCCGATTTATGGCTTCTTGGAAAAGATTTTTCTTATACAAGAAATCAGAATCAATGGAATTATATTGGGAAAAAACAAAAGAGATTTTCGCTTTCCTATCCAGTTTTAATAGGAGAGAATCAATTAAAAAATGCTTCTTTAGCTCTAGCAGCATTAGAATCTACCAGTTTAAGTTTTACAGTTTGTCAAGAAGCTGTGCAAGAAGGTTTATTAAAAACAAAAATTCCAGGTCGATTTCAGGTTATTAAAGAAGAGGGTCTAACTATAGTCTTAGATGTTGCTCATAATCCGCATGCTGCAGCTGTTTTAGCTAAAAATCTAGATGATATGGGATATTATCCAAGAACATATGCAATAATTGGTTCCTTGAATAGTAAGGATGTTGATGGAATGATCGAATGCCTTCATTTTCTTATTGATGATTGGATTTGTGTCGGATTACCTAATTCTCGTGGACTTTCAGCAGATGCTATCGCAGAAAAAGTTAGGAAAGTTAGTTCAAATTTGAAAATTTCTCCCTTGATTGAAATACATAATGATCCACTGAGTGCTTTTTTATTTGTGAAAAAAAAAGCACAATTTAATGAAAGAATTCTTGTTTTTGGATCTTTTTTTACGATCTCACCAATTCTTACATTATTTACTTAAATTGTAGATATCTTTTTTAAAGACATTAATTAATAGAAAATGCAAAGAAATTTATATGTTCTTTAAAATGGAAGGATACATAAAAACAATTTTTTTCAAATAAACATTTATCTTACAATTTCAACATGACTATCTTGGATATTTCAGCATTGCTAATCTTATTAGCATCACTTTTTCTAGGTATTAATCGCGGGTTTATTAAAGAAATTTTTTCACTTTTAGCATATGTTTTTGCAATAACGGGATCCATTTTGTATGAATCTGCTGTTTTTGACTTTCTTACAAATTATATAGAATCATCAACAGTTCGAATGATCTTATCTTATTTAGTTATATTTATATTTATTTTCTTTTCAATTGCTCTAGTAGGATCATTTACAAAAAGTTTAATTCGAACTATGAAATTATCCTCAGCTGATCATGGATTGGGCGGAATTTTTGGATTAATTCGTGGGGTTCTTTTGATAACAATTTTTGTTGTTATTTTTGAAAAAACTTACATTTCTAATGAAATTTGGTGGAAAGATTCTATTTCTCCAAAATTAGCACGTAAAACCAAGGAAAAGTCTAAATATTTTTTGGAGAATTCGTTAAATTTGAACCAAGATTCTTTTTCTAAATTCTTTTAGATTTTCAATAAAATTTTTCGGATTTTATGAAAAATATTTCAGGTTTGGTTTTGAAAAAGAGCAAATAGTTATTGAAGAAAAAATAAAAAAGTTCCAGATAGAATAATCTATTCCAAGAAATGTAGCGACTTCATCAGAACATAAAGCTGAAATTCGAAAGAATTTGGGCAGTAATAAGTCTAATTTCAAAAATCCAATAATCTGTTCGACCAATGTCATATCACAAGATATGGAGTATTCTTTTGCAACATATTGTTTTAAAGCGCTTACTATTCCTAAGAAACTTAATCCAAGTAAGATAAATGAAATAAGAAAATCAAAAGTTTTTCTAAAAAAACCAGAAATTGTTACAAAAGCAATAATTAGAAAAATGAACCGTTGCATAATACACCAAGCACATGGCTGTATATAAAACGCATGTTCTGATACAAGAGAAACAGATAATGAAAAAAAAGAAAGAAACAAGATCAATAATAGCCGGTAGTTCTTACTCATTTTTTTCATATCAAGCATCAAACTGTAACTCAAATGCTTCTTGAAACATTTTATTTCACTCCAAGAACAAAATTCGGAGGTTTAGGCATACCATCTGATACAGTTAAAATTTCATAACCAGAGTTTGTTACGAATATCGTATGCTCCCATTGAGCTGAAAGTTTTCGATCCTTTGTAACTACAGTCCATCCATCTCGAAGAAACCGAATATCTTTGGAACCAGCATTAATCATAGGTTCAATCGTAAATAACATGCCTGACCGCAATTTCTGTCCTGTGCCATATATTCCATAATGTAAGACTTGTGGGCTTTCGTGAAAATTCATACCAATGCCATGTCCACAGAATTCTCGGACTACAGAAAATCCAGATGCTTCAGCATGTTTTTGGATTGCATATCCTATGTTTCCAAGCATTGCACCGTTTTTCACCTCTTGTATTCCTTTCCACATACACTCATATGCTATTTTGCTTAACTGGTATGAAAGAAAAGATTGTTTGCCAACATGGAACATCCGACTGGTATCACCAAACCAACCGTCTTTAATAATTGTAACATCTATATTAAGGGAATCTCCATTTTTCAAGATCCTTTCATTTGGAATCCCATGACATACCTGGTGATTGATGGAAGTACAGATAACACCTGGAAATGGAGGATAACCTGGAGGAGCATAACCAAGAGTTCCAGATTTTACGTGCAATTCATCCATCAGATAATCCTTACAAAGCTTATCTAACATTGCTGTTGTAATTCCAGGTCTGACATATGGACTAATAAAATCAAGAACCTTAGCTGCACTTTGACAAGCAGATTTCATTTTTTCTAATTCATTCTTGTTTCTAACTATTGTCACTATATATTTGATTTGTAATTGTTGTAGATAAGGTCTATAGGTCTATAAAAAAATGAACTAAAAACCAATACTGTCAAAAGAAATTCATTTACAAAGACAGCATCAATACTTTGGAAAATTTCTAAAGTTTAGAGCATTGATTGTAACAGGATCTCTAGCAGAGGATTCCAATATCATAATAATTTTTCATCTTTTTGCTAAAGCTAGTTCTTCTTTCGAACTTGAAGCTTTGCGTTAGGTTCTGTAAACTTACATAGATTTTTATTTAAAATAAGCATTTTAGAGTGAATTAGTAAGATTTTTAGAAATATATCTTGTTTGAAAATCTTTTAGAAGTATTGTTTTCTATCATTTTTCTCTTTTAATAACAACAAAAAATAGCACGATACTCTCATCTGGGGTGACAAGATTTTTTATTTGTTATTGTTATTTAGATAGTATCGTAAGAAATTAACCCTAGGAGTTTGATTATCATGTCTTTGATGAAAGAAATGTTAGAAGCTGGAGCCCATTTTGGACACCGAACCCGTTACTGGAACCCAAAGATGGCTCCTTACATTTTTGGTAGTCGGAATAATATACATATTATAAACTTGGAAAGGACTGTAGAAAAATATCTACAAGCAAAGAATTATGTCAGGAAATTAGCGTCTAAAAACCGAACAATTTTATTTGTTGGTACAAAAAGGGCTGCTAGGAATTTTATTGAAATAGAAGCGTCTCGTTGTGGAATGCCTTTTGTAAGTTCGCGTTGGCTCGGTGGAATGTTGACTAATTTCAAAACAGTTAAGGCATCTATTAAACGACTAAAAGAAATGGAAAATTTTGTTGAAAGTGGAAATTCTGAAAGATTAACAAAAAAAGAGAGTCTTTTATTCAGACGTGAAATGGAAAAACTGAAAAGATCTATCGGGGGAATTCAAAATCTCTCTGCATTGCCAGACGCTTTATTTATCGTAGATGTTGGTTATCATAAGATAGCTGTTTCTGAAGCAAGGATTCTAAATATACCTATCATAGCTGTTGTTGATACAAACCATTCTCCAGATGGAATTGATTATTCCATTCCTGCAAATGATGATTCATCTAAGGCTATTTCTTTATTTTCAAGAGGAATCTCAGATTCAATCCTAGAAGGAAAAAATCAGAATTTGGAAGATTCAGAAGAATTTATTGAAATTTCAAACAAATAGAACATTTCAGAATAATTTATTAAATGATTTAACTTATAATTAATTTCTAGACTTCTAAGTAACCCTCTCTTCTTAAAGATAATTTAGTGCATCGGGTTTTTCTTAGCATGAATTAAAGTTTTTCTGCAATATTTATTGATGAATGTTAGGTTTATATTTAAATAAATTTTATTAAAAATACACTTGGAAATACCTATGGTTCAAATTACTGCTCTCTTAGTTAAAACTCTCAGAGAAAAAACAGATGCTCCTATGATGGAATGTAAAAAGGCATTGGTAGAAGCTAATGGGAATCTTTCCCATGCTGAAGATCTTATTCGGATTAGCTTTGGGAAAAAAGCTAACAAAATATCAACCAGGCTTTCTTCAGAAGGCTTAATTGGACTTTACATTTCCAAATCCCTTAAGAAGGGTGCATTAGTCGAAGTAAATTCAGAAACAGACTTTGTTGCTAGAAATGAAAATTTCCAATGCTTTGTTAAAAAACTTGCTGAATTGATTGTTGAAAATAGTCTTTCTAGCATATCAGATTTATTAAATTTTTCTTGGAACAACCAAACAATTAGAGTTTGGCTTGAATCTCTAATTGGAAAGATTGGTGAAAATATTTCTATTAGGCGGTTTTCTCACTTTGAATCTAATTTCACCTTAGCCGGTTATTTGCATAATGGAAAGATTGGAGTCTTAGTAGATTTTGATGGTCCAAAAAATATTGGAAAGGATTTGGCAATGCATATAGCTGCTCTAAAACCAATTGCTATGAACAAAAGTGATATCAACCCTATAGATATTTCCAGAGAACGCTCATTGGCTGAGAAAAAAGTTGCTCAATCTGGAAAAACCGGTGCTATTGCAGAAAAAATCATTGAAGGATCTCTTCAGAAATTCTTCAATGAAGTTACTTTAATGTCCCAGTTTTTTATCAAAGAACCAAAACAAACAATTGCAGAAATGTTAAGAACGAATGATGCATCTGTTAAAAAATTTATGCTGTATTTGGTTGGAGATACTTTTCAAAAAGAAGATGTACACAACAAGTAAGTATTAGTAAGAGGTTCTTTCATGAAAAGCTGTAATTTACTATATAAGCGAGTTTTGCTGAAATTATCAGGTGAAGCCCTGATGGGAGAAAGTTCCTTTGGCATTAACCATTTAACTATTGTCCGAATGGCGAAAGAAATTGCAGAAATGGCTGTCCTGGGAGTAGAATTAGCTATTGTCATTGGCGGAGGAAATATTTTTCGAGGAGTTGAATCTGGAGCCCAAGGGATGGATCGTGCTACTGCTGATTATATGGGAATGATGGCTACAATTATCAACTCCTTAGCACTGCAAGACGCTTTAAAACATAAGGGTATTGATACCAGGGTCCAGTCAGCACTTAGCATAAATCAGGTAGCTGAACCGTATATTAGACCTAAGGCACTTCGTTATCTTGAGGAAGGAAAGCTTGTTATATTTGCTGCAGGCACTGGGAATCCCTTCTTTACAACTGATACTGCTGCTGCTTTGCGTGGAGCAGAAATGGAAGCTGAGATTATTTTGAAAGCTACAAGAGTGGACGGAGTTTACAGTGTGGATCCTAATGTTAGCTGGACAGCTGTCAGGTATTCTCGAGTTAGCTTTGATGAAGCTATTTCTAAGCAGCTAAAAATCATGGATGCTACAGCACTTGCATTATGTCGAGATAGAAATCTGCCAATTAAGGTTTTCTCAATTAACAAATTAGGAGCACTTAAGCGCGTCATTACAGGAAATGACGAAGGCACTCTAGTTCATATTTAGGAGAGAATTTAATGACAGAATCTGAAGTTTTATCGCTGACCAAGGATAAAATGCAAAAATCAGTAGATTCCCTTATCAAAAATCTTGCTCAAGTCCACACAGGAAGAGTACATGGTGGAACTCTAGACCATATCCTTGTTGATTTTCATGGTTCTATCTTGCCCATCCGCCAGATTGCAAATTTAAATATTGTAGATTTTCATACTCTGCGCATACATCCATATGAAAAACAGACAATTCGTGCAATCGAAAAAGCGATCATTCAATCCAATTTAGGGGTAAATCTAAAATGTACGGGAATCGAAGTAATTGTTGTTTTCCCACTATTAACTGAAGAGCGTCGTTGTGATCTTGTAAAAATTGTCAAAAGCAAATCAGAACACACTAAAATTAGTATTCGAAATCTTCGAAGAGAAGCCAATGATCATTTAAAAAAATTAGTTAAAGAGAATAAGCTATCTGATGACCAAGAACATCGATTTCAAAATGATATGCAAAAATTGACTAATCGATTTATCTTTGATGTTGAAGAAATCATTGCCCGTAAAGAATCTGAAATAATGTCCATCTAATATCCTCCTATTAATTTCTTAGGAGTTTGAAAATAATCTGTTTAGTATGCAAAACTACTAACTGTTACTAAAAAATAGATTTTTGTTCTTTTTCATGCTTGTCAGCTCAACCATATCAATACCTGAAACCCATGAAATTCCAACACATGTTGCTATAATAATGGATGGAAATGGACGTTGGGCTCAGCGTCGATTTTTGCCAAGAACATCAGGGCATATCAAAGGAATAGAAGCAATTTTAAAAATCGTGGAAGCTTGTAAAGATCTAGGTCTGCAATATCTGACACTTTTCGCTTTCAGTTCCGAAAATTGGCGAAGACCTACAGATGAGATTCTGGTGCTTATGAATTTATTTATGCACACTTTAGAATCTGAAATAGATGGTTTAATAAATAGGGGAGTTCGCTTGCGTATCATAGGAGATATTTCTGCATTTGATTATCGTTTGAAACAATCCATTCTAAATGCAGAATCTCGAACAGCTAAGAATCATCGAATGTACTTAACTATCGCTGCTAATTATGGCGGTCGATGGGATATATTACAAGCAACTAAAACCCTGTTACTAGAAGAACCATCCTTAATAAAAAATCCAAATCTAATTGAAGAGGAACACTTTTCAAAGTATCTAGCTATGGCTTGGGCCCCAGAGCCTGACCTTTTTATTAGAACGGGGGGTGAACATCGAATTTCAAATTTTTTGATATGGCAGTTAGCGTATACAGAACTGTATTTTACAGATAGTTACTGGCCTGATTTTAATTCTGCAGAATTGTTTATGATCTTTGAATGGTACAGAAATAGAGAACGTCGTTTTGGTAGGATAAGTGAACAGTTAAGGAATAATATTTCAACCTCTTAATTTTTAATGTAATCATTTTTTCTCAATGTTAAAAAAAAGAATCCTCAGTGCATTAGGTTTGCTGATTGTTTTAGGAATTTTTTTATCTCTTGATAATAAAAAATATTTTCCAATTTATCTAGGTTTAATAACGACTATTTCTATTTTTGAATGGTTTTCTTTGATTTTTTCTGTCTCACTTAGATTTTTGTCATTTTTTCTAGCTGGAATATCTGGTATTGGAATGTTTTGGATTAGTTATCATACTTCTATATTTGAAGGAAATAATCCTATTAATGAAATAGTCATTTCATTAACAAAATTTGTTGCTCTGATTTGGACTTTTTTTATCATTCCAACACTTATTCGAAAAGATACAGAAAAGAAAACCAATAATTTTATTTGGATTTTATTTTGTATACCTGCAAATTTTACTTGTTGGTTGTTATTGACACTTATCTATATAAAACAAGGAACTTGGTTTGTATTATCTTTACTAATATTGGTTTGGTTCTCAGATATTTGTGCTTATTTTTTTGGAAGAGCATTTGGGAAAAAGAAATTAATCCCAACAATTAGTCCAGGAAAAACAATAGTCGGAGCATTTGGTTCAATACTTGGTGCTATAATTTGGATGAACATAAGTTATTTCTTTGATGGAAGTTATTCTCATCAATTGATGCAGAATAAATCGTTTTTAATTACTTTATTTATTTCAATAATACTAGGATTATATTCAATAATCGGTGATCTGTTTGCCTCTTTGCTCAAACGCCGTGCTGGTCAAAAAGATTCAGGTAAATTATTACCAGGTCATGGGGGGGTCTATGATCGGGTTGATTCGATCTTGCCTGTGGTTCCTATTGCTATTTTATTATCTGGAGTCCTTTCTTGAAACTTGCCAAAAGAATTCTCATACTTGGATCTACAGGATCCATTGGAGAGAATGCCCTAGAAGTTATAGGTAATTATCCACAATACTTCTTAGTATCTGGATTAAGTGCAAATAGAAAAATGAAACGCCTAGCAGAACAAGCAGAATTGCATAGTGCAAGGTTTGTTATTGTTCCAAATTTTGAAACAAAAAAAGAGTTTACAAATCATTGGAAAGAATTTTTTAAATTTAAGAAACCTTTGCCAGAAATTTATGTAGGTGAAAAATCTCTAATTGAAAGTGCTTCCGATTCTTCTTCTGATACTGTTATAAATGCAATTGTTGGGATCGCTGGATTGCCAGCATCTATAGCAGCTGCTCAATCGTCTAAACGCATACTCCTTGCTAACAAAGAAACTTTAGTTTCTGCAGGAAAAATTTTTATCCAGACAATGAAAAATTCCGGAGCAGAACTATTGCCAATCGATAGTGAACATAATGCAATTTTTCAATGTCTGAAAAGAAATAAAGGGTTTAGTTCTAAAGAAGATGAATCATGTCAAGATGTAAGAAAGTTGATTCTAACTGCTTCCGGGGGGCCATTTTTAAGATTTAAATCAAATCAACTTCGAAGTGTTTGTTCAAGAGAAGCTTGTATGCATCCAAATTGGACTATGGGAGAAAAAATCTCTGTAGATTCTTCTACTATGATGAATAAAGGATTTGAAGTAATTGAAGCATACTGGCTATTTTCAGTTCCAATGGATAGGATTGATGTTGTTATTCATCCGCAGAGTATAGTCCATTCCATGGTCGAATATATTGATGGATCAGTTTTAGCTCAATTGGGTTATCCAGATATGCGTATACCAATTTCATATGCTCTGGGTTTTCCTGATCAGAGATTGAAAAATGGAGCCGAATTTCTAGATCTAATCAAGCTTAGTCACCTGGATTTTGAAAAGGTTAATTATAATCAATTCCCTTGTTTCTCACTAGCGATACAAGCTTTACATTCCGGAGAAGCAGCGTGCACAGTTTTATGTGCAGCTAATGAAATTGCTGTCGAGAACTTCCTGTCTGGAAATTTGCAGTATACATCCATTCCTCATATTATCAGCTCTTGTCTGGAATGGTATTCTTGTCAATCAGATGGAAAAATCTCAAGTTTGGATGATATTCTTTCTCTGAATGCATGCATAAGAGATTTTGCAAAGAGTTTATGCTGTAGATAACTCATTTTGGATTAATTTCTTCTTAGAAGCATAAAATATTATCAATGTTCTTTACTTTAATAGCTTTTTTCATAACACTTGGAATCGTGATAGTTTTTCACGAATTTGGTCACTATTTTACAGCTCGATTATTTGGTGTTCGAATTCTGCGTTTCTCTATAGGGTTTGGACCAGTATTAAAAAAATTCGTAGATCAGCATGGCACAGAATGGGTAATTTCTGCATTTCCTCTGGGTGGTTATGTTAAAATGCAAGAGTTTCCTCAATCTAATGCAATAAAAGAATTGCTTTCTTCATTCAGTTCTCAATCTGTATACCGAAGATTTTTAATCGTACTAGCAGGTCCCTTCTTCAATTTTTCCTTAGCAATAATTCTACAAATTATTCTGAGTCTTTTTAGTTTTGAACAAAATATTCCAATCCTTGATGAAATTCCAAGTAATTCAGCAGCTTACAATGTAGGTTTTCAAAAAGGAGATTGGATTCAATCTGTTGATGGAAAAATTGTTCGGACTTCAACAGAAGCTTTTTCTGAACTTAAAACTGCATTTTCGTTAGGAAAAAGTTTTACTGTCTTAGTAAAACGGGCTGCTTATAAGAATAATCAGAAAATTTATATAGATAGAAAAGACTTTGAACAATATAACTTCATCTCTGAAAGAAATATTGCTCAAGAATTCGGATTGTCCTTTTTCAAAATTCGGACTGCGATATTATTTATTAATAAAAATGATGTGGCTTATAATGCAGGCCTGAAAAAAGGGGATGTAATAATTTCTGCATCATCAGTAACAATCTTAGATCCGGAGACATTTATTAAAATCATTCAAGAAAATATGAATAAACTTTTAGAGGTTGAAGTAGAACGGGATGGAAAACTATATTTATTTCTTCTAGAACCTAGGATCTGTCATTTGAATGGAAAAAACATAGGATTTATTGGCATCGAATTAGGTCCGAAATATGGATTTAAAAAAACACCATATAATCTGATTTTTTATGAAGTCTTCGATTCTGTCTTACATATTTGGAATATAGCTACATTGTATATAAAAACATTAAAAGAAATGATTTTGCACATAAGCTCTTGGAGAAATCTTGGAGGACTTTTTTCAATTGCCAAGCAATCTGCAAAAACTGCTCAGCTTGGTTTACATAGTTATATTTCTTATCTTGTTTTCTTTAATGTCAGTTTAGGAATATTAAATCTCCTTCCAATTCCCATGTTAGATGGAGGCTATCTTTTTTATTATCTAGTTGAAATCCTGCAAAGACGTCCTCTTTCTAAAAAGTTTATCTCTATAGCCCAAAGTTTTGGCTTAATTGTTCTATTTTTAATTATGGGCATAGCAACTTTTAATGATTTCTTGCGCTATTTTTGGAAATAGTTACCTGAAATGATTTCTACATTCAAACCACAGGGGCTTTGGGATGTCATGGTTTAGACATAAATTCCAAAAAATCATACTAGTAACTTTTGCTTTACTGTTTTTTTATCAAGATCGAGTATTTGCATTCTCTCCATTTATTGTAGAAGATATCCGAATTGATGGAACTTTCCACGTTCCAGAAAAAGAAATACTATCCAATTTTCCTGCAGAAATTGGAAAGCTTTTTTCTGAAGAAAACGCCAAAAATGGAATTCATGTTCTCTACAGTACAGGTTTTTTTAAATTTATTGAAATCAAAAAAACAAGAAAAAATCAGGTAATTATTTCAGTGCAAGAAAATCCAATTATTTCATCAATTGATCTTAGCAAAGTAAAAAAACTGAAATCTCCAGATATTAGAAATTTGTTAAAAGAAATCGATTTCATGGAAGGTGAGATATTTAACAAAATTAAATTAAAACAAGCAAAAGATATCATCAAAGATGAATGCACTAGAACTGGAGATTTTAATGTTAAGATTAATTCTTCTGAACATTTTATAGGAAAAAACTGTTTGGAGATCTCTTTTTTTGAAGAAAAACTAAATTTTCCTAGAATTGTCCAAATAAAAATCTTAGGTTGTAAAAACTTTCAAGAGAAGAAATTGCTTCAATTACTTCAGCTTAAAGCGTCCAATTTTCTTAACTTTTCATCAAAATGCAATAAATACTCTCCAGAAAAGTTCCAAGAAGACATTGAGCATTTGCGCTCTCATTATCTCAACCAAGGATATTTGGAATATATTTCAAATCCCCATATTCTTTTTTCTTCAGATCTTAAAAAAGTAAAACTTACTATAAATATAAATGAAGGGAAAATATATAAGATACGAAGTATAGATATTGTAGGAAATATAGCTATAGCTGATTTAAACATTGAGGAAATTCGAAAATTGATCAGTGTAAATCCGGGAGATACTTTTGATGCAAGAAGGGTTAATCAATCTCTTGAAGATATCAAATTTTTTCTAGGAAAGATAGGATATGCATTTGCAGATGTTGATGTTTCAAGAATCATAGATCGGACCTTATTTGAAACTGATATCACTTTTCATGTAAATCCAGGAAATAGAATCTATGTTGAAAAAGTAAATATTAATGGAAATTATAGAACTTATGATTCTGTAATACGAAAAGAAATACGCCAAAAAGAATCTTCTTGGTATAATTTGGAAGATATCGAATTTTCTTACAAGAAAATTGCAAAGTTAGGTTTTTTTAGTGATGTCAAAATTAACACAGAAGCTGTACCTAACATTCTAGATAGAGTCAGTATAAATTTTTTAGTAAAGGAAAAACCAACTGGGTTTGTTAATTTGGGCATTGGATATGGATCTTGTGAGAAGATGGTTCTTTCGACTACTATAAACGAGGAAAACATATTTGGCAGTGGAAAATCTCTAAATCTTGATCTTAATACTGGAAGAAAAAACAGAACATTCCTTTTCTCCTATATAGATCCTGATTTTATTCAAAGTAATGCTAGTTTTTCCTTCTTAACTAAATATAAGCTATCTGATCCATGGAATAAAACAAGTGAACATTTTCGTTTGAGATCTAAATCAATAGCAATGAACCTTGGTATTCCAATTTCTGAGAATAGAAAAATATATCTAGGAAATGTATTTGAACAGAGTAGGATTTCTCCGAACGAGAATGCACCTTTGAGTTATCATAAATTCGTGAATGAGCATGGAAACTTAACAAATAGTATTTCCACTAACTTTGCTTGGATAATAGACAAACGTGATAATACTTCGATGCCAACTAAAGGTTTTTTCAGCAATTTAAAAGCAAATATTTCAACTTTGGACTTGCAGTATTATACCATCACAGCGAATTATCAACATTATTTTAAATTTCAAAAAACCTCGATCTTGATGCTAAACGTTTTAGCTGATTATGGAGCTAGCTATAGCAGAAAAACCTATCCAATCATTAAGAATTTTTTTGCGGGAGGAATAAGTACCGTTCGTTGTTATGATGAAAGATCTCTTGGTCCAAAAGATCCAAAAAGTGGAAACTATCTTGGTGGAAACAGTCGTATAATTGCTAATATCCAGATTACTCTTCCCATGATTGAAAATCAGAAAGAAAATCTTCGATGCTTTTTGTTTTTAGATGCAGGGCGCATTTACGAAAAAAACATTCTTAGAACTTTATCAACTATTTCAGATAAACAAGAAAATTTAGGTTCTTTTGGTTGGAGATTTTCCACCGGTATTGGTTTTTATTATCAATCTCTGTTTGGTCCAATTCAACTTTCTTATGGAATACCAATTAACAAAAAAGAAGGAGACAAAATTCAAAATTTTCAATTTCAAGTTGGTACAAACTTTTAAAAATTACAGATTGAAATATTTTTTTTGACATATGTAAAAGAAAAGCCTGATTAATTCAAATAAAATAATGCTTAGATAATGAGAACGATCAATAAATACCTAATTTTCTTCTATTGCTGGTTTAATTTTAAGAAATATCTCAAACTTCTTATTGTTCTTAACCTTATTTGCATTTTCCATTCTGCAAATGCTGAAAACTTAAAAATTGGTTTTGTAAATACAGAGCGTATTTTTCGAGAATCGATTCCTGCAAAGAAAGCTCAGGCTAAACTTGAAAAAGAGTTCAAAGACCAAGAAGAAGAGTTGCAAAAACTGAATGATGATTGGAATGATCAAATCAGGCTCTTTGAAAAAGACAATCCAATAATGTCTGAGAAAACTAGATTTGAGAAACAACGAACATTGGATAATTGTAGTAATAAACTGCAGAGAAAACAGCGAGAATTTGAGGAAGATTTTAATCGAAGGCGAAATGAAGAGCTTTCCCTAGTTATAGAAAAGGTAAATGAGTGCATTAGGAATATTGCGGAAAAGGGAAATTTTGATCTTATAATTCAAGAAGCTGTAACAGTTAGTCCAAAAATTGATATCACTGATGAAGTAATGAAAAATTTAGAATAATTATTGCTATTATGCCAATTTTATTAAAATCAGATCAATCAATTCGGCTTGATGATTTACTTTTTTCTGCAAATACAGAAGGAATAGAATGTCAAATACAATCTCCACCGTTTAGAGCTCTACCAAAAATACGAGGACTTGCTAGTCTAGCGGAAGCTTTGAAAGAGGATGTTAGCTTTTTAAGCAATCTTAAGTATAGAAAATATCTATCTGCAACAAAAGCTGGAGCTGTAATCGTCCCAAAAAAAATAGCGAAAGATTTATCTATTCAAAATCCTCCTCCAGAGTATTCATGGATAGCATGTGATCAACCTTACCTACTTTATGCTAGATTAGCTCAATGGTTTCATAACATATCCAGTTTTAAAGAATCTGCCAACATACATCCTTCATCTATTATTGATCCAACTGCTAATATTGATCCAGGTGTATATATTGCTCCTCAATGCATCATAGGCCCTGGAGCAAAAATTGGTAAGGGATGCATTCTAAATTCAGCATGTATAATTGGTGAGGATTCTCAGCTAGGAACTGATTGTTATTTATATCCTAGAGTTACTCTATATAAAGGAGTTACTACAGGTTCTCGAGTTATTATGCATAGTGGAGTGATTCTTGGTTCTGATGGGTTTGGATACGTTTCAAATCCGAATTTCCTTGATCATGAAACTTTTTGGGAGAAGATTCCCCATTTTGGAAGTGTGTCAATTGGTAGTGATGTTGAAATCGGAGCAAATACAACAATAGACAGAGGATCTCTTGAGAATACTATCATTGATAATGGTGTAAAACTGGATAATCAGATTATGATAGGGCATAATGTGCGCGTAGGAAAACATACAGCCATAGCTGCTTGCGTTGGCATTGCAGGCTCTACTGTTATTGGTGCATACTGTACAATTGCTGGAGCTGCTATGATATCTGGGCATCTAATCTTAGTTGATAATGTGCATATTTCTGGTGGTACAGCAGTAATCTCGAATATACTGAAACCTGGAAGATATACTGGTGTTTATCCTGGATCGGAACATTTTTCCTGGAAAAATAATACATCAGTTCTTTTAAAGTTATCCCAATTGAATCGTCGTTTGCGTGTTTTGGAAAAGAATAAATAAAAAGATAGGATTAAATTTCTATGCATAAGTCTGGAAAATGCACAATATGGAACTAAATGCAAATCAAATCAAATTGCGAATTCCACATCGATATCCAATGCTTTTGATAGATCGTGTGTTGGACATAGTTCCTGGGAAATTTGTCATTGCTATTAAAAATGTCTCGATTAATGAACCTTTCTTTACAGGACATTTTCCACACGTATCTGTAATGCCAGGAGTATTAATAATAGAAGCTATGGCACAAGCAGCGGCTTTACTTTCTTTTGACGAAAATCATTCCGATTTAAAGAAAGATAGAGAAAGAATTGCTTATTATTTAGCTGGTGTAGATGGCGCACGATTTCGAAAGCCTGTAGTCCCTGGAGATCAATTACGTCTCGAAGTGGAAGCAGAACGTTTAGGGCGTTCTATTTGTAGATATAAAGCATGTGCATTAGTTTTTAATCAAATAGTAGCTGAGGCAAAATTGATGTGTGCTATTCGTGACTTAGAAAAATAATGTCCGAGAAGATTCATCATACTGCTATTGTAGATTCTAGAGCTCAGATTGATAGTTCTGTCACAATAGGACCATATAGTATAATTGGTTCAGGAGTAAAAATCGATTCAGGGACAAAAATAGGACCACATTGTGTAATTGATGGAAACACTACAATTGGTCAGAGTAATGTTTTTTATCGATTTTGTTCCATTGGTGGTGTTCCACAGGATAAGAAATATAATGGGGAAGTAACAAATCTTGTTATAGGGGATAGAAATACTGTTCGTGAATTCTCAACATTTAATACAGGAACAATTCAAGATCATGGTCTTACTTCAGTTGGAAGTGATAACTGGATTATGGCTTATGTTCATATAGCTCATGATTGTCAAATAGGAAACAATGTTATTTTAGCTAATTCTGTTCAATTAGGTGGGCATGTTCATGTTGGAGATTGGGCGATCGCTGGAGGTTTAACAGGGGTTCATCAATTTTCAAAGATTGGTAAGCATAGTATGACTGGAGGAAATAGTTCATTAATGCAAGATGCCCCTCCATTTATTCTGTGTGCAGGAAATCCATGTCGACCTGTTGGAATCAATATCGAGGGTCTTCGTCGAAGAGGATTTTCGACAGCTGCGATATATGCAATTCGAATTGCGTATAAAATAATTTATAGAAATGGATTGTCCCTTGAAAAAGCATGTGTTGAATTGCAAAGGTTCAAAAATTCTGATCCAGAATCGGCTCCATATATTCAAGTAATGCTAGAATTTCTAGAAAATTCAAATCGGGGTATTATACGACCATGAGTTCTAGAATAGGAATGATAGCTGGAGAACCATCTAGTGATTTTCTAGCAAGTCAGTTGATTAAAGTTATTTTAAAGAGACAAACAGATTCTCGATGCATGGGAATCGGTGGACCTAGAATGGAATCAATGGGTTTTGAATCTTTTTATTCTATGAACGCCTTATCAACATTTGGCTATATAGATTCAATCAAGCGGTTGCCTTACTTATTGCATATTTATAATAATCTTAAAAAATATTGGCTTAAAAAACCTCCATCACTATTTATTGGGATAGATGCTCCAGATTTTAATTTACCATTAGAAAAGCAAATCAAAAGATTGGGAGTGCCAACTTTTCATTTTGTTAGTCCTTCCATTTGGGCTTGGAGGTATGATCGCATTCAGAAGATTAAAGAATCTGTTTCTCATATCTTTGTTTTATTTCCATTCGAAGAAAGAATTTACATACAAGAAGAAATCCCTGTTTCTTATGTTGGTCATCCATTAGCTAATCTTATTCCAATAAAACCTGATCAGGAAAAGTCAAGAGAATTACTATCCCTGGATAAAAACGTTCGAACTCTTGCAATTCTTCCAGGTAGCCGATCCTCAGAAATAAAGCTGTTAAGCCCTCCTTTTTTAAAGGCAGCTCAATTGCTTAGTCAGATGGATCCTGATCTACAATTTATTGTTCCAATGGCAAATGAAATTCGTTCTATAGAATTTGAGAAAATTTTGAAAAAAATTCCAGTACCGAGGTTAAAGATTTTTACCCAGAAATATTTTGAAAAAAATCAGCACGATATAAAAAATCAACCTATCTCTTGGACTGTAATACAAGCAAGTAATGCAGTTCTAACTGCTAGTGGAACAGCAACATTGGAAGCCGCTCTATACAAGAAACCTATGGTAATTTCTTATATATTATCCCCTTGGATGCATCGGTTTATGGCTTGGAAATCCAACCAGAAGCATCCATATATGCCTTGGATCGGTCTACCTAATATCTTAGCAAAAGATTTTATTGTTCCAGAATTATTGCAAAGTGATGCCACTCCAGAAAACATTGCTAGCAATAGCTGGGAAATGTTAACCAACGAAATCAAAAGAAAAAAAATTCAAAAGAATTTCTTAAGCATTCATAATCAACTCTCCCTTGATACAGCTAACCTAATTGCAGATAAGATACTAAATATCTGATAAACATCGTAAAAGCTGAACCAGCAGCAGTTAATAAAAGAACTTTGGAAGATTAATTGCTGGTTTAGATAAATCAGGTAGGGAATTATTAGCAGGTCCAGTTTTTGCACCATCAGTAATCCTTGACCTCAATAACCCAATAATTGTGCTGAATGATTCAAAATACTTAAAAAGAAAAATTTTCAAAGATTATTAAGAATAATGAGATAACATAGAATGTTTCATGTATCAGTGCAAAAGAAATTGATTCGATGAACATCCTTGTTGCAACAGCGCTAGCAATGAAAAAATTTTTGAAAAACCTAAGTTGTATACCTAGTTTAGTATTGTTAGTTCTATTTTCAAAAAATAGAACTAGATGCTCATCTCCTTTTTTTTAAATCAAGGGCATCCTATTTATGGTTTTGACCAACATAAAGGATATGGAACAGCCTTTCATATAAAATTATTATATGAAAATGGTCCTTGTTTCAGAAAAAGAAAGACACTTCCCCCAATCAAGAAAATATTTTGAATTCAAAACCTGAAAAAATTAAATTTTCTTTAAAATAATTTTATCCAACAACATTTATTTACTAGTAAGGAAAATTCTTGCATAAGCAGAATATATTAGAAATTCCAATAACATTTTTATTCTAATTAAATAAAGTAGAAAAATTTTTATGTTATTTGAGAAGACTCTAGAAATCTATCAACTTCATTCTTCGATCCAAGAATTACACCAGTTCGCTGATGTAAATTTTTTGGTTGAATACTTAAAATTCGTTTGTTTCCATCAATTGCTTTTCCACCAGCATGTTCTATTAAGAAACTCATTGGATTTGCTTCATACATCAGTCTCAACTTACCATTATTGTTAGCAAGTTTATTATCCCTAGGATACAAAAATATTCCTCCCCGGATAAGAATTCGATGAACATCAGCAACCATAGATCCTACCCAACGCATATTATAATCTTTTCCAAAAGGGCCATCTTTACCCTTTAGACAATGCTTTATATAATGTGAAGTAGCATCATCCCAATGTCTCATGTTTGAGATATTAATAGAAAACTCAGAGGTATTCTGAGGAATTGATATATTCCTATCTGTCATAATCCAGAAATTATTTTTTCTATTTAAAGTAAAAACTAATAATCCATTTCCAAATGTAAAAATCAATTGACTTTGGGGTCCATAAATTGAATAGCCAGAAGCTACTTGTTTATAACCAGGTTGTAAAAAGTCTTCCTCTGTGATTTTACATTCAGTCGAAATTTTCGATGGGACTGATAAAATGGAAAAAATTGTTCCAATTGAAGAATTTACTCCTATATTAGAAGATCCATCTAATGGATCAAGAAGAAGCAAGTATTTTTCATCATCTTTTTGATAATTATTAGAAACTAAATAAAAATTTTTCATTTCCTCAGAAGCAAGAGCAGCTAAGCAGCTGCTCTTGCTTCCTTTTAAAAATATTTCATTTGTAATGAGATCCAGTTTTTTTTGCATTTCCCCGTGGATATTTTTAGTTTTGTTTTCTCCTAATATATTTATCAAGTTCCCCTGGCCTACTAAAATACTAATATTCTTAATAGAATTAGCAACTGATTGTATTAGGGTTGCTAACCCACGATTGATTAATGAATCTTTATAAGATTTTCTTAGGAACTGAGCTATGGTAATCTGCTCTTTCATAGGTTTTTTCTTTAATTTGTATATTTTAAAGATTTAGATATAATTTCTATGACATTCTTGGATAATTTGAATTTATTTTCCATGATGTTTTCTAAAGATTTTTTCATCGGGATACATACTTTTTCAGTAAATTGAAACCAATTATCAAATGCTCTAGCTAATCTTGCTGATAGCTCTGGATTAATTAAATCTAGAGATAGAACTTGTTCTGTCCAATAATCATATCCTGAGCCATCTTCCTTATGAAAACCCCTAGGATTATTCATACAAAATTGGAAAACAAGTGCACGTACTCTGTTTGGGTTATGCAAGTCAAACATTGGATGTTTCATAAGTTTTTGAATTTTTGATGCATTAGTACCATGAGCTTTAGCTTGTAAGGAAAACCATTTATCAATCACGAGGTCATCCTGTTTCCATTTATTGAAAAATTTTTCCAGTGCATGAGCAGATATATCCTCATTACAATAATTTATCAGTATTGAAAGTGAATGAATCTGATCTGTCATATTATGAGATTCTTCATATTGTTTCCTAGCTAGTATTTTCCCTATTGATGTTTCACCAGCTGCTAGATATTCAAGAACCAGATTTTTTAAGGCTCGTTTTCCTGCTAGGTAAGGATTATAAATATTTTTCTGTGCATAGCAGCAGCATTCATTATAAAGTAATTCAAGAGAATCCGATAAATCATCTCCTATTCTTTGACGAAAAATTTCAACTGCATTTGAAAGAGCAAGAGGATCTAAAAATCTTGGTTTTATCTGTTTAGACAGTACTTTTTCATTTGGTAATCTCAAAATCCTAGCACGGTAAGAAAAATCGAGCATTTCATCTTCCAGATTTCTTTTCCAAGTATAGGTAAGTTTATTATCGGACTTGAAATTTTTGTTTTCTAAAAAGTTTAATATTTCCTTGATTGCCAGTGCTTGGGCAGCGGCCCATCGAGAAAATAAGTCTTTATCATTCAAAGCTAATATTGTTAATTCTTGATTTGTATAGGGGTAATTGATAGATACAGGGGCAGAAAAATTTCTCAATAGAGATGGAATTGGAAATACTGGAACTTCTTCAAACACCCATTCTTGATGAACTTCTGAAAAATCAAGTATGATTGAATCACATGGAGCATTCTTTCCAAGAATCAGTGGTATTGATCGGCCATCATTATCTAATAAACCTATTGCAAAAGGTATATGAAATGGTTTTTTCTTCTTATTGTCTGAAACTATTTTCTCAATACCAACCAATGGGCAATCTTGCCTCAATCTTAGTGTGCACTGTCTCTTTTCTTGATTATAATCCATCTGAATTGTTAATTCAGGTGTGCCAGCTTGCTGATACCATCGTCGAAAAACAGAAAAATTTTTTCCTGGATTTTTCCTCATGTAAATAGATTCCATCGAATCTAAAAAATTATCACATGTTGCAGATTGCCCATCATACTTTTGAAGATAATTTCTTAAACCTTCACAGAAACCGTCTTCCCCAAGCAATGTGTGTTGCATTCTTACTACTTCAGCACCTTTTTCATAAATTGTTGCAGTATAAAAATTGCTAACTTCTAAGTAACTATTAGGTTGAATAGGATGTGCCATAGAACTGGAGTCTTCAGGAAATTGTTCCGAAAGAAGATTTAAAACATTATCAATTCGTTTAACTACTTTTGCACTTAAGATATGCGTAGATGGTAGATTTAAGTCATGAACAGACATATCAGCACTAAATTGCTGATCTCTAAAAACAGTTAACCCTTCTTTCAAACTCAGTTGAAACCAATCACGGCAGGATACCCGATTACCAGTCCAATTATGGAAATACTCATGACTGACTATAGATTCAATGTTTTCATAATCAGAATCTGTAGCTGTATCTTGATTAGCTAAAATACATGCTGAATTGAATATATTTAATCCCTTATTTTCCATTGCTCCCATATTGAAGTCATGAACAGCCACTAACATAAATCTGTCTAAATCTAATTCTAGTCCATAACGATATTCATCCCATTGAATTGCATTATGTAAGCAGTATAGTGCCCATTCGGTTTTATTCTCCAATCCATGATCACTATATACCTGTAACAATATATTTCTACCTGAATTGGTTTTCATTGATCTTTCCTTAACGGCCAAATTTCCTGCAACCAATGCAAATAGATAACATGGCTTTGGAAATGGATCTATCCAATGAACTTCTTGAAATTCATTGGATAAACTTTTCGAGATCAAATGCCCGTTTGATAACATAACTGGAAATTCTTTGAATTTTCCTCGAATCTTAACACTAAATAGAGATTTTACATCTGGTCGATCTGCAAACCATGTTATTCGACGAAATCCTTCTGGCTCACATTGTGTAACAAAGGTTCCTTTTGAAATATATAAACCCATTAAAGCTGAATTGGTGCTTGGTTTACAAGAGCTAAAAATTTCTAATATGCCTTTTTCTGGAAAATTAGTAATATGTAGTGAATTCGGATACAGTGCGTATTGTGTTTTATTTAAGTGCTTTCCATTTAAAATTAATGAGATCAAACTTAACTCTTCTCCTTCCAAAATCAAAACACTTGCCTCTGGAAATTCTGATTTGCGAAAAATATGCATTATATTGCGCACATAAGTTGTTTCAACATCTAAATCAAAAGTCAAACTTACAGATCTAATTTTAAATGGATAAACTTTGTAGTTTTTTCGATAGACTGTAGAAGGAGAACCATTCATAGAATTTTTCCAATTTTCAATAATAGATATTTACTTGATCAGCAGAAAAAGTATAGAAAATATGCCCATAGAAAAAGTGAGGACCAAGAATTTTAACAAAAATTCCTTAAAAATCGGAAATTTGTTTAATTATTATTGAATTTCTTAAAAAATCCTTCTGTCTGTGTTTCTGATAAACGATCTAAAAAATATAAATTTATAATTTTTTTCACGAGATAAAAATACCATGCTTATTTAGATTTTTGCAGAAGTCCTAGTTATGTTTGTTTCTGAAATTCAAAGGAATTTGAATATGAATTAAATATAGTATATTAAGCTGTTGTATACTAAAAAAATTATGCATCAATAAATTTTCAATATTGTTTTTTCCATGCTTAATACCAATATGATTTCATTTCGTGTAGGTGCTTTACAGATGGTCAGTTCACAAAATCTTTTGGAAAATCTTAACCAGGCGAAAGAATTAATTGCGCAAACAGTCTTAGAAGGAGCAGAACTAATAGCTTTGCCTGAATATTTTTGTTTTATGGGATATTCGGATACAGACAAACTGACAATTAAAGAAAGAGAGGGTTCCGGTATAGTACAAAACTTTCTTTCGGAACAGGCTAAAAAGCATAAAATATGGATAGTGGGAGGCACATTACCATTAATGATTCAGGATTCACGAAAGATTTTTAATACAACTCTTGTATATACACCAAGAGGGGAGAAAATAGCTCGATATGACAAAGTACATCTATTTAAATTTCATTCAGGTATTGATTATTATGATGAATCTTTTGTTGTGGAATCAGGAAAAAATATCAAGGTATTTGATGGACCAATAGGTAAAATTGGATTGTCTGTTTGTTATGATTTGCGTTTTCCTGAATTGTATCGAGCTATGGGACCTGTCCAACTCATATTAGTTCTTGCTGCTTTTACATATGAAACAGGAGAATCACATTGGGAATATCTATTGCGAGCACGTGCGATAGAGAATCAATGCTATGTTCTAGCTTCTGCTCAAGGAGGATTACATCCAAATGGTCGAAGAACATGGGGCCATACAATGTTTGTTGATCCATGGGGAAAAATACTTGGTTGTATTTCCGAAGGACCTGGATTTGTTACTGGAAATATAGAACTTGAAAAAATTACGGAAATTCGTACTAAATTGCCAGCATTAAATCATCGAATTTTTAATTTATAAGAAATATGAAAACTGATAAAAATTACTTGAAATCATTAGATTTTTCTAAATCTCTCCTATTAGATCCATGGGAGATATCAGAAACTGATATCTCCCATGCATTGAATAAAATAATGACCTGCAAGGTTGATTATGCTGATTTGTATTTTCAGCATACTTGCAGTGAAAGTTGGAGTTTGGAAGAAGGAATTGTGAAAACAGGAAATTTTTCTTTAAATCAAGGAGTTGGGGTTCGTGCATTCAAAAACGAGAAAACAGCTTTTTCCTATTCTGATTCACTCTCTACTAATGCACTGAATTCTTGTTCAGAGATTGTTCGATGCATTGCTCAGAGTGGATCTTCAAGAAAAATAAAAACACAATCTTCTTCCATGCGGACTAATTCTACAAATAATCTTTATGAACCATTAAATCCACTGCACACACTAGATGCTACTTCCAAGGTAGGTTTGTTAGAAAAAATTGAGCATATGGCTCGTTCTTATGACTCTAGGGTTATCCAAACTATGGCTAATCTCAGTGCTGACTATGATGTAGTTCTTATAGCAGGAAATGATGGTAGGTTAGTTTCTGATATTAGACCATTAGTGAGACTCTCATTAACTGTTATAGTAGAACACAAAAATCAAAGAGAAGTTGGACATGCAGGAGGAGGGGGACGTTTTGGATTAAACTATTTTTCCGAGAAAGTATTAACAGAATATGTACAACATGCGGTACGGGAAGCAACTAACAACCTCGATGCTCGTTCAGCCCCAGCAGGGGAAATGCCGGTTGTTCTTGGACCAGGTTGGCCTGGAGTTTTATTACATGAAGCTGTTGGTCATGGTTTAGAAGGGGATTTTAATCGAAAAGGATCGAGCATATTTTCAGGTGCAGTAGGAAAAAAAGTTGCTGCTGATGGGGTAACTATTATTGACAATGGATCACTTTCTCAGAGGAGAGGCTCTCTAAATGTGGACGATGAAGGGAACTTAACTAAATCTAATGTTTTAATAGAGAATGGAATTCTTCAAGGTTATATGCAGGATACGTTAAATTCATTCTTAATGAAAAAACCTATAACAGGAAATGCTCGTCGCGAATCTTTTTCTCATCTGCCAATGCCACGAATGACAAATACATACATGTTGAGCGGAAATACTCATCCTGAGGAGATTATATCTTCCGTAAAAAAAGGAATTTATGCAGTAAATTTTAGTGGAGGTCAAGTAGATATTACTAGTGGAAAATTTGTTTTTTCTGCTTCAGAAGCTTATCTTATAGAAAATGGTAAGATTTTGTATCCTGTAAAAGGCGCTACAATAATTGGCAATGGTCCAGATGCTATGAAAAGGATTTCTTTAATAGGAAATGATCTAAAACTTGATTCTGGTGTTGGAACTTGTGGTAAAGATGGTCAAAATGTACCGGTTGGTGTTGGGATTCCTACGATTCTCATTGAAGGATTAACTGTTGGAGGTACTGGAATATATTAATCTTTCTTCCAAAATGGTTTTTAACATTTGTAATGATTTCTTTTTGATTGATGAGTTAGAATGATAGGGAGATCTTATTTCTCGTTTAAGATTTAAAGAAAAAATAATCTTGGAAAACTACCTTGGCTTGGGATATGTTTCTTAAATTACTAAAATTCTGGAGTTATCAACGTGCTGCATAATACTGATGATCTTCGCATACGCGAAATTAAAGAATTAAATCCTCCCGTGCATATTATGCGTGAACTTCCATATTCTTCGAAAATCCTTAATACGGTTTATTCTACTAGGTATTCCATACATAAAATATTACATGGTCTTGATGACCGATTGATAGTTATCATTGGTCCCTGTTCTATTCATGATATACATGCAGGATTAGAATATGCAAATCGTTTAAAAGATATTAGATTCGATTTAATAGACAAACTTGAAATAGTCATGCGAGTTTATTTTGAGAAACCAAGAACTACAATTGGTTGGAAAGGTTTAATAAATGACCCTGATCTTGATGGTAGTTTCCATATTAATAAGGGAATTCGACTTGCAAGGCAATTGTTACTTGATGTTAATGAAATTGGCTTACCTGCAGGTTGTGAATTCCTTGATATGATTACACCACAATACATTGCAGATCTTGTCTCTTGGGGAGCAATTGGAGCTCGTACTACTGAAAGTCAAGTTCATAGAGAATTAGCTTCTGGCTTGTCATCGCCAGTCGGTTTCAAAAATGGAACAGATGGAAACATAAAAATTGCTGTTGATGCTATTAAAGCAGCATCTAGAACTCATCATTTTCTATCTGTAACAAAAGGGGGGCATTCTGCGATATTCTCAACTGAGGGTAATGAAGATTGTCATGTTATTTTGCGAGGGGGGAAAACACCAAATTATGATTCGACAAGCATAAATATAGCAAGCAAAAATATTCAAGATTCTGGATTAGAACCTTATCTTATGATTGATGCAAGTCATGCAAATAGCAAAAAAGATCCTCGTAACCAACTTGAAGTAGTAAGCAACATTGCTGAGCAGATTTCTCAAGGTGAAACTCGCATTGTCGGAATCATGATAGAAAGCCATCTCCGTTCTGGACGACAAGATCTAATACCGGGAAAATCGCTGGTTTATGGCAAAAGTATCACGGATGCATGCATAGGATGGGACGACACCCTACCTTTGTTGCAAAATCTAGCCGAAGCTGTAAAAACAAGACGTTCAAATCAAAAACAGCCAGATTTTGCTAATAAAAATATTGAAAATAGTTAGTATTTTAGAGAACTCTGATTATCTCTTCAATGATTTTTTTTGCATCTCCAAAAACCATCATGGTTTGGTCCATATAAAAAAGTTCATTATCTAATGCAGAATACCCAGTAGCCATCGATCTCTTATTGACTATTACAGTTTTTGCCTTGTAAGCTTCAAGAATAGGCATGCCTGATATTGGAGAAGATGGATCTGATTTAGCTGCAGGGTTAACTACATCATTAGCGCCTAGTACAAGAGCTACATCTGTTTCCTGAAACTCAGGATTTATTTCATCCATTTCAAAGACATCTTCATAAGAAACCTCAGCTTCTGCAAGTAGAACATTCATATGCCCAGGCATTCGCCCAGCTACAGTATGTATTGCATATTTTACATTGATTCCCTTCTTGGAGAGCTTATCAGATAATTCTTTTAGAACATGTTGAGCCCGGGCAACAGCTAAACCATATCCAGGAATAATTATTATATTCTCAGCATTACTCATGAGAAATGCTGCATCCTCAGGACTTCCAGATTTTGTCTGGCGTTTTTCTGAAGTTCCAGATCTTCCATTTGAATCTATTTTTTTCGAACCAAATCCTCCAAGAACCACATTAAAAAATGAACGATTCATTGCCCTACACATGATATAAGAGAGGATCGCTCCAGAAGATCCGACTAATGAACCAGCAATTATCAACATTGGATTATTGAGAGAAAAACCTATCCCAGCTGCAGCCCAGCCTGAATAACTATTCAACATTGAAATCAATACTGGCATGTCAGCTCCCCCGATAGGAATAATGATCAAAATTCCTAATAAGAAAGAAACTAACATCATAATTACAAAAGGGATCAAAGATTGATTGAGTACAAAGTTGGTGCCATAAAAAATAATTGCGAAGAATAGGAACAAGTTAAGTAAATGCTGCCATTTGAAATTTATTGGAGAAGCACTGAAGATTCGGATTTTCGAAAATCCTGACAGCTTTCCAAAAGCAACTATAGATCCAGAAAATGTAACTGCTCCGATAAATGTTCCCAAAAAAAGCTCCAGTCTATTCCAGATTGGAATCACTTTAGATAAAGAAATAGAAAATGCATATGGTTCAGCAATAATCGCTATTGCAATAGCTACTGCTGCTAATCCGGTCATACTATGCATAAGAGCTACCAATTCAGGAATTTTTGTCATTTCTACTTTTTTTGTCAGAAAAATACCAATAGAAGCTCCAATCAAGATTCCAGAAAGGATCCAGATTAAGGTTACAGAATGTGTCTCAGGATTTTTCAAATTTAAAATCAGAAATATTGTTGTAAATATTGCAATACCCATCCCCATCATTCCAAAAATGTTTCCCAATCTAGATGTTTTAGGATGAGATAAGCCTTTGAGAGCCTGGATAAAACAGATCGAAGCAACTAGGTAAAGAATAGTGACTAAGTTCATGATTTTATAGATTCCTTTGAAGGTTTTTTTGTTTTTTTCTTAAACATCTCAAGCATTCTCCATGTTACCAGAAATCCTCCAAACACATTGATAGCAGATAGAATTACAGCAACTATGCCTAGTCCACGTGCTAGTAGACTCTCTTCGGTTAATGCTGCAGCAAGAAGCCCACCAACAATAACAATTGCTGATATAGCATTCGTAACAGCCATTAGTGGGGTATGTAATGCAGGAGTCACATTCCAAACAACGTGATAGCCTACATAGATAGACAATACAAAAATAATTAAATTAACCAATGTTGGACTAATAATATCCATATTTTTAATTACCCCCGAAAAATTGTGTTTTCAAAACACATCAAACAAGTCTTTACAATTTCATCGTCCTGTTTTATGTCTAAAGATCCCTTTTCATTTGAAATTAGTTTTACAAAATTAAAAAGGTTATTTGAATAAAGTATAGAAGCATCAGTTGAAATTTTGGCTGGAAGATTTGTAAATCCTATCAAAGTTATTCCATATTTTTCCAAAACTTTATCAGGTTCTGACAATTCGCAATTTCCTCCAAATCCAGCAGCTATATCAACTATAATTGAACCTGGTTTCATTGATCTTACTGTAGATTCGAAAACCAATTTCGGAGCAGGTTTTCCTGGAATCAGAGCAGTTGCAATAACAATATCAGAGTTTTTACATTTCTCGGAAACTAATGCTGATTGTCGATCCATCCAGCTCTTAGGCATAGATCGAGCATAACCATCCTTCCCTTTTGCGATTGCCTCTTCTTCATTAGTCTCAAAAGGAACATCTATAAATTTTGCTCCTAATGATTCAACTTGTTCTTTAGCCATAGGACGAACATCTGAAGCTTCAACAATAGCTCCCAGTCGTTTTGCTGTTGCTATTGCCTGAAGCCCCGCAACTCCTGCACCAAGTACCAAAACTCGGGCCGCTCTAAGAGTACCAGCTGCTGTCATCATCATTGGAACAAAACGTTGATAGTATTGAACAGCTAATAAAACGGCTTTATATCCAGATAAACTTGCTTGTGAGGAAAGTACATCCATGCTTTGAGCCCTTGTAACCCGGGGAACTGCTTCTAACGAGAATGCAGTTAAACCAGCTTTTGAAATTTTATTTAAATTTTCAATGTTGAAAGGATTTAACATGCCAATAATTACAGTGCCGGATTTCATCATGCTTAGTTCCAAATCATTTGGACTGTTTACCTTTAATACTAATTCACATGCTAAAGTTTCATTTGTTGTTCCTATAACAGCTCCAGATTCCGTATAATCCTTATTAGAAAAATTTGCTGCTGCCCCAGCATCCTTTTCAACAACAACAGTATGGTTATTAATAATGTACTTTTTTACAGTCTCTGGAGTAGCCGCTACTCGAGTTTCTCCTTTATGAATTTCTTTAGGTATGCCGATTTGCATAGAACTCCTCAATTGGAAATTTGGTTGATCAACTATTATTTTAATTTTTTTGTATAAAGCAAAATGCAAATGAAATTGACCCATAGGAGATAATGAAAAAAAACCAATGAGCATCCACTATAAGAATATACTAGATTTTATAATACATGGGTTTAAAAATATGTCTTCTATATCACACAAATATTTCAAAAAGGGTTGTGTTGTTATTGGTATGTCTGGTGGGGTTGATTCATCTGTTGCAGCTTGGTTACTAAAACAACAGGGATACCAAGTTATTGGTTTATTTATGAAGAATTGGCAAGATAAATTAAGTTATTGTTCAATAAAAAAGGATTTTTTGGATGCGGTAAGTATTGCAGATTACATTGGTATAGAATTTGACTACGTTGATTTTTCTTTGCAATATAAGGACCGTGTTTTCAAAAATTTTCTCAATGAGTATTCAGCTGGACGAACCCCTAATCCAGATGTGTTTTGCAATTCTGAAATAAAATTTTCCTCATTTATGGAACATGCATTTAAATTAGGTGCGGATTACATAGCTACTGGACACTATGCAAAAATTGTAAAAATTGGAAAAAAAATACATCTGGCTAGAGCTAATGATGCGCAAAAAGATCAAAGTTATTTTTTATATAGATTAAATCAAGCTCAATTGCTAAATACAATTTTTCCCTTAGGAGAAATTTCCAAAAGCCAAGTCCGAAGAATTGCTCAGGAAGTTGGTTTGCACAATTTTGATAAGAAAGATTCAACAGGAATATGTTTCATTGGTAAAAGGCCTTTTAAAAAATTTTTATCCAATTTCATTCCTTTCAAACCAGGTCCTATATTAATCTCAGAAAACAAAAATATTATAGGCAATCATGATGGATTGCCTTTTTATACAATAGGACAGAGGAAAGGGCTAAAAATAGGAGGTATTAAAAACTATGCTGAAGATAAAAATGTAAAAACTAAAAATAATGCATGGTACGTTGCATCTAAGAACTTTGGGAAAAATGCTTTAATTGTCGTTCAGGGAAATAACCATCCGAAACTTTTTTCGAAAAATCTTTATGCTGGTGATGCAACTTGGATATCTGAATTCCCTCCGAAAGACTCAGAATATAAAGTTAAGATTCGTTTTCAGCATACAAGTACTGATTGTTACTTAAAAGTAAAAAATTTCAGTATGTTTGAGCTAATTTTTTCTGAACCACAATGGGCTGTTACCCCAGGACAATCAGCAGTACTATATGAAAAAGATATATGCTTGGGTGGAGGAATTATTTACTGATTTTTTGAAATCTAAATCCAATCATCCATATCTGAAAAAAATTTAACTAATGAAATTTCTGTATTTAAAAAATTGATTAGGTATATTTGTTAATGACTTATTATTTCATTCTAACTTTGATTTTTTTTAAATTCACTTTTTTTATTTTCTAATGAAATGATGCAATTTTTATGAAAGACAAACAGAAGAAACTGAACAATGATACTTGTAATCAGAGGCTTAGCAAGCTTAATGCAATTTCTCCTTTGGATGGTCGTTATGCTTCGTCAGAAAATTTGAAAATTCTTCGAAATTTTTTATCTGAATCTGCACTTATATTTCATCGATTAAAAGTTGAAATAACTTGGTTAATATTTCTATCGGAAGCTGGTTTGCCTGAATTGAAACCCTTTTCCAATGATGGAAAGATATATCTATACAACTTGGCAGAAAATTTTTCTGAATCAGATATTAGCCAAATTAAAGATATTGAAAAGGTAGTAAATCATGATGTCAAAGCTGTAGAGTATTGGCTGAAAGAAAAATTATTAGGAAATTTTGAATTAAGAAATGCATCAGAATTTGTGCACTTTGCATGTACCTCTGATGATATCAATAGTGTATCCTATGCGCTCATGTTATTGAAAATGCGGGAATTTTGCATTGTTCCATGCCTCAATGATTTAGTAAAAAAACTTGAGAATCTAGCGATAAAAAATGCAGAACAATCAATGCTTTCAAGAACTCATGGCCAACCAGCAAGCCCTACTACTTTGGGAAAAGAATTTGCTAATTTTTCAGTCAGATTAAGGCAAGCAATTGATTCAATCATTTCTATTAATCCAACAGCAAAATTAAATGGGGCAACAGGGAACTACAATGCACATGTTTTAGCTTATCCTGAAATTGATTGGCCAGGATTTAGTAAATCTGTTCTAGATAGTCTAGGAATCATTCAAAATAAATATACTACTCAAATAGAACCACATGATTGGATGTGTTGCTTGTTTGATGCTATAGCAAGATTAAACAATATTGTTCTTGACCTAAATCGAGATATTTGGGGATACTTTTCTCTTGGATATTTTTTTTCTTCAAATTTGAAAACTAACGAGATTGGCTCGTCTACTATGCCTCATAAGATCAACCCAATTGATTTTGAAAATTCCGAAGGTAATTTAGGCTTGGCAAACTCTATACTTCGTCATATGGCTGACAAATTACCTGTTTCCCGGTGGCAAAGAGATCTGACTGATTCAACTGTTCTTCGCAATATTGGTGTTGCTTTAGGACACTGTTTATTAGCATGGGAATCATGTTCTCGAGGTTTGTTTAGATTAGGTATTAATAGAGAGATCATTGATAATGATCTTGATCAACATTGGGAGGTTTTAGCTGAACCTATACAAACTGTAATGCGACGTTATGGATTTCATAAGCCTTATGAACAGCTTAAGTCCTTTACAAGAGGGAAAAATATAACTAAAACTTCTATTCATGAATTTATTCATTCTTTAAAACTTCCTCTTGATGTAAAAAAAATTTTGTTAGAGATGACTCCTAGAAATTATATTGGTATAGCTGTTCAATTAGCAAAATCTATTCTTGCTTAATTATTTGATTTAGAAAGAGATTCTGAATAAAAATAATAGGGGGGTTATATTGATAGGAAATAATTTATGCGAAACAAATATTCTGCTTCTCTTGTCTTTTCTGTTTTTTTAATAGCCATTCCTATATTTTCTTATGCTCAGGTGATTTTTAAAGGAGATGAAGAAGCAATTAAGTATAGAAAATCTGCTTTTCAGTTAATTTCATTCCATTTTTCTCAGATTCGTCCAATGATTATTGGAAAAGTTCCTTATGATTCTATGATGCTTAAACAGAACATAGAAATACTTAGAGTTTTAGTTAAATTGCCATGGTCTGGTTTTAGTTTCCGAACTGAAGGGGGAAGTGCCTTACCAAAAATTTGGAACAATTTTTCAGAATTTGAAAAAAAACAAGAAGATTTAAAAATGAATATCGAGCAATTATCAGATGCTATATATTCAGAGAATTTGAAAGAAATACAATTTTTTTTCAAAAAATCAGCTGAATCTTGTAAAACTTGCCACGAAAATTTCAAAAAGAAGGGGTGAATTCCTTCGTTCAGGAAATAAATTCTACATTATTTAGAGGGAAATGACTCGGTAGCGCATCCCTGGTTCGAACAGGGGACCTCCGGATTATGATTCCGTTGCTCTTACCTTCTGAGCTAATGCGCCTTTAAAAAAGATTAAAATCTTATACCATCAGAGATGGTATAGGAAAATTGAAAAGGTTTTAATCATAGCACAAAAATCGGCCTGAATAGCTCGAACATTAAATATTAGGAATGATTGAGCTAAATTTTTTTAAGACAGAGCAATTGCATTGTACTCGAGTTTTTCTTGCTTTTGACAGGTCGTGCTATAGTGAACTATACTGAGATTAAGAAGACCTTGTGAGAACAGAAATCAGGAATTTTCAGCTTTGAAATTCTTGAATTTTGATTAATTAATTTTTGGTATATCATCTTTCCAAAGAAAACTGTAAAGCGTCTAATTCAAAAGAATCTTTGCATTACTTGATAAGGTTTCATAATACGCATAATAAATGCCCAGGTGGCGAAAATGGTAGACGCGCATGGTTCAGATCCATGTACCGGGAGGTTTAGAGGTTCAAATCCTCTCCTGGGCACCAGAAATATCAATTCAATATTCAATTTTTAGTTCTATATTTTTTTGATTCAGGTTTTAATTAAAAAATTTTTGAGTGTTTTTGTTTCACTAAATTAACATTTATCCAGAATTTTTCTAAGATAAAAAGTGATTTATAAAAAATAAATAGGATAGATATAGTTCTAAAAATCGATAAAACTTGTTCTTTTCAATATAAATGTTTTTATTATGAAAAGAACTCTAAAACTACTCAAAAGATTGAATCATGAATCAAGAAATATTTGGAAATATGCTTCCAATGATGGTTGTTAAAGATCAATGAAATCTAACATTGGGATACCTTCAAGAGAGGAAATCTTACGCATTTTGCGATCAAGCCACTCTCCTGTTCTATACTCTGAACTGAAGCATCAATTGAAAATCACAGATGAAATATGTAATGGATTTTCTAAAAGATTAGCAGCAATGCAGCGTGATGGTCAGTTGATTTTCAATTTTCATGAAATTAAACTTTTATCAAATCGACATTTAATATCAGGAAAAGTTGAAGGACATCGAGATGGGTTTGGTTTCCTTTTGCGCGATGATGGAAAGCCAGATTTATACCTCTCTTTCCGAGAAATGTTAAAAGTCATGCATGGAGATAAAGTTATTGCAAAACTCGGAAATAAATATCATGGCAAGTATTCAGGAAAAATTGTGGAAATTTTGAATCGAAAACAGGTAAATTTGGTAGGCCAATTTTTTGTAAAATCAAATCTTGGAATTTTTCTTCCTGATGATCAACGCATCAGACAAGATATTATCATTCCTTCAAATGGAGTAAATGGAGCAAAAAATGGGCAGGTAGTAATAGCTCACATCGTTGAATATCCTACACGTTACAATAAACCAATTGCTCACATACATGAAATACTAGGTTACTTAAAAGATCCTGGAATTGAAATTGAAATTTCAATGCGAAAATTTGAGATATCCTCTAACTTTCCAGAAGAGGTAATACATCAAGCAGAAGCGCTGCCAGATTCGATACTTGAAGAGGATTTTTCTGATCGCATTGATCTACGTAATACTCCATTTATTACTATTGATAATGAAGATTCTTTAGATTTTGATGATGCAATTTACTGTGAATCTGTTCAAAAAAAAGATTTTGAAAACCAGGAAAAGTTGAGGTTATTAGTAGCTATCTCAGATGTAAGCCATTATGTCAAGCCAAATAGTTTTCTAGATAATGAAGCATTGAAAAGAGCTACAAGTATATATTTTCCTCGAAAAGTAATTCCAATGTTGCCGGAAAAATTATCTAACAAACTATGTTCTCTTCTGCCAAGTGCTGATAGGTTAGTTCTAGTTTGTGATATGACTGTTCTTTTGCATGGAAGACAAGCTGGTACAGTTGTTTCATATAGATTTTATAATGCCATAATAAATTCTTTTGCTAGAACTACTTACAGTGAAGTTTATAAATTTCTATCCTCAAGAAAATCAGTTCGGAGAGATGAAACAGAAAATAAATTAGGATCTTTGATTGGTAAATTATATGAACTCTATATTGCTTTTTTAAAAGCTCGAAAAAGAAGGGGAACCATAGATTTCGATATAACAGAAACTAAATTAATATTGAATAAGTTTGGAAAGATTAAGAGAATAATCTTTGAAAGCCGAAATGACGCTCAACGCTTGGTCGAAGAATGTATGCTTGCAGCTAATACTTGTGCAGCTGATTTTGTTTCTAAAGTCGGACATCCAAACTTATATCGAGTACATGATCAGCCTACTCAAGAACGTCTAAGCAACTTGCAAGGATTTTTAAAATCGTTAAACCTATCTATGAACTATAGGGAAAAACCAAGAGCAAAGGACTACAATGATTTCCTAGATTCAGTACATCATCGATCAGATTTTAACATAATCCAATCTATGTGCTTGCGTTCAATGCAACAAGCTTTTTATAGCCCAAAAAATATTGGACATTTTGGATTAGCTTATACTAACTATAGTCATTTTACCTCTCCTATTCGCAGATATCCAGACCTTTTAATGCATAGAATTATCAAATCAATACTTCAAGGAAAAAATTATGACCTGTACTTAAATGAACTGGATATTCAAAATTATTTTTCGGAGTGGAAAAAAGAAAAATCTTCTTGGGAGAATTTAGCTTGTTTGTTGTCATTACAAGAACGACGTTCAGATGAAGTTTCTCGAGATGTAGAATCTCAATTGAAATGCTCTTTTGCTAAAAAATGGGTAGGAGAAATTTTCAATGGATCGATCACAAGCATCACCAATTTTGGAATTTTTGTAATGATGGATTCATTGAAAATAGAAGGATTAATTCATATATCCAAACTAGGTCACGATAATTTTCAGTTCAATGAAATTACAAAAAAACTAAGAAACCATAGGTCTGGAATCTGTTATAGTTTGGCAGACCGAGTGCAAGTTCAGATTAACGAAGTTGACTCCTATACTAAAAAAATTGAGCTAAGCCTCATTAAGCATTGGGAAGCATAGGATTCATGAATAACTCAATTTTTTTCTAATTAAATTATTTATGAATCCAAATCTTTTCATTATTTGTAAGAGATTGGAAAAATCTTGAAAGAAATAAAAATAATATGAACGGACCAAAGATTCTTACTAGTTTTCACAGCATAATTTCAAGAGCACGACATATTCCTAGATCTATTGATTGCATTTATATTGATTCCTCTCGCGAGGATAAGAGAATGGCTGCATTTATAAAGTATATGCAAAAGATGAATTGCACGATTCACTTTGTCTCTGCAAATCGAATTGATAATTTGATCAAAGGCAAACATCAGGGTGTAGTAGCATTTTGCTCAAAAATTCAGTTTATGGAAAAAAGTATTGATGAGGTTTTAGATAAAATTGTTAATTGTCCTCCATTATTGCTTATTTTAGATGGGGTAAAAGATCCTCATAATTTAGGAGCTTGTCTCCGTTCAGCAGAAGCTGCTGGAGCACATGCAGTGATAATTCCAAAAGACCGTTCAGCTAGTTATAGCAATCCGATTGTTAATCGGGTTTCTTGTGGGGCTATAGAATCTATTCCTTGTCTAATAGTAACAAATCTTGCAAGAGCGTTAAGGCAATTGAAGGATCGAGGTATTCAATTAATTGGGACTAATGAATATGCTTCTAGTAATTTATATAAGATTGATGCAAATCAGCCGATAGCTTGGATCATGGGTTCAGAAAATGAAGGTATGCGTCGATTGACTAGAGATGCTTGTGATCAATTGGTCTCAATTCCAATGCTTGGTGAAATAAAAAATTTGAATGTTAGTGTTGCTAGTGCAATATGTTTATATGAAAGTATGCGTCAAAGATACAATAATCAGTAAAAAAAATGCTCAAAAATCATTTTCCTTTGGTTTTTTGCTTGACAGAGATTTACTATCAAGGCCTAATATGTCCTTGTGTTAGTTGGTTTTTCAATTTGGTTGGTCAGTTCCAGTAAAAATTGGAGCCTTTTTTTGGAGGTTTTTCTTAATGAACAAAACTGAGATTATTAATCACATTGCTAGTGAGGCTAATATTTCTAAAGCCGAAGCAAGCCGTTCGCTTGATGCATTAATCGGGATAATCAAAGTCGCCTTAGAAAAGGGGGAAACTATAACTCTAGTTGGATTTGGAACATTTTCTGTATCAGCTCGATCATCAAGATTAGGTCGAAATCCTCGAACAGGAGAAATCATCAATATAAAAGAGACCAGGGTACCAAAATTCCGGCCGGGAAAAGCTTTGAAAGATCTTCTAAATTAATTTAGAATAAAGAAAAGGTGCTTAGCTCAGTTGGTAGAGCGACGCTTTTACATGGCGTATGTCACAGGTTCGATCCCTGTAGCACCTACCATTCTCTATTTTGAGTCTAAAAAGAATTCTTTTTTCTCAGGATCTATTAGTCCAAACTTTGAATAAGTAAAGATTTTCTTTCTTGTATCTGAAATATCTAAATCACGCATGGCAAGCTGGCCAATACGATCTCTAGCTGTAAATCCAGATGTACTTCTTTCCATAGTTAAATGCTTTGAAGAATAAGTCAAATTTTTAGAAATTGTATCTAGAATAGAGTAATCGTTTCCTCTTCGGAGTTCCAAAAAAACTTCCCCGGTAATTGGTTTTGAAATCCAGTATTTTGCGCTTTCTCTTAACATAAGAGCTTGGGGATCAAACCATCGGCCTTGATATAAAAGGCGGCCAAGTTTTAATCCATTGATTCGATACTGTTCGATAGTATCTTCATTATGAATTCCAGTTAACAATCTTTCATATGCAATGAAGAGTAATGCCATTCCAGGAGATTCATAAACACCTCGACTCTTCGCTTCAATTATCCTATTTTCAATATGATCACTCATTCCAAGCCCATGACGGCCTCCTATCTTATTAGCTTCAAGCATGAGATCAACAAGATCTTCATATTCAGTGTTATTTAAAGCTGTTGGAATCCCATCTTCAAATCGAATTGAAACCTCTTCAGCTGTTATCTGAACAGTATCTGACCAAAAGCAAACCCCCATAATAGGTTTGACAATCTTAATGCTTGAACTTAAATCTTCTAGATCTTTAGCTTCATGTGTAGCTCCAAGAATGTTTGAATCGGTCGAGTAAGCTTTTTCGGCTGACATTTTGTAGTCAAATCCAGCTTTATGAAGGTAAGCTGACATTTCTTTTCTTCCACCTAACTCTTCAATAAAATAATTATCTAACCAGGGTTTATATATTTTTAAATTTGGATTTACAAGCAGGCTATAACGATAAAAACGTTCAATATCATTACCCTTGTAAGTACTACCATCCCCCCAGATATTTACTTCATCCTTTTTCATTGCATGTACAAGCATTGTTCCTGTCACAGCTCTTCCAATTGGAGTTGTATTAAAGTATGGAACACCTCCGGTAGATATATGAAAGGCCCCTGTTTGTAGAGCAGAAATTCCTTCCTCAACTAAAGATTTCCTACAATCTATGATCTTTGCTTTTTCAGCTCCATATTCTATAGCTCGAATTGGAATATCCTCATAATTATGTTCATCGGGTTGCCCAAGATTTGCCGTATATGCATAAGGAACACAACCATTATTGCGCATCCACAAAATAGCAACACTAGTATCTAGGCCGCCTGAAAAAGCAATTCCAACCTTTTGATTAACTGGCAATTTTGGTAGAATTTTATTCATAGATTATATTAAATAAATGGAAAATATTTCAGAATAATTGAGAAGGAAAAAGTACTCTGCCATGGAAAACAAGAAAAAACAATGCTAAAACCAAAGATTTTTGTTACTAGATTTTCCCTAATATGAGGAACTCCATTAAGGCTTTTTGAACATGTAGTCGGTTTTCCGCTTCATCCCAAACAACACTTTGAGGTCCATCTATAACTTCTTGTGTAACTTCTTGCCCACGATGAGCTGGAAGACAATGCATAAAAATAACATCGGAGGAAGCAATTTCTAGCATTTTTTTATTGACCTTCCAAGCTTTGAATTCAGAATTCCGTTTTTGACCTTCACTTTCAAACCCCATGCTGGTCCAAACATCGGTACTAATAATATGAGCATTTTTACAAGCATCGTAGGGATTAGAGAACTTTTTATATGCTACAGACAAAAGATCAGCTTTTTCAGGATTTAATTCATAGCCAGGTGGATTGGACACATGAAGAGTAAAGCCCATAATTTTTGCTGCTTGCAGCCAAGTATATGCCATATTATTAGAATCCCCAATCCATGCAACTATCTTATCTTTAATTTGACCTCGGTATTCTATATATGTAAATAAATCTGATAATACTTGGCAAGGATGGAATTCATTAGTTAGCCCATTTATTACTGGAACCTTGGAATAATTTGCAAATTGCTCAATTCGATTTTGCTCAAAGGTTCTAATCATAACAATATCGACCATTCTTGAGATAACTTGCGCAGTATCTTCGATAGGTTCAGAACGCCCTAATTGAGAGTCAACTGCTACTAAATTTATAGCTGAACCCCCAAGTTGACATATTCCAGATTCAAATGATACCCGGGTCCTGGTACTAGATTTTTCAAAAATCATAGCTAGTATTTTTCCATGCAATGGCTTGTATGAAATATTTTTTTTGAATTTCTTTTTGATAATCTTGGCCCGATCAAGAATATAGGTTATATCACTCAATTTCAAATCTTGCAATTGTAGAAAGTGTTTCATTAGGATCCGCTTCTCAAAAAGCAAAAAGTTAAAACCATAGCTCAGATTATATACAGAGAGTTACAAATTGATTGATCAAGCATTGTTTTTGTAAGTCACCCTGCAATGAAAAAAATGTACTCAAGAATTTTCTTAATTCAAGAAAAATTAAAATCTCTTTCTAAAATTTTGAAAGAAAGAAATTCGAAAAATTACGTTATTGACTTAAGAAGAGATGACAGACGACTTTTTTCTCGAGCTGCCTTATTTTTATGGATAATTTTCTTGCATGCTACTCGATCAATTACTTTAGTTGCTTTGCAAAAGAAAGGTTTTGCCCTAGATATATCTTTACTTTGAACTGCTTCACGCAAACGTCTAATAGCTGTTCGCAACATGGATCGTAGACTAGAATTTCTTCTATTTCTAGAAAGGGATTGCCGAATCCGTTTTTTTATTTGTGTATTTTTAGCCATATCACTGTGCCTAATTTATAAACCTTGGATTTTAAATGATAATAATCGGAATGTAAAAATAATGTTTAGAAGAATTTTTTAAACAAAAAACATACTGAATTTTCAAGATTGATTTTTTTTAGTAATAGAAAATCCTTAAAATATCTTTCCAATTTGAATTTGGCCTAAATCTTACCTTAGATTTGAATGAAGATGATGTAACACTAATAGAAATGCCTAAAAGTCCATAATCATGAATTGAAATTGGCATACGATGCTGCAATGCATTAAGCGTTGCATCAGTATCATCCAAAGAATAATTACCAAAAACAGGTAATCCACCAGCTGCTGCTGACACCCGCAATGGACCTATTTTATAAGGTTTAAGAGATTCTAAGATATCTACTAAAGGACGTCCATGTGCATCTATACTTCCATTTTCCCATGAAGCTTCAGCAATTATTTCAGAACGGGGAGCACCAATTTTATTGGAATCAAATCGAACTCCTTTTCCAGAAATTACATTTTTCTTTTCTCCATTTAGAGTTTCAATTTGAATACAACTATCATGAACAGCAACAAGGGTTCTTTGTGCTTGTTGTCGAACCATAAAACTAGCTTTACTTGTTTGAATCTTACCTTGTTCTGTAAGAACTAGGAATGGACGAGCAGTATCTAACGCTACTTTCACTGATAAGGCCCCATTTAGTAGTCTGATGCATCGTACGGTACTACCAAAATTAATATCTACCCCACTTCTAGCATCTAGAAGTAGAGTACTCCCATCTCTCAGGTTAAAACAACGCCTTTGGCCTGTAGCTGTAGAAATATCGGCTGTAATGTTACGCAAAGGATAAAACTCATTACCTATATGGATTGCGCAAAAACCTCCTATCCCAGAAAAAAGTACTTTACTTAAAAAATGACGACGAATCATTTTAGAGATCTTTGAAAATCCAGAAGGGATATTTCTTTCATATCTATTTCCATTTTTAGGTAAAAAACATTTCAATGACTGGCTAAAGTTTCCTTTGATCTTTTTTATAAGAATTACAAAATTCATTCCTAATAGATTCGGTTGAGATAACAGTAGAAAACCATCTTAAAAAGATAAAATCACTCTCTTTTAAATCTCTTTCAGAACATAGGATTATGAGGTATCTTGCTAATTTTTTACTACAATTTTTTCTTATATCACTTTTACCTCAAAAAGCATTTTTCCTTTCTAAGGACCTCTGAAAATGTCATATCCAAAATCTTTTCAAGTATTTGTAAAAAACTTATCAAGGAAAAATTAGAATAAAAAATTATCTTCAAAAAAAATGTGAAAACAGATAATTGACCCAAAACCAGCATTTTATCAAAAAAACTGTTCATAAGAAGAGGCTATGCTTTTAGTTTAACAATTTTTATTTTTCGGGAGATAAAAATCTTTTGGTCTGATTCCAGTAAATAAAAGAATGGAGAAGTATATCAATGCTCCTAAAATTAGGAATAATGAAAATGTTAATATCCTTTTAAAATGATTAGACTGTAAGAGAATCCAATCCACGTGTTTATCTGAGAAGTAGAAAAAACAATACAGGATTGCCGAAGCTATGAATACTTTCATTATAAAACATGAAAAATTGGTTTTTGATAGCATATAGATACCATTTTTATATAACTGAAAAAACAGCAAAAACGCATTTAGACAAGCACCTAATGCAACTCCTAGAATAATTCCACAATGTCCAAATCGAGGTACTAAAAAGAAATTTGTGATTTGAGTCGCAGCTAGCACAATAATTGATATTTTGAGTGGAGTTTTAATATTCTGTTTGACATAAAAAGCTGGAATCAATACTTTTACAAGTAATAATCCAATAATGCCTATAGAATAAGAAGTGATCGCTGCCTTTGTATTAATTACATCATTGACCGTGAATTTTCCATAGTGAAACAATATGCTGACTAATGCTTCTGAAAAAGCAGCCATTCCTATAGAAACTGGAAAACCCAGCAAGATCACAAGACGAACAGCCCAATCAATCAAATTGCTATAAGCGTGCTGGTCATGCTTTGTGTGTGCTTCTAAAAGATTAGTAATTAAGATAGTGCCGAGAGTAACCCCGATTAGTGAAACAGAAAACTCCATTAACCTATCCGATAAAGTGATCCAGGTAACACTTCCAGGTTGTAACCAAGAAGCAATGTTCGTATTAATAATCAATGAGATTTGACTAATTGAAATACCAATCATTGCAGGAATCATTTTCTTATAAATTTCCTTTACAACAGAATTCTTATAAAAATTAAAAAAATCAACAGAAGAAAAGTTTGGCAAAAGACCAATTTTTTTCAAAGAGTAGTATGGAACAATAAACTGCAGTGCTCCTCCGATTAAAACCCCAATTGCTAAAGAGTAAATCGGCTGTTTAAAAAAAGTTGGAAAGCTAAAACAAGAAATGATGATAGAAAGATTTAGCAGAATTGGTGTAAATGCTGGAATGGAAAAATTCTTCCAAACATTTAAGACTCCAGAAAAAAATGCAGAAAGTGAAATAAAAAATATGTATGGAAACATTATCTGAGTCAAACGAATAATTAAGTCAATTTGTTGAATTCTTTCCTTATCAGATATTAAAGACCCTATTCCGCTTCCCATAATCCTAACAATATAGGGAGCGATAATCATGCCAAGAAGTATAACTGTTGACATCAAAAATAGTAAAGACAGGAAAATTTGATTTAGGATATTTCTTACATTTGATTTAGGAGTTGTACTTCGAAGTTTTCCGATTATAGGTATGAATGCTTGTGAAAAAGCACCTTCTGCAAAGAGACGTCTCAGAAAATTTGGAATCCGAAAAGCAATCCAGAAGCTGTCAGTCAAAGGGCTGACTCCAAAAAAAAATGTTATTGTGATATCGCGCACTAGTCCTGTAATTCTGGAAAGAAAAGTAAAAGTACTTATGACTGCAGCAGATCGGAATAAATTCATTAAAACATGCACTTGGAAACAACATTTAAATAAAGTTCAACTTATTGCAGTAATTTCCATTTCAAATGGTTTTATTTTTCTATTTTTATTAAAAACTAGGATTTTTATTCCCTATTGCTTTCAGAATTCTCAAGTTGACACTTTTTACCGTTCCAATTCCAGATACTTTCAAAAATTTCGGAGATGTGCTAGGTTCTTTTTTTATACATCTGGAATAATAGCCTATTAAAGGCCAGGTTTCCCTAAAGTAAACTTTCAATCGATTTTGAATAATACTCTCAGAATCATCATTTCGTTGAATTATTGGTTCCCCAGTAATATCGTCTTTTCCTGCTATCTTTGGAGGATTGAAACGGATATGATATGTACGTCCACTTGCCTGATGAATGCGCCTTCCACTTATTCTTTCAATAAGATCTTTTTCAGAAATATCTAACTGAATCACATAGTCAAGTTTTATTGAGGCATTTTTCAACGCATTTGCTTGAGGAATGTTTCTTGGAAACCCATCCAGCAAATAGCCTTTTTTACAATCTTTTTGCTTCAAACGATCCCGTACCAGGGTAATTATTACTTCATCGGAAATTAATTCTCCTGATTTTATTGTTTCCTTCAGATTAAAGTAATCACCAGATTCTATAGAATTTCTCAAAATATCTCCTGTAGAAATTCTTGCAATCCCAAAATATCTTTTCAGATACTCTGTCTGAGTTCCTTTTCCAGATCCAGGTGGGCCAAGAAAGACGAGACGCATTATTACTCCGAAATAAAATTTTAATAAGAGAAATAAAAAACTTGATATAAAATCCTAAAAATTATGCAACACTATTTCTATAGATATTTCTAACATGTTCTAAATCACTAGCATTATCTACTGAAAATGAGGATTTCAACTGTGTATGATAAACAAAAATGTTGTAGCCATGTTCCATGGCTCTCAATTGTTCTAAGGATTCAAGCTGTTCAAGTTTTCCATTTGGAAGTGATGAAAACTGTCTTAAAAATTTAGCTCGATAAGCGTATAAACCAATATGACGGAAAAATAGGTTTTTCTTAGAAAAATCCAGTTTTTTTATTTCTTTTTTCCAAGGAATGTTTGCCCTTGAAAAATAGAGAGCTTTTCCCTGAGTGTTGCAAACAACCTTAACCACGTTTGAGTTGAATAAATATTTCTCATCTTCTATAGAACAAGCAGGTGTTACAATATCATATTCACATGTATTTTCAATTTTCTGAGAAATTTTATTAATTAAATTTGGTTCTATAAGTGGTTCATCTCCTTGCAAATTGATAATGATCTTATTATCTGGTAAATCAATTCGTGAAACAGCTTCCGACAAACGGTCAGTTCCAGTTGTATGAGAGGATTTCGTAAAAATGCTTTCAAATCCATGTTGGATGCTAATTTCTTGAATCTTTTTATCGCAAGTAACGATCAAGATACGTTCTGCCTCCGATTTTTCTGCTCTTTTTGCAACTCTTATTATCATTGGTAATCCACAGATATCTGCTAACAATTTTCCTGGAAGCCTCTTAGAACAAGAATGCGCAGGAATCATTACAATGAAACCCATTATTGAATTCCCACTAAATTTCTTGCTTCTCTTTCAATCATGAATGGAATGTTATCTTTTATGGGAAAAGCTTTTTTATCAAAATGGCAAATAAGTTCCATTGTTGAAGAAGCATATTCCAATTTTCCCTTACATAAAGGACACACAAGTATATTGAGAAGTTCATGTTTCATATTTTTTCTATTCCAATGCTAATTTTTCCAAAATTATTAAAAATATTTGTTTTTAGTGTTTTACAAACATATGAATTTTTTCTATTGGATGAAAGTACTTATTTTATAATTGGTTCTTAATTGGTTTTAGAAAATGAGATAAGTGATCAAAAAAATAAGGATCAGAAAAGCGCGGAATTGCTGGCACCTCCCATAATCGATCATCATTTAGATTGGAACACTTTACTGAATCCTTAGATGTTACCAAGATTATATCTGCAGATATATTTTTGAATGGAGAATGAGAAAAATGATAATGATCTGGAAGATCTAATGTGAAAGCTAAATTAATCCCAATAGTTTTTAACGATGTAAAAAAACGTTTTGGATTACCAATTCCAGCTGCAGCAACAATTTCTAAAAAAGTAGATTTTGATGCGAAATCTAAAATTGGACGATCAGAATGTTTTCTTTTTACATGTTTTGCATGAGTTATTTCTAGCCACATATCTAAATGGTAACGAAAATTCTTATTTTCTTTATGCTTTTTTCTATATGGTTCAATGTTGTTTGTAACAATTGCATAAGCTTCGTTTAGTCTGTTAGATGGTTCACGCAAAGGCCCAGCAGGTAAGGTTAAACCATTTCCTATTCCTCTCTCATCTTGGACAATAATCTCGAGATCGCGATCTAACGAAAAATATTGCAACCCATCATCTGAGATGATTACATCTATTTTAGGAAACTTGCAAAGTAATGCTTTAGCTGCTAATTCTCTCTTTGGATGTATGGAGATTGGTGCTCCAGTAGCACGTGATATTAATGTAGACTCATCCCCAAATTGTAAATTCGAAAGATTTTGCATTCCAACTCGAGGGTAATTTCCTATCTTAACTCCATATCCTCTACTCAAAATCCCAGGTGTCCAACCTCGAACTTTCAATGCTATAGCAGCTGCAATAACTAAAGGTGTCTTTCCTGTTCCACCTATATAAATATTTCCAATGATAATCACAGGAACATTTGGACGAAAAGAAAGGCCTCGCTTTTTTTTAAAAAATGAATATCTGCGCTTTGCTTCAAAAGCTATTAGAAAGGAAAATGGTCGCAAAACAATGCTAAGCCAACTATTTCTTAACCATTGTTTTTGTAGAAAATTGTTTAACTTTTGATTCAAAAAAATTTTGAAATGCAAAAATAAATCAATAATTGAATGTTTTGACATATTAATACTTATTTTTAACAAAAGGATGAACAATTTTTATTAAAATATTTATAGAAAAGATTTCCAAGAACAAGAAAAACATGATATTCAGTAAAATTCTATCAATTTTTTCAGTAAAAAATAAAAAATTTCTTAAATAAGTTTTAGAAAGCTTGATCCGACTTAAATATCCATTGGACAGATCTATTAATCAAGAAATTTAGATGCAGTCAATAAAAAATAACTTAAATAAAGATTATTAAAATGATTATTTGTGGATGCAATCTCTATCTGTATAGATCAATATAAAAGTATAATGTTGGAAACCTAGAAATTCATTTAGACTTTTTTATTAATTAGCAGTATGTATAGGAAACTGAAATATGACTCATATTCTTCCTCCATTACCTTATCCACTTGATGGTTTAGAACCTTATATTTCAAGAGAAACATTGGAATTTCATTATGGAAAACATCATAAGACATATGTTTCAAATTTGAATAAACTTATCTTTAATACTGAATTCTTCGATCTGACTTTGGAAGAAATAATTAGGAAATCATCCGGTGCAATATTTAATAATGCAGCCCAGGTATGGAACCATACTTTTTACTGGAATGGACTTTCTTGTGAACCAACGGAGCAGAAAGAATCAAAACTCTCTTCAAGCAAGCTTCTGAAAAAAATTGTTGATAAGTGGGAGACCCTAGAAAATTTTAAAAATGATTTTGGTGCATCAGCAATCAGCAATTTTGGCTCGGGATGGACATGGTTAGTAAAAAAAACTGATGAATCACTAGAAATTCTCAATACAATGAATGCTCAGACCCCAATAACTACATCGGACAAACCAATACTGACCTGCGATGTTTGGGAACATGCTTATTACATTGACTACAGAAATGCCCGTCCAAAATACTTAGAAAGTTTCTGGGAATTGATTAATTGGGAATTTGCAGAAAATAATTTTACCGAATAGATAGGATTATCTAGGTATGCAGAAAAAAAGTCCCTTTGAGAAAAAGGGACTTTAAAATTATCAAACTAGATGAATCAAATAGAAAGACAACATGGAAAATTCAAAGAAAAATGGTAAAAATCTACCAAAATTCTCGCTTTTTTCAGTTTCTAATTCTGTATATATGCAACATTAAGGGCTTGTTTTCCTTTTGGGCCTTGAACAATTTCATAAGTTACCTTTTGCCCTTCTTTAAGGGTTTTAAATCCACCCATTTGAATTGAGGAAAAGTGAGCAAATACATCTTCTCCACCATCGTCTGGAGTTATGAAACCAAATCCCTTAGCATCGTTAAACCATTTAACTGTCCCTGTTAATTTTGATGAAATAGAAACATTTTTTTGATCAGACATGAGATACCGCCTCTTAGTTTTGTTACTTAAAAAATACCGGACTGTCAATTCTTATGAGAAATTTTTTCTCATAAGAATTCCACGGCAGGCAAATGATCCTATGCTTTTGCCAAACTAGTCAAGTATAATATTTATTATATATGACATAAAGCACAATCTGTTCTAATCAAGTATCGAAATTAAAGTTTCAAAAGTTTCAAAATTTTGGTACTAGTTTCAAATTTCAGAAGTTTTGAATAAACAAATATTGCTTTCACAATTCAAACATGTTGCCTTATCAATGATACAATTGACAATCGGAAAATCAAAAATAAACATTTAAAATGAAAAAGAAAAATGGAAGAAAGATGGAACTTTGAAAATTTTTTCCAATTAATTGAGAAGGATATGGGATGGGTAAAATACGTTAAGTTTTTAAAAAACTTTTTAATATCCTAGATTTTAGCTCCATGTTTTGACTTTTTCTGCTAAAGGAACTTATAATTCGTTGAGTTTTTAAAGTTTTCAGTCTTTAGATTTTGAATGTGATTTTCTGCTGAAGTTGAATAATTTTATTTTGTTAACATGTAATTTTTTTATTTTTCGAAAAAGCATAATTTGTAATTGAAAAGCTTAAAAAAATTTTAAAAATTAAAGTAGTTTTAAAATTTTAGGATTCTAAAAAGTGTTTGGTTTTCTAATAAACCAGGTAATTGACCAAATGGATCTCTTGAAAAGAGAGGAGTTTGATGTTCAAACTCAGATCCTATCGGATTTATGTAAGCGTGTTGAAGAGCTATCTAATCAGTTAAAGGAAATTGAGAATTTTCTTGAAAGGTTTTCAAAAGAGTGAAACTCTGTTACAAACCTGTAGATTATTTGATTATGCATGAAAAGCTTTCTTTCCTTAATTTGCTAATGAAATTAGTTGGGAAGGTATGCCTATTCACTCCGTTCTCCGAAATGAATTCAAAATGGAATAATTATTCGAAGTATTTTTTTATGAAATAGTTTTTTCTCTAAAATTTGTAATAGGAGTTGAGAAAATAAATTCAGGATCATTTTTCTAGGAATTAACATGCCTAAATTAAAAACTAAGAAGGGAGCTGCAAAGCGCTTTAGGGTTCGTGGGAATGGTTCTGTTAAGCGCAGTCAAGCTTTTAAGAATCACATTCTTACAAAGAAAACCACTAAGGCCAAGAGGCATCTTCGTGGTACTACAAATATTCATAAATCGGACATGTCTATCTTGAAAGGCATGTTGCCATATGCTTTATAATGGAGGAGTGCTATGGCTCGTGTAAAACGGGGTATCGTTGCTCATGCCCGTCATAAAAAAATTATTAAGTTAGCTAAAGGATATTTCGGGCGACGGAATAATGTCTTTCGAGTTGCTAAACAAGCTGTGATGAAAGCTGGTCAGTATTCTTATAGAGATCGTCGAAATAGAAAAAGAGTTTTTCGATCTTTGTGGATTGCACGGATAAATGCAGCAGCAAGAAAACATGGTTTGACATACAGTGCATTAATCTTAGGTTTAAAAAGAAATGCAATTGATATAAATAGAAAGATTTTATCTGATATGTCTATTCATGACGAAACGAGCTTTTCAATTATAGCTGAAAATGCAAAACTAGCATCCTCTCCTGGATATACTCAATGCTAGGTGGAACTGTTGCATTTTTTATCAGGAAAATTATTGATGTCCATTTTCTTGAATTTGCATTGCTATCTGTATGATTAAATCCATTGATCATTTTGTTGCAGAAGCCGAACAAAAATTTTTTACATGCAAAGATTTGGTTTCTCTTGAAAATGCTAAAGCTTACTATTTTGGTAAAAATGGATGTTTTACATATCTATTCAGAGAACTTAAAGGCTTGAATACTAATGAAAAAAAGATATTGGGCAAACAAATTAACCAATCTAAGAGAGCAATCAAATTGCTTTTGTCTAAACATCGGCAATTTCTGACTGAAATTGCTATAAAAAAAGAACTTGAATCAGATGCTATTGATGTGACTCTACCTGGTAGAGGCCTTTCTCTAGGTAGTATTCATCCAATTATGCAAAGTTGGAAACGCATTGAGGAAATTTTTTACTCATTTGGTTTTGATTCAGTTGATGGGCCAGAAGTAGAAACTGATTGGATAAACTTTACTGCTCTAAACAATTCTCCAAATCATCCGGCCCGTTCTATGCAAGATACCTTTTATTTAGATATGTATGATAGTGATGGCTTGCCTTTGCTATTGCGGACACATACAAGTTCAATGCAAGTACGTTATGCTAGGACAAATAAACCACCAATTAAGATTATTTCCCCTGGAAAGACTTATCGAATAGATCATGATGCTATGCATTCTCCAATGTTTCATCAAATTGAAGGACTTTGGATTTCAGAGAAACTTTCGTTTTCTGATTTAAAAGGTATCTATACAAATTTTCTTTATAGATTTTTTGAAAACCAAGATTTAGAAATCCGTTTTCGATCATCTTTTTTTCCATTTACAGAACCATCTGCTGAGATCGATGTTATTTTTATGAAAGGAAAAAATCGGAATCGTTGGCTTGAGATTTCTGGATGTGGACAAGTACATCCAAAAGTCATGCGAAATTTTGGTCTTAACCCTGAGCATTACATTGGTTTTGCATTTGGTTCAGGTTTAGAACGTCTTACGATGCTTCGATATGGAATTTCTGACTTGCGGAAATTTTACGAGGGGGATCTCCGTTTTTCTCATCAATTCAATATGTAAGTAAAAGTCTTTGATTATGTTATTTTTGACATCTTGGTTGCGTTCTCTGGTTAAGTTAGATACAAGGATTGATCAGCTTGCAAGGCTGCTAACCATGGCAGGATTAGAAGTTGAAGAAATAAAAACAGTTAAACTTGTTGATTCAAATATAGTTGTGGGAAATATCGTAAAGATTACTAATCATCCTAATGTTTGCAAACAAAAGATCTGTGATGTTGATGATGGTAATGGAGAACTTTTACAAATCGTTTGTGGAGCTTCAAATCTAGTGGAAGGAATTAATGTTCCCCTAGCTAGGGTTGGAGCAATTCTTCCAAATGGAAAGAAAATTATGAAAAGAAATATCAGTGGATTTTCTTCCCATGGCATGCTGTGTTCAGCAGCTGAACTTAATTTATCCAACAGTTCCTATGAATTGTTCAGGCTGTCAGAAAATGAAAAATTGGGTGAACCAATTTATAAAGTACTTGGACTCGTTGATCAAGTTATCTCCATAAATATTACTCCAAATCGAGGGGATTGCTTGTCCGTTATTGGACTAGCAAGAGAAATTCAAGCTTTAACGAATTCCCGTGTTATAGATTCTCCAAAAAACCCTAATAAAGTATCTATAGAAGATAGTTTGAAAGTTAAAATACAAGATCAGAATCTGTGTGGTCGATTTTCCGGAAGAATAATACGAAATATTCACACCAATTTAGAAACTCCAGTTTGGATAAAAAACAGACTTAAGCATTCAGGCTATCAAAGTGTATCCATTTTGACAGATATATCAAATTATATAATGTTAGAAAGAGGTCTTCCTTGCATGATTTTTGATCTTGATAAAATTCATGGGGATTTTGTTATTCGTTTTTCAAAAAAGAATGAAATTTTTAGATTTCCTAATGGTTTTGAAGCAGTGCTTGATACGAAGGTTGGAGTTATAAGCATTCATGAACAAATAGTAGCTTTAGCAGGAATTTCCGAGAATCTCTCTTCATCTGTAGCAGTAGGAATTGGTACAAAAAACATTTACATAGGACTGGCATTTTGGTTTCCAACTGCCATATCTGGATGTACTAGGCATTACAAGATTTATTCTGAGTCACACTTTCGTTCAGAACGTGGTATTGATTACGAAAAAATTCCAGAATGCCTCGAATTGATAACACAATTAATTATAAAAATATGTGGCGGTCAAGTAGGTCCTATTAATGACCAATGTTTGAACATTCCAATCCGTGACCCAATTCGCATGCGTTTAGCTCGTTTTCATCAAGTTGTAGGAATACCTATAACTCTTAGTAAAGTTAAGGAAATATTTGATTTTTTAAATTTTAAGTTTGAGATAACAAATGATGGAATTTTCCTTGTTAAACCTCCATCTTATCGATTTGACTTAGAACTAGAAGAAGATCTGATAGAAGAAGTTGTTCGGATTTATGGTTTTGAGAGTATTCCTGCAAAATTAAACCCTGAAATGATTGGTGTACAATGTATTAAGAATAAAAAAGAGGAACAACTTAATGTGCATGATCTGCGGAGTTTAATGGCAATACGTGATTATCATGAAATGATTAACTTCAGTTTTGTTAGAAAGGATTGGGAAATAGACTATGCAAAAAATAGTGATCCGATTGAATTATTAAATCCAATTTCAAAGCAGAATGCTGTTATGAGGTCTACATTAATCCCAGGATTAATTGCTAATATTGCCTTCAATGTCAATCGAAAACAAACCAGGGTTCGGGTTTTTGAATTGGGACGTGTATTTATGCGGAATCCAATTATTCAAGATAGTCCAAACGAAGTTATCGGGATTTCGCAGGTAATGTACTTATCAGGAGCAGCTTGGGGAACTGCATTTGAAGAACAATGGGGATTGAATAAACGATTAGTTGATTACTATGATGTTAAAGGTGATGTTGAGATTTTGTTTGGGAAAAAAATAACAAAGGTAAGATTTTTTCCTATTCAACATCATTCTTTACACCCTGGTAAAAGTGCTGCAATTAGTTTAAATGGAAAACCTGTAGGATGGATAGGTCAGCTCCATCCTACCTTAACTCATAAAGCAGGTCTTAAGGAATCTCCTATTGTTTTTGAATTAAATTTATGCTCCATTTTAGAGAAAGAATTCCCTCAAGTATCTGAATTTTCGAATCAGCCATTAGTAATTCGGGACCTTTCTTTACAAGTTGATGTTTCCATAAAATCTCAATCCATGATAGATACAATTTATTCATTCCTTAAAGAAGAACCAGCCTTGTCGATAATACAACATGTCTATGTCTTGAATGTCTGGAATTTAAACATTAATGATGATTCTTTATCCCAAAAGAATAAAAAAAGTATAACATTCAGATTTTATCTTCAAGATCCTTTTATTTCTCTACAAGAGCAGCAAATTACTGCTTGTATAAACCAGGTTGGTAATAAATTAATGAGTATATTTAAAGCAGACCAACGAATTTAGATAAAAATTTTACAAAAACAGTAAAAATTCATGGGATTTCTAATTAAAGAGGTAAATGCAAAAACTTTGGGTTAACATAGTTTCGTAGCATACTTGCATAGGGTGAAAAGGGTCGTGAATTCAAATCTCATTATCCTGACCAAAATTTTTCTTTGATGTTTCAAGCAATCAAGAGTTTTATTTAATGAAATTAAATATTTTCTAATTGAATCCTATCTTGTTTGTTGTTCTATAATATCCTGTGAGGATTATCATTTGACCATCTTGAACATTAAAAGAAAAGGTAAGCAGATTTTAGAACTATCTTTGTTTTTGAATTACTAAAGTTGGAATTAAAAAAAAGGGGAGGCGTTGCTATGCATCGTCGTAGTCAAGAAGTTTTAATTGATGTATCGACTGCCGCTATGGATACAGGTGGTTACGGTGTACTTTTGACTATTACATCTGAAGGAGGATCTGAAGTTAGCACTGCATTTTCTTATTTAGGTACTTGTTCTTCTTTGCATGAAGCAAGAAATCTTGCGGAGATTTTTGCAAAAAGTTGGGTTGCTGAAAATATTTCACTTTAAATGTTTTTCAATGGCAGTTGAAGAATTTTCAAAATTCCTCCACTGTCCTATTCCTCAATTAGACATAGCAAATCCTTTACAAGATCATCTGGGTTATCTGTATTAGAAGCAAGTAATCGAGCTTTTCCCTTTCTATCGAAAATGTATATACCTCTGCTATGAATTACTTCATATTGATCCGGATCCAATTTTTCAAAAACCTGTTTAGGTTTTTCTATTTGATAAGCAATACGGTATCGTCTTGCTATGGTTTCTATTTTTGAGGAACTTCCAGTCAGACCAATAATGTTAGATCCGAAAGAATTCAAATATGCTTGCAACGTTTCTGAATCATCACGATGTGGGTCAATACTTACAAATAGTGTGCATATATTAATACTCTTTTCTCCAAGAGTATTAAGAACAGTATTAATCTGGGATATGGTGGTTGGACATATATCCGGACAATTTGCATATCCAAAAAATAAGAGTACAATTTTTCCAAGGAATTTTTTTTCTGAAAAATCTTCTCCCCCTGAACTTTGTAGAGAGAATTTTAGATCAGGTAAATGTCCTTCTATATCATAGAGTCTCCACTTTGGATTCTTGTCTAAACTGCAGGATGACAGAGTCAAGAAAGCACAAACAACTATCCACATGAAAAATTTACCAGAAAAATAATACATTTGATTTCCAAAGGTTTAAATTTTTTACATTTAGCAATATAACTAATCATCATCTCTATTTCTTTTGTAAAAGAAACTATCAGTAATGTAATTACTTCCTAATTTTGCTGCCTTTACAGTATTCATTAACAACATTGATACAGTTATCAAACCTACTCCTCCTGGAACTGGTGTAATAGCTCTAGCAACTTCTCTAGCAGAATCAAAGTCAATATCTCCACAAAGCTTTCCTTCTTTATCTCGATTAATACCAACATCTATGACTGTTGCACCTGTTTTTATCATGGAACCATCAATCAATTTTGGAATTCCAGTTGCAGAAATCAAGACATCAGCTTTCCTAGTTTTTTTTTCCAACTCTTTAGTATTTGAATTGCAAACAGTTACTGTTGCTCCAGCATTTAGTAACAGCATTGCCATTGGTTTTCCAACGATATTACTTGAACCTACAATTACAACGTTTGTTCCTTTTAAAGGTATCCTTTCATAGTCTAAAATCTTAATAATTCCATATGGAGTACAGGGCTTAAAAAGTGGTTTTGCAGCCATCAGCAAACCAGAATTAAGTACATTAAATCCATCAACATCCTTTCTTGGAAAAATACTTTGTGTTACTCTGTAGCTGTCTATATGTCTTGGTAAGGGCACTTGTACTAATATTCCATGAACACTCGAATCTTGGTTTAGAAGTTCTATTTTCTTGAGTAAAACCTTTTCAGGTATATCCTCGTGATAATGCTTCATAGTCGATTTTATTCCTGCTATTTTGCAGGCATTAATTTTATTCCGCACATATATGTGCGATGCTGGATGGTCTCCTACTATGAGAGCAACTAAACTTGGACGTCTGTTTTCACGATCCAACATTAGTTCAACCTGTTTAGCTGCTTTAGCTCTAAGACAATCTGATAGATCTGAGCAATTAATAATCCGTGCTACCATAAAAAATTCCTTGGGTTAACATCCTATTAAAATAGGTTTTTAACATCAAATCAGAAAAATACATTAAAAATTTATAATCAATACTTCTAACGTTTCTAAACGATTCAGTTGAAGATGTGAATATCAATCTTTCTAATGAATCATAAAGTGTTTATTTTTTTTGTTTTTCCTATATGTGCATAATATTGGTCATAATGACACTTCTATTGATTTGAATAATGAATAAAAAAAGAGTTGGAAATTTTTTCCTTTTGTTGATTTTAAACAGGTACAGGTTAGCAAATAGATTTTGCTACCCTTATTTATTTAAGAAATGATCTTTATCTTAATAAATATTATATGGTAAACAGATAATTTGTAACGATTTATTCTTCTTCTGAAATCTTGAAAAATTTCATTTAATTTCAGAAGATTTGATCCGCTTTTTATTTTTATGAAAAAAGGATCTTTAAATATCAAGAATACTAAAGAAAAATTCAATTAGGAGATGAATAATGATTCTTCCAAGAGAAACTGGCATTCTACCGGACATTGAAGAAGATATTCAAGAAACAAAAGAATGGTTAGAAGCATTTACAGCTGTTCTAGACAAAGAGGGTTCTATTCGAGCTCATGACTTGCTAGAAAATCTGATTGAGGAAGCTGAAAGATTAGGAATTCATATAAAGTCTCCTCGAAATACTCCATACGTTAATACAATTCCGTCCAATTTAGATATAGATTACCCAGGAGACCTAGAAATTGAGTCGAGAATTCGTTCTTATGTACGTTGGAACGCCATGGCTATGGTAGTAAAAGCAAATAAGCAAAATTTTTCTAATGGAGGAGATCTTGGTGGGCATATTGCTTCATTTGCATCTCTTACAACTATGATCGGTTGTGGGCAAGATCATTTTTGGCATGCAGAAAATGCTACTCATGGAGGAGATTTAATTTATATTCAGGGACATGCTGCTCCTGGCATATACGGCAGAGCTTATTTAGAAGGTCGAATAACTGAAAAACAGATGGATCATTTTCGACAAGAGGTAGACGGAATAGGTTTATCTTCATATCCTCATCCAAAACTGATGCCTGAATTCTGGCAATTTCCTACAGTATCAATGGGTTTAGGACCAATAATGGGTATTTATCAAGCTCGATTTTTGAAATACCTACAAGCTCGTGGAATAGCAAATACTTCTGGTAGAAAGGTATGGGTATTTTGCGGTGATGGAGAAATGGATGAACCGGAATCTTTGGGAGCTTTAAGCATAGCTGCTCGAGAGAATCTTGACAATTTAATTTTTGTCATAAACTGCAATTTGCAACGTTTGGATGGTCCTGTTCGAGGAAATGGAAAAATTATCCAAGAATTAGAAAGCATTTTTCGCGGAGCTGGATGGAACATAATCAAGCTTATATGGGGCAGGCGTTGGGATACACTTTTAAATAAGGATAAGGATGGAATCCTAAAAAAAATTATGCAAGAGACTCTAGATGGAGAATATCAAGCTTATAAAGCCAATGATGGAAAATTTGTCCGTGAGAACTTTTTTGGAAAACATCCGAAATTATTGGAATACGTATCACAAATGAGCAATGAAGAAATCTGGCGGTTAAATCGAGGGGGGCACGATCCATACAAGGTATATTCAGCTTTTAATCAAGCAATCAATCATAAAGGACAACCAAGTGTAATACTAGCAAAAACTATCAAGGGATATGGTTTAGGAAGTAAAGGGCAAGCTAAAAATCCAATACATCAACAAAAGAAATTGGATTTGAAAACAATTCGTCAATTTCGTGATAGGTTTTGCATTCCAATACCTGATGATCAACTTGATTCTATACCATATTATAAACCCCATGCAGATTCTCCAGAAATGCGGTATTTGAATGAACGACGAAAATCCCTGGGCGGTTATTTGCCAAATCGCCGAAGGAAGTCAGACGAAAATTTTAAGATTCCTGATTTAGATTATTTTAAGGACTTGCTAATTCCAACAATTGGTGATCGGAAAATTTCAACGACCCATGCATTTGTACAAATTTTGAATAAGCTGTTGCGATGTAAAGAATTGGGAAAACGAATTGTTCCTATTCTTGCAGATGAATCAAGGACTTTTGGTATGGAAGGACTTTTTCGTCAGATAGGGATCTATGCGCCAGAAGGTCAGAAGTATGTTCCAGAAGATAAAAATCAACTTATGTATTATAGGGAAGAAGTAAATGGGCAACTCTTACAGGAAGGAATTAATGAAGCTGGAGCAATGAGTTCCTGGATTGCAGCAGCTACTTCATATTCAACTAATAACCGAATTATGATTCCGTTCTACATATACTATTCTATGTTTGGTTTCCAACGTGTAGGAGATTTAGCTTGGGCTGCAGGTGACATGAGAGCTAGAGGATTCTTATTAGGTGGTACATCTGGCAGAACAACCTTAAATGGGGAAGGGTTACAGCATGGAGATGGGCATAGTCATATATTATCCTCTACAATTCCTAATTGTATTTCTTATGATCCTACTTTTTCTTATGAATTGGTTGTTATAATCTGTGATGGACTAAAAAGAATGATAGAAAATCAAGAGGATGTCTATTACTACTTAACATTAACAAATGAAAATTATTCCCATCCAGGATTAAAAAGAATCGAGGATAAAGAGGGAATTATTAAAGGCATATATAAGTATAATTCTCGTAGCGATAAAAAGAATAAAAGCAAGACAGTTCAATTGATGGGATCTGGAGCTATCCTTCTTGAAGTGTTAGAAGCTCAAGAACTATTGGAAAAAGATTGGAATATTCCTTCAGATGTTTGGAGTGTAACAAGTTTTACTGAATTACGCCGAGAGGGTCTAGATATCGAACGCTATAATCTTTTTGAATTTGATGTTAAATCAAGAAAAATTCCATATATAACTCAAAAGCTATCTGAAACTGAAGGACCAATAATTGCATCAACCGATTATATGAAATTGTTTGCAGATCAAATTCGCCCTTTTATTCCACAAGGAAGGACATATCGAGTTCTTGGAACAGATGGCTTTGGTAGATCAGATTTCAGGGTTAATCTGCGAAGACATTTTGAAATTAATCGACATTTTATAGTATTAACAGCATTAAAGGCCCTAGTTGATGAAAAAAAAATTATTGGAAATATGCTTTCAAAAGCTATCCAAAAATACAAAATTGACATAAAAAAATGTAATCCGCACTATGCTTGAGGAAAATCAATAATGACAAACATCGTACAAATCAAGGTTCCGAACACCGGAATGGGTGCGGGAAATATGCAAGTGATAGAGGTTCTTGTTTCTGTTGGAGATATTGTAAATGAAAAACAAAGTTGTATTACAATTGAAGGGAATAAAACTTCTATAGAAATTCCAGTTCCAACATCCGGGCGGGTAAAGTCTGTTTATACAAATGTTGGGGACAAAGTCGTAGAGGGGTCTTTGATCTTAGAATTAGAAGAACAAATTATATCTAAATCTATGCTAAAAAATTCAAGTTTAGATCTGAAAAATTCAGATGCAACTACGGCAGAACTTAATCAAGATAAATTCCTAGAAATTCCTGAAAAAGCAGAATATCAAAAAGATCTTAAAAAGAATTTGGACTTCTATCATCCTGTTCATTCTTCACCAACAGTGAGAAAGTTTGCTCGGGAATTAGGTGTAAATTTGGAACAAATAGTTGGATCTGGGCCAAATAAGCGAATCACAATGAGTGATGTTCGTTTATTCGTAAAAAATTCTTTAAAAAATCAGGAGGGTGTCGGTCGAGCAAATAATATCTCTCTAGATCTATCAGATCTTCCAAAAGTAGATTTTGAGGAATTTGGACCTATTGAATCAAAGCCAATATCAAATGTTAGAACAATTATAGGAAATAATCTACATAGAAACTGGTTAAGTATTCCACATGTTACAAATAATGATGAGGCTGATATAACTGATTTAGAAGCATTCAGAATTTCCCTAAACCAAGAAATAAAGTCAAAATCAGCAAATTTTAAGGTCACCATACTTGCTTTTTTGATTAAAGCCATTTCAATATTATTAATGAAACATCCTGATTTTAACTCTTCTATCAATGGAAAAAATTTAATTCTCAAAAAATATTATAACATTGGATTCGCAGTTGATGCACCAAAAGGATTAGTTGTTCCAGTAATTCGAGATGTTGATAAAAAAGGAATTCTTCTTATTGCAGAAGAAATAAAGATTATTTCCAATAAGGCTAGAGCATCAAAAATCCTGAGTTCTGAATTAACAGGTGGATGTTTTTCAATATCGTCATTGGGAGGCATTGGAGGTACTTCCTTTACCCCAATTATTAACTTTCCTGAAGTTGCAATTCTTGGCGTTTCGAAAGCAAAATATAAACCAGTATGGGATAAGGAAAAGTTCATACCTCGTTTGATGCTACCTCTATCTTTATCTTATGATCACCGAGTAATAGATGGAGCCTATGCTGCGCGTTTTAATGCAGACCTAGTTGAAATCCTATCAGATTATCGAAAAGCTTTGCTTTGATAGATCTCGAAGTTTCATGGAAAGAAAAGGCCTAGTCTTCATAAGATAAAATTCGTTTAGCTTCCTCTCTTACACGTGTAGGGGATGTTCCACCGATATGATTTCTAGAATTTACTGAACCATGCAAAGTCAGAATATCACGGAAATCTTGGCTAATCCCTGAATAATAATTCTTTACATCAGATTCTGTAAGATCTTCTAAAGATTTCCCATTCTGTTCGCAATCATTAATAATTTGAGAAACTATCTCATGTGCATCACGAAATGGCACTCCAATTCTTACTAAATAATCCGCTAAATCTGTTGCAGTAGAAAAATTCTTTAGTGCAGCAAGTTTCATATTTTCAATGTTTGGCTTCAGATATGGAATCATTGCAACAAAAACTTCTAAGGTCCTTCGAACTGTATCTGCTGTATCAAATAAACTTTCTTTATCCTCTTGACTATCTTTATTATATGCAAGGGGCTGAGCTTTCATTAAAGTAAGCATTGCCATCAAATGGCCGTTAACTCTACCTGTTTTTCCTCGAGCTAGTTCTGGAACATCAGGGTTTTTCTTTTGAGGCATAATGGAACTTCCAGTACAAAATCGATCTGGTATATCTATAAATCCTATTTGAGGATTGGACCAAATGATTAACTCCTCAGAAAATCGAGATATATGGACCATAATTACAGCAGCAGCTGAACAAAATTCAATAGCAAAATCTCTATCAGAAACAGCATCAATTGAATTCCGGCAAACTTTTTCAAACCCAAGTTCTTTTGCAACTTTATATCGATCAATTGGAAATGAAGTGCCTGCTAAGGCAGCAGATCCAAGAGGTAAACAATTGACACGATTCCTACAATCTTTTAAACGACCTATATCACGATTGAACATTTCTGTATAAGCTAAGAGATGATGTCCAAATGTAACTGGTTGAGCTATTTGTAAATGAGTGAATCCAGGCATAATTGTAGAAGCATGCTTTGATGCAAGTTCTGCCAAAGCATAGCGCAATTTGCCAAGCAAACTAACTGAATTATCAATTTCTGAACGAAGCCATAGTCGAATATCAGTTGCTACCTGGTCGTTTCTAGAACGACCAGTGTGAAGTTTCTTTCCTGAATTTCCAATTAATTCAATCAAACGGCTTTCAATATTTAAGTGTACATCTTCTAATTCCAACTTCCATGGAAAATCCCCAGATTTGATTTCAGAGAAAATTTGGTCTAAGCCATATTGAATATCTTTTAGATCTTTTTTAGAAATAATATTCTGATCTGCTAACATCATGGCATGAGCTTTAGAACCTTCAATATCAAATAAAGCCAATCGCTTATCGAAATCCAAAGATGTTGTATACTTTCTTACTAAATCTGATATAGGTTCGGAAAATCTTCCAGACCAAGCAAATTTTTTATTTGAGAACTGATTTTGATTAGGTAAATTTGAATTGTTCATATGTCAAGCAAAGATTGTATTTTAATTATGTAATTCAGTTAATTGAAATCAAATGGGGATCTTCCATGCAATGGGAAAAATTAGGAAATTTCACAAAAAATTTAGATAAATTTGTTCCTGAGGCTAATTGGATACAAACATCCACAGTAATAGGAATATTAATAGCTATACTTCTCTTTATACAGTGGATAGTAGCACGATTAGTGCTATGGATCGCCAATAAAATTTTAGTGCTAACAGGCTATGAAGAATGGAACGAAAGTTTAATTAAAAGGAAAGTCTATCAAAATATCTGGTATTCAGTGCCATTTTTCGTTATCTCAACTGGAGTTGAGTTTATACCACACATAGGTAGAGCAGCAGAGTATATTAGAAGAATAGCTTATTCTGGGGTCTGGATATGCCTTTTTATTGCATTAGCTGGTATTCTTGATTCATGTCAAGATATGCATTCAATAAGCACTAGGGCTCAAACTAGATCAATCAAAGGATACATCCAGATTGGCAAATTGTTCCTGCTTATAATTTGCATAGTATTGATACTATCAATTTTGATTGATAGGTCATTATTATGGATGATTTCTGGTTTAGGTGCTGTATCAGCTGTTCTCTTATTAGTATTTAAAGATACTTTATTATCATTGGTTGCAAGCACGCAACTTACAACTAATGACATGCTGCGCATTGGTGATTGGATACAGATGCCTCAGTCTAATGCAGATGGATTTGTTAGAGATATAGCTTTACATACAGTAAAAGTACAGAATCTTGATAATACTGTTACAACGATACCAACATATAAATTATTTTCTGAAAGTTATAGAAATTACAGGCAGATGTTTGAATCTGGTGGACGTCGCGTTAAACGGACATTACTTGTTGATGCGAATAGCATTTACTTTTTAAGTAATCAGGATTTAAGAAAGTTTATGCAGTTTGAATTGTTGCAAGAATATTTAAAGGAAAACGTTTCATCTTTATTTCAAATTGGTCATGAAGACCAAAAAGATTTAACAGATCTATTTGTGAATAGATCTCGATTAACAAACATAGGAGCTTTCAGAGCTTATGCTCTTTCCTATTTAAGAAAACATCCAGAGTTGCGTAAAGATATGACAATGATGGTTCGGATGATGGAACCAAAATCACATGGAATTCCAATAGAAATATATTGCTTTACAGCTCTAACTGCTTTGGTTGAGTATGAAAGGATCCAGGGGGATATTTTTGATCATCTATTAGCTATTCTTCCAGAACTTAGTCTTCGTTTATATCAAAGGCCTTCGGGTTCTGACATTTCAAAAATATCTGAATTGCCATATGCATAAAATGAAGGAATCACTATTTATGAATGAAACAGTCATTATTGGAATTGGACAGATCAATTCACATGTTGGAAACTTAGGTTCGAATTCAGAGAAGATTCTTTCATATGCAAATAAAGCTTATAAAAATGGTGCTGATGTTTTTATTACCCCAGAACTTTCAACAACTGGTTATTTCCCATATGATCTCTTAATAAGAAAAGAGTTTATTTATCAACAAGAGTTACAATTGCGAAGTTTAAGGAAAGAACTTAAAATTTTGAAAAACTTTTATTCAGTTATAGGACATGTTCATATAGATCCAAATAATGGGCATTTATATAATGCTGCTTCTGTTTTTTTCGAAGGGAAAATTATTGGAACATATTATAAAAAGAACCTTCCTAATTATTCAGTTTTTGATGAAGAACGTTATTTTTCTTCTGGTAAAAATATATTTTCCTTTACTGTAAAAAATATAAAGTTTGGTATAGCTATATGTGAAGATTTTTGGTCTACTGAAACAATGAAGTCAATAGCAAAAACTGGAGTGAATACTATTCTAATCCTTAATGCTTCGCCATATAGTATTTCTAAACAAAAAAAGAGATATGAAATGGCTGAACAACATGTTCAAAATACAGGTTGTTCTTTAATATATGTAAACATGGTAGGTGGCCAAGATGAGTTGATCTTTGATGGTGGTTCATTTGCTATAGATAATTTAGGATTACACAATATATTGCCACGATTTTTAGAAAAATGTTCGCTCGTTAGAATTAAAGAAAAAGGATCTATTTCTAGTGATTTTTCTAATAAAAACTTGAAAATCCATCATGATGGAAAAAATATTTTAGATCAAGATAGTCTTGAGGAGGAAATTTGGAAGGCTTTGGTCTGTTCTGTCACAGATTATCTAAGAAAAAATAGCTTCTCTGATGCTATTATTGGTTTATCTGGTGGAATCGATTCTGCGATTGTGTTAGCAATTGCAGTTGACGCTCTTGGTTCAAAAAGAGTAAAAACAGTGATGTTAGCATCAGATTATACATCTAAAATTTCTATCACTGATGCATCACAGATAAGTAGGAATCTTGGAGTTCAACACATTGAAATTCCAATTAAATCACCATTGGCTACACTTGATTCAATGTTACTAAAATTTCGTGAACACAAGAATGAAAAAGATACGACAAAAGAAAATATTCAATCTCGCATGAGAGGTTTAATCTTAATGGCAATATCTAATAAAACAGGTAGCCTAGTATTGGCAACAGGTAACAAATCAGAGCTAGCAACTGGATATTGCACTCTTTATGGGGATATGATTGGTGCTTTTTCTCCGATTAAAGATGTTAAAAAGACAATGGTTTATAAATTAGCTGCTTGGTATAATAAACGCACTGGAAATATTCCTCAACGGATTATTGCACGCCTTCCTTCAGCAGAACTTTATCCAGGCCAGACGGACATGGATAGCTTGCCAGAATATAAAATTTTAGATGCTATTATAGAGCTCTATGTAGAAAAACAAAAATCTCCATACCAAATAGTAGAAGCTGGTTTTGCTTCTGAAATTGTTCTAAATATCATCAACATGATCCAATCAAGCGAACATAAAAGATTTCAAGCTCCTGTTGGTCCTCGCATTACTTCAAGAGCTTTTGGAAAAGATTGGAGATTTCCAATCACAAATGGATTTTTACAAACTCTTAGGCAGAGGAAAAATTAGCATTTTATCTATCAGATTATTGAAATTCAGAGTTCAAAAATCTATTCAGCATATTCAATTCTAAGATATACAGAAAATTTTTTTTTCCAAAAAATCTTTTCTATGCTATAAACAGCTTGGATTTTTTTCTTGAAAAAAGAAATTTCCCGGCTAAACCAAATAGCATCAAAGGATTTCCCATTTCTTTCTAAGCGAAGTTTTAAATGTTTGCCCTGTATAATCTTTTGGTAAAGAATAAAAAAAGAATCATGGAATAAGGGCTCGTTAAATCCTATTCCCCATACTTGTTTGCTTAGCAACTGAGCTATTTCAACACTTATATATTCAATATCTAGGGAGCCATCAGTTGTAATAATTCGTTCTGAACTTGTAGTTTTAAGGAATTCATTAACTGTATTTTCAAAAATTTCGGAAAAATTTTCATAATTTTTTTTTCTAATGGTCAAGCCAATTGCCATTGCATGTCCACCAAACTTATCAATTAGACCATTGTGGGACTTATGAATTAAATCTAAAACCTGTTTTAAGTGGATCCCTGGAATAGAACGACCAGATCCACTCATGTTATCACTGTTAGTCGAAGCAAAAACTACAGCAGGTTTCCAAAATTTTTCTTTCAGATGAGAAGCAATAAGACCTACAATGCCCTGATGCCATTTGGCATTATAAAGACAAATAGTATGTCGATTATTTAAATTGATATGTTGAACAGCTTCTGAAGCTTGCTTGCGCATTTTAATTTCCAACATGCGCCGTTGCTTGTTTATTGAATCTAACTCAAATGCCATGTTCATTGCTTCTTGATAATTATTAGTTAATAAACAAGCTATTCCTATATGCATATCTTTTAATCGTCCAGCTGCATTAATGCGCGGTGCTAGGCAAAAACTCAGATCAGAAACAGTAGCATCCTTTAGATCTCGTTTTGATATAGAAAACAAGGCTCTTAATCCAGGTTGTAAAAGTCCATTTCTTATATTTTGCAATCCATTTTCAACTAATAATCGATTATTTTGATCCAATTTTACTAAATCGGCTACAGTTCCTAACGCTACAAGATCTAGCAATTTACTTAGTTTAGGTCCTCCAAATGGTTTATATTTTCCCCGATGACGCATTTCTGCTCGAATAGCAATCATTAGATAAAAAATTACTCCGACTCCAGACAAATTTTTAGATGGAAATTTACAGATTTTTTGATTTGGATTAACAATGGCTGAAGCTTCAGGCAAATTATTAGCCGAAGGTAGATGATGATCTGTAATAATTACTTTTATTCCAAGAGAATTAGCTATAGATACTCCTTCAAAACTGGAAATTCCATTATCGACAGTAAGTATAATCTCTGGTTTCTTAGATTTTTTTTCAGCTATTTTTTTTATTGCATCAGAAGAAAGACCATAACCCATTTCAAATCGATTCGGGACAAAATAGCTTACTTCAGCTCCCATAGCTGATAGAGCTCGAATAGCAACAGCACAAGAGGTAGCTCCATCACAATCATAATCTGCAAAAACCAGAATATGCTTATGATTTTCAATTGCATTGCACAAGATTCTGGCTGCTTGGGCAACATGAGCCAGCTTGTTTGGAGGGATCAAAAGGGATAAATTCGAACTGATCTCTTTTAAATCAGATATGCCACGAGCTGCCCATAAACTGGATAGTAATGGATGGATACCAGAAGCTTCAAGAAGCTCTTTATTTTCATTAGAAATAAATCTTTTAATTAATCTTGGCAAGACCACCAGAATGAACTCCAATACTTTTTTCGCATAGGAAATGCGAGTTTATGAATCCATCTATACTTGAAGTTAGATACTTTCAAAATAACCTGTCGTCTTGCACCAAAAAGCAATAAATATATTGGCTGGTTAATTGAATTATTTGATTTAAGAATTTTTCTAAGATGAATATCTAAATTACTTGTTAAATCTAACCAAGAATTCCAATCTTTATTGAGATATGCTTGATTCAAGTCTTCGAGTATAATAAAAGAAGAGGAGTTTGATGAATTGATCCATGGTTTTGCACCACCATATGGCCAAATCATGTTAATTTGTGGCAATCCATTTTTTCTACGCTTTTCGTTTAATGGATCTTGATACCATACCATTTGTATGTCATTTAGCAAACGTCTCCACGATCTTAAAGATGCAGTTTTTGTCCTTAAAAGATCTAACCCTTGTTCTACAATCATTGTGGGGCTTTCAGAAATTAGTTCAAAATTCTTGGGTAAAAATAATCTGCATCTTTTCTTGCAAAGATATTGAACATCGAAACCGGATTCTTTCAATAAGGGACGAATTCTGTTTAAAAAATACTTTGTTTCATTTTCTTCAAAGCAAATCCTCTCTGAATCAAAAGAGAATTTTGCCTGATTATTTCCAACAATGAGGGATCCTAATTCACCTAGCCAAACTGGATCAAAACTGTGTGATAAATGATCTCTAGCAAGTAGGGGGCCAAGACCCGAACCCAGATTTTCATTCTTTTTTTTGATAAAACCACTTTCTTTTAGTTTCCAAGCTTCAAAAGAAGAACAACCAGCTTCAATTGGATCGAACCTCAGCAATTTTTCTGAGGAAAATTGTAACAAAGATGATAAAAAAGGGGCATATTCTAACAATAATTTTCCAAGATCAAAAGCTACATCATATGGAGGTAAACTACCTGGGATAATCACATACATAGGAAAATTTCTAATATAAAAGGTGATCTTTTTTATCAATATAACAACAAAGTGAGGCCACTTTTCGTGAAAGTACCTTATGAATTTTGGATTGGGCTTCGTTATTCTGGGTTAGCACAATCTTTTCTTTCGTTTTACAAAAAAAAAAACAAATCCCAGGATCATTTCATTTCTTTTATTTCCATTGCATCAATGTTGGGTATTGCCCTCGGCGTATCTGCTCTAATTGTTGTACTATCTGTAATGAATGGTTTCCAAAAAGAAATTCAAGAACGAATGCTTTCAATATTATCTCATATAGAAATATACATTCCTAGATCTTATCCAGAACCAAAAATGATTAGCAAGTGGAAGGATATTTCTCAAATTGCAGAAAAAAATCCTAGTGTTCTAGCATCAGCTCCATTTCTTTATTCACAAGCATTGATCATCAATAAGGAAAACATTAGAGGAATCCAAGTCAAAGGAATTATTCCGGAATTTGAACAAGAAGTATCTCAAATCCGTGGAAAGATATTCAAAGGAAATCTAGATAATCTAAGCAGTGGAGGTTTTGGAATTATCATTGGTCATGAACTAGCTGAAAGTCTTCATGTTGATCTCGGGGATCAACTAACTCTTGCTACTTCTCAAAGTTCATCTAACTCAGAAAATTTCTATCCAAGAATACATCAATTGAAAATTGTAGGTATCTTTTGTTCTGGTCATTATGAATACGATTCTGCATTGGGATTTATTAATATTCAAGATGCCCTAAATATTTTTAGTAACAATGGGATATTAGGTATCAGACTTGCTTTAGAAGATATTCAAGTTTCTAGAAAAATAGCACTTGAACTGGAGAAAAAATTACCAACATATGTGGTTGTAAAAGATTGGTCTCAAAGTAATCAAGCTTGGTTCTCTGCTATCAAAACGGAAAAACGAATGATGTTTTTGCTACTTTTTTTAATTGTAACTGTTGCTACATTTAGTCTCTTTTCATCATTAGTAATGACTGTAAAAGATAAAAAACCTGATATTGCAGTTCTGCGAACTATTGGAAGTGGGTCAATCAATATCGGGTATATTTTTCTAATTCAAGGAACATTGATTGGCTCACTTGGTACAATTCTTGGAATATTATTAGGTATTACTTTCGTGCTTAATATAAATCCAATTATTGCCTTTATAGAGATTTTCTTTCAAACAGAATTAATTCCAAATGAAATTTATTTTTTTAGCAAATTACCATCTGACTTGCAAATCTCTGATATTGTAACCGTTTCTTTAGCTTCTATAAGTCTGTCTCTTTTAGCTACTATTTACCCAAGTTGGAGAGCTTCGAAATTACATCCTATTCAATTATTGCGATATGACTGATATCCTTAAAAATTATGTTTTAGAAGGTTTAAATATCTCAAAATCTTATAATAAATCATTACAAAAAATCAAAGTTCTAGATGATGTGAATCTTTCAATTAGTCCTGCGAAAATAACAGCAATAACTGGAATCTCTGGATCGGGGAAAAGTACTTTATTACATATACTTGGGTTACTAGATATCCCAGACAGTGGTTCTATCATTATAGATGGTATTAATGCAAGTTACATTTCAGAAAAACATAAAAATGTTCTTCGAAATAAAAAGTTAGGATTTATTTACCAATTCCACCATCTTTTGCCAGAGTTTTCTGTATTGGAAAATGTAGCAATGCCTTTAATTGTTCGGAGAACAAATTGGAACAAAAGTTCTGAAAAAGCAAAAAAAATAATTTCTCGGTTAGGTTTGTCTAAACGGGAAGATTTTTTTCCACATGAGCTATCCGGAGGAGAATGTCAACGTGTTGCTATAGCTCGAGCTTTAATCAGTGACCCTATCTGTATTTTAGCAGATGAACCAACAGGTAATTTGGATAAGAAAACTTCTCGTTGTATATTTAATCTTTTAACCCAATTGAGTGTAGAATCAGGAACTGCTTTTGTAGTAGTTACCCATGATTTGGACCTAGCTTCTCTTGCTAATTACAGTTTGATAATGAAAAATGGTAAACTGATAAGTAACTAAGCTTCAGGCTATTATGACTGCTTCTTTTTTTATAGATACTCATTGTCATCTTGATTCCCCAAAGTTTTCTGCTAGTAAAGCGCAGATTGTAGATGCTGCTTGGAAAGTTGGGGTACGTGTAATTCTTATTCCGGCTATAGAACAATCGAATTTTTCTTCTGTTATTGAAACAGCTAGAAAAATAAGTGGAGGAACATATGCTCTTGGTATACATCCTTCATATGTAGAGTTTAGTACCCCAAATGATTTAGTTTTATTACATAAAGAAGTTGAACGAGCAATAAATGATCCGCGCTTTATTGCAATTGGAGAAATTGGACTTGATTTTTTTAAATGTAATGGCAGCCTTCAAGAAGAAATAAGGAAAAAACAGGAGCTGTTTTATTTCGAGCAATTAAAGTTGGCTGAGAAATTTAAACTGCCAATACTCTTGCATGCAAGGAAATCACAGGACAAAGTTTTAAAATATATCCATCGAGTTCAAAATTTAGTTGGCGGAATTGTGCATGCATTTAATGGAAGTCATCAACAAGCTAGAGATTTTGTTAATCATGGATTTGCCCTTGGTTTTGGAAAAATGATAACCAATGAAAAGGCAGTCCGAATCAGAAACCATGTAAATACTGCAAATTTACAGGATATAGTGTTAGAAACTGATTCACCAGATGGTTTTACTTCTCCCATTAAACAAAGAATAGATAAAAAACTTGAATATAATACCCCAAAAGATTTAATTCAAGTAGCCACTACAATAGCAAAATTACGGAAGTGTTCACTTAAGGAAGTTGCAATAAAAACTACTTCAAATGCTAAACAGGTTTTACCTAGACTAAAAAAAATTATAGATGCTGGCTTTCCTAAAAATTCCTTATAAATTTTTACTCCCATTCAATGGTTGCAGGCGGTTTACTAGATATATCATAAACAACTCGATTAATTCCCTGAATTTCATTAGTAATGCGAGATGATATTTTCATTAAAACTTTGTGAGGTAAATGTACCCAGTCTGCTGTCATAAAGTCTAAAGTATGTATTGCCCGAAGTGCTATTACATGTTCATAAGTACGATTATCACCCATTACACCCACTGATTTGATAGGTAAAAAGACTGCAAATGCTTGAGAAATACCTTCATATAGACTTAAGCCAGTTTTCTCATCTTTTGCTTTAGATAATTCTTCGATGAAAATTGCATCTGCTTGGCGAAGCAATTCGACAAATTCTTCCTTAACTTCACCTAGAATTCGTACCCCTAATCCAGGACCAGGTAAGGGTTGCTTATTTAAAATCCTATTAGGAAGTCCTAAAAAACTCCCTAATTTTCTAACTTCGTCTTTGAATAATCTTCGGAGTGGTTCAAGCAGTTTAAATCCAAGAGAAATTGGTAATCCCCCTACATTATGGTGAGATTTAATCAAAGCAGAATTACCTGAACCATGACCTGCAGATTCTACAACATCTGGATAAATAGTTCCTTGTGCTAACCATTTTACTCCATTTTGTTCTTCCGACTTCTCCTTGAAAACCTGAATAAATTCTTTACCAATAATTTTTCGTTTTAATTCAGGATCAGAAATACCTGACAATTTTTTCATGAATCTATCTTTTGCGTTAACAAAAACAATTTTTATATCTAGATCAGATTCTAAATATTCCTTAACATATTTTTTTTCATTTATTGGTAAAAGCCCGTGATCAACAAAAATACAAATTAATTGCTTTCCGACTGCTTCTTTAAGCAAAACTGCTGAAACTGTCGAATCTAATCCACCAGATAGTCCAAGAATAATTTTTTCATCTCCTACTATTCTTTGAATTTCTTTTATTGCATCATCAACATAATTTTCAGTAGTCCACCTGACAGAACAGTTGCAAATATTTCTGACAAAATTCTCAAGTATTTTTTTACCTTGTGGAGTATGAGTTACTTCAGGATGGAATTGGATAGCATAAAGTTGACGCGACTGATTTTCCATTCCAGCAATTGGGCAAAAAATAGTAGAAGCAATTCTTTCAAATCCAAAGGGCAATTTAGTAACTACATCATTATGACTCATCCAAACCTCAAGAGAATTCTCATGTTTGCAAGAAGTAATTAAGTTATCAAAAAGCCTATTTGGCTTATCAATGCTTATCTTAGTGTAACCAAATTCACGATGTCTTGAAGGAGCAACCTTACCCCCAAAGTATTGAGCCATAGCATGCATTCCATAGCATATCCCTAACACTGGAACTCCAATCTCAAAGATTATAGGAGGGATATTAAGAGAATCTTCTTTATGAACTGAATGGTAACTTCCCGAAAGAATAATTCCTTTCAAACCTGTTTTGATTTTTTCATGCAAGATAGATGAATCTATATTTCCAGGATATACTTCTGAATATACTCCAATCTCACGAACACGACGGGCAAGAAGCTGGGTTACTTGTGAACCACAATCAAGTATAACTATGCTTTCTGCCATAGTCTATTCCTCGCAAAAAAGATAAATGCTAATTGAAAATCAAGAACTTATCTTGGATAGTCCTCGATTGAGCTTAGAGGATTCAATGCTTTTAATCAGAGTGATAATTTGGGGCTTCTTTTACAAGTTGAACATCATGAACATGAGATTCTCGAAAACCTGCTTGAGTAATTTCAACAAATTTGGTTTTTATATGCATTTCTGAAACTGATGAACAACCACAATAACCCATTGATGCTCTGATTCCACCAACTAACTGATAAATAGTTGCAGATAGACTACCTTTATGTGGAACTCGACCCTCTACACCTTCTGGAACTAGTTTTCCATGGTCATTAAGATCTTGGAAATATCGATCAGAAGAACCATTTTTCATTGCAGCTAAACTCCCCATTCCACGGTATGATTTATATGTTCTCCCTTGGAACAGAACAACCTCACCTGGAGATTCTTCAGTTCCTGCAAAGATTCCACCAATCATGCAAGAAGATGCACCTGCAGCTAGTGCTTTGGCTATATCACCAGAATATCGGATCCCACCATCTGCGATTACTGGAATTCCGGTCTTCGATATTGCATTTGCCACATCCAAAATGGCTGTAACTTGTGGTACTCCTACTCCTGCAATAACACGTGTTGTACAAATAGAACCAGGACCAATTCCTACTTTTACAGCATCTACTCCATGTTCAACAAGTGCTTTAGCACCATCAGCTGTAGCTACATTTCCTGCAACAATTTCTAATTTTGGATGTTTATTTTTTATCCATCGGATAAAATTTAAAACTTTGGAAGAATGTGCATGAGCAGTGTCTATAACGATAACATCAACTCCAACTGAAATTAATTTTTCCAATCTTTCTTCGGAAGTAGCATCTAATCCAATTGCAGCTCCAACTCGCAATTGTCCTTTTGAATCCTTATTGGAATCTGGATTTTCCTTATTTTTAAGAATATCTTTTACAGTAGCTAATCCTAATAGCTCAAAATTGTCATTAACTATAAGTACTCTCTCTAGTCTGTGTTTGTGCATTAAGCTTTGTGCTTCTTGAAGTGTAGCTCCTTCTTTCATTGTGATAAGATGCTCTTTTTTTGTCATAACATTACATAATGGTTGGTCCAAATTTTTCTCAAATCTAAGATCCCGATTTGTTACAATTCCAATTGTTGTACCATTTAAAATAACTGGTAGCCCCGAAATATTATGCTTCTTTTGCAATGCTATTGCCTCGCCTACTTTCATTGTTGGGTAAACAGTAATCGGATCTGTAACAATCCCGAATTCATGTCTTTTAACTAGTGCTACTTCTCTAGATTGGTCATCAGCAGACAGGTTTTTATGGATAATGCCTATACCTCCTTCTTTAGCAATCGCAATTGCCAAAGATGATTCTGTAACAGTATCCATAGCTGCTGAAACAAGTGGAATATTCAATTCGATATTTCTAGTAAAATTTGTCGACAAAGAAACATCATGAGGCAAAATATCTGAAAGACTTGGGACAAGTAGAACATCGTCGAAAGTAAGTGCTTTTTTTAGAATGTTCATGAAGAAATTCCAGAATGTAAAAAACAGAATAAGAAGAATATTTCTTTCTTATTTATTTAATATTTTATGAAAGAAGACATTAATTAAGATTCTTTCTTTTTGATTTAAGGTAGTATTTTTAACCAATTTTCAGTATCGAATTCAAGATTAACCAATTCTTGAGCTGATTCCAGTGTTTTTTTTCCAATCATAACAGAATTCAATGGGGAGCATTCTTGACTGAAAGTCTCAATTAGACATTCAAGAATGTCAGTTCTGGTTATATTTTGCAATTGAACTTTTAGGGAACTTACCCTTTTCCCTGCACTTTTTATTCCTTTATCAGATAATTTTTCCCGGCCAATGCGTAAAATCTTTAGCATTTTCTCAATGTTTATATCATATGACAATGTACCATGATGCAAAATTGCACCAGAAAACCTAGCTTGAGCTGATCCTCCTATCTTGCCAAACCCCGATTCTATATCATTTATTGGTTTGAACCAACATTTAATACCTAGGGTCCTTAAAGCTTTTAATAACCATCGTTCTAAAATCTCATAAGATTCTCCGAAGGTGGCATCTTTAACAAAGTGAGCAGGCATACTTAAGGAATAAGTAATTGAGCTTTCAGGTTCAATGAACATTGCCCCGCCTCCACTGACCCGCCGAGCTATTTTTACATTGTGAATTTTGGAATTATGAATATCAACTTCATTCTTTAATGATTGAAAACGGCCAAGAACAACAGCTGATCTAGTCCATTCCCAGAAGCGCAATGTTGGAGGACGAAGACCAAGACCTACCTCATGTGTAATCAGCTTATCTAATGCCATATGTAATGCTGGTTCTAGAGGTTCTGTATGCATTAATTCCCAATTGTTATAGACTAACCAGTCAACAAAAGGACTCATAGCAAAGCCTTTCGAATGATTGTAACTATATCTAATGGTTGGAATCCTAGAATTTTTGTTTCAAGAGAAATAGCAGAATTTATAACTTTCAATATTAAAGATGGTTGAGCATCTACAGGCAATCCTATCAATGCCTTATTAATACAATCTAAAGTTTCTGGTGGATCTATGAAGAAATCTCCACTTATTTGAACTTTCTTAAGAAATTGATTTTCAATTTCCAAATCTGCAACAATAAGTTTTCCATTTGGGACTTTGTATTCTTGATGCAATATTTGCATATTCTTTCCATAAATTCCAATAAAATTTGAACAATAATATGATCTTTATTTTCCTCAAGAATCCTTTTGATGAGATTTAATGAGGAATTCAATTTGATGGGGATCTACAGGAACGTTCCTAGTAATAATTTCACAGCCATTCTCTGTAACAAGTATTGTATCTTCTATCCTAATTCCAATATTCCAGAAATCTTTTGGGATACTATTACTAGAACGTATGTAGATTCCAGGTTCAATAGTTAAAACCATACCAGGTTTAAGCATTCTCCATCTGAACGTATCACAGTCATGATCATTCTTCCTATTATAGTTTTGTTCATAATAGCTTCCAACATCATGAACATCCAATCCTATCCAATGGCTAGTATGATGGGGGTAGAATTTTTTGTATTGTCCTGATTCTATGATGCTTTCCAAATTACCCTTTAAAAGATTTTCATCTAACATGCCTTGTACAAGAACTCTAATTGCGGCTTCATGTGGTTTATTATACGAATTTCCTGGGATTACCGCTTCGATTGCAGTTCTTTGTGCTTCCAAAACTATTTCATAAAGAGTCAATTGAACATCACTAAATTTCCCGTTGATAGGAAATGTCCTGGTAATATCAGAAGCATAATTATTTAACTCGCATCCAGCATCAATTAGCAACAAATCACCATCTTTTAGAATCGAATTTCCTGGAGAATGATGAATGATACATGCATTTTTTCCAG
>CAZTUH010000003.1:0-201612 GCA_964616175.1 uncultured Burkholderiaceae bacterium | reverse complement strand
TTGATGAGGCTAACAGCACAGCTTTTGGAGTGGGTATTCGTCATCATTTCTAGAGAAATAAGTAAGATCTGAAAAATTTTTCAATCCTGTAAAAAAAAGAGCAACAGAACCTTTTTGCTTAGGTTCTGTTGCTCTTTTTTTGAAATAGTTTTTATTACCTGCAGCGCTACATGTGCTATGATTGTAAGAATAAAACATTCTGTAGCATTTTTCCAAGTTGATTAGTATGCATCATTTTACTGCTTTTTTGTCAATATTGTTAGCTGTGTTAATTGGATTTGCTCTTTTATTTCTAGGTTACTTTCTAAGTCCAAGAAGTTATTGTGCTGCAAAATATGTTCCTTATGAATGTGGATTCGATGCATTCGAAAGTGCAAGAATGCAGTTCGATGTCCGTTATTATTTGATTGGTATTCTTTTTGTTTTGTTCGACTTGGAAATAGCTTTTTTATTTCCATGGGCTATGGTTCAGGCAGATATTGGATGGATTGGATTTATTTCAATGTTAATTTTCATTATGATTTTATCTGTTGGATTTATCTATGAATGGAAAAAAGGAGCTCTTGATTGGGAATGATTATTTCCCTTTTTGTGAAAAGGGATCTAAAAAATTCTTCTTTTCTTATTGATAGGAGGAATTTATGGACAAGTTAACAGGAAATATTATTAATAAAGGTTTTGTTACAACAAATGCAGATAAATTAATCAACTGGGCTAAGACTAGTTCACTTTGGCCTATGACATTTGGATTAGCTTGTTGTGCAATAGAAATGATGCATGCTGGTTCTTCTCGATACGATCTTGATCGATTTGGAATATTCTTTAGGGCAAGCCCTCGTCAATCAGATTTGATGATAGTTGCTGGGACTTTATGCAATAAAATGGCACCTGCATTGAGAAGAGTTTATGATCAAATGCCAGAGCCAAAATGGGTTTTATCTATGGGATCCTGTGCTAATGGAGGTGGATATTATCATTATTCGTATTCCGTAGTTAGGGGGTGTGATAGAATTGTCCCTGTAGATGTTTATGTGCCAGGTTGTCCTCCAACAGCTGAAGCATTGATTTATGGATTATTACAATTGCAAAATAAAATTCGTTTAACGAATACGATTGCTCGTTGATTTTTGCTTAACAATTGTCTCAAGCCATTAAACTTTTTCTATAGAAAATTCTTCGAAATAAATAAATAAGTAAAAATTAATATGGAAAGAATTGACGTGCTTAAAGCAAAGTTACTTAATACATTTGGAAATAACGCATGCATAAGCAGATCATTTGACGAATTAAATTTTGAAGTTCCAAGTGAGAAATGGCTTTCTTTTTGTCATATCTTGAAAAAAAATGCAAATCTTCATTTTGAAGTTTGTCTTGATTTATGTGGTGTAGACTACTTACATTGGCACTCCAAACAGTCTGAAAAAAATAATTTTTCGAGTTTAACATGTAAGTCATCAAGATTTTCTGTAGTTATACATTTATTGTCTATCAAACATAATTGGCGTTTGCGTGCTCGCACTGATGTTCAAGATGTCGATGGTAGTTATATTGTTGATTCACTCGTCTCATGTTGGCCAAGTGTTGGTTGGTTTGAAAGGGAAGTATTTGATCTATTTGGAATATCATTCAATGGACATCCTGATCTAAGAAGAATTCTTACAGATTATGGGTTCATTGGGTACCCGTTTCGCAAAGATTTTCCATTGTCTGGAAATATTGAAGTTCGTTATGATCCGGAAAAAGGACGTGTTATTTATCAACCTGTAACTATTGCTCCTCGTGAAATTACTCCTCGCATTATTCGAGAAGATCATTATGCAATGAATTGAGATTGAATAAGAAAGAATATGGGTGAAATAAAGAATTTTACGTTGAATTTCGGTCCTCAACATCCGGCTGCTCATGGTGTTCTGCGCTTAATCCTAGAACTGCGTGGAGAAGTTATTCAAAGGGCAGATCCTCATATTGGTTTACTGCATCGAGCTACAGAAAAGTTAGCAGAGAACAAGACTTATATTCAAGCACTACCTTATATGGATCGATTAGATTACGTATCTATGATGTGTAATGAACATGCATATGTTATGGCTATTGAAAAGCTTCTAGGTATTTGCATTCCATTGCGAGCACAGTATATACGAGTCATGTTTGATGAAATAACTCGAATAATGAATCATTTAATGTCTTTGGGTTCACATGCTTTGGATGTTGGTGCTATGGCAGTTTTTCTATATATGTTTCGAGAACGCGAAGACTTAATGGATTGTTACGAGGCTGTTTCAGGGGCAAGGATGCATGCGGCTTACTATCGTCCTGGAGGAGTTTATCGTGATTTACCTGAAAGCATGCCTATATATGAAAGAACTGGTAAAAATAGAAGCAAGAAAGAAATTGACCTTATGAACCAATCACGGTCTGGTACTTTTTTAGACTTCATAGAGGATTTTACAGAAAGATTCCCAAAGTGTATAGATGAATATGAAGCGTTACTAACAGATAATCGAATATGGAAGCAAAGACTTGTAGATGTAGGTATTGTAAGTTCCGAACGGGCAAAGGAGTTAGGATTTTCTGGACCAATGCTAAGAGGTTCAGGAGTTAAATGGGATTTAAGAAAAATGCAACCTTATGAGGTTTATAATCTGCTTGATTTTGACATACCAATTGGTACAAATGGAGATTGCTATGATCGTTATTTGGTACGCATTGCAGAAATGAGACAGAGTAATCGCATTATTCGTCAATGTATTAATTGGCTTCGTGATAATCCAGGTCCTGTAACTATAAAAAATCATAAAATCTCACCTCCTGATCGAGTTTCGATGAAATCGAATATGGAAGATTTAATCCATCATTTCAAGCTCTTCAGTGAAGGTTTTCATATATCTCCAGGTGAAGTATATACATCAATTGAACATCCAAAAGGAGAATTCGGAATTTATTTAATTTCTGATGGAGCTAATAAGCCTTACAGGTTAAAAATTCGTTCTCCTGGTTTTGCTCATCTTCAAGCCTTAGATGAGATGTCGCGAGGTCATATGATTTCTGATGTAGTAACTATTATCGGAACTCAAGATATTGTCTTTGGTGAAATTGATCGATGATCAAGTAATAAGGTATTTAATGTTTTTATTTAATTTTTATGAAATTTTCTAAACAAGTTTATCAAAAAATTGATGAGGAGATAGCTAAATTTCCTTCAGATCAAAGGCAATCTGCTACCATAGCTTCACTTGCTATTGTTCAAGAAGAAAAATCCTGGCTATCTGAGGAAACATTGGAAGAAGTTGCGAAATATCTTCAAATTCCTGTTATTAATGTTTGGGAAGTAGCATCCTTTTATAGGATGTTCAATTTGAAACCAGTTGGAAAGTACAAAATCTCACTTTGTACGAATCTTCCATGTGCTTTGCAAAGATCGAAAGAAGCAGAGTTATATCTGAAGACTAGATTAAATATAGATTATTGTGAGACAACCCAAGATGGAAAATTTACCTTGTTTGAAGGAGAATGTATGGGAGCTTGTTGTGACTCCCCAGTGCTTATTATTAATAATCATCGAATGTTAACTCAGATGAATTGTAAAAAGCTGGAAAATCTTATAGATGAGTTGTCAGAGAACACTTTCTTATGATTTCTGATTATTTCAAATGTTCTAGGTTTTTATGAAAATGAGAACAAATCTATTCCATTATGACTGAAAATATTAAGCATATGCATTACTCTACATGTTTTCATGGTCGGCATATTTCTCCACTGATTTTTTGCAACTTACAAGGTTCTGAGGGCGAATGGAGACTAGAAAATTATCTCAAAAGAGATGGTTATTCTGCCTTGAAAAAGATATTTTTTGATTCTATGAAACCAGAAGATGTAATTCTTGAAATTAAAACTTCTAAACTGCGAGGAAGGGGGGGAGCTGGTTTTCCAACCGGTTTGAAATGGAGTTTTATGCCAAAAGATTTTAAAGGTCAAAAATATCTAATTTGTAATTCTGATGAAGGTGAACCAGGAACTTTTAAAGATAGGGATATTTTGCGTTTTAATCCTCATTTGGTTATTGAAGGTATGCTTATTGCAGCTTATGCAATGGAAATTAATGTTGGATATAACTACATTCATGGAGAGATTTTTGAAGTTTATAAAAGGTTTGAGAAAGCTTTGGAAGAAGCTCGGATAGCTGGTTTTTTAGGAAAAAAAATTTTAGGTTCAAATTTTGAATTCCAATTGCATGCATGTCATGGCTATGGGGCATATATTTGCGGTGAAGAAACAGCATTGCTTGAGTCTTTAGAAGGGAAAAGGGGATATCCTCGAATAAGGCCCCCATTTCCTGCTGTTTCAGGTTTATATGGGCAGCCTACTGTCATTAACAATACAGAAACCTTTGCTGCAATCCCATGGATTATTCGAAATGGCGGGAAATCTTACTTAAAAATTGGAATTCCTAACAATGGAGGCACTAAAATATTTTCGGTTAGTGGAGATGTAAAATATCCAGGAAATTATGAAATTCCACTTGGGACTCCATTTTGCAAATTGCTGATGCTTGCAGGTGGTATTCGGAATAACAATAGACTTAAAGCTGTTATCCCAGGCGGTTCAAGCACACCAGTTCTACCTGCAGAAGTTATTTTAGATATAAAAATGGATTATGACTCAATGAGCAAAGCCGGTTCCATGTTAGGTTCTGGAGCTGTGATCATTATGGATGAAACACGTTGTATGGTTAAATCTTTAATGAGATTATCATATTTTTACTATGAAGAAAGCTGTGGGCAGTGTACTCCTTGTCGTGAAGGAACTGGATGGATATACCGCATGCTAAATCGCATAGAAAATTTTTCAGGTAACTTCGAAGATCTTAAAACGCTAAGTTCTATTGCTAGAAATATTTCAGGTAGAACAATTTGTGCTTTTGGAGATGCGGCTTCCATTCCAGTTCAAAGCTTTCTCAAATATTATTACGACGAATTTGTGCACCACATTGAGCATAAGTCTTGTATGGTGAATAAATACTTATAAGTTTTGTATAAAAATGGTACATATAATTGTAAATAATATTAAAGTGACATTGCCTAATGGTTCTAGGGTCATGGATGCAGTTAGAAAAGCTGGTTTTTATGTTCCATATTTTTGTTACCATAAAAAGCTTTCTATTCCAGCCAATTGCCGCATGTGTTTAGTTGAAGTTAAAAATATTTCAAAAATCCTTCCAGCATGTGCAACTCTTTTAGAAAATGAAATGGTAATATGCACAAATTCAGAACAAGTTAAAGAAGCACAACGTTCTGTTCTTGAATTCCTTTTGATTAATCATCCACTGGATTGTCCAATTTGTGATCAGGGTGGAGAATGTCAATTACAAGACCTAGCTGTTGGATATGGTAAATCACACTCTCGTTTTTTGGAAGAAAAACGAGTTGTTTTTCACAAAGAAATGGGACCACTTATATCTGCTGAAGAAATGAGTCGTTGCATTCATTGCACACGTTGCATTCGGTTTGGTCAAGAAATTGCAGGTATAAAAGAACTAGGAATGATTAATCGTGGTGAACTATCTGAGATTACTTCAGTTTTTAATCGACCATTAGATTCTGAATTATCGGGAAATATGATTGATATATGTCCTGTTGGAGCGTTAACATCTAAACCTTTTCGCTATACAGCCCGCACTTGGGAATTGTCAAGAAAATTTTCAGTTAGTCCTCATGACAGTTTAGGTACTAATCTTACCATTCAGATTAAAGAAGACCGTGTTATGCGGGTTTTACCATTCGAAAATGAACAAATTAATGAGTGTTGGATTAGTGATCGTGATCGATTTTCTTATGATGGATTAAACAGTAATGATCGATTGTCTTCTCCAATTTTAAGGAATGAGAATGGCGAATGGAAAGATATCTCATGGGTAGATGCATTAAAAATAGTTTCGAAAAAATTGTTAAAAATTCGTGAAAATTTTGGGCCGGATCAAATTGGAGTGTTAGCATCAGAATATGCAACTATTGAAGAATACATCCTTTTAGCAAAAATAACCCGAAATCTTGGTTCTGAGAATATTGACTTTCGTTTAAGACAAACTGATCCTAACTTTGATTCTTCATTGTCTGGAATTCCTTGGTTAGGAATGACAATAAATGAATTGGTCAGATTAGACCAGGTCATAATAATCGGATCCTTTCTGCGAAAGGATCATCCTTTGGTAGCTTCAAAGTTGCGTCAGTCCTCCAATAATAATGGAACAAAACTATTTCTTATTGATACTATTTCTGATGATCCTTTCATACCAATTACTTCTAGAATCTCAGTAAGACCATCTTTATTTCCATATGTCTTAGCACAAGTCTTTGTTGCTTTATCAAAACTAATGGGAAATCCCTTGCCAGAAGAATTCTTGAATGTTTCTCCAGATCAGAAAAGCGAAGCTTTTGCATCACTTTTAATGAAAAATTCAACCACAGGTACTGCAATTTTATTAGGAAATTTATCCGTATTTCACCCAGAAGCATCCGTTCTATTTGCTAACGCATCTATGATTGCAAATCTCCTTGGAGCAAAAATTGGTTTTTTAACTTCAGGGGCTAATACTATCGGTGGATATTTAGCTAAAGCTATCCCAGGTGACAGTGGAAAATCAGCAAATTTAATGTTTTCAGAACCTATGAAGTCTTATGTTGTGCTACATGCAGAACCCTATCTTGATTCAGATAATGGATTCAAAGCTTTGTCTGCATTGCAAAAAGCAGAGTTTTCTGTTGCAATGACTCCGTATCGTTCAGAAGCCCAAGAATGGGCAGATATTATTCTTCCTATCTCTCCATTCACAGAGACCTCTGGCACATTTGTAAATTCTCAAGGCATGTTTCAAAGTTTTAGATATGCAGTAAAACCATTCAAAAAAACACAGCCAGCATGGAAAATATTATGTCTACTTGCTAGTTCTTTAGGTTTTTCTGGTTTTAATTATGAAACATCGGAATCTGTCCTAGACTCAAGCTTAAAAGGTTTTAACATAAGTTCCCATCTTTCAAACGCAATAAAATCAAAGATTGGAATAGGAAATTCCAACATTGGATTAGAACGGATTGCTAATATACCAATATATCGTTCGGATGCAATAGTTAGACGTTCAAAACCACTACAGAGTACTAAAGATTCACAAGGTCCTTTTTTAAAAATCAATAGTAATACGCTTAAACATTTTGGTATAGCATCTCATGCTAAGAAAGCAAGAGTATCAAATATTAGTACTTATATAGAACTTGATATCATCATAGATGAATCTGTACCAGATTTAGGACTATGGATTCCTGCTACTTACTCAGAGGTAATACCTTTAGGCGGTTCCTTTACTCAATTGAATATGGAAATAATTGATTGATGCAATCATTCCTGTTTTTAGACACTTTGAAAAAAATGTTTTTCTCACAAGGTGTGGTCTTATCTGAGTTTATCCTAATTCTTTTTAAGATTATTGCTCTTTTTATCTGTGTTATTCTGCTTGTAGCATATTTAGTCTATTGGGAAAGAAAGTTGCTTGGGTCAATGCATGCCCGTGTTGGTCCAACACATGTAGGTTTTAAGGGCTTGTTACAACCATTTGCAGATTTAATAAAATTACTTACAAAGGAAATTATTTTTCCGAGAGATGCAAACAAAGTATTTTTTTTTATTGCACCTGTTATTACGTTAGTTCCTGCGTTAGCAACTTGGATCATCATCCCATTTGGACCAGAAAAAGTGCTAGCTAATATGAATATTGGCTTGCTCTACTTTATGGCTATTACATCAGTGGGAATTTATGGAATAATCATTGCCGGTTGGGCTTCAAATTCAAAATATGCATTTTTAGCAGCCTTAAGGGCTTCTGCTCAAATGCTTTCTTATGAATTAGTTATCAGTTTTATTTTATTATCCATTTTACTAGTTTCAAAAAGTCTAAACCTATCTGATATTATCGCTGCACAAATGAAAGGATGGGCTTTTAACAGGGGTATTCTCTTTCTATCTTGGAATTGGATACCACTTTTTCCATTATTTATAATATATATCATTTGTTCTATGGCAGAAACTAATCGTCATCCCTTTGATGTAGTAGAAGGTGAATCAGAAATAGTTGCTGGACATATGGTTGAGTATTCTGGTATGGCGTTTGCTCTTTTCTTCCTTGGCGAATATGCAAATATGCTGCTTCTTTCATGCATAGCATCAGTCATATTTTTAGGAGGTTGGGCTCCACCTATAAATGTTATTCCATTTAATTTGATTCCAGGTTGGTTATGGTTAGGTGTAAAAACATTCTTGATTGTTTCTCTATTTATATGGGCTAGAGCATCTTTTCCAAGATATCGATATGACCAAATTATGTACCTAGGTTGGAAAGTATTCATACCAATTACAGGTTTATGGATGCTTTTTATTTCTATTTGGATGAAAACTCCTTTTAGTATCTGGAAATAACCGTCTTATAAAAGAGTTTATGAAAAAAATCAAAGGTTTTATACATTTTATAGAAAGTTTTTTTTTAACTGAATTTTTGAGAGGGATGATTGTAACTGGAAGAAATGCTTTCAGAAGAAAAATCACCCTTTTTTACCCAATAGAAAAAACACCCACTTCTCCGAGATTTCGTGGACTACATGCTCTTAGGCGATATCCTAATGGAGAAGAACGTTGCATTGGTTGCAAATTATGTGAAGCAATTTGTCCTGCTTTGGCAATTAGCATTGAATCAAAAGAGAGAGATGATGGAACACGCAGAACAACACAATATGATATTGATTTGTCAAAATGCATATTTTGTGGTTTTTGCGAAGAAAGCTGTCCAGTTGATGCAATCGTAGAAACACATATTCATGAATATCATGGAGAGAAACGTTCTGATCTATACTTGACTAAGGATATACTCTTAGCTATAGGAGATGAATATGAAAAAGATATTGCTAACCGAAGAGCAAAAGATGCAACTTATCGTTAATTGCTAAATAACTAGACTATTTTCCAATCATGATATTCCAAGAATTCTTGTTTTACTTATTTTCAATGATTTTGATCATAGCTGGATTTCGTGTAATTACTGCAATAGATCCAGTTGTTTCAGCATTTCATCTAATTCTAGCTTTTTTTAACACTGCTATGCTATGGATGTTATTAAATGCAGATTTTCTGGCATTGTTGATGATTTTTATATATGTTGGAGCAGTAATTGTTTTGCTTCTGTTTGTTATTATGATGTTTGAATTTGAACTAGCTGCTTTCAAAAATAAAAAATACCTAGGAGTTGGTTTATTAACTGCAAGTATTCTTGCAATTGAAGTTATATTTCTTTTTTTGGAAAAATCGAGCAATATAGAGAGATCAAATCCTACATCTGAATCTTCTGTAGGATCTCTTTATAACATCGGAATCTTAATGTACACAGAATATGCATTTGCAATTGAGGTAAGTGCAGTTCTTTTGTTAGTTAGTATGATTACTGCTATTGCATTAACAATGCGTCGTCATAAAAACCTTGATAAAAAAGTCTTTAATCCTGCTAAAGTAAATCGTGTTCATGCTAAAGACAGAATCCAGTTAGTTGAAATAGATCCCAATTCAAAAATTGAAACTAGATTTCATAATTAAAGGTTTATAAAAGATGATTCCATCCCTAAAATGTTATTTAATTTTAAGTACTATTATTTTTGTAATTGGAGTTTCTGGAATTCTGATAAATCGACACAATTTGTTAATTTTGTTGATGTCGATAGAAATTATGCTTCTTGGAATCAACACAAATTTTATAGCTTTCTCAGAGTTTTCTGAGCATGTTTCAGGACAGGTATTCGTGTTTTTCATACTAACCGTCGCTGCTGCAGAAGCAGCAATTGGATTATCTATTCTTATTTTATTATTTCGAAAATTTAGAACAATAAATACTGATCAAGTAAGCAAATTGTTTGGCTAAAAAACCAAAAAATGAGTCAAGAAAATATATCGATCTTATGTATAGCAACAATACTAGCTCCATTATTAGCTGCTATTTTTGTTGGTTTTCTAGGAACAAACTTTAAAAAAAAACCAATTAAAAAAGAAACAGCACATTACATTAGCATTTTCGGTATTTCTTTTTCATTAATATTATCCATAATAATCTTCATTAATTCTTTAAAAAAAGGCCTTACCTATGATTTTGATCTTTATCTTTGGAATTTCATAGGCAATATTCGAGTTTCAATGGGAATTCTAATTGATTCATTATCATCGTCATTAATGATTCTCGTGAATATAGTTTCTCTAGTAGTTCATATCTATACAATTGGATATATGAAAAACGATGATGGATATCAGAGATTTTTTAGTTACATTTCATTGTTTACTTTTTTTATGTTGGTTCTGATTACATCAAATAACCTACTTCAACTATTTTTCGGATGGGAAGGAGTAGGTCTAGTATCGTATTTGTTAATTGGATTCTGGTATAAGCGACCCTTAGCTATATCAGCTAATTTGAAAGCTTTCTTGGTAAACAGAATTGGAGATCTATTTTTTATATTAGGAATTGCACTTTTATTTTCTTTGACAAACACCATGCATTACAAGGGAATTTTTGATGTTATTCAATATTTTTCATTGAATAACATCTTATTATCAAGTTCAAATTTAAGTATTATCTCAGTAGTTTGTTTCTGCCTACTAATTGGTGCTATTGCAAAATCAGCACAAATTCCATTACATGTTTGGTTACCTGACTCTATGGAAGGACCAACGCCAATCTCAGCTTTAATTCATTCAGCGACAATGGTTACTGCTGGAATTTTTTTAGTAACAAGATTATCTCCAATTTTTGAACTTTCAACTCCAATTTTATCCTTGATGCTTATCATTGGTTCTTTAAATATTATTTTTTTGGGAATACTTGGGATCATCCAATATGATATTAAACGGATAATAGCGTATTCAACTTTATCCCAACTTGGATACATGTTTGTTGCATTAGGTGCTTCTGCATATCCAGCTGCTATATTTCATTTAATCACGCATGCTTTTTTCAAAGCTTTGCTTTTTCTTTGTGCAGGCTCCTTAATCATTAGTATGCATCATAATCAGGATATCCGAGGAATGGGTGGATTGAAAAAACATATGCCTATAACATGGATTACCTTTTTAATTGGAACTCTTTCCTTAGTTGGAGCTCCATTCCTCTCAGGATTTTATTCAAAAGAGAATATTATTGAAATAGTAAAGAGATCTGATATTTATGGCTCCAGCTTTGCGTATTATTCCTGTTTACTTGGAATTTTAATAACCTCTTTATACTCTTTCCGACTTTATTTTCTAGTATTTCATGGAAAAGAGAATTTTAAAAAAAATTTAGAAAATCATTTCAAATCTTGCGATTCATCTTTAGCAATTGCTTTTCCATTAATTTTCTTAGCTATTGTTTCAACTTTATCAGGTATGATTTTTGTTAATCCAATTTTATTTGGAGACTTTTTCAAAGAGTCTATTTTCATCTCCAGAGAACATTTAGCAATGTCTAAACTAATAAATGATTGGCCAGGTTTCTTAGGTTTTTCCATACATTCTATAAAAAATCTTTCTTTCTGGTTTACTTGTTTTGGAGCATTGATATCTTGGTACGGTTTTTTGAAAAAACCGGAAATAATACCTATATTCTTGAGATTAATCCCATTAAAATTTCAACAATTATTTAAGAAAAAGTACTACATAGATTGGATCTATGAAGATTTAGCTATCAAAATTTTCCGAGGTCTTGGATCAATTTTTCTCAGAAAAATTGATAAAAACATAATTGATAAATTATTTGTTAGTGGTGGCCCTAAACTAATCATTAAGATGGCTTATACATTCCGAAGATTGCAGACAGGACATATACATTGGTATGCTTTATCTATGATCATTGGAACTATCAGCTTTCTGACAATTTTCCTACTTTCTAGCAGTTAATTAATGAAATATTTGAATGATATCTCTTGGCTTACGCTTGCAATTTTTCTCCCTATTGCTTTTGGTTTTATACTTCTTTCCAAAAGTGTTAATGATTCCATTTATGTTAGAAAAATAGGATTGACTGGAGCATTCCTAAGTTTTTTATCAACAATACCTATTTATCTTGGTTTTGAGAAAAATACATCTCAGATTCAATTTGAACAAAAAACCGTTTGGATTCAATCTTTACTGGCAAATTATCACATTGGAATAGATGGCATTTCTGTTTGGTTTATTTTTCTAACTGCTTTTACTACTTTTCTTGTTATATTGGTCAGCTCTTCATTTATTGAAGAACGAATAGGATATTATATGTCCTTATTTCTAATAATTTCAGGACTAACTATTGGTGCATTCTCTGCCTTAGATGGAATGTTGTTCTACATATTTTTTGAATCTACATTAATTCCGATGTACCTCATTATTGGAGTTTGGGGCGGGAAACAGCGAATTTATGCATCGCTTAAATTTTTTCTCTATACATTATTTGGTTCGCTATTTATGTTAGCTGCAATAATTTATCTTCGACTAGTCTCTGGAACTTTTGAAATTCTCGATTGGCATGTGCTAGAACTAAGAAAAATTGAACAATTATTGATTTTTTTAGCATTTTTAATTGCTTTTTCTATAAAGATACCTATGTGGCCAGTACATACATGGTTACCAGATGTTCATGTTGAAGCTCCTACCTGTGGATCAGCTGTTTTAGCAGCTATTATGTTAAAACTAGGAGCTTATGGATTTCTTAGAATTTCCTTGCCTATAACCCCAAGTATAGCAAATTATTCTTCAAGCCTGATGATAGGAATTTCGCTAATAGCAATTATTTACGCTAGCTTAATAGCAATTACCCAAAATAACATGAAGAAAATTATAGCGTATTCTTCCATTGCACATATGGGATTTGTCACCTTAGGAATATTTGCTTTCAATGAAATAGCAATGGAAGGAGCCATAATTCATATGCTCTCACATGGTTTTATCTCTACTGCTTTATTTATATCTATAGGAGCTCTTTATAATAGAAAACATTCTTTAGATATAAATCAATATGGAAACTTAGCTTCTACCATGCCAAAATTTTCAACTCTTTTTATACTTTTTTCTTTAGCAAATGCAGGTTTTCCTGGAACAGGTGGTTTTGTAGGAGAATTTTTAGTAATTCTTGGAGTAGTAGAAAGAAATTTCTCAATAGCTGTGATCCCTGCTGTTATTCTGGTCATAGGAGCATCTTATTCACTTCGGCTTGTGAAGCATATCATTTTTGGAAATGCAAAAAACAATACAATTCAAAAGATTAATGATATATCTGGTACAGAATTTTTCTTGTTTACTTTATTAGCTTTTCTCATCTTATTTCTTGGAATATACCCAAAATTTTTCACTGATTTAATTCATTTATCTGTTGAAAATCTTTTGGATCAAGTATCTAAAGGAAAATCTTAGTTATGTTATTCAACGATAACGGAATAATACAAAAATATTTTGACTTTGTTCTTTCTGGACCTGAAATCCTTTTGTTAACTATCACGTTGGCAATTTTGTTATTTAAACTGTTTGATGAAAAAGATTTATTTAACACTTTCCGATTAACTATTTTCACGATTTCACTTTTTTCTATTACTCTTGCAATACAATGGAGATTGAAAATCTTTGGCTCTGCTTTTCATGGATTGTTCATCGTAGATGAATTATCGTATTTCCTAAAAATTATTTCCTGCATTACCTTAATGATTTCTCTCTTTTATGGAAAATCCTCATGTTTTTTGCAATCAACTCGAAAAAGAGATGAATTTTATCTGATAATTCTGTTCTTTTTATTTGGGCAAAATATAGTAATTTCAGCAGGAAATTTAGTATCAGTATATTTAGGACTTGAATTAACTGCTTTATCTTCATGTGCATTGATAGCATTAAATCATAAAAATCATGCTTCTTTAGAAGCTGCCATGAAATATTTCATACTTGGCAGCTTGGCTTCTGGGCTTCTTTTATATGGAATGTCAATTATTTATGGCATTACAAATCAACTTGATCTCAATCTTATTTCTTCTTTTCTTAGAACAAAAACAAGTTCCGAGATGAATATAATGTTGGTTTTAGGTACAATATTCATTTTCTCAGGTCTTGCTTTCAAACTTTCTATTGCTCCATTTCATATGTGGATTCCTGATGTTTATCAAGGTACATCCACAATGGTAGTTATTATTTTGAATTCAGTTTCAAAATTTGGTCCATTTACTATCATGCTGCGTTTTTCTAAACTAATGTTTGAAAACATTTCTATAGATTGGTATCCATCCATGTTATTTTTTTCATGTTTATCATTGGCATTAGGTTCTTTGGCAGCAATTGTACAAAAGAATTTTAAAAGGATGTTAGCATATTCAAGTATTTCTCATATGGGTTTTATTCTGCTTGGCTTAATGGTTGGATTAACAACAAAAAATGTTGAAATCTCAAATCGAGCTTATGCTGCATCATTATTTTATCTATTGGTTGACATCCTATCCACATTAGTAAGTTTCGGATTAATTTTAGCAATTTCATCTGCAAAAAGACGTGAATTTGGAGAAATTAAAGATTTTAGAGGTTTAAATCAATATAATGGAATTATATCTCTTTTGATGTTAATTTCCATGTTTTCTTTGGCGGGAATCCCACCTACTGCTGGTTTTTATTCGAAGATAGAGATTATTCAAGTTTTAATGCAATCAGGTTACATTCTGGCTACAGTAACTGCTATCTTCTTTTCTTTAGTAAGTGTTTTCTATTGCTTGCATATCATTCAAAATATCTATTTTGAAAAGCCATTATCAGGAATTCTGAAGGATATCCAACTAAATAGTCAAGTTAAGAAATTTTTGAGCATCAATGGCAGTATAATAATCTTTATTGGTTTGTTTCCTTCAAATTTAATGAATATGTGCATTTATACTGTTCAACAAACATTTGAAAATAAGTTTGGAATTGTCTAAATGAATTATCCAGAAATCCTTTCTTACTTATTTATTGGAACGGCTTTTTTCTTTGCAAATTTACCATTTATAACTCAAGATTCGAATATAAATTATTTCCTTTCTTGGATTCTTAGAATTGAAAAAAACCAGAAAGTTCAAAACTTGTTCCGTTTGATTGAATTCTTTTTTTACTATATGATGCTCGGAGCAATTAGTCTAATTTTCGACGATAAATCTATTGAATATCCTTGCAAAAAGGAACCAAGGTTCTATTTGATAACATTCTTTCTATATTTGATGCTCAGCTATCCAGGAATTGTATATCGGTATTTGGTAAAGCAGAAAAAAATTTGATAAATATGAATATATTGTTCAGTTAAAAACTATTGAAAATAATTTAGTACGCCATCTAGATTACTAAAATTCAAGCAGTACTTAGCTTTTCTGCTAACTATGGGTTTTGCATGGTATGCAATAGAGAATCCGACAGATTCCAACATTTTTAAATCATTAGCTCCATCTCCAATAGCAATGATCTCTTCTGTCGAAATCCTATTCTTTTTCGCAAAATTTAATAAATAATTAGATTTTGCTTCAGCATCCAAAATTGGTTCTTCAATTCTTCCAGTTATTCTTCCATTCCGAATTTCAAGTTTGTTTGCATAGCATGCATCAAATTTGAGACTTTGATTTAACCGATTTGAAAAAAAAGTGAATCCACTCGAAATCAGAAGAGTTTTTATTCCCATATTTTTAGCTGAAAGAATTAACTTTTTCCCTCCAGGATTTAATCTTAATCGCTCATTATAAACTCGCTCTAATATGCTAAAATCTCCTCCTTTCAGAAGGGATACCCTTTTTTTTAAACTGTCTTGAAAGCTTTTTATTTGTCCATTCATTGCTGCACTTGTAATTTCCGAAACCTCTTTTTCCACTCCAAGAAAACGAGCAATTTCATTGATGCATTCAATGTTTATAAGTGTTGAATCCATATCTATTGCTAAAATCTTGCAGTTCTTAAAACTAGAATTAATTGGTATAAAACTCGTATCAACAGCTACTTTATTGGACCAAGAAGCAATACAGTTCCTTGTAAAATTATTACAAATTACATTTCTGAATCTAAATGCGTTTTCGTTAATGCATTCAAAAGAACTAGATTTAAAAATGGAAGAAAGATATTTTATGTGAGATATCTTTAAATTTGAGGATTGTACAATAAGATTGTAACTATTCATTTCAATTAATAGTCTGGAATAAGCATGTTTTAATCAATTCCAACATTTCAAAGATAACATCAATTCGATCTTCTACATCTTGTATTTTCCTATCACAACACAATTCATTTGGTCCAATTAATTTAATGGAAGAATTTAGCTGAACTAGACGAATAATTTTCTTAGGATCCACTAAAGAATTTTTTCCAAAACAGAACAATAACCGGTTTTCGCTAGCGTCAACTTTCTTTATGCCAATTGATTGAGCTGAAATTCTAATTTCATGAGAAGAAAACAGGGTTTTAACTGGGTTAGGTAATAGTCCGAACCGATCTATCAACTCTCCCTTAATCATATCTAAATCAGTTAAACTTTTTGCAGAAGATAATTGATTATATATAGCAATTCTAGATGGAATGTCAGAACAATAATATGAGGGCAATAATGCAGCTCTATATAAATTAATTTCACAAACTAATGGATCTTTTAGAAGATTTTCAATACCTTTATCACTTGATTTACCAGTATTTTTTAATATTGCAACAGCTTCCGAGAGCATTTCATTATATAGGGAAAATCCTATCTCTTGAATATTACCAGATTGTGAATTGCCTAAAATATTTCCTGTCCCTCTTATCTCAAGATCATGTATAGCAAGTTCAAAACCAGATCCTAATTTACTCAGTAATTGGATAGCTTCTAATCTTTTTTTGGCATTTTTTGTAAGTGTATCCATTTCTGGGATCATTAGGTAAGCATAAGCTTGGCGGTATGAACGTCCAACTCTCCCTCGCAATTGATGCAACTGGGCCAAACCAAACCGGTCTGACCTATGCACCATAATAGTATTGGCATTTGGAACATCAATTCCAGTTTCTATAATAGTTGTACACAAAAGAAGATTATAATGATTTTGATAGAATTCTTTCATAACCTTTTCAAGATCCCGTTCTTTCATTTTCCCATGAGCAACTGCAATTCTTGCTTCTGGAATAAGCTCTTCTAAGAAAGTTTTCCTAAGATATATTGTCTCGACTGAATTGTGTAAAAAATAAGCTTGCCCACCACGTTTAAATTCTCTCAAAAGTGCTTCTTTTATTATACTCCGGTCCTCTGACCTGACAAAAACTTTAACTGCTAATCGTTTTTCAGGAGGAGTAGCAATAACTGAAAGATCTTTCATGCCTTCTAAAGACATGCTTAATGTTCTTGGAATGGGAGTAGCTGTCAAAGTTAAAATATCAACTTCTTTACATATATTTTTTTTCAATTGCTCTTTTTGATGAACACCAAATCTATGCTCTTCGTCTATGATGATTAATCCAAGATTTTTGAATTGAACTTTATTGGATAAAATCTTATGAGTACCAATAACAATATTTACATTTCCCTTTTCAATATCTGAAAGAGTTTCTGAGAGTTCTTTATTTGTCCTAAATCGAGAGATTTCAGCTACTCGCATTGGATATTCCGAAAATCGTTCTAAAAATATTTGTGTATGCTGTTCAGAAAGCAATGTTGTTGGGCAAAGTAATGCAACTTGCTTATTATTAGAAGCTGCAATAAAAGAAGCTCTTAATGCAATTTCTGTTTTTCCAAAACCTACATCACCACAAATTAATCGATCCATCGGTTTCTCAGATCTCATATCGGAAATAACTTCATTAATTGCCTTTAACTGATCTGGAGTCTCTTGAAAATTCAAACCATCCGAAAAATCTTCATAGTCCTTCTTAGGAACCAGAAAGCTATATCCTTTTTTGGAAGAACGTTCTGCATAAAGTTTCAATAGATCAGCAGCAACGTCTTGGATATTCTCCTTTGCTTTTTTGTATGATTTTTCCCATTGATTAGAACCTAACCTACTAATTGGGATTGACTCTAAATCAACCCCTTTATAGCGAGAAATAAGATAAAGTTTTGTCACAGGAACATATAAAGTAGCTTCATCTGCATACTCGAGATGCAAAAATTCTGCAAGCCCGCTATTAGGATCTTCTATCTCAATTAAACCACGGTACCGGCCAATACCATAATTTTTATGTACAACAGGGTCTCCTAGATTTAGTTCAGTTAAATCTCTAAGCATTAAATCGAGCGCATTAGATTTTTTGAAACTATTGACTGCCTGAGATTTGATTTTTTTATTAAGTAAATACAGATCATTTTCTGTAACGATAAGCAGTTTCTTCTCATGAAAATAAAAGCCAGCATCCAATGGAGCAACAAGGATTGCAAAATTTTCATCAGAATTATAAAAATCTTCAAAAGAACAAAATTCAGAATTAGGTTTCAAACCATTAGAATTCAACATTCGTAGCAAGGTTTTCAATCGACCAATAGAATCTGAACACAAAAGGACTCGATTTGCTTCATTTTTCAAAAAATTCCGAAGGTTGAAAAGAGGATCTTTATTTTTTTGTAAGATTGATACGTCTGGACCCTTAGAAAAATTCATGCTGGTTTTTTTTTCGGAAATTGTTAATCGAGAGAATTTTTTTAAGTGAAGGAATAGTTCTTCACTATCTAAGAAAAGTTTTTTTGGATCTAAAATTTTTCTTTCACTATCCTTTTTTATAAATAGAAACCTGTCCATAACAGTATTCTTTAAGTAGGTTCTTATCGAACCATCAATATCTCCAATAGTTAAAAACAGGCTATCATCATTCAAATATTCAAATATTGAAGAGGTTTTTTTAAAAAACAGAGGAAGATAGTATTCCATTCCATGAAAATGGATGCCTTGATTAACTTTTTTACAGATAGCAGAATTTGACATACTTACCCCAAATTCTTCTTGGAAATTTCTAAGGAAGAGAGTTTTAGATTTTTCATCCATTGGAAATTCATGACTTGGAAATAATTTAATTTCTTTTGTTTTGCTAAGGCTAAGTTGTGTATCTGCACTAAATATGCGAATAGATTCAATTTCATTATCAAATAAATCTAATCGATATGGTTGTTTAACTCCTAGTGGAAACAAATCTATTATCCCTCCCCGAAAACAAAACTCTCCAGGCTTTGAGACTCGAGTAACTTGATTGTAATTAAGTGAGATTAATTGATTCCAAAACTTTTTTTCATTTAAGTAATCACCTTGTTTAAAATAGAAAGTGTGTTTAATCAAGAAATCAGGTGGTGCAATGCGTTGTAAAGCTGCATATATTGACATAACCAAAACATCTATTTGTTGAGTGATTAAGCTATGAAGAATAGATAATCGTTGCGATACTAAATCTTGAGTCGGAGAAAATTCATCATATGGAAGTGTTTCCCAATCTGGAAAGTTTCCAATGCGAAGTTCTGGAGAAAATATTGAGAGTTCTTCAAGAAATCTCTTTTCATCAAGAGGACTACTTGCAAGAATTACCAACGGAGCTTGACTTTCCTTCTGTGCAGCTAATTCTGTAATTAGCCATGAATCTCCAGAACCGAATGGTTTATCTTGATAAAAGTTTTTTCCTTTTCTTAATGATGTTAATATGTCTTTAATAAATGAGATTTTTGGTTTTTTTCTATTTGTATTTTGATTACTGATCTTTTCTTGAGAATTTTCCATTTTTTTTTGAAACTGTAAAAACATTTTGGATTCATTAATTGCAATTGTACCTAGTGCTGGAATTGGAAGTCGTGCTTCACCTTTTGGAGTTAACGCCATACCAAAACAATACCAACAGCTTTCTGGGATACCTGTAATTCGTCACACAGTTTCTACCCTTTTAGCAGAACCTAGAATCAAACGTATTATAATATCAATTTCCAAGAATGACTCTTTAGCAAAAGTTATACTTGGGCATTTGCCAAGAATTACATTGAAAAACTGCGGAGGTAAGTCAAGAATTTCCACCGTAATAAATTCCTTAGAGGACATTCATGCTGATTCTAATGATTGGATTTTAATCCATGATGCAGTTCGACCTGGTTTACCATATGAATATTTAAATTCCTTAATTAATGAATGTATCAATCATCCTGTTGGAGGTTTACTTGCCTTACCAGTAATAGATACAATAAAAAAGGGGGCGAGGTTTTCCAAGAAAACTATTAACAGGAAAAACTTATGGCTAGCCCAAACTCCTCAAATGTTTCGGTTTGGAATTTTAAAAAATGCCCTTTTGCATGCTTCAGAAAATTCTGTCTTTCCTATTACTGACGAATCATCTGCTATTGAAAGAATTGGATATTTTCCAAAATTTGTTAGAGGAAGTTTGATGAATATCAAAATAACTTGGCCTGAAGATTTTAGACTTGTTGAGAAATGGCTTTGAGCAAGCTCCGAATAGGACAGGGATATGATATACATGCTTTGGCCAGAGAAACTCCACTAATTCTTGGTGGAGTTCACATACCATCTGATTATGGTCTTCAAAGCCATTCAGATGGAGATATTTTATTACATTCTGTAATAGATGCTCTCTTAGGAGCTTCGGGATTAGGTGATATAGGCTATCATTTTCCAGATTCTGATCACAGATACAAAAATTCAAATAGTCGAATTTTGCTAATAAAAATTATGAAAAAAATCAGAAAGTTAGGTTTTGAACTTATTAATATAGATGCAACAATATGTATTGAATACCCAAGATTAGGCCCTTATATAGCATCCATTATTAATTGCATATCGAAAGATTTAAATATTAAAAATAATCAAATTAATATTAAAGCAAAAACAAATGAGGGTTTTGGACATATCGGAAGAAAGAAAAGTGCTGCAGCAATGTCTATAGTTCTTCTAGAAAAGCTTTTTTAATTTAAGTGTGAAATTATCACAATAATAATGAAAATAATTAGCTATTTGCAATGTTCATGAAGCACTTAAACAAAAAGCTGCAGACAATTTTTTAGAAAATTAAGGAAAGAGAAATTCTAGAGAGTAGAACCTCCGATTGGCCGATTACAAGGACATAATGTATCAGTTTGTAAACCATCTAGTAACCGCAGTATCTCTTCTGGATTTCGACCTACATTCAAATTATTAACAGATACATGTTGAATGATGTTTTCTGGATCCACAATAAATGTTGCACGAAAAGCTACTCCATCACTTACACTTCGAATGCCCAATTGATCGACTAGAGAACCAGTTGTATCTCCAAATTGATAATGTCCTAACTTATTAAGGCCAGGATGCTCACGGCGCCAAGCTAATTTTACAAACTCATTATCCACTGATCCACCCATTAGAACAGCATTATGTGCTTCAAATTTCTTAGCCAACTCATTGAAACCAATGATCTCTGTTGGACAAACAAAAGTAAAATCTTTTGGATAAAAGTAAATCACCTTCCATTTTCCTGGAAATGAACATTCAGTAATATCTTCAAAAGCATATTTTCCATTTTCCTGGTAATTATTGAATCCAGGTTTTACACCATTTACTTTGAATGGATCTAATTTATCTCCAATTGTTTTCATAAAAATTCCTTCTTGATAATTTTTTTAAAGCCTAATTTTAAACAGAGTTTTTAACAATTTTTAACTTCAAATTTAGGCAATTTTATTCGAGCCGTAAGTCCTCCTCCTTCGCGAGATAATAATTCTAATTCTCCCCTTATGTTTTTAAGGGATCGTTCTACAATTGCTAAACCTAAACCAGCGCCACTTACCCCTGTACGAGCAGCTTCACCTCGAGAAAAAGGTCGAAGCAGCCGTTCAATATCTTGCGGGCTTATTCCTGGACCTTGATCAGAAACCTCTATTATCAAATGATTTTCTTTTGCATTCAAGCTAAGGTTGATATGTGGCAAGTTATCATAAGAAGGCCGACCATAACGCCTAGCATTTTCAATCAAATTGCTAACAATGCGTTTCAGATCTAGAGGAATAATATGAGCCCAGAGTTCAGGTTCAATATAAGCATCAAGGGTTCCACCCATACTAATTGTATGACTGCGTTCCCTTTCATATAGTTCAATTAAAACCTCAGAAATATTCACTGCTGATTCTGGAAGTTTGCTTGCTGGTCTAGCATATTCCATAAGTTGGCCAATACTATGATCAATCTGACCCAAGTCTTCATCAATTGCTTGTCGAACACTTTCAGAAACCCCGCTAAGCTCTATCTCGAGACGCATCCGAGCTAGTGGAGTTCGAAGATCATGGGATATTCCAGCTAACATAAGCTCTCGGTCAATTTCTGTACGTTTTAAATCTTTTATCATGCGATTGAAAGAAGTGTTAATTGCACAGATTTCTTGAGGACCACTTTCAGGAAGTGGAGGGGGCGTTTCTCCAAGAGATAAAATCTGTACAGCCCTTGAAAGTCTAGATAAAGGGCGATTAACAAATCCTACACTAATAGCAGCACCAATAAGCGAAAGAAATAAAGCAGTTGCTCCCCAACCAATCCATTCTACCCTGCCTGTTAGGCTAATCTGTTTTCGTTCAAATACTAGCCAATATAGGTCCCTTCCTATTTGGAAACTAACCCAGAATCCAGGTATCTGATTTACCTCCAAGGCTATTTTTGTTTCTGAACCAAAGCAGTTTCTTATATGTTGAGCTATGCGCTCCCAATAATCATCTTTAATCAAAGGTTCTATAAAATCTGTGACTTCTCTTGGATAAACTTGAATACTTTCATTTGCTGCAAGATCTAAAAGCAACTTACTGCGTTCTTCATTCTGAGAATAAATGAGAGCAGATCGAGTGATATTAACAGATGTAATAATGCGTTGTGCCATTTGGTGTGCACGCGGGCCTAATTCCATGCTTAGAAAAACTTGCAACCAAGCTCCTAAACTAACTAGCATAAGTGAAGCCAATAACAAAAAAGTACGACCAAACAAGCCAAGCCGAATGCGTGATATACAAACATGGATGGTTTTTTGAAAGCTTGGCATGTTTTTTGCTGCTTTACTATATAACCTAAGGAAGTTGGATAATTAATTGTACCCATCAGGTACAAAAACATAACCTAATCCCCAAACTGTTTGAATGAAAATTGGTTTTGATGGATTTGGTTCAATTAATTTTCGCAGTCGAGAAATCTGAACATCCAAGCTACGATCAAATGCTTCATATTCACGTCCCCGAGCTAACTCCATTAATTTATCTCTTGATAATGGAATTTTTGGATATCGGGAAAAAACTTTTAAAACGGAGAATTCTCCAGTCGTGATTGGTATCTGCTTTCCAGATTGAACTAAAGTTCGAGTTGATAGATTTAATGTATAAGGTCCAAAAACAACTGATTCATTCTCTTGGCTCGGGGCTCCAGGGTGTTCTTCTGTTCCACGTCTTCGCAAAATAGCATTAATTCGAGCTAGCAGTTCTCTGGGATTGAATGGTTTTGAAAGATAGTCATCAGCTCCCATTTCCAAGCCAACAATTCGATCAATATCTTCTGCTTTTGCAGTTAAAATAATAATTGGTGTATTATCATGTCCACCTCGAAGTCTTCTACAAATTGAGAGACCATCTTCACCAGGTAACATTAAGTCAAGTACCAATAAATCAAAATGTTCACGTTGCCAAAGCTTAGTCATCTCTCTGGAATCTTCCGAGACAAAAACATTAAAACCCTGTTCGGTGAGATACCTTCGGAGAAGGTCTCTTAAACGAGGATCATCATCAACAACAAGAATTTTTTTTATTTGAATAGTATTTTGTATAGTCATACTCTTAAATGTAACAGTGGAATTCATTAATGGCTAGTACATACTTACAAAATGTTACTTATTAAATATTCCTGTAAAATTTTAAATGAATGTAATTTCCTTTCAACTAATCAATTCATTTTCTTTATTTAATAGAAAATTCATTTTTAAATCTTTCAATAATTATAAATTGGAGTGATATATTGAAGTCAATTTTATTAGCAATAGAAACATCAACTGCTGTTCGAAGTATAGCTATACTTCGAACAGAATCAATTTCTGCATTACCAACTGTTATAGAAAAGGAAACTAAAAAAAAAGATGTTCGCTATTTATTTAATATGATAGAGGAGATTCTTTATGAACTTGATTTAGAAATGGAATCGTTACAAGCTGTGGCTTTTGGTCAAGGTCCAGGTTCATTTACTGGAGCCAGAATAGCTTGTTCTATAGCACAAAGCTTTAGTTTTGCAAGGAAAATTCCTATTGTCCCTATTGTATCACATCAAGCAATTGCAGAACAGCATAAACCAAACATTGAACAGATAATTGTAGTTGCATCAGATGCAAAATTAGCTGAAGTATATTTATCTGCTTACCAAGTTCAACCATTTGAAGATTCATATTCCTGGGTTTCTTTGCAGGAACCAATGTTAATTTCTTATAATGAACTTATTTCTTGGACAAAACTGAAAATTTCAATTTGGTCAGCTGAACATTTTCATAAAACATCAACTTACCCAGAAGTTTTATTAACTGGAAATGCTTGGGAAATTGAGGAAATTGATTCAGTAAGCAATTTTAAAAATTGCTTACATAAGACTCCAATTCTTTATCCAAGAGCAAGTAGCATAGCTCTTTTGGCAAATAAAAAACTTGGGATGATGACCGAAGACGAGAAATCGAGGTCTAAATTAGCATTTCCATTATATATTAGGGAAAAAGTAGCTTTTACTCTTGCAGAACAAGTTTCCGGTAAAGGAGGTAATCCAAAAACTAATTCTATTGAAAATCTCCATCCAAAAATCATGACGAAGGAAGACTTAGATGAAGTAATTTCTTTAGAAAAAAAAATGCAATTATTCCTGTGGACAAAAAAAAGCTTTTCAGACTCATTATTAGATCCTACATATGATTCTTTTGTCTTGAGAAATAACAATGGGATTCTAATTGGATTTAGTGTTGCGATGAAAACATCAAACCTAACTAATTTGCTAACTATTGCTATAGAACCTCATTACCAAAGAAAGAATCTAGGTACTCTTCTGTTATCTTGGTGTGAAAAACAAGCCAAAATAAAAAAAACATCTGGAGTATTTCTTGAAGTACGAGAGTCAAATAAAAAAGCAATTTCATTCTATAAAAAACATGGGTATTCACATATCGATACTCGAAAAGAATATTTTTCATGCACAAGTGATGATCTAAGAGAGAATATTTTCATTATGCAAAAAAAATTTTATTTGCCTTGCAAGGAATGTATCTTTTGAAAAAACAGATAAAGATGAATCGCTTAAAAAAGCTTTGGTTAGATGAAATGGGAATTCCGAGGCTTGACTGTTTAATTTCTCAAGAATTTATTAAATTTTCATGCGATTCAAATTTCTCAAAAAAGAGCTCAGCTGATGAATCCAAAAAAAATATTTCTAGCGAATCTATTTTTGAAATAAATTTCAATCAGATAAAAAAATCTGTGCAGACCTGTACCTCTTGTCAACTTCACAAAACTCGAAAAACCTCTGTTTTTGGATATGGACCTAAAAAAATTGAATGGATGCTTATAGGCGAAGCTCCAGGAGAATATGAAGATCATGAGGGGTTACCATTTGTTGGTCGTTCGGGAAAATTACTGGATGCTATGTTAGCCTCTATTGGTTTAAATCGAGATCTCAATGTATTTATCACAAATGTAATAAAATGTCGTCCACCAAAGAACAGAAATCCTAATCTAGATGAAATAAATGCATGCAGTTTGCACCTAAAAAAACAGATTGAACTTTTCTCACCAAGAAAGATCTTGGCAATTGGAAAATTTTCAGCTCAAACTATTTTAAATACCAAATTGAATATATCTGATCTTCGTGGAAAGGTTCATAAAATAAACAGCAAGAAGAATCCAAAAATACTTGTGGTTGTTATGAACCATCCAGCTTATCTATTGCGATACCCATTAAAAAAAGTGCAAGCTTGGCAAGATCTACAAATTGCAGCAGAACTTTGTTAATATTGAAAAATATGTCAGTTCTATTAGTTGATAAAAGAAAATAATTATTGAATGGATATATAATCATATGTGCTAGGAATCGAGTTTTCAGAAATATATTTTTTGCTCCCTTTCTATTTTTTCTAATGCATGAAATTTTCATCCATTAATTAAAATTAATAAAGATAATAAGGAATTTCAAAAGAAATCGAAATTATTATTTGGGTTCTCTGAAGAATACAAAAGTAATACTACTTAAAGATTAATCATAGAATGAAATCTAGATCTAATTTGGAAGAAGTCCGGAAAGTTGTTTCAAACTTATCAGAAAAAATCAATCAACATAATAAAAGATATTACATTAGCAATAATCCAATCATCAGTGATTCCGAATTTGATTCTTTGATGAGTAAGTTGATTGCAATTGAAAAAAGATATCCAGAATTAATTAAGGAAGATTCACCAACACAACGTGTAGGTGTTTCTGCATTTTCTGGATTTGGAAAAGTACAGCATTTTTTACCGATGCTTTCATTAGAAAATGCTTTTGAGAAAAAACAGGTCGAATGTTTTCATGACCGAATAATTAAAGCTTTATGCAATGCAAACTGTTTAGATAACACTTACAAAGAAATCAATTATTTTTGTGGGCTTAAATTAGATGGATTAGCAATCAACCTTCAATATGAAAACGGTTATTTAACCAAAGCTGCAACACGTGGTAATGGAAACATTGGAGAAGATGTAACATTGAATGTTAATTCAATTAAATCTGTTCCAAAAAAACTGAAAGGTACAGCTCCACATATCTTGGAAGTTCGTGGCGAAGTCCTCATGTATCGCAAAGATTTCGATGAATTAAATAGGATTCAATCATTAAAAAAAGAAAAAAAATTTTCCAATCCAAGAAATGCTGCTGCAGGCAGTCTAAGACAACTAGATCCAAAAGTCACAGAGACACGATTTTTACATTTCTTTGCTTATGGAATTGGAGGAATTTATAACTTTTCCAAAAGATCAGATCCATTTTTCCTTGGTTCAGAAGAAAAAATAGTATTAGATCAATTAAAGCAATTTGGGTTTTCCACAAATAGATATAACTCACTTGTTTCTGGTATCCATGGATTGCTTAAATTTTACAAAAAAATGGAAGAACTTAGACATTCCCTGCCATATGATATTGATGGTATCGTTTACAAAGTAAATTGTTTGAAAGCTCAAGAAATTCTTGGGTATATGGCACGTGCTCCACGTTTTGCTTTAGCACATAAATTTTCTCCAGAAGAAGGTAGAACAGTTCTGCTTGATATTCAAACCTATGTTGGTAGGACTGGAATCATCACGCCTGTGGCATATTTAAAACCTGTTTCTATTGGAGGAGTAACAATAAAAAGCTCTAACCTTCACAATGAAGCTGAGATTCATAGGAAAGATATTAGAATTGGAGATACAGTAATTGTTCACCGAGCTGGGGATGTTATACCTGAGATAGTTCAATCTTTAACTGAAAATAGGTTAAAAAACTCAAAAAAATTTTTAATAGGATTAAAGTGCCCTATTTGTGGTGCTAGTTTGGAAAAGTCAAGCAATGGGCGCATTACACGTTGTACAGGAATATTATCTTGCCCAGCACAAAGAAAACAAAGTTTATTGCATGCAATAGGTTCAAATGCTTTAAATATTGTAGGATTGGGAAGAAAAATAATAGATCAACTAGTTGATAAAGATATGGTTAACTCAATATCTGATATCTATACTTTAGAAATTGAAAATCTTATCCAATTAGAAAGAGTCGGTAGAAAATTAGCTAACAAGATCTGTCTAGCAATTCGAAAATCCAAATTTCCAAAACTGGCAAATTTCATATTTGCTCTTGGCATCCGTCATGTTGGAGAGGAAACAGCAAAATTTCTATCAAAAAAATTTCAAAAAATAGAACGATTGATTAATGCTGAAAAAGAAGATTTAATTGAAAAAGGACTGGGACCAGTAGTAGCTGAATCTATCGTACTTTTTTTTCATGAACCGCGTAACCAAGAGATTCTAAAATCTTTATTGTCAAATGGAGTAAAACCAAAAAACGAATCTCAAGACATAAAGCCATCCTCTTCATCATCCAATCTTTCTTTATCAGGAAAAACCTTTGTTTTAACTGGAACAGTACATAATTGGTCTAGGAAAATGATCTCGCAGTATATCCAGACAAATGGAGGAATAATTAGGAATCAAATTTCAAAAAATATAAACTATATAATAGTTGGTAAAAATCCTGGAAAAAAATTAGAAAAAGCTCAGAAGTTAGAAATTTCACTTATAAATGAAGATGAATGGAATTCCATGGTTAATGACCATTCATATCTGATAAATTTGATTTCCTAGGATAGGAATTATCTAATTTCAATCTTTGCTGCTTCTAATAGATCTCGTTGATAAGCCGCTAACATTCTTTTTTGTAAAATTTCTTCAATGCTGGGTTTGATCTGTTCGAATTCTGGAAATAGAATGGGCCGAATGTCATTGAGCCTGATAATATGCCATCCAAACTCTGTTTCTACCAGATTACTTGCAATTTCACCTTTTTTAAGTTTTTCTACTGCTTGAGCAAAAGGTGGAACATAATTTTCCAAAACAGACCAACCAAGATCACCATTGTTTTCAGAACTACCTAGATCCTTTGACATTTCCCTTGCTAACTTATCAAATTTCTTTGGATTTTTTCTGATTTTAAATAGGAGATCATTTGCCATTTTTTGATCTGCTAACAAAATATGTTGAATTTTGAATTCCCTTCTTTCAACTTGTTCTGCTTTGATCCGATCAAACTCCATTTTTATCATTTCTTCTGAAATAGGATTTTCTTTTATATAATCTATCATCAACGTTTTTATAAGAATTGATTCTCGTGCAAACTGCAGCTCATTTTGCACATCAATTCTTTGCTCAAGTTGAGCATTGTTAGCTTCTTTCAAGAAAACTTTTCTATTGATCAGCTCTTTCCTTACTTGTTCACGCAGTTCTTCAGAATCCTCAGCTCCTTGATCAATTAATAATTTTACAAATTGGTCTACACTATACTGGGTTATAGGAATCCCATTTACATATCCTATTTCTCTAGAGTAAGATAAACTAGGAATGCAAAAGAAAATCAAATAAATAAAGAAAGTTCTCACTAATACCTCGGGAGATTATGCAGAATTTTTTATGCTTGAGTTTTTAAAACAAGAGCATGGATTGGAAAAGGTATAAATTCACTTAGATGTTTGTAAACCAAACGATGGGAATCAATGTCCTTCATACCGTAAAACATTTTTGAAGCTATAAAAATCTGATAGTGTTTTCCTCCTCTTTTCCATGCCTCATGCCCTATATGGAGATGTGATTCATCTTCAATTTTCAGGAATCTTGGTTCTAGTTTTGATAATCTTTCTTGGATTATCTTGAGAAGATTTTCATCTGAAATAAAGTTTTTCTTCATGGATACTTTGTTCTCCTCGAAACCAACAAATTATACTCAAATCATTTTTAGTGAACAGAGGTTTGCTCATTAAAAATATATCCTTGTTATTTTATTCATACCTTGTTATTTTATTTGGAACTTGGAAAAAAGATTTTCATTTGCTATTACTAAAATTTTCCAAATTACCCTTAAAATCAAGGTTTAGAAATATTGAACCAAGTTTATTATAGTTCAATCTTGGACATTGAAAAGATGTTAAAGACAATTCTTTAATTTAGGACTACTTTGAACACTGCAAGTTTTTGGTTAGGGATATCCTTATTGATTCTAATAATTGAATTATTGAGTAATACTTTTTATTTGCTTTTGATTTCATTAAGCATGTTAGTTGGAAGTGTAGTTGCAATGTTTTCACCGAATTTGTTTCTACAGATCTTTTTTTGCCAATTGACTATTTTTTTTTGTTTGTTTGCATGCCGCAAAAAATTTTCAAAAAGAGAGAAAACTGTTGATCAAATTTTTCCTGTAGAGATTGGACAATTTCTTACAATTAATAATTGGTCACAAGAAGGTTTATCAAGTGTTTGTTATCGTGGAACAACTTGGCAAGTTGAATTATACCAGTTCCAGAAACATCAAAAAAAAGATGGATTATTCACTATTGTTGGAATTAATGGTAACAGACTTATTGTAACCCCATGTATAGAGCCACAGATTTTTATCAAAAATGATACTGAAAAAAAATGACTACCTTTTAATCTTATGGACTTTTAATTATGGATGATTTATCTATACCTTATTTCATAATAATTTTGATTCTGACAATCTTGCTAATTGCAAAATCAGTTGCTATTGTACCCCAACAACATGCATGGGTTGTAGAACGCTTGGGAAAATTCGATCGCATCTTATCTCCTGGAGCTGGTTTTATTTTTCCTTTTATTGAAAGAATTTCTTATCAACATTCTCTTAAAGAAATTCCATTAGATGTGCCTAGTCAGGTTTGCATTACCTGTGATAATACTCAGTTACAGGTGGATGGAGTTTTATTTTTTCAGATCACAGATCCAATGAGAGCTTCTTACGGATCATCTAATTATATTTCTGCTATTACTCAATTAGCTCAAACAACATTACGATCTGTAATAGGAAAAATGGAATTAGATCGAACTTTTGAAGAACGTGAGACCATCAATACTACAGTTGTTTCTGCTCTTGATGAGGCTGCTTTAAATTGGGGAGTAAAAGTTTTGCGTTACGAGATTAAAGATTTAACTCCGCCTAATGAAATATTGCGTGCTATGCAGGCTCAAATCACTGCTGAACGCGAAAAACGAGCATTGGTTGCTGCTTCAGAAGGTCGTCGTCAGGAACAAATAAACATCGCTACGGGAGAGCGAGAAGCAGCTATTGCTCGTTCTGAGGGTTCACGGCAAGCTCAAATTAACGATGCTCAGGGTCAAGCTTTAGCGATTGTAGAAGTAGCCGAAGCTACAAAGAAGGCATTGATATTGCTAGCAGAAGCGATTCAAAAACCAGGAGGAGAAAATGCTGCTAATCTAAAAATAGCAGAGCGATTTGTAGATGCCTTTAAAAATCTGGCAAAAGAAAGCAATACTCTTGTTATTCCTTCTGATCTATCCAATGTCAGCAGCATGATTGCTACAGCTATGAATGTAATAAAAAAGAACAAGTAGATATAAAAAAAATAGGAAATATTTTTGCTTATTTTTAAATAAATAAGATTTATTCGATTTTTGAATGCAATTTTCCTACAGAATTGTTTTTCATAATTCTCTGCTTCTGGCGAACCCAATCCTGGTTTTTTATTGATCTTCTTTTATCATGAAGCTTTTTTCCAAAAGCTTCAGCAAAACTTAATTTTATATACCCTTTTTTATTGCAATGGAGATTTAATGGCATTAATGCATACCCCCGTTTTTTAAGCTTTCCTATTAATTTTTTCATTTCTGCTGTTTTTAGCAAGATCTTTCTTGATCTGATTGGATCAATTTTGACATGACTAGAAGCTGCAGAAAGTGGACTAATATGCATACCTATAATGAAGAATTCCCTGTTAATTGAATTGATGTAACTTTCTCCTAACTGAGCTTGTCCCGCCCTAATGGATTTGACTTCCCATCCTTGGAGAATTAATCCTGCTTCATATTCCTTTTCAAGGAAATAGTTATGCTTGACCTTGCAATTATTGATAAGATTCATATTTGATAGGTAGATAAGTAATAAAAAAATGGAAATTTTAAGTTACTATTATGTAATGAATCATCTAAATAGAACAGACTAAATATCCTTATGTATAAAATTCAAAGATCTTTGCATGTTCCATACAGCTCTAGGCAGATGTTCTGCTTGGTAGCTGAAGTTGATAAATATCCGGATTTTATGCCATGGTGTGGAGGAACTGAGATCCAATATTTTGATGAAGAAAATGTCTTAGCTTCTATAAATATAGATTTTCACGGCATACATCAGCGATTTACTACTCATAATAAACACTATTATCCTGCTAGGATAGAACTGGAATTAGTAGAAGGACCATTCTCATTCCTTAGTGGAAAATGGACATTTCAAAATTATCCAGAAAAAACATGCAAGATTTTTTTCTCTATGGAATATACTTTTTCTCTACGAATTATAGAATTAGTTATTGCTCCAGTATTTAAAAATATTATCTCAAGTTTTGTTGATAGTTTTCTAAACCGAGCTGATATTATTTATGGAGAAAGGGTGTGTTAAGCATGCTAATTAGCGTTTACTATTGCTTATCAACTAATAAGATTTGGCACTGTACGATTAATTTACCTGAAGGATCTACAATTATCCATGCTTTGAAAGATTCTGGAATCATGCTTGCTTTCCCAAATCTTGATCCTTGGAAAAATGGAATAGGAATATTTGGAGAAAAAAAGAACGCTGATTTTATATTATCAGATAATGATAGAGTTGAATTGTATAGTCCGTTAATATTTGATCCGACAGAATCGAGAAAAAAACGAGCTTATCTCAAAAAAATAAAAAAATCATCTCAGAATTCTTAACATCATTTGGATTAATATAATGTTAATGGAAAAACATCATCGTATCTTTAGAGCAGCACTGCTGCGAGCCTCTGTACTTGGTGCTAATGATGGTATAGTATCAACAGCTAGTCTTATTGCTGGTGTTTCTGCCGCTCAATCGAACTATGATACAATCATTACATCTGGGCTAGCTGGACTAATAGCAGGGGCATTAGCCATGGGAGGTGGAGAATACGTTTCAGTATGTTCTCAATCTGATACTGAAAATGCAGATCTCAAAATAGAAAAGAATGCATTGGATAAAAATTCCGACGAAGAATTACTTGAATTAATCCAAATTTATATCGATCGGGGCTTGACTGTTGATTTGGCAAGAGAAGTTGCCATACAATTAACTCAGCACGATGCTCTAGATGCTCATGCCCGAGATGAGCTTGGAATTTCATCATTCAATCGAGCAGAACCAATCCAAGCAGCTGTTGTATCTACATTTTCATTTGCAGCAGGAGGGTTTTTTCCTTTAATTGTTGCAATGATGGTACCATATAATCAAATTATAGTTTCTATCATTGCTAGTTCAATAGCTTTTTTAAGTATTCTTGGAATAATCTCTGCTTGGATTGGAGGAGCTCCAATTTTTCGAGCAACAGTAAGAGTTACTCTTTTGGGAGCAATTGCAATAGCAATAACAACTTCTGCAGGTTTGTTGTTTGGGACTATTCCATAAATCTAAATAGAATGTTCTTTTTTCACTTCATTTGGAAAATTCAGAATCTGAATAAAGGCTCCATTCTTTTTCTCTAAACATAGTTTTTTGCTAGCAGCAGAATTAATATTTAGTTCAAAAAGTATTTCTGCAGATTTTGGAGTAATCAAGGAGTCAACTATTCTTCCACATGTCTGATTTTTCTTTTCACCATCAATAATATCTTTTCCAATCAAAGGATCTGAAAATTTCCAGCTTGGATCAGAACTTGACAACAATCCATGGAACATGCGCCGCTTTAAAGCTCCACGATAATGAATTCGAGCTATCACTTCTTGTCCTGGGTAACATCCTTTATTGAAACTAATTCCACCAACTAAATCTAGATTAACTGCTTGCGGAATAAAAATATTTTGTATGGATTTTGATATCCACGGAAGTCCTAATGCAAGATCAAATCCTCGCCAAAGATTTTCTGCTTCATTGATGACTCCTGATTGGTGTAAATTTTTACTTTGGTATAACGGAAAACAAGTCTGATTTTTCGTTATCCAGAACCATCTCAATTTTTCTTGATCTGCACAAGGATAAGAAATCCAGATTCCAATTGGGCTTTCTGATAATTCCCAAACTCCACATGGCAATTTAGATTGAATTTTTTCTTCTAATTTTGTTAAAGAATTTTTCAGAGCAATTATTCCCAGAATCTGAAGTTCTTGGATAGTAAAAATTACATCTTCCCTCAAGATAAAAATAGATATCCGATCTATGAATGAAGATAATAGGTCGCTCCTTATCAAGATCTGTATTTCTTCTGTTTTTTGAATTCTTCTTTGTTTCCAAAAAAGTAGTGTTGCAAGGAGCTTTCCTTTTGCAGAGCAATAACCAGAAAAAAAAGCACGGTTGTAATCTGCATTAAGAACTTCTTTTGTGAATTGCCGATTCAGAAAATTTGCTGCATCTTTTCCACTTACTGTTATAACTTGATAACTTGGGAGTAGCATACAAAGGACATATTCATTAGAATAGCACATGTGTGAATTAGAAACTGGGAAAGGCATAAAACCTCGAACATTCTCTGTTTTATTAAACATATAAATTTCATTGGAAGGAAATTCAATAAAAATTTTTTCTGATTTCATGTTAACAGATATAAATCTTTGCAAACAATAAAAAACTTTCAAAAGGAATTAGTTATTTGAGTCTGAAAGGTCGATTCATAACTCTGGAAGGGATTGACGGTGCAGGGAAAAGTACATACTTACCTTGGATAATTAATTTTTTGGAAAATCAAGGAATAAACGTCATTGCTACAAGAGAACCAGGAGGGACTTCCATTGGAGAAAATCTTCGGGAATTGCTTTTACATGAAAAAATGGAAGCTGAAACAGAAGCTTTATTGCTTTTTGCAGCAAGATTTGAGCATGTCCATAATCTTATTTGCCCAGCTTTATCAGATGGAAAATGGGTCATTTGTGATCGATTTAGCGATTCGACCTATGCCTATCAAGGAAGTGGTCGAAAGATTTCAATTGACCATATTAAAAGAATAGAAAAATTTTTTAAGATAAATTTAAAACCTGATATGACATGGTTTTTTGATCTTCCTATAGAATTGGCAAATTTTCGGCTGATTAATGATACTAAGAAAGATCTTGATCGATTTGAGGTAGAAAAACTAGATTTTTTCAAGTGCGTACGAGATGGTTACTTAAATCAAGTAAAAAAAAATCCAAAAAGAATAAATCTAATAAATGCAACACAATCAGAAAACCTGATTAAATCAATTCTCAAAGTTGACTTGATGAAATTGATTTCGGAATCGTTATGACTAGTTTCAGATTTCTTCCTTGGCAGGAGAAAAGAGCAAGTTCTTTTTTGAAAAATCAAGAACAATTAGGACATTCCTGGTTAATTTATGGAAGTCCCGGAATTGGGAAATTAAACTTTGTTATAGGTTTGTCTGTTTGTCTCTTGTGCGAGCAACCTGAGAAACATCTTGCATGTAGGAAATGCATTGCATGTCATTGGGCTTTGAACATAAATCATCCCGATTTAAAAATCCTGAAACCGGATTTTCTTCAGATAAAAAACGGAAAATACAAGGATGGATGGTATGAAAGCACTCATATTTCATCTTATACAAAACAAAAAGTATCCAGAGAAATTTCCATAAACCAAATTCGCGAATTAGAACCATGGTTTAATACTACAACTTATCGAGGAGGATGGAAAATTGTCATCCTTTTTCCTGGCGAAACATTAAATGAAGTGTCAAGAAATTCATTGCTGAAAATATTGGAAGAACCTCCTAGAAAAACTCTGTTTTTCATTATTTCGTCTTCTCCTAATTTATTATCACCAACTCTAGTTTCTAGATGTCATCGCATCTTTCTTCCAATTCCTCATAGAAAAGACTCGTGTGAATGGTTAAAAAATATGAATAGCTTAGCTGCTAAAAATGAAAATTGGTTATCAGCAAGTGGAGGAGCTCCACTACATGCTTTTCATGCAGCTTTTAACAATGAAAATTGTTGTCCAACATGGTTAATTTCACTAGTAAATGATCTGGCTCATGGGCATCAGTTTATATTTTCCAAATTCCAGAAATACTGCGAAAGAGTTATGCCAATTCAATGGATAGAAATTTTGCAACGTACATGTGTTGATTTAGCGCTCATGCATTTAGAAAATAAAATGCGTTATTTTCTAATTTTGGAAGAGCATTTGAAGTTAATTGCACCTTATATTAATCTTGTAGAGGTTATTAATATTTCAAATTGGCTGGCACAGCAGAAAACAATTGCAAAACAGCCCATAAATCCAAATTTTTTATTTTATACGGCTCTCCAAAAGTTTTGGGTTGCATGTTCCATGTCTAGGAATTAATTAATATGTATGTCGATTCTCATTGTCATCTTGACCTTCCTGAATTGAAAGAAAATGCTTCAAAAATACTGCATCGAATGAAACTAAATAGCGTTACCCATGCTCTTGTAGTTAGTCTTAGCAAAAAATACTGGCAATCTACAACAAATTTTGTGAATTCTCATGAGAACCTTTGGGGTTCAATTGGTGTGCATCCTTGTTGTTCAGATGTATCAGAATTATCAGTAGATGAATTAATTCAATCAAGTCAGCATCCAAAAATAGTCGCTATAGGAGAGACAGGTTTAGATTATCAGTCAGGAAAAAACTCATTAGAATGGCAACAATCCATGTTTAGGAAACACATCCAAGCATCCTATAATTCTAAGTTGCCACTAGTCATTCATACTCGTTCTTCAATAGAAGATTCATTAAAAATATTAAATGAAGAAAATTCTCGGAAAATTACTGGAGTAATGCATTGTTTTACAGAAAATTGGAACTTTGCAAAGAAAGCTATCGACTTGAATTTTTTTATCTCTATATCTGGTATTGTTACATTTAAAAAATCCTATCTTGTCCAAGAATTAGCTCAAAAGATTCCATTGGATTACTTATTGATTGAAACAGATTCTCCATTTCTTTCTCCAGAACCTTATCGTGGAAGAATAAATGACCCATCAAATGTTCCATTGATAGCTCAAAAGATTGCTCAATTACGTGAAATTTCAGTAGAAAGAGTTGCTCAAGCTTCGTCAGAAAATTTTTTTAGGCTTTTCAAAAAAGCAAATAGAAAAAAAGATTTTAATGGTTCTAAAGATTCTGGAGTAAAAAATACTGAAACATGATCCACGATAAATTTGATATTGCTATACTGGGGGATGGCCCAGTTGGGCAGATTTTGGCTCTGATTTTAGCCAAAATCTGCCCAAAACCTAGTCTTATTGTGTTGATAAAAAACCCTGAAAATCAGATTAATCCATCTAATTACACACTAATCGAAGATCCAAGGGTATTAGCATTAAATTATGGAAGTCTTGTTCTATTGGAATCATTGCAAGTCAAATTAAAATCCATTCGAGATATAAAGCATATACATGTTTCAAATTTCAATAATTTGGGAAGATGCATTATACATAGTAAGGATTTTCAAATACCAAAATTGGGTATAGTAACAACATATAGTGATCTTATTAATTCCCTAAAAGACAAGGTCAAAGAATCTGGAATTACATTTTTAAATGCTTCAAAAAGCTATTTTATTCAACAAAGTAAACAAGAAATTAGGATTACATCTAGTGATTTTTCAGAAATTCAAGCTCGAGTTTGTGTTAAGTGTGATGGATCAATCGATCCATCTATTAATGAATTATCCATAAGAAATAATCAGAGTGCTCTTATAAGTACAGTAACATCAACGTTTCCAAAAGAATATTGGGCTTGGGAACGTTTTACCAAGTATGGTCCTTTAGCTCTCTTACCATATCCAAAAAGCAAAAATTGCTATTCTTTGGTTTTGTGTAGTTCAACCGAAAAAATACATAAATTAAATAAACTAGATAATAAAGGACTTTCAGAGAAATTAAGTAGAATTACTGGATATCGATTGGGTAATTTACTTTTCAATGAAAAAAGATACATCATGCCCCTAGATCCAAAAACTTGTTCACGATTGGTGGAGGGTAGATTAGTTTCGATTGGAAATGCGGCGCAAATCTTACATCCTGTTGCTGGGCAAGGATTAAATCTTGGATTTAGAGATGCAAGTGCTCTTGGAGAAGCTTTAAAAGCTTGGCTCAGAAATGTTGAAAATGATACCGATCCATTTTTAACATCTTTTTTGAATTCGAGAAAATTAGATCGTTGTGCAACGATTGGAATTACTAATTTTTTACCACTTATATTCTCAAAAAAACTTATGCCTGTTCGATTAATGTGTAGTGCTGGTTTCTTAATGCTTGATTTAATCAAACCATCAAGAAAATTTTTCCTGAGACATTTTTTATTTGGATTTCGATAGTAATATATTGTTCTTTGCGGTACGATAACTGCATTGGTTTATTTCTGGATTTTTGGAAAATTTTTTGTAGTTGACTTATGAAATAACTTTGTAAAGATACATAATCCGAGCATCTAAAAACAATTTTTTATCTGTTGTTTAATCGAGAATTTCTCAAAAACGTTTTTCTATTATCATATCTATATGAGAAAAAAAATTGCTTTGCTTTCAGTTTTTGATAAAACTGGCCTTTCTGAATTTGCACTAGCTTTGAAAAAACGTGGTTTTTCCCTGATTACCAGTAGTGGAACAGCAAATTTTTTAAAAAAACTTAGAGTAGATGTAATAGAAATTTCTGATTATACTGGATCTGAGGAAATCTTAGATGGAAGATTGAAAACTCTACATTCCAAGATTTATGCAGGAATATTAGCCAAAAAAGGACATTCAAAACATTTAACAGAAATTGATGCAAGAGATATTAGTTACATTGATTTAATTGCAGTAAACTTTTACGATTTTTCAAAAGAAATCAAAAAACCCAATTGCACTCTCTCTCAAGCCATTGAAAAAATCGACATAGGAGGGCCAGCGATGGCTAGAGCTGCAGCTAAAAATCATGGATCAGAAATCGATGATGGAGTGTCTGTAATTGTTGATCCAAGTGATTATTCAATTGTTCTAGATCATATGGATAGAGATGGAAAAATACCCTATTCTTTAAGATTGAAATTAGCAAAAAAAGCATATTTTAAAACAGCTGAATATGATGGTGAAATTGCTTCATATCTTAGATCTCAGGAAAAAGAAAGTTCAGAGCTTAATGATCTTCCAAAAAGTTTTTTTTTGAATGTTAAAAGAAAACAATCTCTCAGATATGGGGAAAATCCGCACCAGAGAGCAGCAATTTACTTAGATAACTTTTCCTCGGCTAATTCTAGATCATTTATCAATTATCACCAAATTCAAGGTAAGGAACTATCTTTTAACAATATTACAGATGCAGATGCTGCTTGGGAGTGTGTTAACAGTTTTACTGAAGCTGCTTGTGTTATAGTCAAGCATGCTAATCCTTGCGGTGTTGCAATTGGAATTTCGCCACTTAAGGCATATCAGAAAGCTTTTAAAACAGATCCGATGTCTGCATTTGGAGGGACTGTAGCTTTTAATTTTCTAGTTACTTCAGAATTGATCAAGGAAATAATAAATAACCAATTTGTTGAAACAATAGTAGCTCCAGATTATGAGGATGGAACCTCTTTAGTTCTAGAAAAGAAAAAGAATATACGTGTCTTGAAAATTCCTATTAAAACTAATGATAATGATCAGGATCCTCTCAGCATTAGACAAATAGGAGGTGGCTTGCTAATTCAAGATGCTAATATCATAAATTTTCCTCAAAATTCTATGAAAATTGTCACAAAGAGGAAACCAACTTCTGAGGAATTTCGGGATCTAAATTTTGCATGGAACGTTGTTAAATATGTTAAATCTAATGGAGTAGTATTTGCAAGAAATGGAATGACCCTTGGAATTGGAACTGGTCAGATGAGTCGAATTGATTCAATTCGAATTGCTTCTATGAAAGCTAACGACAGTTCCTTATCTCTGAAAAATTCTGTTTTAGCATCCGATGCATTTTTTCCATTCCAAGATGCTCTCGATTTTTCAATATCGGCAGGAGTAACTTGTATTATCCATCCGGGAGGAGGAATTCATGATAATGAGATTATTTCTTCGGCAGATTCAAAAAATATATCAATGGTCCTAACTGGAATTAGGTGTTTTCGGCACTAATGCAAATTTTAGGAATTGACCCAGGATTGAACCATACAGGTTACGGAATAATTAGCTCAGATGGACCTATTATCCAACATGTAATTCATGGAGTAATTTCTGCTCCTTCAAATTATTCAATACCAGAAAGACTTCAAATCATCTTTGATAATATTTGCAATATTGTTGAAAAGCATAGACCAGAAGCTTCAGCGGTGGAAATTGTTTTCCTAAATTCTAATCCCAATTCTTCGTTGCTGCTTGGGCATGCTCGCGGAGCTGTGCTTTGTGCGCTATCAAGCGGTAAATTATCCATTCATGAATATACTGCCTTGCAAATAAAAAAAGCCATTGTGGGAACAGGAAAAGCCACGAAAGAACAAGTACAAAGAATGATAAGAAATCTTTTATCTTTGGATAAGCTTCCAGGATCAGATTCCGCTGATGCACTTGCTTGTGCTATTTGTCATGCAAATGCTGATTCTATGTTAAGAAAAATTGAGATAAGACTATCGTCCCAGGGAATTGGAAAATTTAAACATGGGCGATTGCGTTGATTTAATTTTGATCATATGGAAGATGTAATGATAGGAAAAATTGAGGGGATTTTAACAGAGATTCTATCTTCATCCACAGTTTGCATTGACGTTTATGGATTGGGCTATGAGATTAATATACCGAAAAACATAATATTACCAAATCTTGGAGAAAAATTAATGTTATTCACCCACATGATGATCCGACAAGAGTATTGTGTATTATATGGATTTAATAATATCCATGAACGAGATATATTTCGGTTAATGATGAAAGTTTCTGGAATAGGATCTAAGGTAGCTTTATCAATCCTTGCTAATATATCTTTGGAAGAATTTTACAAAGCAATACTTTCAAAGGAATTTGATCGACTAACTAATATTCCAGGAATTGGAAAAAAGGGTGCTCAACGTTTGATATTGGAGCTTTATGGAAAGATTGAACTTATTCCTTTTAATGAAAATAACGTGTGTAAAGAACAACATGAAATTGTCAATGCTTTAATTGCGTTAGGTTATTCAAGCAAGGAATCCTTTGCTGTAATTAGAAAAATTCCAAAAGATCTTAGCTTATCCAACAGTATCAAATATGCCCTCAAGCTCTTGAGCTAACTAAAAAATTCTGTCAAAAAATCTTATTTATCTTCTGTTCAAATATGTTGTTGCAATTGATTCAAAACTAGAGAATGTTAAATCTACAGATAAATCTGGATTGCAAACATTGTCTATACTAAGAGTATTTAGATTATCCCGAGAAATTAAAGTTGAGCCAGTTAGGAATTCAAAAATAAATGCAGGTATATATCCAATTGCTTTTGGCAGCGAGTAAACATATCGTGCATTACCACTATATACTGCACACAAGCGCACAAATTCTTTTAAGGAATAGATTTTTGGTCCTCCCAATTCATAAAATTTTTTAGATACAAATTCTGAATCTAAAATTTTCAATGTAAAGTCTACTACATCATTGACATATATAGGTTGAACAAGAGTTTCCGAATAAGAAATTGGAATAAAGGGCAACCAATGAGCTAACTTAGCAATAGTGATAGTTGATTTATCTCCTGGCCCAAATATTATTGATGGGCGGATAATAGAAAAATTACCTTGAGTCCAATTTGAAAAGATCTCGCAAATTGCTTTTTCCCCATCTCCTTTAGAACGCAAGTACATGCTTGGACCACTTGAATTTGCTCCAAGTGCACTGAAATGTAATAGTTTTTTGACATTATGTTTTTGGCAGGCAATAGCAATCTGCTTTGGTAATTCTACGTGATATTTATAAAATTCAGAATTGTAAGGCCATTTCTTTCCCTTAGCATTCAATATTCCTAGCAGGTTAATCACAACATCAGATTCACTAACTAATTGTTCAAGGACAAGATGATCATTAATGTCTGATTCAGTTAAACTAACAAAAGGTAATATCCTCAGATCCTTTGTATTTTTGTAACTTCGTATTGGAAGTATAACCTGATGTTCACATGAAGAAAGTCGACTCATTAAATGTCGTCCAACAAATCCGGTACCACCTATAATTAGGATTCGCATAATTTTTACCCTCATCCCCATTCTTTATAGAATAACTTTTAAGGATTTCTCAATGATCTGTCAAAAATACATAAACATTCCTATTTTGTTACTTCTTGATTAATTATAATGTAAGTTATACATATAAGACACTCAAAAATAATTATATTTGAGATATACTAAACTATTATGAATCGAATAGTAACATCTAATCCTGCATCTCATGATGAAGAGTTTGTTGAACAATCTTTAAGGCCAAAAATTCTTAAAGATTATACTGGGCAAAAACAACCTAGAGAACAATTAGAAGTATTTATTGCAGCATCCCGACAACGGGATGAGCCTTTGGATCACTCTTTAATTTTTGGTCCTCCAGGACTAGGAAAAACAACTCTAGCACATATCATTGCTCATGAAATGGGTACAAATCTTCGACAGACATCAGGGCCAGTTTTGGAAAAAGCTGGTGATCTTGCTGCTCTTCTAACAAATTTGGAAAGAAATGACATACTTTTTATCGATGAAATTCACAGGTTATCTCCAATAGTTGAAGAAACTCTCTATCCTGCGTTGGAAGATTTTCAGATTGATATCTTAATCGGTGAAGGACCAACTGCCCGAAGCATAAAATTAGATTTGAAACCCTTTACTTTGGTAGGTGCAACAACAAGAGCAGGAATGCTTACTAATCCATTAAGGGACCGTTTTGGTATTGTTCTAAGACTAGAATTTTATTCCCCTGATGATCTCGCAAAGATTATCGAGAGAAATGCAAACTTTTTAAAAGTGAGTTTGACATTAGAAGGAGCTAAAGAGATTGCTCGCAGAGCTCGGGGTACACCGCGCATTGCAAATCGCTTATTAAAACGGGTACGAGATTATGCTCAAGTAAAATCAGAAAAGATTATTAATGTAGAAGTAGCAAGTCAAGCACTGAGTATGCTTGACGTTGATTCAAAGGGTCTAGATTCAATGGATAGAAAGCTGCTTGAAGCAATTATCCAAAAATTCAATGGAGGACCTGTTGGAATTGAAAATTTAGCTGTTGCAATAGGTGAAGAACGTGACACAATTGAAGATGTTATTGAGCCCTATTTAATCCAAAATGGCTATCTGCAACGAACTGCAAGAGGAAGAACTGTCACTTCGGAAACTTGGAAACATCTCTCTAGAGATTTGCTCACTCAATCTGGTTGAGCTTTTATTTACAAATAAATTTTTAGTTAATAGCAAAGAAAAATATCGAGGATCTTTATCTTAAGTTAATAATTTTAGTTATTTTTATGAAAATTGGAAGATATTGAAAATTCCGGAAAATAAAAAAAGTGCAAATAACGGTTCCTAATTTGGATTCTAATAGTTATTTTTTGCATGAAATCAAGATTTCAAAAATTTTTTTTCAAACCTTATCAAAAATAAAATGAGCAAAGCTTCTGATTTACGATCTTCTTCAAATTTTCTCCATCGAATCATCGACAATGACTTTAAATCAGGACGTTTGAATCGAAAGCTCTGGTCAGGAAAACCAGGACCAGCTGCTGTACAAGCTTATGGAAAACAAGACAAGGCACGAATACGGACTAGATTCCCTCCAGAACCAAATGGATATCTTCATATAGGACATGTTAAAAGCATTTGCTTGAACTTTGGGTTAGCCAAAGAATATGGAGGGGTTTGTCATTTACGTTTTGATGATACTAATCCTTCTAATGAAAAACAAAAGTATGTTGATTCGATAATAGAATCAATTCGTTGGCTTGGTTTTGACTGGAAAAGTAACGATAAAGAAGAAAATCTCTATTTTGCGAGTGATTACTTTGATTATATGTCTGAATTTGCTGAAGCACTTATTAAAGCTGGACTTGCTTACATTGATGAGCAAAGTCCAGAAGAAATTCGGTCTCATCGAGGCACACGGACTCAACCAGGCATAGATTCCCCATGGAGAGAACGACCTATATCTGAATCGCTTTTCTTATTTCAGGAAATGTGTCAAGGAAAATTCCCAGATGAAAGTTTAGTTTTACGTGCTAAGATTGACATGAAGTCTCCAAATATCAATCTTCGAGATCCTATTATGTATCGTGTTAAACATATTAAGCATCATCGGCTTGGAACTAAAAAATATGTTTATCCAATGTACAGTTGGGCTCATCCAATTGAAGATGCTTTAGAAGGAATTACTCATAGCATTTGCACCTTGGAATTTGGAGATCAACGTCCTTTTTATGATTGGATTTTGAACAAATTAGTCAAACTTGGAAAGTTGCTTGAACCTCTTCCAAATCAATACGAATTTTCTCGGTTGAATCTTACACATATTGTTACTAGCAAAAGAAAATTGTCACAACTTGTAGAAGAAGGACATGTTAATGGATGGGATGATCCAAGAATGCCAACTATCCTTGGATTACGACGCCGGGGTTATACTCCATCAGCTTTAAAATCATTTTGTAACAGAATCGCAATATCTAAGTCAGATACGTATATAGAATACAAACTATTGGAAGAAGCTATTCGTGATGATCTAGATCCAATAGCTCAACGAGCAATGGCTGTACTCAGGCCAATCAAATTAGTTATCACTAATTTCCAAAATGGAAAAACTGAATTATGTGTTGCTCCAAAACATCCTCAAAAGAAAAGTCTTGGAAACAGAGAATTTCCATTGAGTAGAGAGCTTTGGATAGAAAAGAGCGATTTCTTTGAAATACCACCCAAAAATTATTTTCGTCTTTTCCCAGGGAATTTTGTGCGTTTGAAATATGGATATATTATTCAATGCACTGGTTTTTTAAAGGATAAAAATGGTAATATTACCGAGGTATATGCAAAATATCTACCAAATACAAAAAGTGGGACTCCTGGATCAAATTCCATTCAAGTTAAAGGTAACATTTCCTGGGTAAGTGTAAATCATGCATCCAAAGTTTTTATATGTTTATATAATTACCTATTTCTAGATCCATACCCTGATCTTGGAAATAAAGATTTTATTCAATCTTTGAATCCAAATTCTAAGGAGGTGGTTTCTGGTTGGATAGAACCAGATGTTCTGACTAGCTCTCTGAAAACTTGGCAATTTGAACGTTTGGGATATTTTATACTTGATACGATTCAAGATAAAGAGTTCCCTGTTCTAAATCGTATTGTTACTTTGAAAAATCCTGTATACCAAAAATCGTTTTAAAAAAATGATCAAAAAAAATCCTTTAGCATTAAGTTTAAAAGGATCTTCCCTATACGTAGTAAGAATGGTAATGCATACTGCAGATCTTCTGCAAATTAAGATAGCATTAGAAGATCGCATACATGATATGAATTGCTTTCGTGCTAATGAATCTATCGTAATAGATGCCCGATCTGTAAGGGAACGCATTAATTGGCAAGCTCTTGCAGAAATTTTGAGAAAAAACAACTTATCTGTTGTTGGTGCAGCAGTGTCTGACATTGAGGATAAGAAAAATGTACAAACAGCAGGATTCAGATCTGTAGAATTACCCTTGAATTATAAAAGTCAACAGTCAATTTTAAATTCTCAAAATTCTATTTCGTCTCTTGTAGTTAAAAAACCATTGAGATCAGGTCAAAAAATATATGCACATCGTGCCGATTTGATCGTAATTGGCATGGTAAGTCAAGGGGCAGAAATAATAGCAGATGGAAACATTCATGTCTATGGACCTCTTCGTGGGAAAGCTATGGCAGGAGCAAATGGAAATAAATCCATGCGAATCTTTACAACTCAGCTTGATGCAGAACTTCTCTCTGTTGCAGGGATTTACCATTTACTAGAAAAAAAACCTAGTAAAGCATTACACAATAATCCAGCCTTAATTGAATTGAGAGATAACACTTTGTTTATTCAAGCTCTTTAATTTCTATTAAATTACTCAAAACAGTTTGATTAATAGTATTTATTAACGCAATGTTAATCATTTTCCTTTTTTAAATGGATTTCTTGATTGTTGTTTAAAGGATTCTTTTCTTATGGCACGTGTTATTGTGGTAACTTCTGGAAAAGGTGGGGTGGGGAAAACAACTAGTAGTGCAAGCTTTTCTGCAGGTTTGGCTATGCGTGGCTATAAAACAGCAGTAATTGATTTTGATGTTGGTCTTCGGAATCTTGACCTGATCATGGGATGTGAAAGACGTGTTGTATATGATTTTATAAATGTAGTTCAAGGCGAAGCAACTCTTAGACAAGCTCTTATAAAAGATAGAAAGCTTCATAAATTATCGATCCTTCCAGCTTCACAAACTAGAGATAAAAATGCTTTGACCCAGGATGGAGTTGGAAAAGTCATTCAAAATTTGAAAGATCTAGGTTTTGAATATATTGTTTGCGATTCACCCGCTGGGATTGAGACTGGAGCTCTGATAGCAGCTTATTTTGCTGACGATGCATTGATTGTAACAAACCCAGAGATATCATCAGTCCGTGATTCGGATCGGATATTAGGAATATTATCAGCCAAATCTCGTCGAGCGATTATGGAAGATGAACCTATAAAAGAATTTCTGTTATTGACTCGATATAATCCAAAGCGAGTTTTAAATGGGGAAATGTTATCCATTTCCGATATTGAGGATATTCTTCGAATCCAATTAATTGGAGTTATTCCAGAATCCAGTACAATATTGCATGCTTCTAATCAAGGCCTACCTGTTATTCATTATGGAGATAGTAATGTTGCTAAAGCATATAAAGATGTAGTAGGACGTTATTTAAAAGAAGAAATACCAATGCGTTTTACAGAATATGAAAAACCTAGTCTATTTAAGCGGCTATTTAAGGGAGGATGATTAATGCCCTTATTATCGTTTTTACTTGGAGAAAAAAAAAGATCAGCAAATACTGCTAAAGGACGTCTCCAATTGATTCTTGCTCACGATCGTTCTGGACGATTCTCTTCTGATTTTCTACCACAATTGCAAAAAGAATTAGTATCAGTAATACTAAAATATGTACAAATTAATCCAAATGATATTAAGGTCAATCTTGAAAAACAAGATTCCTTAGAATTGCTTGAGGTAAAAATAGAAATACCTCAAAAGTATTAAATCTTAAATTTAATTTCTTCTTTTTTAAGGTTTGGTTTATAACTTTTGGATCAAATTAATGGATATTATATCTACTTTTACCTAGCTGAAAGTTTTGTTTAACTATTTTAACTGCTTTTTTCTTAAGATCGTTTAATTCTTTCTAACATTTTGAAAACATCTTTGGGAAAATTAATGAATAAGCGTTTTAAAAATCTTTCTAAGCAATGACGTTCCAAAGCATTTCGATGTATACGTTTTCGTTCTTTCATTTTTTTATGATCTCCAATAATAATCTAAACAAATCAAGTAAATCCTCTTCAAAGAAATAAAACCAATTTTTCTAAAAATATTCTAATTTTTACAACCAATGAATCCTACATGATTTTTTGCAAGAAAAAAAGAAATAGAAAAGTATAATTTTTCTAGGAAAGAAAAAAATTATTTCTGAAATTTAAATTTTCCATTCAATAGATTCTTTTACATTCAACATATCAGATGGAAGATCAGAAGAAAAAAAGAGAAATTTTCCACTATTGGGATCATGAAATCCTAATGTTTTAGAATGTAACATTTGCCTCTTTACCTTATCTAAATATTTACCACCATATAATGTATCACCCAATAAAGGATGTCCTATTCCAGACATATGCGATCTTATCTGATGTGTTCGACCTGTTTCTAAATAGCAAATTATCTCTGTAATGGGATCTTTTTTGAAAATATATCCAGAAAAAATTGGTATATAATGAGTTGTTGCATTTCTAGGATTAATGGGATTTTTAGTTGTCATTCTTGTTCGATTGATAGGATCACGACCTATAGGTTTGTTAACTACACTTTTTGCATTTAGGTTTCCATGTACCAATGCTCTATATTCCCGTCTAATAGACTTTGATTTCCATTGATTTATTAAACACGTTCTAGATCTTAGGGTTCGCGCTATAATCATTAGTCCTGATGTATTTTTATCAAGCCTATGAATGATCCCTCCCCGATCGATTTTATCCAGTTCTGGATAGTAGAATAAAAGGCCATGCAAAAGAGTATTACTAAGGTTATTAATACCTGGGTGGGTTACAAGACCAGCAGGTTTATTAATTAAAATCCAATCTTCACTTTCTTCAATTACGGAAAAATTGATTGGCATTGGAATTATGTAGTTTGCCGTTTCCAATTCTGCCAATATTGTGATGACATCAGAAGCACTAATTATTTTCCTAGGTTTTGATAACAATCCATTTACTCTTATCAAACCTTCTCTAACTAATTTCTGTAATGTATTGCGAGAATATTCCTTCAATAGAAAAGCTAAAACCTTATCCAATCTATCCATTTTTAAATTATTAGGCAAGGGGATTATTTTTGGATGTTTGATCAGTTTTTTTAATTGCTGCATAATGCTATGTGATAGGTGATTTGACTCAAGAAATTTAAAGGATTAAGTTGGCCAACAAAAACCTGTAATTCGAATTCAAGTAAATAAAAGTTGTTATTGAAGGAAAATAGTTCTTGTGAATATTAATTTTTTATCTGTATTGAATTTTCATTCATATCAAAAAGTATCTGTTTTCTTACATTTTACTTCTATCATTTTAATATTTGTTATTGCAATCTTCAAATGTGAGTTTGCTCTTTCGAAGAGCAATACTTTCAGTTCAATACCACTAAATACAGAGACATATGTTACAAATTCCAAAGAAAGGTTCAACGGTTTAGACTTAAAAAAAATGAAAGAAAGTAGTAAACAAATTGATAAACTTTCTAGAATTAAGGCGGATAATAATCCGCCAATTGGAATAGGTAATTCAGCTCAAATGATGCTTGATTTAGCTTATCTGGATTTTAAAAATAAAAGATATGAGATCTCACTATCTCGAATCAATTATTTCTTGAAATTTTACAAACATCATGAACAAATAGATCATGCTTTATACATGAAGGGATTTTTGATTTTAAATTTGCATAAAAAGAAAAATTCTATTTTTTTGATAAATCCTGATTTATCAAAACGAGACAATGAAAGCATCCAACAAGCTTATAAAATATTTTCTAGACTCATTGAGCTTTTTCCAAAAAGTAAATATGCAGCTGACGCTAAAAAACAGTTAGTTTTACTTTCAAATTGTATTGCAATGAAAGAAATGCATATTGCAAATCACTATTATCAAATGGGAGCTTACATCGCTGCCATTAAAAGAACTAAAGCTATCATAGATAATTTTGAAGGAACTTCTGCAGCTATAGCTGCATCTAAAATTTTGTTAAAATCTTATGAAGCATTAAATTTAAGCTCATGTTAATTATTCAGATTATGAAATATTCTATAGAGAATTAATTATAATTATTCAACAGCTCTAATGCCAATTAACTCTTTTACATTTTGTAAAAATGGAATTGTAAATTTCCTTGCTTTTTCCGCGCCGGACTTCAGTATATCCTCAACCAAAGCAGGTTTCTGTATGAATTCTAGATATTTCTCACGCATTGGATCAATCTCTTTTTTTATACAAGCATGCAAAACCTTCTTTGCTTCATTCCAACTCATTCCTAATTCTAATTTTTCCCGAAAAATATCAGATTCTTGCTTTGAGGAAAATGCTTGATATAAAGCATATAATGGGGACTTATTAACATTTTTTGGTTCTCCTGGAGCACAAGAATCTGTAACGATCCGCATTATCGCAGAATGTAAACCTTCTGCTCCACCCAAAAATAAAGGAATTATATTCCCATAACTTTTGGACATTTTCCTTCCATCTAGTCCCGGAAGAATGGTAGTTTCCTTATGGTTTATGATCTCAGGTAAAGGAAATAATTTTCTTCTAAATATATGATTGAATTTTTTAGCAATACTGCGAGACATTTCCAAATGTTGAATTTGGTCAGGTCCTACAGGAACCTTGTTTGCTCCGAATATCAAAATGTCTGCAGCCATTAGTATTGGATAGGAAAATAATCCCATGGTAACACCATGATCCGATTCAATATTATTAAAGGTATTGTTTCCTGCTAATGCTTTATATGCATGGGCTCGATTCATCATGCCTTTTGGGATAAAACAAGTTAAAATCCAACACATTTCTAAGATTTCTGGGATATCTGATTGGCGATAAAATACAACACGGTTTGGATCTAATCCTGATGCTAACCAAGTAGCAGCAATTTCTCGGCTTGAATTTTCAAGTGCAATTGGATCCTTGCATTTCACCAAAGCATGATAATCAGCTAGAAAAAAAAAACATTCTACATTTTTTTTCTTACTTTCTTGAATTGCTGGACGAATTGCTCCTATGTAATTTCCTAAATGAGGGGTTCCTGAAGTGGTTATTCCTGTTAATATTCGAATATTCATAGATAAAAATAAGCTAAAAAAGAATTTTATTCATCTTATCCACAATTGAAACATGAAAAATAATTCTATACTTAGCAGAAATAATTTCTTAATTTTTGCTTTATAAATGTTTTAAAATCAGAAATATATCAAATTCTCAATAAGTTATTTACTTCACCACATCAAAAAATACTCTTCGAAGTGAGTAAATGCTTTTATATACAAATTCATAAAAATTCAGTTTTTCTTTTTTAATTGGTCGAAAAAAATAATAGGTATTTTTTAAACAATTTTTAACTAAGAAAAAATAAATAATTAAAAATTTAAAGCCCGTTTTTCTATAGCTAAAGCAGCTTCTTTTAAAGCTTCTGATAGAGTTGGATGTGGATGGCAAATCCTAGCAATATCTTCGGATGCTCCCCGAAATTCCATAATGGTAACAGCTTCAGATATCAGTTCTGATGCTGATGGTCCTATTATATGTACCCCAAGGACTTCATCTGTTCTTGCATCCGAAATAATCTTAACAAATCCTACGGTTTCACCAAGAACTCTAGCACGTCCACTAGCCATAAATGGGAACTTTCCTATCTTATATTTTTTCTCTTTTTGAATAAGATTTTCTTCTGTTTCTCCAACCCATGCTATCTCAGGAAAGGTATAAATTACCCATGGTATAGTTTTAAAGTTTACATAGCCATGTTGACCAGCAATGCTCTCTGCAACAGCTATACCCTCTTCCTCTGCTTTATGAGCTAGCATTGGCCCACGAACTACATCTCCAATCGCCCAAACATTGGATAAATTAGTCTTGCAATTTTCGTCAACTACAATAAATCCCTGCTTATCAATTTCCATCTCAGAACAGATTAAATTTCCTGTCGTTGGCTTTCGACCAACAGAAACAATTACTTTATCAAAACTTTCCTCATTGAAAGTATCTTTAGAATCTAGGTATTCTAAAGATACTGATTCCTTATTAATATGTGTTTTATTAAGCTTAATACCTAACTGGATGTTTAAACCTTGCTTTCTTAAAATTTTTAGTGCTTCTTTTGATATTTCCCGATCAAGATTAGATAAGAAACTAGACATAGATTCCAAAACAGTGACTTGAGCACCAAGACGTCTCCAGACGCTTCCTATCTCTAATCCGATTACCCCCGCGCCGATTACACATATTTTTTTAGGAACCGAACTAAGTTCTAAAGCTCCTTTATTTGAAAGAATTATTTTTTCATCAAATGGTAAATTACTTAGCTCGCGCGGAGCTGATCCAGTAGCAATGATCACATATTTAGTTGTCAGTAGACTTTCTTCACTTTTTCTGAAATTCTTTATTAACAAAGACCAACCAGTACTATTTTTTTCAAGTGAAGATGCAAGACCATGAAAGAAAGAAACATTATTTTTTTTGAACAAATGGAGAATCCCCTCATTATTTTTTTTTACAATGAGATTTTTTCTCTCAAGTAGTGAATCTAATTTCAGATTTAAGTTAGATACTTCAATTCCATGCTCCGATAAATGAGAACACCTTTCAAATAATTCGGAGGAATATAACAAAGCTTTGGATGGTATACAACCTATATTGGTACAAGTTCCACCAGGTGTAGCCTCTCCTTTTTCGTTCTTCCACGAATCTACACAAGCAACTGACATACCAAGCTGTGCAGCTCGAATTGCTGCGATATACCCCCCAGGACCAGCTCCAATAACAATAACATCAAAACTCATAACCATAGGATTTCCTAGAAAAATTAGAGGATAAAAGTTTAGAAAAATCTAGATATCAATCTCAAGGAAAGATTCTTGAATAATTATCAAAGATCCAATAAAAGACGTTGGGGATCTTCAAGAATATTTTTAATAGTAACTAAACTTAGAACAGCATCCCGACCATCAATTATTCGATGGTCATAGGAAAGAGCAAAATAATTCATTGGGCGAACAACAACACAGCCATTTTCTACCACTGCTCTTTCTTTAGTTAAATGTATTCCTAATATAGCAGATTGAGGAGGATTAATAATTGGAGTAGATAACATAGAACCGAAAACTCCACCATTAGAAATTGAAAAAGTTCCTCCCAACATTTCTTCTGCTTTCAATTTTCCACAAGAAGCACGATCACTAAAATCAATAATGGTCCTCTCAATTTCTGGAATTGATAACTGATCTGCATTTCGTAGAATAGGAACAACTAATCCACGCGAACTACTGACTGCAATTCCAATATCAAAATAACCATGGTAAATAATATCTTTTCCATCAACAGAAGCATTTAAAATAGGATATTTTTTCAAAGCTGAAACCACAGCTTTCACAAAAAAGGACATAAATCCCAGTTTTACGTTATATTCTTTATAGAATCTTTCCTTATACTTGTTTCGCAAATCTATTACGGATTGCATGTTAACTTCATTGAAGGTACTTAGAATTGCATTATCCTGCTGCGAACGCAAGAGTCTTTCTGCAATTCTTGTTCTCAATCGACTCATTGGTACACGTTGTTCCAAACGGGTTTCTTCCCTATTTCCGCTTGGATGCTCTTCAAAATTCATTTGAACTGTCGAATTAGAATCAGAGGAATATGGCTCAATATTCATAACATCAGCTTTTACAATTCTCCCTTTTGGTCCACTTCCTGAGATAAAAGAAGTATCTTTTATGCCTTTTTCTGATAAGAGCTTAGCAGCAGAAGGAGAAACAGCCTTAATAGCAGCCGATTCTATTAATTCTGCTCCTGTAGTTTTTGTTTTTTGATTTTGAAAAGGAATTTCCTGATTAGTTTTTGCTGTTGGTTCTATCATCTTTCTACTTGAAGAATCAATCCTAGCTATTACTTCGTTCGAAGTAACTATACTGCCATTATTTTTAAGAATTTCAAGAAGAATACCAGATGTTGGAGAAGGAACTTCTAATACAATCTTATCAGTTTCAATCTCAATTAGAATCTCATCCGTCTCAACAAATGAACCAACCTCTTTATTCCAAGTTAGCATAGTTGCTTCAGAAATTGATTCAGAGAGTTGTGGTACTAAAACATCAATAATAGCCATGATAATAAAAATAATTTCCTTAATGTTAATCGGTACAGAAGATCCTAAATCAGAAAATTCACCTAACAAAGAAAAACTCTAGCTCTGAAGAGAATGCTTTTCCAATCAGCAATTTTTGTTGCTCTAAATGTTTAGCCAAATAACCAACTGCTGGTGATGGTGAAGCTTTTCGCCCAGAAAATCCCAACTTTTGTCCTTTGACCATATTTTTGTATAGCTTATGTTGCATATAGAACCATGCTCCTTGATTCTCAGGTTCATCTTGAACCCATATGATTTCAGAAAGGTATTGGTATTTAGATAATTCATTTTTCAAAAGACTGTCATCAAATGGGTAAAGCTGTTCAATTCGAATAATTGTTATATGATTTGCTAATCGCTCCTTGCGAGCATCAATCAAATCATAGTAGACTTTTCCAGAGCAAATGAGTAAACGTTTGATGAAACTGGCAGATTTTTTTATTTCATTATCCTCTTCACCAAGAAGAGGTTGGAAAAAATTATTTGACAAATCAGACAGTTTAGAACTTGCTTTTTTATTGCGCAAAAGAGATTTCGGAGTAAAAATGACCAGAGGTTTTCGAAAACTTCGAATCATTTGCCGCCTCAATAAGTGAAATATCTGCGAGGCCGTCGTTGGTTGGACAACCTGTATATTATTATCTGCTGATAGTTGCAAAAATCGTTCCACACGACCAGAAGAATGTTCTGGACCTTGACCTTCGTATCCATGAGGCAACATGATTGTTAAGCCAGATTGGCGGCCCCATTTTGCCTCTCCAGAACTGATAAATTGATCAATAACAACTTGGGCTCCATTAGCAAAATCTCCAAATTGAGCTTCCCAAATAGTCAATGTATTTGGTTCAGAACAGGAATAACCATATTCAAAACCAAGGACAGCCTCTTCCGATAGAACAGAATCAATGACTGTAAATGGAGCTTGATTCTCAGATATATTGTTTAATGGAATGTATATTCCATCATTCCAACGTTCACGATTTTGGTCATGTAGTACAGCATGTCGATGTGTAAAAGTACCTCTTCCAGAATCTTGTCCTGTAATTCGGATGGAATAGCCTGAAGTTAATAAAGTAGCAAAGGCTAAATGCTCTCCCATTCCCCAATCTAAGCTTAGATTTCCTTCAAGCATTTTTTTTCTATCGTTGATTAATTTTGTAACTAACGGATGGATAGAAAAATCACTAGGTACAGTCACAAGGCGAAAACCAACCCGTTCAATCTCAGATAAAGGAACAGCCGTATCAAAATCTTGACTTTTTGTATCTATATTTGAAGATGATCTCAGGAATGGAGTCCAATCAATGGAATACTTACTTTTATAATCAGTTAAAACTGGTTCTATAGTTCTCTTTCCATCTTCTAAAAATTGTCGATATTCTTTTATAAGATTTTCAACTTCAATTTTCTCCAATACACCCTGTGTAACTAGCTTCTCAGAATAAAGTTTCCTAACGCCAGGATGTTGTGCAATTTGCTTATACATCAAGGGTTGAGTTAATGAAGGAGTGTCTTGTTCGTTATGTCCTAGTTTCCTGAAACATACAATATCAACAACGACATCTCTACCAAATCTCATTCGATAATCTATTGCAAGATTTGTAACAAAAACAACGGCTTCAGGATCATCCCCATTTACATGAAATACTGGCGCTTCAATTGTTTTTACAGCATCAGTACAATACAATGAAGATCTTGAATCTCGTGGATCGGAGGTAGTAAATCCAATTTGGTTATTTATAACAATATGTATAGTACCTCCTGTACCATAACCTCGTGTCTGAGCAAGATTGAGCGTTTCCATTACAACGCCCTGTCCTACAAAAGAAGCATCTCCATGTACTAAAACAGGAAGAATCTGTTTTCCCGAGAAATCTTTTCGACGTTCTTGTCGAGCTCGGACACTACCTTCAACAACAGGATTAACAATTTCAAGATGTGACGGATTGAAAGCTAATGATAAATGAACAGCTCCTCCTCTAGTATATAAATCACTTGAAAAACCCTTATGATATTTCACGTCTCCATCAGTTAAGTTCTCTGAGTATTTTCCTTCAAATTCGGCAAACAAATCTGCTGGCATTTTCCCCATAACATTAATTAACATATTCAAACGACCACGGTGTGCCATTCCAACAACAATCTCTTGAATTCCTGATTCACCTCCACGATTTATGAGTTCATTCATGGATACAATGAAACTTTCACTACCTTCTAAAGAAAATCTTTTTTGACCAACATATTTGTTATGTAGAAAACGTTCTAGTCCCTCAGCTTCTGTAAGTTGCTTTAAAATTGCTTTCTTTTCTTCTGAGGTCAAGGAAATTTTTCCACGAGTTGATTCCATTCTTTCTTGAATCCAACGCTTAGCAGATTGGTCCGAAATATACATAAATTCAGCCCCAATAGACTGACAGTAGGTATCGTGCAGAGATTTTAAAATTTGTCGCAAGGAGGTGTTTTCAATAGAATAAGCTTGATCCAAATCAGATTCTGTTAGACCATAAAATGATGGGTTTAATTCAGGAATTTCTGGATGTTCCTGACGACCAAGTGGATCAACATTTGCCCATAGAGATCCCATGGAACGATATGCAATCAGCAAAGACTGTATGCTGTTTTGTTTTGAAGCTATCGAAAAATCTGATACTACATAGCACTTTTTTTCAAAAATGCCAGTTCTTGACCTTTCATAAAAGGATCTAACAATAGGTTTATGAGGTTGGTCACGAGTTGTTTCATTGCCATCTGTAGCAGGGGTATGTTGTAACTGATCAAAGTATTTCCGCCAATTCTCGGGAATTGAGTTTGGATTCCCAAGGTAAGATTCATAAAGTTCTTCCATGTAAGAAGCGTTTCCACCATACAAGTGGGATGTAGAGAGTAATTCTATATTTGAAGACATAAAAAATAGAAAAATCCTTATGTAAGCTTGTTCAAAAAGCTCAAAGTTCTTCCAAGATTTTGGAAAACTTCATTAGATATCCAGATTCACGTTAAAAGTACAAAAACACATTGTAAATTCTAACTTAAATTTGAGTCTGATTGTATTACTTTTAAATTTTAATTTGCATAACTTTGAAACTCAGTTTTTGAAAACTTAAAAAGTTTTTCACTAGTAAAAATTTGATTAAAAGTTAATCTATATTGGAAGGACCTGATTAGTGCAAAAATGCAACATATATCTTAATAAAATGGAATGAAATTGGAAGAAACGCTTCCCACAAAATATAAGAAGAGGAAAAATATGTTGAAAAACTTAGAAAAAATAAGAATGCATATTCCATTCATAGTTTGTAACTAAGATTTATCATTATTCTAGATGTCAAAAACATTATCCATTTTACGCAGACTGGAAGATCTACCCCTCCTGCATTCCTAGCATTTTCTCCATGGCCTTTTTCATCTTCCTTCATTTTCATTAGAATCTTCCGCGATCGTTCATCATTTTTGGGCAATTTTTCTAAATGTTTTTCGATATGAAGTTCAACTTGCTTTTCAGTTTCTACTACAAAACCTAGGTTATATGGAGTTCCAGCAAGACCAGCAGCTATTCCTATAGTAAAAGAAGCGAAATACCAGAAGGGATTCAGGAGACTTGAATGTCCTTCTAATTCCTTAATTCGCTGATAACACCAAGTCAAATGATCTAATTCTTCATCTGCTGATTTCATGAGCAATTTTTTAGCATTTTGTTGCTTGCAGACTAATGCTTGTCCTCGATAAAGAGCTTGAGCACAAACCTCTCCGACATGATTCACTCTCATAAGTCTAATTGAACAAGATTGCTCTTCATGTGATAAACTCTCAGGGAATTTATGCTCCCAAGAGGGATTTGGTCTGCTGGATTTAGATATTCCATAAAGAACCTTCAAGCTGATGTCAAACTCCGACAACAATAAGTCAACTAAATTAGGATCATAAGAAAACATAGATAAATAGGATTATCTCTTTTTAGATATGAATAATTTAAAAAATTAATCAATGTTAAAAATTTTTGGAATTCAAAACCGAATTTTCATTCTACCTATAATTCGAAGAAGTTGAAAACAATGTTTTAGAAAGTCATGATTTTTTTAGACCTCTGCAAGACTAAAAAAAAATTATAATTCTTTCAATTTCATATAAGCAAATTAAATTTTGTATTCTGATGTATCTCACAATTCCAGACTTTATTCAAATAAATCATGCATCAATACGAAGATCTTATGCGTTATGTTTATAATTTTGGTACGTTAAAAACAGATAGAACAGGAATTGGAACGCGTTCGGTATTTGGTTATCAAATGCGATTTAATCTTTTACAAGGATTTCCATTAATAACTACAAAAAAGCTGCATATCAAGAGCATATTTATGGAATTATTGTGGTTTCTGCGAGGAGATTCAAATATAGAATGGCTAAACAAACAAGGAGTAAGAATTTGGGATAAATGGGCCGATTCTAGGGGAGATTTGGGACCTATATACGGCAAACAATGGCGTTCATGGCCTGTTGCAAATGGCAGATGTATTGACCAAATTGATTCAATTTTGAAGAAAATTCGCAACAATCCAAATTCGAGACGATTGGTTGTTTCTTCGTGGAATGTATCTGAAATAGAAAATATGGCTTTACCTCCTTGTCATGTTTTATTTCAATTTTACGTGAATGATAGAAAACTATCATGCCAACTCTATCAAAGAAGCGCCGATATTTTTCTTGGGTTGCCTTTTAATATTGCAAGTTATGCTCTTTTGACGCACATGATGGCACAACAATCTGATCTATTGGTTGGTGATCTTATTTGGACTGGGGGGGATTGTCACATATATACGAATCATGCAAAACAAGTGGAGTTACAGCTTTCAAGGAACCCTTTTTCATATCCAAATCTCCATATCAAACGCAAGCCAGATTCCATATCTGAGTATAGATATGAAGATTTTGAAATACAGGGATATAACTGTCATCCGCATATAAAAGGTAACGTTGCTATTTAGTCAAACAACCTTTACACACGAATTTGGCAGTCTTAATCAATCAATTCTTCTCAAAAACATGCATGTAATTATTATTGTTGCATATTCGAAAAACCGAGTCATAGGATGCAATGGAAGATTGCCTTGGCATCTGCCAAATGATTTGGCTTTTTTTAAAAAAATGACAATGAATTCTCCAATAATTATGGGGAGAAAAACTTGGGAAAATTTCAAAAAACCACTCAAAGGCCGAATCAACATAATTGTTAATCATAATTATAAATTTAGGAATTACCATCGTGATTTGTTTTTTGTTTCCTCTCTGAGAGAAGCTTTTTCTATTTGCAATAAAAACTTCCAGGTATTTATTATAGGTGGAGAACAAATATACCGGCAGTGTATATCTATGACTCAAACAATTTTTGCAACTGAAATTCATGCTGAAGTTGTAGGAGATACTTTTTTTCCAGAGTTAAATACAAATGAATGGTATGAAATAGCTAGAGAACCAAAAACAGAGTCTGGATATCGCTATGATTTTGTGCAGTACTCTCGTTACATAGACCTATCAAAGACTTTTAGGATAAAATCCGCTCAAATTTAACCAATTTTTCTTTGGATCTTTTTAAATAAATAACAAACACAAGAAAAACAACAACTGTGATCCTATCAGCGAATTCTTGTCTTGTCAGAAATGACTTATATAAAAATATAGACTTTAAATTTTTGGTAATGTAATGCCACTCTGACTTTGGTATTTTCCATTTCGATCTGAGTAAGAAATTTCACAACTTTCATTGCTTTCTAGAAATAACATTTGAGCACAACCTTCTCCAGCATAAATTTTCGCTGGCAACGGAGTAGTATTAGAAAATTCTAATGTGACATTTCCATTCCATTCTGGCTCAAGTGGAGTTATATTGACTATGATGCCGCAGCGTGCATAAGTGCTTTTTCCTAGACAAATTGTCAGAATATTTCTTGGAATATAGAAATATTCAACAGTCCTTGCCAAAGCAAAGGAGTTTGGAGGAATGATACATATATCACTGTTAAAATTGATAAAGGACTTTTCGTCAAATTTTTTTGGATCTACAATAGTTGAATTCACATTTGTAAATACTTTGAATTCGTTGGCACAACGGACATCATACCCATAACTACTAGTTCCGTAACTCACTATTCGAGCTCCATTAACTGAACTTATTTGTGTAGGCTCAAATGGTTCTATCATACCTGCTTCTGCAGATTCTCGAATCCATCGATCATTCTTAATACTCATGAAGGATTATTCCTTTTCAGAAAATGTAAAAAGTTGATATAAGCATTGTTTTATTTTTTTCCTTATGATTTTAATCATAAAAATATGTTCGATAGACTAAAGCTATTCCGTTCCTTGAACCTCCCTTTATATCAAAAGTCCAACGCTTAGATAATGGATAACTTATCCGGCCTAATGTTTCATTTCCAGCAATAGCTTGTTCAATGCTTAAGGAAATTCCATTGTCTAAATTTTTACTAGCAACTAGGAACTGTGTTGTAAGTTCTGGCGAATTATTTCCTTTAAGATTATCAGCAATTGTTCGATTAGGAAGCAATCCATTTGATCCTATAACTGGTGCACTGCGAGATCGAATATTAGTGATTCCAAATTGCTTAAGAAGATGATGTTTTTCATTTAACAATATTGTGCCTATGGAAACTAGCAATTCTGTATTTCCGATGTTTTCTTGAGAACTAGAACCAAGCATTAGCCATGAGAGTTTTTCAATATCTCCAACATTAGGATAGGAGATCAATCCTATGATAGGTTTATGTATTGTTCCAGAGATATGAATCCCAGATTCAATTTGTTCCCCAGTGCGCAATGCCTCAAGATCTAATGATGGATTATCCATATTTCCCTGGAAAATTAGTTGTCCACGGCGTATCCGCAAGGATTGTCCAAATGCTTCTATTGTAGCTTCTGGTAAGGTGTTTAAAATTCCAAAACCTGAAAGCTGGTTGCTATTTTTTATGAACTTCAGTTCTAATGCACCTAGCAACCCAGCATCTAAACCCAATCCAAATAATTTAAAATTTGATCCAACATTGAGGTTGATAATGATTTTTTCAAAAAAAGAAAACAAACTTTCTTGAGGACTAATATTGGTATTACTACCTGCAAAAGATACATCGTGCTCTAGACCTCGGATTCCACTTGTTAACCCTAGATCTATTAGTCCGGTATCTACTTTTAAATCACCATTGACAACCATTTTTGATGATCGGGGAATTAAAACATTGATTTTCCCGGAAACAACTATGCATTTTTCAAACTGATGAACAATTGGAAATTGATGTAGTTGAAGTTTCATTTCACCAGATCTAGCAGAAAAATCCCAATATCCATAGCAGCTAGTATAACCTTTTTCCTCCTCTAAATGTTTTATAATCCATTGCTGGATTTTATGATCTATAAAAGAAAATTTATGTGTGTTTGAAAATAAAAGTGAATTTAAAATGAATTTGTCGCCATTAAAAGAACCATCCAACCAACCATTGGTTAACTCTATACCCTCGTCAGTTTTAATTACACTGAGTTTATTACCTTGGATAGTTCCATATGTTTTCCAAGTGTTTTCCTCTAGATTTTGACTTTTTATAGACGTTTTTATTCCTCCTCCAACCTGAATATTCTTCCGAAGGAAAATGTTCAACCATTTTATATCATTGAGATGACTCTTCATTGAAAACTCACTTAGTTGAACCAAATTTGAACTTGCCGGACATTCTTGTTTCCACCATGGAAATATGATAAATGAAGTTTCTAAATCAATGAAGTTTCCCATATCAGAGTGAACAATAAGTCTTGCATGTAACTTATTTCTGGATTTTTCAAATGATTTTTTCAAGCACTGAAGTTTTGCATTTTTCAAAAGTATTTTTCCATTTCTACTAGAAGAAATTTGAATGAATCCAGAATGATCTTTCCAGAAATTAAAAATTAAATCTCCTGGAGAAAAATTTTTGTCTAATACAGAAGAAATTGTTACTGATGATAGTTCATGATTGTTTGATTCAATATTAATATTTCTTGAAAATGCAGTTTTCAATTTATGGAAAATTTCACAAAATGTTTCTTGGTCTTTAAGATGAAATTTAATTTCATAAAGATTTAAATCTTTAGCTGAACAGGTTTTTTGAAAAGTAATAACTGGTATTCCAGATCTTTCCAATTGTAAATCAAGGTTCCCTAGTTTCCATGATCGATCAGATAATTTTTTATCTAAAAAAATGGATACATCTCCATTATTCTTTAAAAGAAAATTATCAATTCTAGCGTTCAAATCTGAAATCTTTACCATACTAGTTTCTTTATTTACTTCTCCATGAATAAATAAAGAATTGATATTTTTTTTATTAGCATTAGTATTGTTTGAAAAAAAATTCAACAGTCTTGAATTTTCGGAGCTTTCCAATGAAACAAACAATATACCGAGATTCACACTATACTTTTCTAGAAAACCTTGAATGTTCATTTGAATTTCAATATCACCTGATAAGGTTGGCCACAATTGGCTAAGATTTTTTGCACAAATTTTAAGCAGTAATGAATTTGAATTTTCTTTTGACCAATTTCCTTCCAAGTGAAAATTATTAAGACCAACGTTTAAATCTAAATCAATCCAATCAATATTTAGTAAAGAATTCTCGTCAAACTTTAAAGATTCGAACAAATTTAAAGAGTTTAAATGCTTTGTTTCAAAAGTTGCTATTACTTTGATTGAAGCATCTAACTTTTGACCATTCCAAAAACTTTCTGGAACTATTCTTGAGTTAAGATTCATTTTTTTAATGAAATTTTTTTCATTTAATAAAATATTCAATACAGATTGACTAGTTAAAGATGTTTTCAGATTTGAATCTGTTAAAAATGTATTTAAATCTAATTTATTAGTAATAAGTTTAATCAGAAAATTTTTGTTTGTAGAATTTATTTTCCTAGGTTCCTTATCAAGACACATAAATATAAAACTATTATTTTTCTGGCTTTGAAACTTTATCCAAAGAGAATCCAATAATAATTGTCGAAATAATATTTTTCCTTCAATCCTATTTGACTTGAACTCTTGAGTGTTTATCTTGATTCGCATATCATTATAAGTTCCACTAGATTGAATTCTTAGTTCTGGAAAATGATAAATATCCAATTTTTCCTGATTTATTGAAGAGTTATTCAAAATGGCCTTTTGAAAATTGATTTGAACCATAGTTCTCATGTCTACATAAAACTTATGAGTATTAACTATGAGAATTCCTTTTAAAGCTAAACTCAGACTCCTCAAAGGGAATACAAATTCTTTCACTGAAAAAGGCCTTGATCCTTCTAGGCTTATGTAATGTTTTCTTAAAGCTTGTACAAATCTAGCAGAAGAGAAATTATCTGATATCAAGATCTGATTGATGATCAGTTCATTCAATTGAACATCAATTGGAAAATTAAGAAAAGCTGTCTTTTTTTTGGAGGATAAAGACTTATCCTTAATTTCATGATCATGATTTCTGAAATGCATTTCACTTGCTGAAATACTTTTTATATACAATTGTCTGCGAATTATATTTTTCCAATCTATATTGATTTTTAGATTTGAAAATCGGATACCAAAACCTGGGAAAAAAATATCCATTCTTTCAATTTTTATTTCTTTTGATATTGTTCCACTAATTCCAATGAACTGAATATTGAAATTCCGGAATACTTTTTCAAGTAAAAATTTACTTCCTTGTTCAGAAGAACTTATCCAAATCGAAAAACTGAAAAAAGTAACCAAAATAGAAAATATTATGAACAACCCTCTATTTTGAAAAAGTTTTCCACGATAAGTCAAAATGAAATTCCAAGTGAAAAATGAGAGCGAATTGTTTTGTCTTTAACCCCATAAGCTATGTCAAACAGTATTGGTCCTGCCAATGTTTGAACTCTGATACCTATTCCATAGCCTATTGCAAGACTTTTAATTTTAAACTCATCTGAGGCATTACCACCTTCAATGAATAAACCAAGTCCAAGTTTTTCTCTAAAGTTGTGATTGTACTCAAAACTAAACAGAACTAACCGAGAACCTCCAATTACTGCATCTCCCCGTTTAACTCCAATGCTTTGATAACCATAACCTCTAATCGAATGAGCTCCTCCAGTTCGAAAACCAAAATCATCAGGAACTTTGTTTACATTACTCCCTAACCATGCTTTTCCTATTTCAAATCTTGAATAGATAAAATCTGATAGCCCAAAAGGCCACCACTTTTGGATTCTGAATTTAACTTTTGTATATGAATTAATTTCATTAAAAGTAATACCGGCTGCAAATCCCAAAAAAACTGAATTTCCTCTTCTTGGATTATACTGATTGTCTATATTATTTCTTGCTAACTCAAAAGTACCTATTAATGAAGGTAGTTTGAAATTTATGCTATTTCTCTGAACTAAATCATATGCTATTAATGTTCCTAGGTGTGAATCATATTTAATTTGATTAGAATGCCCTCTATTGATTTGTTGGATATGTGTAGCACCTAGGGCAAAGCGATAGACTTTTACTTCTTGGATATCTGAACAATCGATCAAAAAACCAAAAGCATTTCTATCATGTCGATGACGAATCAGATCAATTGATGGCATAAAATTAAAATCAATGAAAGCTCTCTGATGCAATCGATCTATTGAAAATCCTGTTGAAAGAATTAGTGGATTCGAATTAACGATGTTTTGCCGGTATAAGCTTTCTAATTGAAACCCAGCATCATCATCAATTCCAAAAGATAGGGCAGCCCTTTTTTTTGGGGCTTCAATCACCTTGATTTGAACTGGAAGATTGATTTCAGATGTGTTTAATAAAACATTTTTTTGTAAATTATTTTTATCGGAAAAGGAATTATCTAGATAATATTCACCTTCTGCAACAGTTCCTGAAGAATGGTTTTTATCATTCATTCCAGTTGAGTTATTCACAGGATAAAAATCCTCTGCTGTCGAATCACTTAGAGAAACAAAAACTCCACGAAAAAAACCAGTGGATTGTAAATTTTTTTTCCAAGCATTTACAAGTTTCTGATCAAAAGTCTCTCCAAAATTGTATTTAACATAGCGATTAACTACATCTTTTGAATTCCTTTTCAAGCCATGTACATTCAAAGCTCCTAATGTTACTCGAGGTCCACTATCAATGTGTAACGATAAATCCACCATCATTTTATCATCACTAATTCTTGCAGATGATTGAACAATATGACAAAACGGAAAATCTTTAGAAGCTATTTCTGAAAGCAAGGAAAGTTTTTTCTTTCTCCATTCAGTATTATTAAATGGTTCACCTATTTGGTTTTTCCATCTCTCTTGAAGTGCTTCAATTCTTTTTACAAAACTTGGATCAGACTGTATCAAATTAGCTGGACCTGAAATCTTCAAATTTGCATTGGATATTAAACTTTGTTTCCCAGGAATAATTCGGATATTCCATGTTTTTTTGTTCTCAAGATTATCCAAACTTAATTCCAATGTTGGACAGAAATAGCCTTCGGATGAAAGTATAGACAGTAGTATTTTCTGAATTCTTAATTTGAAGAACTGATCTATTTCTGTTTTATCAGAGAATGTATCCTCAGTTATTGATTTAACAAATCTATCGATAGCAGTTCTGATTTTTGTTAAAACAGAGCTAGAGACTTCCCCTCCTTCTTCAATCAAAATTTCAGGAGAAATGCTTCTTACATTGCTTGTGAAAAGCAATATCACGAACAAAGTACCTAATAAGGTCCCAACCTTAAACATAAATTATTTTTGTAATTAATTTAATATTTATTAAGTTTTAGCTATTATTGGTGGAATCTTAGAAGAGGTATCTCTAGGCAATAAAGAAACTTCTATAGCCAATCTCTGTGCAATATCTAAAAAAATGTCAGAATTCTCCGATTCTAAAAATATAGGGGGGGCTCCAATATCAGATTGTTGACAGATCTTTTTTTCCAATGGTAGGGTTCCTAAGCAACGAATTTCGTTTTGAATAGCTAGATTTTTTCCCCCATCTTTTCCAAAGATATGATCAACAAAATCACATTTCGGACATTTGTACAGGGCCATGTTTTCAACAATTCCTAGAATTGGAATTCGAACTTTTTGAAACATTTTTAAGCAGCGTCGAGCATCTAAAAGAGCAACATCTTGAGGAGTTGTAACGATAACAGATCCAACAATTGGTACTTTTTGTGCCAAGGTTAATGCAATGTCGCCAGTTCCTGGAGGCATATCTACAATCATATAGTCTAAATCACGCCAATTAGTTTGATTTAACAACTGTTCTAAAGCCCTTGCTACTATTGGACCTCTCCAAATTGCAGGAGAGTCTCCATCTATTAGAAACCCAATGGAATTGGTTTGTATGTTGAATGCTAAAAGAGGTTCCATACTCTTATTGTCTAAGGATTCAGGACGCTTCGTAATACCAAGCATTGTTGGAATACTTGGACCATAAATATCTGCATCCAAAAGACCTACTCTCGCTCCTAATTTGCTTAATGCTAATGAAATATTAGTAGATATGGTACTTTTTCCAACTCCTCCCTTTCCAGAACCAACCACTATGATATTTTTTATTCCTTTCAAAGGTTTTAAGTTATCTTGGACTTTATGTGAATGTACTTTACAAATAACATCAACACACACTTCTTTAAATCCAGATATATATAAAGCTTTAGAAGCTAAGTTATGAATTTTTTCTAAAACAGTAGTTCCAGGAAAACCAATTTCAAGTACCAATCGAATACTAGTACCTTTTAAATAAATATTTTTCTTATTCAAAAAGGAAGACAAAGAAAGATTACTGGATGGATCTTTCACAGAACTCAGTATATGAGAGATTCGATCTACAATTTCATTCATACTATTATTCATCCCAGAAAATAGAACTGGACCTTTGACCAATTTTTTATTTTTTTTTTAGAAAATAATTGATAGAAGAAAAATACTGAAAAACTTGAAATCTTTTTTTTCATTGCTATATACTTCCTATCATTTATACGGTAAAAGAAAAAGTCGAACAAAATTTCTAAAACTTTTTATTCGTGAATGATAGCTTTTCTGCTAGATTAAATCGAGCAAATAAATACATCAATTATCTAATATCTAATTTAATTAGATTTATTCTCACAAAAAATAATCATGTCTCGAACTTTATTTGTTACAACAGCATTGCCCTATGCCAATGGTTCTCTTCATATTGGGCATATTATGGAATATATTCAAGCAGATATCTGGGTCCGATCAATGAGAATGTCTGGTCATAAAGTTTATTTTATAGGAGCAGATGATGCACATGGAGCTCCGATCATGCTCAAAGCAAAGAAAGAAGGAATTACACCACATGAGTTAGTACAGAGATATTCCTCAGAAAGAAAGGAATATCTCAATGGATTTCATATTCAATTTGATCATTGGCATTCAACTGCTTCAGATGAGAACAAACAATTATGTCATGATATTTATTACTGTCTAAAAAGTAATGGTTTTATTGAAACTCGATCTGTTAAACAATTCTATGATCCAATTATTGGAATGTTTCTATCAGATAGATATATTAGAGGCCAATGCCCAAAATGCTATGAAAAACATCAGTTTGGAGATTCTTGTGAAATATGTGGAAGTGTATATTCACCAAGCGATTTAATAAAACCTTATTCTGAATTGACTGGATGCAAACCTATCGTAAAATTTTCAGATCATATTTTTTTCAAATTGTCAAACCCTGAGTGTGTGCAATTTTTAAGAGAATGGACAAGTGGAAAGAACCAAGCAGGTAATCCACGATTACAGCCTGAAATTCTTTCCAAAGTACAGGAATGGTTAGGAATTTCTGGGAAATCAATGCTAAGTGATTGGGATATCTCTCGTGATTCTCCTTATTATGGAATTGAAATTCCAGATAATCCAGGAAAATACTTTTATGTTTGGCTAGATGCAACAATTGGCTATCTATCATCTTTAAAATCTTTCTGTGGGAAAAAAGGAATTGATTTTGAATCTCTAATTGATAGAAAAAATTCAACTGAACAGATACACTTTATTGGCAAAGATATTATATATTTTCATGCTTTGTTCTTACCTGCTTTACTTAAATTTTCCAAAAGAAAAATACCCGATTCAATAAATGTTCACGGATTTATGACTATTAATGGCAAGAAGATGTCAAAAAGCCGTGGAACTGGGATTTCTCCGCTTCGCTATCTCGAAATCGGCTTAAATCCAGAATGGATCCGATATTATTTTGCTTCAAAGCTTAATAAAAAATGTGAAGATGTTGATTTTAATTCAAATGATTTTGTCTCTCGTGTTAACAGTGATTTAATAGGAAAGTATATTAATATAGCCGCTAGGACAGCAAATTTCATTACTAAGCATTTTAACAATGCTCTAGAATATCAATCTGGAGTTGATAAATTAGTAGAAAAATTGAGATCAAACACTGAACTTGTTCGTCTATTAATTCAAGCAAGAAACTATAGTAAAGCTCTTCGGGAAATTTCCAATTATTCAGACCAAGTCAACCAATATATAAACTCTTCTCGTCCTTGGGATTTAGCTAAAAGAATAAGAAAAACAGAAAACCTCGAGGAGAGAAAACAATTGCAACAGGTATGTTCATATTCCGCAGCATATTTTAAGGCACTTACTGTAATGCTTAGCCCTATTCTCCCAGAATTAACAAGTTGTATAATGAAAGATTTCTATCAAATCGAACATAATATTACTTGGGATGATGCATCCATCTTGCCAATGCGCATATTGCCTTTTAAACCATTTTTGAAAAGGGTAGATCTTGGAATGGTAGAAAAATTATTCGAATAACTATACCTCAGCTCAAAAAATAAAATAAATGGTCGAAGAAAATTTTTACAAAGTCCCAGGATAATCACTACAAGCTAATCAGAAGCCGATACCTCAAAATTTGAGGCATTTTCTTTTCGAAAGATTTAATCAAATTTGTTGCCATCTTTTTTCACACAATGAGTTGCTTATTAGATTCTCTACCCCCATTAGCACAGAAAATATGGCCATTCGAATCGGAATGCCATTATCAGTTTGACGAAAAATTGCTAAGCGTTTATCACCATTCAGATCAAGGCTCAAGTCATTTGACCCTGGTCTACTATCTCTAGGTAAGGGATGCATAACAACAACATCCGGTTTACAATAAATATCTATTTTCTGAGTATTGATTTGAAAATCAATTGGATAGTTAACTCCATTTTCTCCAGGAAATCGCTCTTTTTGAACTCGGGTTGCATAAACAACATCAGCACCAATTAAACCATTAGATAAGACATTAACTTGTTCAAATACATTATTATTATGATGTGCAACGGATTCAAGCAGATGATCTGGAATTTCCAAGCCATGTGGAGAAATTAATGATATCTTTATATCTTTATAAAGAGATAGCAATTTAACTAATGAATGAACAGTTCGTCCGTATTTTAAATCCCCAACAATTGCTATATTGGAACCATTAATGCTTTTTCCAAGATATTCAAATTCTCGAAGAATAGTGTAAAGATCAAGCAAAGCTTGAGTTGGATGTTCTCCTGGACCATCTCCACCATTTACTACTGGAATATCAACAACACTTGCAAATTCAGCCACAGATCCTTGTTCTGGATGTCTAATTACCATAATATCCACATAACCACTCATAACACGACTTGTATCAGAAATTGATTCTCCCTTAGCCATTGAAGAAAAAGTAAAACCTGTGGTATCACATACGGCACCTCCCAACTTGCAAAAAGCAGAACCAAAACTAACTCGAGTTCGAGTGCTAGCTTCGAAGAAGAGATTTCCCAAAACAGCCCCTTCTAAAACCCGGCAGGTTCTTCTTCTTTTTGCAACAGGTTGCATCATATCAGCAATGCTAAAAAGATGCTCTACAGACTCCCGATCAAATTGATCAACAGATAACAAATGATGCTTGCCATTTAATGAAATAGAATCTCTAAACTGAGTATCAGGATTCAATGTATTCTCCTTCAAGGCTCGGGAAAATAACTCTTTATTTTTTTCAGAACAATTTGAACAAAAAAGTCAAAATAGTTTGTTAGATTCTAACAATGAAGTTCTCGATATATAAAGTTAATCCTTTTCATAGGATTTTTCGTGTACTTTTAAAAGCAAAAAATCCTTAAATTCAAGGAATATACACCAATTTCTGGAAATGGAATCCCTTGGTTGCGGGGATAGGATTTGAACCTATGACCTTCGGGTTATGAGCCCGATGAGCTGCCAGACTGCTCCACCCCGCGTTATCTTTTGATTATACACTGATTTGCATAAATTTTTCAAATTATTAAAAACTAATTTCATAAATTGATTATCTTTATTTTAATTTTTTAAACTGTCGAAAAGTTCAAAAAAAACATTTCATTAAAAATGAACTATTAAATATTTGTTAAAATTGTTCAATAAAAAATTTTCGGTTTCAACTTTTCTCATAAATTTCCTTGGTTTAGATAAGAGATAAGCTGTCTAAAGAAACACAAAATTTTTAAGAAAATGGTCTTAGATCACTTTGTTTTTGAGAAAAAAATAATATCCAAGAAAATTTCAGAATTTCTTCTTGCAAAGAAATGTTTTTGAGAAAAGAATACAAGGTTTTTAGCGGTTAATTCGGTCTATATGATACGAGTTCTTACATATATCAAAGTGTTGTATGATTTTTTTTGCAAAGGAAAATATAAGGAGTTTTATATGAAAAAAACTCAATCAGCTGTGCTTATCTGGGATCTTCCTACCAGGGTATTTCATTGGACACTTGTGATATGTGTTATTGGTGCAATTATTAGCATCAAAATAGGGAAGGCTTATTTGTTGGAATGGCATCCAAGATTTGGAATTATGACTCTAAGTTTAATAATATTTCGCATTATTTGGGGTTTTATTGGACCATTTTATGCTCGATTTTCGCAGTTTTTAGTCTCACCAAAAAAAATTTTCCGTTATATAAAAAATAAAGGTAATCTTTTATATGCTGGTCATAATCCACTTGGAGGCCTTTCAATTTTACTCATTCTGTTAATTCTTGGTGCTCAAGGAATTAGTGGCCTATTTATCAGTGATGATATTTTCATTCAAGGATTTTTTTATTCCTTTGTTAAGGAATCAACTGCATCTTTCTTTCTTTCTTTTCATAGAATTAATAAGTGGTTCATCTTCAACATGATATTGATACATCTTCTTGCTGTGTTCTTCTATTCATTTGTAAAAAATAGAAAAATAATCACTCCTATGATAACTGGCTATTTCTTAGAAAATCAGGTTTTATCGGATACAATCCCAACAAGAGATGATTGGAAAGTTCGTTGCTGTGCTTTAATTATTTTTCTTGTACTAACATTTTTTTTAGTATCCTATATGCTGTGATTTTTTGTTGTGTAATTATTTAGTTGCAGGTAAATTTTATTACCTAATCTTTAAAAAAAAACCAGGAATAGATATGTCTGGACATAGTAGATGGGCCAATATTCAACATAGAAAAAACCGCCAAGATGCCAAACGTGCCAAGTTATGGACTAAAATCATCCATGAAATAACCATAGCAACACGCATTGGAGGAACTCCATCTGATGCAAATCCTCGTCTTCGCATAGCTTTAAATAAAGCCGCAGATTTGAATGTTCCAAAAGATAATATTCAAAAAGCAATTCAACGAGGTTTAGGACATGGAAATGGTATTAATTATGAAGATGTCCGTTATGAAGGATACAGTGCTGGGGGAGGGGCAATTATAATTGATTGTTTAACAGATAATCGAACCCGAACGGTATCAAATATCAAATATTTGTTTACAAAATTTGGAGGAAAACTTGGACAAGAAGGTTGTGTCATTTTTCTGTTCAAAAATTGTGGGCAATTTCTTTTTTCCAAGGAAATTACAGAGACAAAGATAATAGAAATTGCTTTGGATGCTGGTGCAGACGATGTTTTTCTAAATCAGAAAAATTTCTTGGAAGTTTTATGTTCCCCAGAAAATTACATGTACGTTTATGAAAGATTTTGCAAATCTGATTTGAAAGCAAAAGATCAAGGAATTATTATGAAACCGTTAAACAAAATCAATTTAGCTGACTCAGATTCTACAAAAGCTGAGTTGCTTTTGAATTCCTTAGAAAATTTAGAAGACGTCCATGCAATCTATACAAACTTTTGAAAAATAAAACTAATCATAAATAATTTGTATTTTTGGGTTCAAAGAAATACTTTTTTGCTTCTCTCTAATTAAATATGGACAATCCATGTATATTTACCGTTCGGAATTACCTTTTAAGCCTACAAGAAAAAATTGTAAGAAGATGTGAGAAAATTGAAGGATCTTCATTTTATAAAGAACCTTGGAAATCAGAAAAATGTAAGAGTGAAGGTTTATCTTATTTAATTGAAAATGGAAAGCTGTTTGAAAGAGCTTGTATCCTTTTTAGCCATATCAAAAGAAATAACTTGCCAGAGTCAGCTCATTTTTCCATGCATCCTGTTTCGTCAAAAAATCCATGGCAGGCAATAGGAGTTTCAGTAGTATTTCATCCAAGGAATCCACATGTTCCTAGTGTTCATATGAACGTGCGCATGTTTTTATCTGAAACAGCTGATATCAACCAAGAGAATAGATTTTGGTTTGGAGGTGGAATGGATTTGACTCCGTTTTATGTTTATGAGGAAGATATTTTTCATTTCCATAAAGCTTGTCATGGTGCTCTTTCACCTTATGGTCCAAATTATTATCAAGATTATAAACAATGGTGTGATAATTATTTTTTTTTAAAACATCGAAATGAAACTCGAGGAGTTGGTGGAATATTTTTTGATGGTTTAAACTCGCTTGGATTTGACAAATCATTTGCATTAATTCGATCTGTAGGCGATGCTTTCTTAAACAGTTATTTTCCAATATTGGAACGCAGGGAAGCAATTCCTTATGGAGAACATGAACGAACATTTCAAGCACATAGACGTGCTCGTTATGTTGAATTTAATCTCATATTCGACAGAGGAACTCTATTTGGACTGCAGTCAGAAGGAAGAATTGAATCAATTTTCCTTTCTATGCCCCCAATTGCAAAGTGGTCATATAACTGGAAACCAAAAATTGGAAGCAAAGAAGAAAAACTCTACAAATATTTAAAACCAATGGTTTGGATATTATGAAACGTGTTGGACTTTTAGGAGGATGCTTTGATCCAATCCATCTTGGACATATCAATTTAGCAATAATTGCAAGAAATTGGCTAAATCTTGATGAAATTCAAATGATTCTCACCCCTTATTCGAGAGAGAAACAGTGTCCGAAAGCCTCAGTTCACCAACGAATAAAAATGTTAGAACTTGCAATTTCGTCAGAATCAAAGATTACGCTAAATTTAACAGAAACTTCTAGGAAAGGTATTACTTACACTATAGATACAATTAAATCATTACCGAAAGGTAATAACTATACTTGGATACTTGGTTCTGATCAATTTTCAAATTTTTCTTCTTGGAAAGAATGGAAAAAAATCTTGGATCAAGTTGATTTAGGTATTGCTTATCGAGCAGGGATACCAGTAAGAATTAACCCAGAGATTTCAATTGCTTTAACATCTCGTTGTTGCTTAATACAATTTGTTCCAACTCCAAAATTTTTCTCTACAATATCTTCAAGTCAAATTCGAACATTCCTTTCCTTGAAAAAGGATGTAAAAAGCTATTTACCCAAACTAGTCATGGAATACATTTTTCAGGAAAATTTATATTTTTCTTAAAGTTCCTCTTGTAATTTTGTATTGTTGTTGTCGTGAAAATTTCAGGAATTATGATTATTAGCTGTAGCTGAATAAATATTAAAAACTAACCCAAACAAGACTAGACCAATTGCTATTAATTTCCATATTGGTAGTGATTCGTTTAAAAAAAATACAGATGAAATAATCCCAAAAACAGGAACAAGCAAGGCAGTAGGAGTCACAACTGATACTGGATAACGTGCCAATAACCAGTTCCAAATTCCAAAACCAAATAACGTATTCCCTAAAGCTTGCCAAAATACAGATGTCCAAGCAATCCAACTAGCTTGATTTAAAGATTTAAAGATCAAATCCGAACCCTCAAATATAAAACTTATAATCAATAATATTGGGATTGAATATGCACTGCTCCAGACCATCAAACCAAAAGCACTAACACATCCTACTGAACGAATTAATAAATTTACACAAGACCAAATAAAAGCAACTAATAAAACTATACACAATCCAAATAAAGAAACGCTTTCTTGCGAATTTCCAATGCTATACCAACCTACTGTTACATATCCAGTAATTGCAATTGATAATGCTATTTTTTGCATAGATCCTGGCCGTTCAGAATAGAATATCATAGCCATGAAAATGGTAAAAATTACTTGAGCTTGTACAACGAGTGATGCCATTCCAGGAGAAATAGCACTTTGCATTGCCCAGAAAAGCAAACCAAATTGACCAACTCCCATAAGTATTCCAATGATTGCAGTTACTATCCATGATATTGATGGGTGTCGGACGAAAAACAACCATGGAAAGAATGAAAAAGTAAATCGCAAGGTTGCAAATAAAAAGGGAGGAAAATCCATTAATCCAAGCTTGATAACTACAAAGTTAGTTCCCCAGATAAATACAACCAATAATGCTAAAACTGTATGAGCAAAAGACATATGATTTTAATCTTTCAAAATCGCAGTAATTATTGCAATCAAACTTTGAGAAAATGAACATTCATCTAGTAAAGAAAATAAGTTAAAAACTCGAACTCTATAGATTGAACAATCTGAAATGGATAAACTTAGGGAATCGGATAAATAAATCCTCATTAAATTTTCTAAATTGATGATCTAAAAAGCTTTTGAAAAATATCTATCCAACAAATAAGATAAAATAGGACCAATTATAGGATGAAAAATCTCGAGATCACATCAAACTTAATAACTTGATTGGAACAAATTCATCTGGATGATATTATTTCTGTTCATTCTTGGAATCCTACATACTAATGTTAAAAATCAACTTATTCAATTATAGTACAGCTACTTCTTTTTTTAAGAAGTAAGAATGTAAGATGACCTATTTTTTCATAGGACAATGAAAATTGTTAGCGGATATTTTTTCCGAGTTGTTGATCATTATGGAGATATTGGTTTTTCTTGGAGACTTGCAAAGCAACTTAGCAAAGAGTATTCATGGAAAATAAGAATTTGGGTTGACAATCTTTGGACTTTTTCGAAGATACAATTTGGAGTGATTATTAATTCTAATTATTAGGTTATCGAAGATATTGAGATTATTTGGTGGAATATTAGAAGAAATTTTATTCCTGGAAATCTTGTAGTCGAGACTTTTCAGTGTGGCCCTCCAAACTTTTACAAGAAATTAATACTTTCACAAGAAAGCTTCTATATTAGCATTGAGCATTTAACTGCAAAAGATTGGATTGACAATTGTCACGGTTTAAAATCAATCAATAGGTTTGGCTTAGAAAAAGCCTTTTATTTTCTAGGATTTTCCGAACATAGTGGAGGGTTACTAAGAGAAAAGGCCTATCTTTGGAAAGAGATTCATTTCAATCATCTCGTGCTCTGCAAATAGATTTTTTCAATAAAATTGGTTTACTTCAAGTAAGTGATATTTTAAAGAAGAACTTATTTCTATGTACTATATACTATATTTTGTTATAAAAGTGCACCGATTCATATTCTCATCAAAGTTCTAGAACAAATAAAAAAGCCAACAGTCTTAATAGTTTTGAATGGAGGTTGATTATACATGGAAAAACAAAATGGGTTAGTATTGTTGAGCTTTCTCTTGTAAATCAAAATACTTTTGATAGAATCCTTTGATGTTCAGATCTAAACTTTGTTCGGGGGTGAAGATTCCTTTATACATGCTATTTGGGCAGCACGACCATTCATATGGCAGATTTATAAGCAAAGTGGTTCGATTCATTTAGAAAAATTAGAAGCCTGGCTGAACATATATTCTCATCATCTACCTGTTTCACAGTAATTAACTTGATTCATTCCTGGGATAAGGAAGAAATAAAGCTAATAGAGGCAAATCTTAGAGAATCTTTGATTTCTAATTTCAATTTTTATCAATGGAAAAAATTAGCTATTGAATTTGATAAAAAATTTCTCGCGGAAAAAGCTTATCAGAGATATTAATTAAATTATGCAAGAAAAACTTAACATCCATACCGCACTCATAAGATAATCTAAATGAAAATTGCACAAGAATTAAAAATAGGAAACATTATATTAATTGCTAAAATCCCTATAATAGATCTGGAAGAACAAATACAGCAGCAGTTAGATTAAAGCTTAAAAATTTCCTAAATAATTCCTTTATTGAAACTGTTGTTAAAGCTGATGAGAAATTCGAACTGCTGCATTTAGAACGTAAGAAATGCACCTATTCTTTCTTTTCTCAAGGTATGTATGTTTTTCTAGATAGTGGTTTTAATCAAAATAAGATTGAATCCCAGAAAATGGGGAAAGCTCTCCATTATTTGCAATCAAACATGATTGTAGATGTGGTTTTTTATCAGGAAAGACCTATTGCAATTGAATTTCCAGATATTGTTATCTGTAAAATAATTTACACAGAACCAGCTATTCGTGGAGATACTTCAAGTAGAGCTTTAAAATCTGCAAAGATAAATACCCATTTAGAAATTAATGTTCCATTATTTTGAAAAATTGGGGATAATATTGAAATAAATACTCGAACCGCTGAATATCGGGGACGGTTACCTCGATAGAGAATGGAAATAATTTTGTCTTCTTGAAAGCATTACTTCTTATGCAATATTCTGAATTTTTCGATTTGTTTAAAGTTTCTTTATGACATTTAAAGTTTTTAATCTTCAATGTGAGTTTGGCCATCTTTTTGAAGGATGGTTTAAATCTCACGATGACTACAATGCTCAACAGGAAAATGAGCATCTAAGTTGTCCGATCTGCAATTCTAAAAATATTGAGAAACTATTGTCTGCTCCTCATTTAAATGTAAAGCATAGCCTTGCCACCAATGAAGCAAATAAAGATATCAACCAGAATTCTGCTATGACAGAGAAACGACTCGAGAATATTCAAGCTTCAATAATAAAAAATATTAGAAAACTTATAAAAAGAACAGAAAATGTTGGAATGCTTTTTGCAGAAGAAGCAAGACGAATACATCGAAGGGAAACTAAAGAGAGACCGATAAGGGGTGTTGTAACAGTTGAAGAACAGAATTCTCTAATTGAAGAGGGAATTGAAGTGCTAAACATCCCCAATTTTTTGGATGATTCTTCATTGCATTAAGTCCTTTGAAGATTTGCATGTTTCTTAATGTATTCCTTTATTGTTACATCATTGTTATCCATTGATTCATAATGCCTTGGCAATCTTTCCAGATTAATTAAAGACTTAGGTCTAGGAGCTACTGTTCCAAGGGCTTCGTTGATTGTTTCTGGAAATTTTATTGCTTTTGCTGTTTCCAGAACTAGTATTGGAATATTTGAATCGGCAAACTGTCTTGCAATTTTGATTGCATTTGCAGTGTGCGGATCCAGAATGATTTGAAAGTTCTCATATGCCCATTTAATCATTCTAATACGATCGTTATGGGAACTACTTTCTGCTAGAAACCCATGCTTCTCTTCAAATGAATGTTTTAGATGTGATAGATCAAAGAAGTTTTCTTTTGCTAATTTTTTCCACAGGTATTTGACATGATCACTATCTTTATTGACAAGTTCAAAAATAAATCGTTCAAGATTGGAAGCTCGAGAAATATCCATAGATGGACTAGAAGTAACATAGATACTTTCAGGATTTCTTGGCCTATAAATTCCTGTTTTGAAAAACTCTTCCAAAACATTATTTTCATTTGTTACAAGAAAAAGCCTATGAATCGGTAGACCCATATTGCGAGAAATGTATCCAGCAAGAATATTTCCAAAATTTCCAGAAGGAACAGCAAAAGAGATTTTTTGATCTTCTTTTATGGTAGAATGCAACCATCCATAGAAATAATAAACCACCTGAGCAGCTATTCGAGCCCAATTTATTGAATTTACGATTCCTAATCGATATTTACACTTAAATTCTAAATCAGAAGATAAAACTTTTACAATATCCTGAGCTTCATCAAATCCTCCCATAATAGCCAGATTATGTATATTCCTATCGTTTAGTGAATACATTTGTGCTTCTTGAAAGGCACTCATTCGTCCATAAGGGGATAGCATAAATACAGAAATATTTTTTTTATTCCGGAGAGCATATTCTGCTGCAGAACCTGTATCACCTGAAGTGGCTCCAATAACATTTAATGTTAATTTACGTTTATTTAATATATATTCAAAAAGATTTCCAAGCAGTTGCATGGCTATATCCTTGAATGCTAAAGTTGGCCCCTGTGATAGCCCAAGCAAAAATAAATTCTTAGATAAAGGTTTTAAAACCACTACATCTTTTCCATAATTAAAAGCTTCTGAGTTGTAAGTACAACTTATCAAAGAGTAAAGTTCATTAGAAGGAATATCCTCTATAAAAAGTGATAGAATTTCGAATGCTAAATCTGCATATGATAAGCTTCTCCAAAGTTTGAGTTTTTCCAATGTAATTTGTGGTAACTTGATTGGAATTGCTAAGCCACCATCAGCAGATAAACCTTCCAATAAAAGATCCGAGAATCCTCCAAGATTAGAATTTCCACGAGTAGAAATATATTTCATATGAGATTCTCCATGCGTAGTCGTGTTATTTTAGAACGAACAAATTGTAAAGATTCGATGCGTTTAATCGCTAAATTGATATTTCCTTCTTTAGCTTGATGTGTCAAAAAGATAATGTTAGCTTCACCTTGGACAGATGGTTTCTGGACCATTGAATCAATTGAAATATCACTCTCTGCTAGAACTAAAGCAATATTTGCTAATATTCCAGGTTTATCATCAACGCATAGGCGAAGATAATAGGAACTTAAGATCTTATCAATTGATAAGATCTCAATATTAGAAAGAGAATCAGCTTGAAAAGCTAGGTGAGGGACTTGATGCAAAGCACTTGCAGTATGCAACCGTGTTACATCAATAAGATCTGCAATAACGGATGAAGCGGTTGATTCTTTTCCAGCCCCTTGACCATAATATATAGTCTCACCTATTGCATCCCCATTGATTAGAACTCCATTCATTACTCCATTCACATTGGATAACAAATGATTAATTGGAATCAATGCAGGATGTACTCTCAATTCAATTCCTTCTTTCTGATGTTTTGCAATAGCTAATAGCTTAATTCGGTATCCGAGTCTTTCGGCATGTAAAATATCTTCTTCTTTTAAATCTGAAATTCCCTCAATGTACACTTTGTCAAATTGAAGCGGTATACCAAATGCTAAGGAAGATAATAAGGTAATTTTATTAGCTGCATCAATTCCATCAACATCGAAAGTTGGGTCAGATTCAGCGTATCCCAACTGTTGGGCTTGCGATAAAACATCTGAAAATGGCAAGGCTCGAGAACGCATTTCAGAAAGGATAAAATTTGTAGTTCCATTAACAATTCCTATGATTTGTTGAATTCGATTAGCAGTTAAACCCTCACGGATAGTTTTAATAATAGGAATACCACCACAAACAGCAGCTTCATAAGCAACTACAACTCCATGCTTGGAAGCTGCAGAAAAAATCTTTTCTCCAAATTTAGCTAATAAGTCTTTATTAGCTGTCACTACATGTTTTCCATTAGAAATTGCATCCAAAACAAAATCTAGAGTATTACCTCCAATAAGCTCAACTACAATATCTATTTCTGGATCTAAAATCACTTTATAAATATCATTTGAAATAGGAACTTTTTCTCCAACATAAGAACGTGCTTTTTTTATATCACGTACCACAATATGAGCAATTTCAATTCGCCGTCCAGATCGCCGATATATTTCATCTGCATTTCGCAACAACACATCCCATGTTCCTGAACCAACTACGCCAAGCCCAAGAAGGCCAATCTTTATTGATTTCATTTAACCAATCCATCCTTGCAAAACATATTCTCAATACTATTTGTACCAAAAAATTTGAAACTGATTTCCCAAAAGAGCAAATTGAATATAGTTATCTTCATGTTTCCAAAAGCTAATTCTTATAGAATTGGAAACCGGTTGTTTTTTAATATATCTCTTGAAAAATTTATAGTTCTCCAATACGATGGTGCCTATCTTGGGTTCTTTTAGAGATATGCGTGAATGCTTTCTAGCTGTTCTCCAACCTATAACTTATTTTATAAAACTAATTATCCTAGAAAAGATCTGTGAATTTGGTGCTCTTTAATTAGATTTTTTAAAAGCAATGTCCAAAATACCTTCCTGTTCAATTAATTTTAATAATTGAACAGGAAGAATATTAATGTGGCAACTTTGTCTTCTAAAGTAAGCTAATAAAAGGGGGTTAGGGTTACTCCGCATATATTTAACATTTTATCCAGAAAAATTTTTGATTTGGCGATCGAAAAAAAATTAATGATTAATATCAGTTCCATTTTTAAATTGCATTTATCAGAAATTCTATACAAAAGCAAAATCTAATGTTAATACTTGGCATACATTACAGATTATGAATCAAAGAAAGATTCATATAATTGTATATTTTGATTACTAGAAAATCCTAGATATAATACCTTCAATTTAACAATTGAATTAAATGTATTGCTAAGGCTTCTCAAATGTTTAAAAAACATCATCCTATAGACCAATCTAAAATTTTGACTTAGAAAATTGAAGATTGATTTTCGATAAATTTTAACAAGATAATCCCCTTGGTTAATTTCTAACACTGTTGTCTTTCCTTAAGCTAAGCTATTTGGCTTTTGTTAGTATTTTTTTAAAAATTTAATAAACACAATTTCCATTTTTAACAAAGGTTTGAATCAATTTTCAATTTTCAAATTTCTGATGTTCAAGAATATTTTGATTTAAATTATCTATAGATAACATGAAGATAATATCTCAATCAAATTTTGATGTAGGAATACTTAATCTATTTGTTATTTTAAATACATATAGAAATAGCCATTCAAATTGAGAAAATTCTCTCATTATTTTAGTTATCCTTAAAAGGTTTAGAAAGAAAATATGCTTTTTATTTTCTTTCTCTTATATAAGTAAGCTGCAAATAATAATTGAATCCTTAATTTTTAGATAGAAATTTGAATAATTTGCTTGATATGTCTAGCCCTATTTATAACTTATCTTTTTCAAAAAAATGATTTCGGAGGGTGATTGTGGAAATTCATATTAATGAACAAGCATTAAATACAATAACTGCTTATGGTAAAGGATATCTAAAGATAAACAAAATTAAATATTACCATCCAATACTAATCAATACTGAAGGAATCATTGAAAACTGGTTTATTCAGTCGATTGACGAGATTACTTCAGACCTACTCTCTAAGATGTGTGGATTGGTTGATTCTCATAGTTATGAGTTATCTATCTTAGATAATCCATCCCCACTCAATAATCAAAAAAATACGGGAGTACAGTATCCTGAAATATTACTTATTGGAACTGGATTCAGACATAAGCTCTTTTCTGATCTTACAGCTGCTCCTTTACTAAAAGCAGGAATTGGTGTAGAAATAATGACCACATATTCTGCTGCACATACTTATAATATTCTTATAGCCGAAGGAAGGCGAGTCGTGGCTGGGTTTTTTCCAACATAGACCTTGATCTTTTATAAGTTTTATAGGTTTATGTGGAATTTTAAATTGGAGTTTACTTTTTAGTTAGAAATAACTTTGCAATTCTACGATCCTTCTAATTTTCAAACCATCAATCTCTATATACAATTCATACAAATTTTTTGTACATAAGAAATGAATAATGCAACAAGCTTACCAATTGGAATTACTATGGGAGATGCTGCTGGAATAGGACCAGAAATTCTGGTTCGTATGTATACGCAGGGATTAACAGAACATGCAATAGTTTATGGTGATGTTCAAATACTCAGATCAGCAGCTGATTTAATAGATTCAAAAATAAAAATTCGTGAATGTAAAGATATTTCTGATGCTCAATTTGAAATTGGAGCATTGAATGTTATTCAATGTAAGCTAAGGCTTCAAAAAAAAACTATAATTCCCGGAAAAACAAACATATTGGCTGGAAAAGCAGCTTTCTATTATGTTAGAAAAGCAATTTCCGATGCGTTATCTGGAAACATTAGAGCAATAGTAACAGCTCCTATGCATAAGGAATCAATGCATAAAGCGGGAATCTCTTATCCTGGACATACAGAAATCTTTGCCAAATATACATATACAAAAGAATATGCAATGTTGTTAACAAACGAATCTCTTCGTGTTCTCCTAGTTACAATACACATTCCATTATCCAAAGTTCCTGAAACTATAAAAATTCGAAAAGAAATTACTGCCATCAAGCTAGCAAATAAAGCTTGCTTACAATTTGGAATTGAGAAACCAAGAATCGCTGTTGCTGCATTGAATCCTCATGCTGGAGAAGAAGGAAAATTTGGCCTTGAAGAAAAATATATCATTGCTCCTGCAATTCGTATTGCTAAAAAAGAGGGCATAAATGTATCAGGGCCTTGGTCTCCTGATACTATCTTTATGAAAGCTCGGTTGGGAATTTTTGATATTGTCGTTGCACAGTATCATGATCAAGGATTAATCCCAATAAAGTATCTAGGAATAGAAAATGGGGTTAACTCTACAATTGGTTTGCCTTTTGTTCGGACTAGCGTAGATCATGGAACAGCCTTTGATATCGCTTGGAAGGGTAAAGCAAACCCAGCTTCTCTAAAGTCTGCTTTTAACATGGCTGTGTCCATGACTTCTAATTCTAGTTCCTAGAATCTAAAATTAGATGAAATCTTAAGTTACTTTCCAAATGAATTAGTAAAAACAAGTAAATTCTTTTTTCCTAATATATTTGTTTATCCGTATAATTTCTAAAGCGAGTGCTGGAATTTTGAAAAGTCAATTTTATTGTTCCTATTGGTCCATTTCGTTGCTTTCCGATAATAATTTCTGCTGTTCCTTTGTCTAAGGAATCTGGATTATAAACTTCATCCCGATAAACAAAAAGGATCAAATCAGCATCCTGTTCTATAGCTCCTGATTCCCGGAGGTCGCTCATTACTGGGCGTTTGTTAATGCGTTGTTCTAAACTTCTATTTAATTGAGATAATGCAACTAATGGACAATGCAATTCTTTAGCTAATCCTTTCAAACATCGACTAATTTCTGAGATTTCTGATACCCTGTTTTTTTCACTTCCATTTCCAGACATAAGTTGCATATAGTCAATTATAACCAAACCAAGTTGACCACATTGACGGGCCAACCGTCTAGATCTAGCTCGAACATCTGTAACATTTAGGTCAGGAGTTTCATCGATGTAAAACTGAGCTTCTTGAATTAAGTGTAAAGCATGTGTGACTTTAGGCCATTCACTATCTAATAACTTACCTGTTCGCATCCGATGTTGGTCTAGCCCAGCAATCGATCCCAACATCCGCATAGCCAACTGTAATCCTCCCATTTCCATAGAAAATACAGCAACTGGTAAGCCTTGACCTATAGCAACATATTCACCAATATTCATTGAAAATGATGTTTTTCCCATAGCTGGTCTTCCAGCAATTATGATAAGGTCTCCAGGTTGTAAACCGGAAGTCATCTTGTCTAAATCAATAAAGCCAGTTGGAACACCTGTTACATCTGATCCTTCTCCACGTTGATACAATTCATCAATTCGTTCTACCACTTCTTTTAGTAGAGAAGATATTTCCTTAAAACCAGATGAATTCTTTGCTCCTTCTTCTGCAATTCTAAAAATTTTTGATTCTGCTTCATCCAAAATTTGCTTAGCTTCACGCCCTTGTGTATTCAAAGCCGAATTCGATATTTCATCTGAAACATTAATAAGTTTCCGCAAAATTGCACATTCTCGCACAATCTCACTATATCGCTTGATATTTGCAGTTGATGGGGTGTTATAAGTTAAAGAATTTAAATAAGTTAAGCCACCAGTTTCATCCGATTTTCCAGCTCGAACTAAAGATTCATTTACAGTGATTACATCAGCTGGTTTATTCTTTTCTATCAAACGAGCAATATGTTGCCAAATTAACCGATGATCAAGACGATAAAAATTTTCCTCAATTAAGATATCTGCTATTCGATCCCAAGATTCATTATCGATTAGCAATCCACCAAGGACAGATTGTTCAGCTTCTATAGAGTGTGGTGGAACTCGAAGATTTTCCAGTGATGAATCCTTAGAAAAAACCATTGTAATGTAACTCTATGCACATCCATTGAAGACAAATTTTGAAATTATTCTTCTAGTACTTTTTAGAAAGCCTTAAGAATTTTTTTCTAAGAAGATTTAACCAAAGTTGAAAAACATATGGAATAGGAATAATAGAAGAACACTAGAGATCCAATACACTTTTTTTCCAACAGAAAATCCAGCACACTTCTATCCAAAAAAGAAATTAATTTTCTGATTTTATACTGACTTTAATTTCTTGAGATATATCAGAATTCAAAGATATGAATATTGAATATTCACCTGTTTCTTTAATTGGTCCACTCGGCAGCTGGATGCAAGACTTCCGAATATTTGGAAAGCCTCTACCTTTTAAGTTTTCAGCGATATCTTTTGTAGTGACTGAACCGTATAAACGGCCTTCATTGCTAGTTCTTCGGCTGATTACCAAATGTAAGTTAGACAAATGTTCAGCCATAGCCTTTGCATGGGCTATTTTTTCCAACTGTGCATTTATTAAATCAGATCGTCGCAGTTCGAAATCACGGATGGCTAAATCTGTTGCTGGTGTTGCAATTTTTTTTGGTATCAAATAATTTCGAGCATATCCGCTACGCACGCGAACAATTTTCCCAAAATCTCCTAAATTAGTTACTTTTTCAAGCAGAATAACTTGTATCATTTCGAGTATTAATTTTTAATTATGATTATCTGTGTAAGGAATCAATGCCAAAAATCGAGCACGCTTGATGGCAGAACTCAATTGTCTTTGATAAATTGAACGGGTACCTGTTAAACGGGCTGGACTGATCTTGCTATTTTCTTGTACAAATTCATGTAAAGTATCTAGATCTTTATAATCAATTTCCGTAACTTTAGCTGCTGTAAAACGACAAAACTTCCTTCTTTTAAATAATGGATTTTGCTGAGCTGATTTACGTTTTTCCTTACGTTTTCCAAAAAAAGCCATGTCCTATTTTGCCTTTAAATTTTTTTAAACCTTGGTTAAGTACACAATAATTAAATTTCCAACAGAAAATGCTAAAATGAATCATCCTTCCATTTTGGATGCTTTTTGTATATGAAATCTTAATTCGGTTGAGTTCTTTTTTACTGGAGCTAAAAAACCCCAGGCATGCAACATATCTCCTACACTTAAACCTTCTAAGTCGAGGGCTAGAGTTCCCAAAAGTACAGCACGAATTTTCAATAGAACTTGACGGGGTTTTCCGGTATCTAAAAGCTCTGAGCTATGTAATAAAAATATCCCCCGAACAGGTAATCCAAAGGGAGTATATCGCAAGCAATCCAACTCGATAACTTTCCCGCTCAAGGAAAGTTCATTGATAGTATCCTTCTTTTTGTTCAAAATATAGGAGCTCAAGCCAATTATTTAACCTGTTTTGGTACAACTTGACTGGTTGGTTTTTCAGGAACTTCTGCTTCAACAGGTGAAGAGACCATGTGAGATAGAGAAGTTCTTGCTTTCTTAGTTCTTATTAACAAATACCTTAGAATTGCACCATTATATCGGAAAGTCTCTTGAAGCTCACCCAGTGTATCATGACCACATTGAATATTCATGCAAAAATAATGAGCTTTAACCAAATTCCGGATTGGGTAAGCCATCTGTCTTTGCCCCCAATCTTCCATATGGTGAACATATCCACCCTGATCAACTATCATAGATCGGTAGTGATCTACCAATGAAGAAACTTTCTCGCTTTGTTCAGGATGAACAATAAATACTACTTCATAATGACGCATTGAAAACTTCCTTAAATACTCTTCAAAAAATGCCCTACTAGTTTTTCAGAGTTCAACAATGGAAAAACCGTGCAATTTCAAGCATCTGGATTTGGCAATTGTAAAACAATACTTTCTTTATAGCAAACAATTCTTAATTATGTAAGATATCCTATTGTATCTGGTTCTTTTATTCACTATCATTTGCTTTCTATAACAGCATATGCAGAATGGTTATGAATTGATTCAAAATTTTCTGCCTCAATTCGATAACGAATAATTCCAGATTGTCTATTTAGACATATTGCAACATCACGAACCAGATCTTCTACAAATTTCGGATTATCATATGCCTGTTCTGTTACAAATTGTTCATCTGGACGCTTAAGTAAACTCCACAATTCGCAAGAACCCTGTTTTTCAACAAGGTGTATAATGGATTCCAGATCCAGTTCCTGATGAGAAATAAGTGAGATTGATATATGTGATCGTTGATTATGAGCACCATATTTGGAAATGGCTTTTGAACAAGGACATAAACTAGTAACAGGCACGCGGACATATAATTCAAATTCGGCACTTTTTCTTGAAGCTCGAGATGTCCATTTTACTTCATAATCAAGCAGACTTTTAGCACCAGATACCGGAGCTGATTTATTTATAAAATATGGAAAAGAAGCTGTTATATCTCCATTTTCCGCATCTAAAAGGGATAACATATTCTTAGACATTTCACAAAAAAGAAAAGGCGTCATAACTTGGTTTCGACATTTTTCTAAAAGTGTCATAAATCTAGACATATGAGTCCCTTTATCTCCTGCTTCCAAGGCTACCGTTAATGTCCAATCAGCTATAGTTAGCTGTTTTAATCCCTCACTATTACTTAGTAATATTGGATGCCGAACATTACGAACACCTACCCTATGGATTGCAATATGTCGAAGATCTGACAAGCTTTGTATATCTGGTATTTTTGAAACAGGACTAACAGATTGCATTAATTTTTACCTATTTACTTAATTTTGATTAACATGTTTCTCGACTTTGGAAAATTTAAATTAGAAACTTTTGAAACCGTCTTTGTATTGATTTTTCAATGCCTGAAGCATCTAAACCTAAGTCAGTCATCAGTTGTTTCTGATCGCCATGATCAATAAACTTGTCAGGATAACCTAATTGTAACGTAGGAATCACAAATTTTTCTTTGTTCAACACTTCTACAACTGCACTTCCAGCTCCTCCCATAATTGCTCCATCTTCCAGAGTCACTATTGCTTGATGACTACTTCCTATTTTGGAAATCAGCTCAATATCTATTGGTTTAACAAAACGCATATCAATAACACTTAAGTTATATAAATTTGCTACTTTTAGGGCAGATTTCAGCAAAGTTCCAAAAACTATTATGGCTATGTTCTTTCCAGTTCGAACTATTGAGCCTTTTCCTAATTTTGCAATATTTTGTTTTTTGGATATAGGAGCTTCATCTGCAATCCCCCTAGGATAGCGGATAGAAGATGGGCCCTTATATTCATAACAAATTGAAAGCAATAGCTCGGTTTCCTTCTCGTCAGAAGGAGTAGCAATAACCATATTCGGTATGCATCGCAAAAATGCAATATCATAGTTTCCCGAATGAGTTGCTCCATCAGCCCCAACAAGACCAGCCCGATCTAGAGCAAAAGTCACATCTAGATTCTGTAATGCAACATCATGAATAAGTTGGTCATAGCCTCGCTGTAAAAATGTCGAATAGATTGCAACTACCGGTTTTAAACCTTCACAAGCCATTCCTGCAGCAAAAGTTATAGCATGCTGTTCTGCAATACCGACATCAAAGTAACGATCTGGAAAAAGTTGTTCAAATTCTACTAAACCACTACCTTCACGCATAGCAGGTGTAATAGCTATTAAGCGAGTATCTTTTATAGCCATATCGCAAATCCATCGACCAAAAATTTCAGTATATGTTTTTCTTGAATTTAATATCCTTGTATTAATTCCAAATTTCGGATCAAATTTTCCTGGTCCATGATATAAAATTGGATTTTTTTCAGCTAATTCATAACCATATCCTTTTTTGGTTATGACATGTAAGAATTGCAGACCTTGCAGTTCTTTTATGTTTCTTAAGGTGGGAATAAGTGCATAAAAATCATGACCACAAATGGGTCCAATATAGTTAAAACCAAGCTCTTCAAAAAGAGTAGCTGGAAGGATCATTCCTTTCAAATGTTCCTGAAACCGTTTGGAAAATTTCAGAACTGAAGGCACATTCTGAAATATTGATCGTCCAAATTTTTTTACTTCAGCATAAACTCTTCCGGACATTAACCGAGCTAAATAACGGTTTAATGCACCAACTGCAGGAGAAATTGACATGTCATTATCATTTAGTATGACAAGGAGATTGATGTTTGATGTTATCCCTGCATTATTCATAGCTTCAAATGCCATTCCAGCAGACATAGCTCCATCACCTATTACAGCAATATGCCAACGTTTAATGTTTTGATAGCGTGCAGCAATGGCCATTCCTAGTGCAGCAGAAATTGAGGTTGAAGAGTGTGCCGTTCCAAACGCGTCATATTCAGATTCCATTCGCCTAGGAAATCCAGATATTCCGCCGAACTGCCGCAAACCTTCCATAGCTTTTCTTCGTCCGGTTAAAATTTTATGAGGATAAGATTGATGACCAATATCCCAAATAATTCTATCATTCGGAGTATCAAAAACATAATGTAATGCTAAAGTTAATTCAACTATGCCTAAATTTGAGGAAAGATGCCCCCCAGACTTTGAAACTTTTTCGATAATTTCATATCGAAGTTCTTCAGCTAATGCTTCAAAATCTTGCTGATTTATTCCCTTTAAATCAAATGGAGTTTTGATTTTATCTAATAAAGATTCCTTCATTCTTTCTCAAGAAAAATGGTAGTAGAGGTGTAGGAGATCGAAGCATTCCTAGGATCCAGCTAAATACCAAAAAGAAACATGCTTTTTAAAAATTTCTAAAAATAACAAGGTCAGCTATATTCACTAAGCGTTTTCCTAGCAAGCCACCTATATTTCTTGCAGCATCATGTGCAATTTTTCGTAAGCTTTGAGCAAATTCCCAAGCCTGGTCAATACCCAACATTGAAACATATGTCGGCTTGTTCTTTAACGCATCTTTTCCAGTTGTCTTTCCAAGAGAAGATTCATTTTCGGTTATATCAAGAATATCATCAACAATTTGGAAAGCTAAACCAATTGTTCTGGAGTAAATCTTCAAAATTTCTCGTGTAGATGCATCTAACTCGGCAATAGCTGCTCCCAAGGAAACACTGCAGGAAATAATCGCTCCTGTCTTCAAAGTATACATAAATTTTATTTCTTCTGTTGATAATTTATGATTTACACTTGCCAAGTCGATCATTTGTCCCCCGACCATTCCAGAAACCCCAGAAGAATTAGCCAAGATTCTAACCACATTCACTATTACATCTGGATCTTTTGAAATGTTTGCAAGCAGTTCAAAAGCTAAGCTTTGTAATGCATCTCCAGCTAGCAATGCAATTGCTTCACCAAATTGAATATGCAAAGCAGGTTTTCCTCGACGCAAAATCGCATTATCCATACATGGTAAATCGTCATGTATCAATGAATAAGAATGAATCAATTCTACTGCTGCTGCTGCATGATCAAGAGAATCTCTAACAAAACTTTGTTCTTGCTGTGCAAATTGATTTGCTAAACCTGTAGCATAGACTAAAATAGCTCGAATTCTTTTTCCTCTTCCAAGAACAGAATACCGCATAGCTTGATAAAGCCGAGAGATAGGAACACTATTCTCAGTAGTTTTTAAGAATTTTTCAAGAATATTTTCTGTATGTTTTCTGCACTCTTGCAGCCAATTAGGAAAATTATTGCAACCTAGTTGTGCCATATTCTGCATTTAAATAAATTTTCCGCAACCATTCATTCTTCAAAATTTACAGCTAATTTGAAAACCAAAACAAATACTGTTAATCAAACATTATTGAATAATTTTTTTCCAAAAGAATTTACAATTTCTAAAAAAATTTTACATAATAATTGTTTCCAGAATTTGAATTGCCATGTTAGATCTATTCTTTTTCAAAAAATAGGAATGGGCCTCCCGAGAGTCGAACTCGGCACCAACGGATTATGAGTCCGCTGCTCTAACCAAACATGAGCTAGAGGCCCCTTGTATCTATTTATATTGCTTCTATTGCTGTCAATTATTGTAAATTGTCAGGATTTATTTCTGATTATCCAGAAAACTCTTGAGTTTATCAGCTCTGCTAGGATGACGCAATTTTCGCAAAGCTTTAGCTTCAATTTGTCGAATGCGTTCACGCGTAACATCAAATTGTCTTCCAACTTCTTCAAGTGTTTGATCCGTATTCATTTCTATTCCAAAACGCATTCGAAGAACCTTTGCTTCTCGTGGAGTCAAGGAATCTAGTACTTCTTTAACAATTTCACGCATAGAACCATGCAAAGCAGCATCAGCGGGAGCAAGCGTAGAAGAATCTTCTATAAAATCTCCAAGATGTGAATCATCATCATCTCCAATTGGAGTTTCCATAGAAATCGGTTCTTTTGCAATCTTTAAAATTTTTCGAATTTTATCTTCTGGCATTTCCATCTTCTCAGCAAAAGTTGAAAGATCAGGTTCTGATCCAGTTTCTTGCAAAATTTGACGACTTATTCTGTTCATTTTGTTAATTGTTTCTATCATATGAACAGGGATGCGTATTGTTCTTGCTTGATCTGCAATAGAACGAGTAATAGCTTGCCTTATCCACCATGTTGCATATGTCGAAAATTTATATCCTCGTCGATATTCAAATTTGTCGACAGCTTTCATTAACCCAATATTTCCTTCCTGAATCAAATCTAGAAACTGCAGCCCTCGGTTTGTATATTTCTTAGCAATGGATATAACTAAACGGAGATTAGCTTCTATCATTTCCCTTTTAGCTTTTCGTGCTTTGGCTTCACCGGAAGCCATCTGCTTATTTACATTTTTCAAATCTTTTAAAGGTAATGCAATGCTATTCTGTAGATGAATTAATTTATTTTGAAGCTCTTGAATATTAGGCACTTGTCGTTCAAGAAACTCAGAAAAGTAATTTTTATTAGATAATTCATCCAATATCCAACGAATATTAGTTTCATTACCTGGAAAAATTTTAATAAAACGGGAACGAGACATTCCTCCTCGATCTACACAAGCAGTTAAAATTGCACGTTCAATCTTTCGTACGTTCTCTACTTGATTGCGTAACGTATCAGCAAGTTTCTCAACCATCTTTGCTGTAAATCTTATACAAACAAGCTCATTTTGAATAGATTGTTGAGCCTTACAATAAGACCAAGAATTATATCCAACATCCTTGTAAGCATCCTGCATATTCTGATAGAGAAGAGAAACTCTATCAAATTTTAAAAGACTTTTCATGCGCAAGTCTTCTAATTGCTTAAATGACATTCCACCAGCTGGTCCCTCTTCTATTTCATTATCTTCTAAGATTGATCCAGATCCAGCATATTCTTCACCATCTTCGGGATCAATCAGCCCATCTACTATTTCATCAATTTGTAATTTCCCTTCTCTGACTCGGTAACTATTTTCTAAGATCTCCCGGATAGTTGTTGGACATGCTGAAATAGCCATAACCATATGCTTTAAACCATCTTCAATGCGCTTGGCAATTTCGATTTCTCCCTCACGCGTCAAAAGTCCCACAATCCCCATTTCTCTCATATACATTCTTACAGGATCAGTTGTTCTGCCAAAATCTGAATCTACAGTTGTCAAAGCAACTTCAGCTTCATCCTCGACATCATCATCATTTGCAACAATAGGGGTGTTCTCATTCATAAGAAGTGTTTCGGCATCGGGAGCTTGATCGTAAACAGCAATACCCATATCACTGAATGTACCTATAATGCCATCAATTGCTTCTGCCTCAACCAAATCATCTGGTAAATGATCATTAATTTCTCCATAAGTTAGATAACCACGATCCTTTCCCAGTTTGATCAATTGCTTCAATCGATTCCTGCGAGCTTCATATTCTTCTTGGGAAATAGGTCCTCGGATCATTAAATCCTTTGGATCTCCTTTTTGGCGTTTTCCAAATCGTCTTGAAATCTTTGTTTCTGGAACCAAAATTTTATCTTCTGAAAAAAAATTTTCATTTTCCTTACTAGATGAATTTATCTTATTTTCTGTTTTTTCTGACGAATTTTTCAAGTAACAAGTGAAACCTTTCAAATGATCTAAGGCCATTTTATTTTCTTCATTAGTTTGGGTTAATTTACCAATTTTATTTGCTTTTTTTCCAGTGAAAGGCTTAAATTTGCTCATTGCTTTATTCTCTGAATTTTCAATTTCTGTATTTCCTTTTTTCAAGATATAGGTAGATGTTTCCTTATAGAAAATCTATAAAAATGATTCTGATCATCAAATCTGAAAAATATTACAAGAACTTTCTAAATTGATTTCTCAAAAAATAAGAAAAACAGGTAATACCTTTTACTTTCTACAAATTTCTTTGAGAAAGCAGTTATCCTTTGTCTTTAACAATATATAATAAATGCATTAATTATTTTTCATTTTTTCATGTTTTTCATTTCTTGAGAAAGATACTGATATCTTTCTTGATCCTTTTGAAAATGTAATCCAGTTTTTGCGAGATTATCCATTTCTTTTTGAATATTCATAAGCTTAATTTTCCTAAAAATATCTTTCATCTCTTGCTTTGGATGAGGTAAACCTATTCTCCATTTACTCTTGCCTTCAAGTTCTATCATGAATTTATTCAATTCAGAACCTGATTTTACAACTCCAATTGTATCTTTTATGCCCCGAGCACCCGTTTGTTTTGCTAGAAAAACTAGATGCTTTGCAACTCTCAGACAAGGTTCTTTATCAAGGATTGTCATTTCTTGAGTTTCAATAGATTCGATTAAGTCAGGATATAATAGCAATAAGCTTATTAAACGATAAGTTAGAGAAAAACTAAACTCCGATCGATGATTATTTGTATTTTTAATTTCCATCGTTCCTGATTTTAGTGTTTTGAAATTAAGTGGTTTCGCTAGCCACATATCTTGTTTCAAAAAAACCCGCAATTCATTAGCAGTTAAGTGAACTAAAGGAGCTAATTCATGCTCGATCTGAATTCGATAAATATTATTAGGAATCAAACTTAATAAATCCTTAGCTTCAACCAGCAAACTGGTCCGGCCTTCTGCTTCACTAATTTTATAACGTACAGATAGTTCCTGCAGAAGAAACTTTGATAAAGAAATAGAATTCTTAAGTAATGATTGAAAATCATTACTTCCAAATGAACGGATATAAGAATCAGGATCATGTCCTTCTGGAAGAAACAAAAATCTTACAATTTCTTGATTTTTCAGCAGTGGTAAGCAAGTCTTTAGGGCGCGCCAAGCTGCTTTTTTTCCAGCTTCATCTCCATCAAAACAAAATAGCAAAGAATTACTAACATGGAATAATTTAATAACATGCTCAAGCGTAACAGAAGTTCCTAGCAAGGCAACAACATTTTCAATACCTTGTTGTGCTAAGCTTATAACATCCATATAGCCTTCAACAATAATGACCATACCCATTTTCTTGATTTCAGAATGTGCTTCGAAAAAACCATATAATTCTCGACCCTTTGAAAACAAAAGTGTTTCAGAGGTATTGATATATTTTGGTTTATGATCTTCAGTGATGGCACGCCCGCCAAAAGCAATAATATCTCCCCTATCCATATTTCGAATTGGGAACATAATTCTTCCGCGAAAACGATCACAACGTTTTTGAAAGCTTTGTTCAATAACTAGACCTACATCAATAAGTATAGGTTCGTTATAATTTTCAAAAACCTTTCTCAAACCATTGATTTTAAAATCTGCCCAGCCGAGACAAAATTTTCTTGCAATTTTTTCTGTGATTCCCCGACTTTTAAGATAATTAAATGCAACAGAAGAATTTTGAAGTTTTTCTTCATAGTATGACAATGCTATCTGCAATATCTTGCAGTGTAATTTCTTTTTTTGGATCAATTTTTTTTGAGGAGAATCCTGTATTCTTTTTTCTTCAAAAGTTGAAATTCCTATTGTTTTAGCTAAAAAATCAATAGAATCTTGAAAGGATAGACCAAGGTATTTCATCAAGAATGAAATGGCATTTCCATGTGCTCCACACCCAAAACAATGATAGAATTGGCCAGGTACGTTTACTGTAAACGATGGATTTTTCTCACTATGAAAAGGACAAATTGATACCAAACTAGAGCCCCTTCTGCGTAGGGGAAGATGACGACCAATAATCTCAACGAGATCAACACGAAATAACAAATCTCGAATGAAAGATTCTGGTATCAAAAATCTACCTAATCAAGTAAAAATAAATCTTGTCAATACATGCGGGGGGGCAGTTGTTGGCTTCGGATTCGTTTATACTGCCTTTTCACTGCGGCAGCTAACTTTCTTTTTCGTTCAGCAGTTGGTTTTTCATAAAACTCACGAGAACGCAGCTCAGTTAGAAGGCCTGTCTTCTCAATAGTTCGTTTGAAACGGCGCAAAGCACTTTCAAATGGTTCATTTTCTTTCAATCGAACGGTTGGCATAAAATTATGAAACCTATGTTGGATAGTAACTAACTAAAATAAAAACCGAAGACACAATTCATCAAATCTCAAAAACATAGAAACCAAATGATAGTTCATGTCTGCATTGTATCATATTAAGCTCAATTCAACAATAAAATTATTGCCGTGACCCACGTCTTATCCAAGATTCTAATTGATGGGGTTGTAAACTATCGTAATCTTCAAAAGGTTGGTGAATCCATGGATTTGTTGGCAATGCACAAACATGATAATCAGGAATTATTGTGGAATGTCCTTTGCACCATAAAACAGCTCCACGCAGTTCAGTAATATCAGAAAATTGCTTTTCTAAGTGAATAAAAACCTTTTTGAAAGTCAAACCTGTATCAACCATATCATCCACTAGAAGTACATGTCCAGATAATGTATCTTTCGTAATAGTAATGTATTTAGCAATATCTAGATTCCCTTGTTTTGTACCAGAAGCTTCCCGATAACTACTGGTAGCAAGTATTCCAAGTGGAACGTTAAAAATTCGAGACATCACATCTCCAATTCTTACTCCTCCTCTAGCTAGACAAAGAATTTGGTCGAATTTCCAATTTGAGGAATAGACTTTTAGAGCTAAACATTCGATTAAATAATGATATTCATCCCAGCTTATCCATCGATGACTGTCATCATTGAATGAAGCTTTCATAAACAAAGAATCTCCCAGGAAATAAAATATCTCCAGCAGATCGAAGAGATCTTATTCATAAAGAAAACAACCTCACTATATATTTTTTAATATTAGACAGGAAACATTAAACATTAAAAGGATTTTTTAGGACAATAATTTCTTCCCTATCAGGACCGGTTGAAATAATATCAATAGGAACCTCACATATTTCTGTAATGCGCTTTAAATAAAAACGAGCTTCTGGAGGTAATCTTTCAAATGCTCTAATTCCAACGGTTGGACTCATCCAACCAGGGATTTCCTCAAAAACCGGTTCTAATTTTTCCAATGAGCATGAACCATATGGAAAAATATTATGAAATTTTCCTGATAAATTATATCCTATACATAAACGTATCTTTTCAAATGTATCTAAAACATCTAATTTTGTAATGCATAGACCAGAAATTCCATTAAGAATAATGGAAAGCTTTACAGCAGGCGCATCAAACCAACCACATCTCCGAGACCTTCCAGTAACTGAGCCAAATTCTTTTCCAATGGTTGCTAACTTAGCTCCAGATTTATCCATTAATTCTGTTGGAAATGGACCATTTCCAACACGGGTTGTATAAGCTTTTGCAATTCCTAGTACATAATCTACTGATCTAGGAGGAATTCCAGCACCAGCGAATATTCCTCCTACAGTACAACTACTGCTTGTCACATATGGATACGTTCCATAATCAATATCTAATAATGAACCTTGCGCACCCTCGAAAAGTAAACGTTTCTTAGCTTTCTGAAGAGAAATTAGTTCTGTTGAAACATTCTTGACCATAGGAAGAAGAGTGGGTGCAAACTCCATAGCTTGATTGAAAACCTTATTAAAACTTATAGGTTCCGAATTGAAATATTTTGTTAAGATAAAATTGTGATAATGAAGAATTTCATGAAGTTTTTCGGAAAAAATTTTAGGTATGAAAAGATCTTGAATGCGCAATGCACGACGTGCTATTTTATCTTCATAAGCAGGTCCAATGCCTCTTCCTGTTGTTCCTATTTTGGTCTTTTCCTTTTGAATTTCACGAGACTTATCAAGAGCAATGTGAGAAGGAAGAATTAGTGGGCAAATTTCAGATATTCTTAACCTAGATCGTACTTCTATGTTACATTTTTCCAATTCTTGAATTTCTTTAAGCAATTCCTCAACAGATAATACAACACCGTTTCCTAGAAAACATTCAACAGCATTGTGCATGATACCCGATGGAATTAACCGAAGAACAGTTTTCTTCCCATTAATGAAAATTGTATGCCCAGCATTATGTCCTCCTTGAAAACGAATAACTGCTGCAGAAGAACGGGCTAACCAATCAACTATTTTCCCTTTTCCTTCATCACCCCATTGGGTTCCAATCACTGCTAAATTTTTATTCATATTAAAAAAATATAAGTAAGAACAGCTAGACAAAAAATTTATCAGCACACGATGTTTATCATAATGCCTTTAAAACCCATTTTCCATTTTGAAAAACTAATTCACGATCGTAAAAAAATTCCCCCTGATCTAATTCATGTCCTGGAAAGATTTGTATCACTATTTCTCCATTTTTTCTTAAATGATTAATAATTTCTAAGAGAACGGGATCCTGACACCAACGAACACATATTGCACGCATTTTTTTAAGTGGTTTCTGCGTCAAAGCTAATCTGCGCAAATCTAAACTAAACCCAGTTGCCATTCTAGGTTTTCCAAACGCACGACCAACATTATCGTAACGTCCTCCTGAAACTAAAGCATCGTGTAATCCACTTATATACAATCCAAAGGTAACTCCAGAATGATAACCATAATTTCCTACATCAGCTAAATCTATACCTATATTAACTTTAGGTGTAATAAACCCAACTAGAGTTTGCAAAATTTCAAGAGATTTTAAAATTCCAGGAAATTTTGGCAATTTATACCTGGCTTCGTCGATAACATCTACTCCTCCATGTAGAGAAGGCAATAGTGATAAAGCATCTATGGTTTTTCTTTGTAATGATGGAATATTTTCAATCAAGTTAAGCAAACTTGGAATGTTTTTTTCTCGCAAAAAAGAAATGATCGTGCTTGAATGCATCTCAACTTTTTGATCAGATTCTAGAATACTTTGCACTACTCCTAAATGACATAAGTCTAATCGGTAATGTTTTATCCCAGCACAATTCAAGGTTTCCAGAACAAGATGTATAACTTCAAGATCAGCTTCAACTCCCTCATGCCCATATATTTCTGCTCCAATTTGAAGCAACTCACGACTGGAAAACAATCCAGCTGGTCGTGCGTGCAAAACGCTTCCACAGTAGCATAATCGATTTATCCCTGGTTTATTAAGTAGATGAGCATCAATGCGACTGATTTGAGGGGTCATATCTGCTCTAATTCCAAGAGTTCTGCCTGAAAGCTGATCAATAAGTTTACAAGTTCTGAGATCTAAATCATATCCCCCACCGGAAAGTAGTGACTCTATGTATTCAATCAAAGGAGGAGAAACTAGTTCAAAACCATAAGATCTGTACAAATCCAAAAGGTTCCTGCGTAATTTCTCAGTCCTTCTCGCTTCCAATGGAAGCTCGTCAGACAAATGCTCAGGAAGCATCCATTTCTTCATTTTATTTCACTTTGGATTTTTCATGAAATCCGAGATAAATATATTAATACAAACTAATAATAGCTAATCAATTCCTTTTGAACTTAAAGGATTCCAAGGCGCTTTAATAAACTGAAAGAATTCAGAATCCGGATCGAGAACTAGTGTATCCTTTTCTTTAGAAAATAAAACTTTATAAGCACCCAAACTTCTATAAAACTTATAAAAATCAGGATTTATTCCAAATGCTTTAGAATAAATGGAACTGGCAGAAGCTTCTCCCTCCCCCATAATAACTTGGGATTGAGCATAAGCCTTTGCAACGATTTCTTCACGTTGACGATCTGCTTCAGCTCTGATTCTTTCACTTTCAGCTGCTCCGATTGATCGCAATTCGTTCGCAACTCTTGTTCTTTCAGCCTCCATGCGTCGATATACTGATTCTGAAATTTCTGGAGCTAATTCTATTCGTCGCAAACGAACATCCACAATCTCTACTCCCAAGGGACCTGCTCGTTTTGCAACATTGTTAAGTATTTCAGCCATAACAGTACCGCGCTCAGATGAAACCACATCCTTAACAGTGCGAACATTAACAGATGCATTCAAAGCATCACGAATTTGGGCTTGCAAACGTTCTTGGGCTGCCTTTTCATTTCCTCCGAATGTTACATAAAATAAACGCGGGTCTCCTATCTTCCATTTCACATATGAATCAATTAAAAGATTCTTTTTCTCAGCAGTTTGAATGCGCTCAGCATCTTTTGATTCAATAGTAAGAATTCGCTTATCAAGTGAAATAATCTTCTGAAAAGGTTGAGGCAATTTAAAGTACAAGCCAGGTTGACTAATGATTTTTCGAACTTCTCCTAAAGTAAACACAAGAACATATTCTCGCTCATGAACAACAAAAACTGCTGAAGGCAGAAGTACAAAAAATCCAAATAATCCAAGAAAGAAAAACGAAATAAGGCGTTGCATGGAAAACTCTCTAAACAATGACTACTATAAGAATAGTACTAACGCGATAAAGTACGATCACGCAAGGCATTACCAGTAGCAGCATCACTGGTTTTATTAGAATCTTGTTCATTTAACAATGGCTTAATATCTCCAGAAGACTGATTTGACCTATGAGAATCAAATGAAAGAGCATTAACTCCAGGTATAGAAGAAGTTTTTTCTATTGGCAGATAAAGAAAGTTGTTACAATTTTTGTTATCTATCATTATTTTACTTGCTTCTGAAAACATCTTTTCCATAGTTTCTAAATACATTCGATCACGGGTTATCTCAGGTGCTTTTTCATATTCCTTCAATACACTAATAAAACGAGAAGCATATCCTTGTGCATCACCAATAATTCTAGCTTTTTTCCCTTCTGCTTCCTCAACCATCCGTGATGCTTGACCACTTGCCCAAGGTATAACTTGGTTTGCATAAGCTTGACCCTCGTTAATTTGACGCTCACGATCTTGCCCGGCTTTGACCGCATCATCAAAGGCAGCTTGAACCTGTTCTGGAGGTTGGACATTTTGTATGGCAACCGTACTAACTTGGATCCCAGATCCGTAATAGTTTAAAATTATCTGCATTAAGTTCTGCACCTCAGCTGTTACATCTGTCCGACCTTCATATAAAACAAAATCCATGGGTTTTTTTCCTACAACTTCTCTCATAGCTGTCTCAGCAGCTTGACGAACAGAATCGTCTGGATTCCGAACCTTAAAAAGGTAATTTGGAGCCCCATCTGCTCTCAGTCGATATTGGACAACGAATTGCATATCAACTATATTTTCATCATTGGTCAACATTAAAGCCTCAGACAACATTTTGTTACGTGAACTACCTCGAAATCCAATTTCAAAAGTGCGTAATTGAGAAATGTTTACAATCGAATGCTTTTCAATTGGATATGGTAATCTCCATTGAAATCCAGCTTGTACAGTCTGCTTGTAACAACCAAACCTCGTAACAACAGCTACTTGTCCTTCTTGAACTATAAAAAATCCGCTGAACAACCAGATAGTAAAAATTACTAGGATAATAAAACCTCCAAGACCAAAAATTACTTGGCGAGGTGGTTTCGGATCCGGGTCCCTTGAAGATGGATCTTTAATCCCACTAATTCCTCTTTTTTTTTGGTTATTGAATATATTGCTAATGCGTTTGTTAAAATCAGTCCAAATTTCATCAAGATCAGGAGGAGTATTTTGGTTCTTCTTCAAATTAGCAATCAAATCATTCTCTTTATTACTATTGGGAATGCCTTGCAAATTGAAATTATTTAAGTTGAATTTATTATTTTCGAACATTTTGTACATGTAGTAATTTCTTCTACTTGATAGAATCTTAAAAATCACATCTAAATTGTTACATAAAATAAGATTTAATCTTTTTTACATAATCTCTACTTCTGATTAATATTAAAAATAGAAAGCTTCCATATCTGCAATATTTACAAGCATAAAATAAAATCTAGATTGCAAAAAGAAAAGAATTCACATTCTGTGAAAAATATTTACTTAAGAAGATAAGAAATCAAGTGTTAATGTTTTTCTTTTTTGTATATCGCTTCTATAGAATAGGTATATTTCCAAATTGACTACTTCGATTAGATAAATTAATTCTTTTTATATTCATTGTTCATTGTTAATTTTTTAAGAAATAGAACATCCATAGGACAGCAATGTCTTAGTTTTTACGGCTATGAACCTTGAAAAAAAAATTTTCCTGTATTTTGCTTGAGTTGAAATTAACAATCAACCAATAATCTAAACCTAATTTGCTTAATTCAAAATCTATCCTAAATAAACTTCCTAGCATTAACCAAATTGTTGCAAAAAAATTTCAATGATTTTTTGAACTTTTATTTGTATGGATTTTTAGAAGATCTGAATTCTATATTCAATGGAGTACCTTCTAATTTAAATTCTTTCTGGAAACCTTTTGCTAAATAGCGACGATAGTCATTTGATATTTTTTCTAAAGAACTTCCATGGATGATAATGCGAGGAGGATTCTTTCCACCTTGATGAGCATAACGCATCTTGCAATGATTTTTTGAATTTTTAGGAGAATGTTGCTGAATTAGAAATTGCAAATTTCGAGTTAATTTAGAAGTTGATAGCTTCATAAAAGCTGATTCATAAGCGTTATTTACAGACCTGAACAAAGTTGAAATTCCGATATTTTTTAAAGCAGAAATTCTATGAATCTTTGCAAAAGACAAGAAGTGCAACTTTTTCTTTACTTCTTGCTCAAAAAGAATAGACTTTTCATGGCCCAACATTTCTGATTTATTAATTGCTAAAACTAACGCCTTGCCAGACTCTACAATAAAGCTAGCAATATGAGCATCTTGCTCTGAGATAAAGCTAGTTCCATCAAGAAGAAAGAGAACAACATTGCTCCATTTCACTGCTTGTAATGCTTTTACTATAGAAAACTTCTCAACTAACTGGGAAACATTCCTTCGCCTTCGGAGGCCAGCGGTATCAATTAGTAAATATCCCCGGTTATGAAAATTATATTCAATTTGAATTGTATCTCGAGTTGTACCTGGACTAGAATGGGTAATCATTCGTTTCTGCCCTAAGATCGTATTGATCAAAGTTGATTTTCCTACATTGGGTTGTCCTATTAATGCTAGTTTTATTCTATGATTAGACGTTTGGTGTAAAACAAGACCATCAGAAAATTGGTTATTTTCAAATTCGTTCAAAGAAATCTTTACTAAGTTGTTAACTCCATGACCATGCGTAGAAGAAATTAGGTATGGTTCGCTTAGGCCGAGTTCATAAAACATGTTTTTTGCTTTTTGTATATCCATACCATCAGATTTATTAGCTGCTAAAAATATTCTTTTTTGACCTGATTTTCTCAAAAGGTCAGCGATCTCATAATCCTGATTTTGTGGACCAGAACGAGCATCTACTAAAAAGATAACCACACTTGCTTCGCTAATAGCTTGTAATACTTGATCGGTTGTTTGTGAAATTATTTCATCCTTATCTCTCAAATCTAATCCGCCTGTATCAATAACAATGAATGATATCTTCCCAACTTTTCCTTCACCATAATGTCTATCACGGGTAACGCCCACATGGTTAGAAACTAAAGATGATCGAGATTTGGTTAAGCGGTTAAATAAAGTAGATTTCCCTACATTTGGACGGCCTACAAGAGCAATTACTGGCTTAATAAGCAAGATTAAATTCCTTTAGATAATAAGAGTATCTTTAAAATTAACGGCCTTCAAAGAGCATTAAATTCCCATTTTCTGTTTGCATTAGAAAACCTTGAGTTGTAGAAATGATCGAAGATCTTACAAAATTATTATGTTTCCTAGAATAGAAAGAACCTTTAATAGCGCCATCTTTACTTGATAAAGTATACAAGTGCCCGGTCAAATCTGACACCATGAGAGTATTTCCTATTACAGAAAGATTGGTAAGTGTTTTTTTTGCCTTTAATTCCTTATTCTGCCAAACAATTGAACCGTCTGTAGAGTTTAAAGCACTGATTATATTATTCTCTGATATCAGGTAGACATAATCTTCATCCATTGAAATATCTAGAACTTTTGAAAGCTCATAAGTCCATATTTTCCGTCCCCTATCAAAGATATCAAAACAGCAAACAGTACCTTTTAATGAAAAGGCACAAAGGAGATTATTAATTAAATTTGGGGTACCAATAATATCTAGCAAATAATCTTGATAGCTAGAATCAGAACAATCAGATATTTGTCCTTCCCATTTTACATCTCCATTTAAGATATTAATAGCCAATAATTTTCCTCCAAAGATTCCAGTAATAATGAAATTTTCAAGAAGAATCATTCTTGATGGTATTTCTACATTTGAAACATTGTATGGATGTGATAGTTTCCATAAACATTCTCCGTTATTTATATCAAAAGCTTGTATATGACAGTTTTTTGTTCTAATAACTACAATATCATTCCCAATAATTGGAGGTGTACTGCTGCCTCCCTCAAACCTTTTTATCCATTTTAATTTTCCATCACTATTAAAAGCAAGGATTTCTCCATCTTCTGAGATAACTATTACAGTTGATCCATCTGTTGCAATTCCAGAAGATAATTTCGAAGGAACTAATATCTTCCAAAGCATATCCCCTGTAAATAAGTTAAGCTTTGCTATAGAACCATCCGGGGAGGATATACATATATCCTCCCCGGATATTGCAAGTCCAAAATTTGGGCTTAATATATTTCCTACTGAAGTTATCCATTTAAAATCTAATGCCATTGATTGCTTATCTTGCTCACAATCCTGTTTTAGGAAAAACTCCTTTTTGTTAACTAACAATGAACATGAGACTGATGAAATGGTCATAAGGAAAATGATTATTATATGAAATGACCTATAATGGGTAAAAATAGATAAATTGGGAATAAACATTATAAATGACTGATTTTTAATTGGATGATTGATCGCAATGGATCATCTTCTTTTAAGTTTCTAGAAGCAAGTTTCCAAGATTCTTTTGCTTCTTCGATCATTCCTTGAGCTAATAAAATATCTCCTTTCCGATCAAGAAAGATACCTGAGAATTCATCTGTTGGATTCTCCAGTTCCATCATAGCCAAATGATATTCGCTTCGATCAAGCAAAAAACCTGACAAAAGTAACCGAGCTAGATCATGTAAAAAGTTATATTTTCTTTGATTCGAAACCCATGATATATTTTCATACAAAAATTCAAAATCTTCGTTTAACTGATACAAGTGCTTTGCAGACGAAAGAATAGCAATAGGAGCATATATTGTATCTCCATATTTCTTACGTAAGAGAATTAAAGCTCCTTTAACTCGAAAAGAGCTTGTTGACTTGTTTTCATTATCATTTTTCAGAAAATTTAATTCCTTCTCAAATGCTTCAAAGCATTTCATAGCATTAATCGAATGTTGAATAGTATGTTCTTTTGAAAATTTCCATGAAAAAAAAGAAACAATTATCAAAAGTAAAGCTAGAAATGCTGATAAAAATAGAGACCCTGAGAATAATTTTCTTGTTTTAAAAAAAAATTCTGTCATTTGGATAATTCCTGATTGACATCTTATCCATATTAGATTTCACAAAATCTGATAGATGGTTTAATGCAACTGTTTCTGGAGGAAGGTTAGATTGCATAAGTTTTACGAATACAACTTGATTAGAAACCTCTTTAGGTCCAACATTCAGAATAATTTTAGCTCCACTATTGTTTGCTCTTTTAGATTGTTTTTTGATGCTAAAATCACTTCCATAAACAACAGAAAGATCAATATCTCTTAAATTTTCTGCGATTTTCATTGCCAAACGCTTTGAAGCATCATCTTGATGGACAATTATATAAGCATCACATTCTTTTATATTTGAGAAATCCCTATTATTCTCTAATAAACTGAGTAGACGTTCTATTCCAATAGCAAAACCAGCTGCTGGAAAACGATTTCCTCCAATTAGTTCAGATAAACCATCATAACGTCCTCCTCCACATACAGTTATCTTTTGAGCATTGGAAGTAAGAATAGTCCATTCAAATACAGTTAAATTATAGTAATCAAGCCCTCTGACAAGTCTTGGGTTGATTTGGTATTTAATTCCAAAATCATCCAAATAGCAACATAAATTCTTAAAATGAGAATGTGAAAGATCTCCAAGAAAATTCGAAATTTTAGGAGCAGAACTAATTAGTTCCTGCATTGCTGGATTTTTTGTATCAAGTATACGCAATGGATTTGTATTTAATCGTCGGCAACTGTCTTGGTCCAAGAGTTTTATATTTTTTTCAAAATACTTAACTAATGCGGCTTTATGAGCAGCTCGTTCTTTTGCTTGACCTAAAGTATTCAATTCTAGCTGAATATCTCCCAGTTTTAATTCTTTCCATAGCTTGGATAACATAATAATTAATTCTGCATCAACATCAGGACCATGGAATCCTAAAGCTTCTACATTTACTTGATGAAACTGACGATATCTGCCTGCTTGCGGTCGTTCATGCCGAAATACAGGCCCAATTGAATAAATTCGGTACGGCCTATTGTAGAGCAAATTATTCTCAATTGAAGCCCTGATCAAACCGGCTGTCATTTCTGGTCGAATCGTTAATTCATCACCATTTAGTCGATCTTTGAAGGAATACATCTCCTTCTCAACAATATCTGTAATTTCTCCGATACAACGAATAAAAAGTTCAGTTTTTTCTAGAATTGGAGTTCTAAGATTACAATAACCATACTTATGTAACCATTTCTGAATAGATAATTCAAGTTCTTCCCAAATTCTTGCTTTTTTTGGTAAAACATCTCGCATCCCGCGAATAACAGAGATTTTGGATGCCAAAGGATTCATAACTTTTTCTCTTTCAGTGATATTACCAATATGATAGTGACAAGGTTCTCTCCGATTACTTTTCCGAACTCGTTTTTTCAATGCTGACTATATCGATTTTTTACATAATTTTCGATGATTAGTTGGAACTCTTGGGCTAAGTTGTTACCTTTCAAGGTAACAAAATGCTGTCCATCTATGAAAACAGGAGCTACTGGATTTTCTCCATTTCCTGGCAAGCTAATTCCAATATTTGCATTCTTACTTTCGCCTGGTCCATTTACAACACATCCCATTACAGCAACACTCATGGTTTCCACACCTGGATATTGAGGTTTCCAAAACGATATTTTTTTATGCAAATAATCTTGTATATCATGAGCAAGCTCTTGGAATTTTTTGCTGTTAGTCCGCCCACAACCAGGACAAGAGACAACAGAAGGCATAAAATGCCGGAAACCCATAGTTTGGAGTATTTCAAGAGCAACTGATACTTCAAGACAACGATTGCTCCCAGGTTCAGGCGTTAAAGAGATGCGGATTGTATCACCAATTCCTTGTTGTAATAGCACTGCTATTGCAGCAGTAGATGCTACTATACCTTTGGTAGACATACCAGCTTCGGTCAAACCAACATGCAGTGGATAACTACAACTTCTGGATAAAGCTTGATATACTTTAATTAATTCTTGCACATCACTAACTTTGCATGACAAGATTATGGCGTTCTTTGAAAGACCAAGTCTTTCAGCACGTTTTGCACTGTCAATTGCTGAAAATACTAGAGCTTCTCTAGTAACTGATTTGACATCTTGTGGATTCCTTCGCTGCTTATTCTCATGAATTTTTTTAGATAAGAGATCATTGTCCAGACTCCCCCAATTGACTCCGATTCGAATCGGTTTTTTGTAGAGGCAAGCAATTTCTATCATGCTAGCAAAATTATCCTCTCGCTTCTTTCCTAAACCTACGTTTCCAGGATTAATTCTGTATTTAGATAAAGCTTGTGCGCAATCAGGAAAATTCTTTAATAATTTATGGCCATTAAAATGAAAGTCTCCTACCAAAGGAGTAGAAATATTCATTTTATCTAAATGTTCTCGAATTAATACAACACTACGAGCAGATTCGTGAGAATCAACCGTAATTCGAACTAGATCAGAACCAGCTAGTGACAATTCCCTTACTTGAATAGCTGTTTCAAGAACATCTTTAGTATTCGTGTTAGTCATTGATTGAACAACGATTGGATATTGTCCACCTATATTCACAGATTTTCCTGCCCAAGACACACTAACTGAGTTTGTAAGTCTTCGAGGAGGTTCAAGTTGTTGAAAAGAAAGATCATTACTTTGAGATTTGTATAGCAGTTCTTGTATCACTAAAACAGTCTCCAAATATTGTAATTAGTTTCCCATTGCTAAATGCACTTCAGCTTAATAATAAGAATAGGACTCAATTCTTTAAGTAGCAGTTTTTCCTTTTTATCCTACTTAATTAGAACTAGCTAGCAATATCAAACAAATGCTTAGATATTTTTATCTTGTTAGAAACCTGACCTACAAGTTGCCCACAAGCCGCATTGATATCATCTCCACGTGTTTTCCGGATGGTAGCAAAAATACCCGAATTATTAATCTGTTGACAAACATTCTTGATTCGAGCAATTGAAGAACAACGCAATCCAGAATTTGGAAATGGGTTAAATGGGATTAAATTTACTTTACAATTAATATTGCTGAGCAGGATGATTAATTCTTTAATATCTTTATCACTGTCATTAATCGAATCAAGCATACAATATTCAAACGTAATAAATTTTCGGGGAGCATAAACTAAATAACGCTTACAAGCATCGAGCAAAGATTCCAAAGGATATTTTTTATTTATTGGCACTAAATCATTCCTCAGAGTATTATTTGAAGCATGTAAAGAAACAGCTAGGGATACAGGGCAATCCTTAGATAATCGGTCTATCATTGGAACAATGCCAGAAGTTGAAATGGTTATTTTTCTTTTAGATAATCCATAATAGTTGTCATTAACAAGTATCTTAATTGCTGAGATTAACTCTTTATAATTAAGCAAGGGCTCACCCATTCCCATCATAACAATATTGCTAATTTTATAAGTTAAGTCTGTATCTATCTTATTGCTTTCAATTTTCTTAGACTTATGCGAATCTGAAAATTCATTTAAAAATCCGTTGACTTGCCAAACTTGACTAATAATCTCTCTTGTGGTTAAGTTCCTATTAAAGCCTTGGCGTCCGGTTGAACAAAACCTGCAATTTACAGCACAACCAGACTGACTTGAAATACATAAAGTACCTCGATTCCTTTCTGGAATAAAAACAGTCTCTATTAGATTAGTTTCATCAATTTGAAACAGCCATTTAATCGTTCCATCCAATGAATGTTGTTGATTATTGACAATTAACCCATCAACAAAGGCCGTTTGTCTTAGGAATTCACGAAGATCGTTGGACAAATCTGTCATTTTATCAAATGTAGAAACCCCATATTTGTAAATCCAGCGTTGAACTTGAGTTGCTCGAAAGGGTTTATGACCACGTTTCTTAACTAAAACAGCTAGTTCAGAGTTATCCAAACCCAGCAAATTCATACGATTATCAATCTTAAGTTTTTCCATTAATTTTTTCTTTCACTAAAATCAGAATTAATTAAAAATCTCTAATGTTGAGAAGAAAAAAGAAATTTCTTGAATAGCTGTTTCTTCCGAATCAGAACCATGCACAAGATTTGATTCTATGCTATCAGCAAAATCTTTCCTTATAGTTCCAGGTTTTGCTTTTTTAGGATCTGTATCCCCCATTAAATCTCGATTTTTTTGAATCGCTTCAAATCCTTCAAGAATTTGAACAATTATTGGGCCTGAAATCATAAATTTGACCAAATCTTTGAAAAAAGAACGGGATTTGTGGACCGCATAAAACAGCTCTGCATGTTCTTTAGTCAATTTTAATGACCGAACAGCAATAATTTTTAAGCCAGCATCTTCAAAACGAGTTAAAATCTTCCCAATTAATCCTCTAGAAACAGCATCAGGTTTAAGAATTGAGAGGGTTTGTTGTTTTTTCATTACAGAATTATCTTTCATGTTTTTAACAAATGATCAAAGAAATTTTTCGACTTAGAAATTCCGATATCAAGCTTTATACAACAAGTTGCTCACTTTTTAATTTGACAACTTCTCATATAGCAGCTTTGAACCAAAAATCTCATCCAAATACATATTCATAACAGATTTTATTAGCTATTGGAAAAAAAATTGCACATGAAAATCATTATGCTTTTTCCAAAAACAGTTTTTAAAATATTTTCAAATTAGTTTTTTCTTTCCAATATAAATTAGCTAAATGCATACTCCTTATTAGGTAAATTTTCTGCAACTATGATTTCTCAAGACTTTTCTAAAAATAACTTGCTTCAAGAAGAAGATATTCCAAAAAACTTTGATCCAAAAGTAATCGAGCTCCGTTGTTTATCTTTGTGGAAAAAAGCAGAATTTTTCATGAAAAACAATAGTCCAAATAATAAAAATTCTGGAGAGCCTTGTTTTATTCAATTTCCTCCACCAAACATAACTGGTTGCTTACATATGGGTCATGCACTTAATCAAACTATTATGGATAGTCTAGCAAGATATAATAGAATGTCTGGCAAAGATGTATTGTTTTTACCAGGTGTCGACCATGCTGGAATTGCAACTCAATTAGTTGTAGAACGGATGATGGATACTGAGAAAAAATCACGTTATGAACTGGGCCGAGATAAGTTTTTAAAAAAAATTTGGGAATGGAAAGCTCAATCTAGCCAAGATATAACAAAACAAGTCCGCCGCCTAGGAACCTCAGTTGATTGGTCCAAAGAATATTTTACAATGGATAAGCAAACATCGAAAGGTGTTATAGAAGCTTTTGTAAGACTTCATGAACAGGGATTGATCTACCGTGGCAAAAAACTTGTTAATTGGGATCCCATGCTTTGTACTGCTATATCTGATTTAGAAGTCAAATTAGATGAAAGTAAAGCAAAAATGTTCTACATTTTATACTCATTTTCCAAGAAAAACTCAAAGAATTTTTCCACATTAGGAAACATTGAGAAAATAGATGGTTTGGTTATTGCTACGACTCGTCCTGAAACTATATTTGCTGACTCTGCTATTTGTGTTCATCCTGATGATTCTCGTTATCAGTCATTTATAGGAAAAGTAGTCAAGATTCCTTTGTGCGAACGAGAAATTCCAGTTATTGCTGATAACTTTGTAAATCCGGAACTTGGTACTGGGTGTGTTAAGATTACGGGAGCTCATAATTTCGAGGACTATGCCTGTTCTTTGCGACACAATTTACCCATGATCACAATTTTTTCTTTAGATGGAAAACTCAATAAAAATGTTCCTGAAGAATTTTTCGGATTAAAATTGGATCAGGCTAGGGAAAGGGTGATTTCAGAACTACAAAAATTCAAATCTTTGGTTAAGATTCAAGAACATAAAATAATGCAACCAAGAGGCGATCGAAGTGGAGCTGTTTTAGAACCAATGTTGACTGACCAATGGTTTATGAGCATGAAAAAACCATCTCCCAAAGATTCACTAAATCCCGGAAAAAGTATTTCTGAAATGGCTATAGAAGTTGTCGAAAATGGTTCTATAGAGTTCTGTCCAAAAAATTGGAAAAATCTATACAAGAAATGGTTAGATAACATTGAAGACTGGTGCATATCACGCCAACTTTGGTGGGGACATCAGATTCCTGCTTGGCATGCCAATAATGGTCAGATATTTGTTGCTCATAATGAAGTTGATGCATTGCAGAAAGCTAAAAATCTAGGGATATCAGAATCCCTTAAACAAGATCCAGATGTTTTGGATACATGGTTTTCCTCTTCAATCCTGCCAATTACAACACTAGGTTGGCCAGAAAAGACAATTGAAATTGAGCGTTATTTGTCTTCAGGATTTTTAGTATCAGGTTTTGATATCATTTTCTTCTGGATTGCACGCATGATAATGATGTCATTGCATTTAACTGGGAGAATTCCATTTAAAAAAGTTTATATACATGGGTTGGTTCGCGATTCTAAGGGAAGAAAGATGAGTAAGTCAAAAGGCAATACTCTAGATCCTCTTGATCTTATTGAAGGTATTAACCTGGAAAATCTTATTCAAAAGCAAACGACAAATCTTTTAAATTCTGAAGAAATAGAAAACATCAGAAAATATACTCGATTGCAATATCCAAATGGTATTGCAGAGTTTGGCACTGATGCTCTTCGTTTGACAATGGCTTCTTACACAACTCCAGGAAATAATGTTAATTTTGATTTAAAGCGTTGCCAGAATTATCGAAATTTTTGCAATAAAATTTGGAATGCCTCCCGCTTTGTACTCATGCATGCAAAAAAACTGGAATTTATAAGGAACAAAGAAAAAATAAAACTTTCCTTTGTGGATCAATGGATCATATCTCGGCTTGAAGCTATGAAAGCTAGGTTTAAAGACAATTTTCTAAACTGTCGTCTCGACAATATTGTTGAAGCATTATACAGTTTTATGTGGCGTGACTATTGTGATTGGTATTTAGAATTGTCAAAAATTCAGATCCGAAATGGTTCAATAGAAGAGAAAAGTGGAACACTTAAAACTCTCATTGAGATCTTAGAATCTTTTCTGCGTCTAGCTCATCCAATAATTCCATTTATAACTGAAGAAATCTGGCAAAGCATATCTCGCTGTATGAGGAAAATCGATCATATAGGTTCTATTGTAACTATAACTTCACAATCTTATCCAGCTTACAATCCCGGTCTCATTAACGAATCCGCAGAAATTCTAGTTTCCGATCTTAAAAATCAAATAGAATGCATAAGAACATTATGTATGGAAAACAATCTTCCAAAAGATCAAAAAATATCTTTAATTGCTTATGGAGATATAAATGTCTTGCAACGCAATATTCCATACATTTTATCTGCTACAAAAGTGGATAGAATAGATATAGCAAAGGAATTACCTGACATTGATGCACCAACTACTCAAACTATTGGAAGTGTTAGGTTTATTCTGAATACTCGAATAGATTCAATAGCAAAAAATTTCCGGTTGAATAAATATATTGTCCAACTTGGAAATCAAATTCAAAAATCTCAAAAAAAGTTACAAAACCCCAGCTTTGTTAAAAATGCTCCAGGAAGCATTGTTGAGAAAGAAAAAAATAAATTGGATAGACTTATTGGAAAACTAAAGGAAATAACGGAGAAACACGAAAATGTAAAAAATGTTCAAGAATCATAAATCTCATCTTCATTCGGAGCTTTCTAATACTTCTTTATCAAAATTATCTATGAAACCCATTTTTTTAGCACGTTCAATAAGATCTGGACGGTATCTTGTTGTAGCAATTAAAGATTGTTTCCGACGCCATTTTTTCACTAAAGAATGATCACCACTTAATAAAACTTTTGGAACTTGAATATTTTTGTAAACTCGTGGACGAGTGTAACAAGGACTATCTAACAATCCGGAATTTCCATCTTCAAAAGAATCATGAAGATGGGATTCTGAATTGTTCAAAGCTCCTGGCAAGAGCCTTACAATAGCATCAACAATAGCTAAAGCAACTACTTCACCGCCAGATACAATAAAATCTCCTAAAGAAAGCTCGTGAGTAACACAAAGATCAATAAAACGTTGATCAATACCTTTGTATCTTCCACAAATTAAGATGATTCCAGAACTAGAGGATAATTTTTTTGCTTTTTTTTGAGTAAAAATTGAACCCTTAGGAGACATCAATACAACAGGTGAATTTAGCAAACCTGCTCGAGCTCTTTCTTCTAAAATCCATTTCGTTGCTATTTCCAATGGTTCTGCAAGCATGACCATACCTCCTTCTCCCCCGTAAGCACGATCGTCAATGTTACGCCTCGGATTTTTAGAGAAATCCCTGGGGTTCCAAACATGTAAACTCCATAGAGAACGAAACCGTGCTCGACCTATTACCCCGAAGTTACACGCGGCAGAAAACATTTCTGGAAATATAGTGACAACATCTATTCGCATCAAAAATATATTGACCAATTACTGTAAATTTTTCGCAATCCAGTATCCACTGAAGTTATATAAGCAGAAACAAATGGAACCAGAATTTCAAAAACCATTTCTTTTCTTTCTATTTTAAGATTTAATCTATCTAATTCTTTCGGATAATTTGAAACTATTCTTAATAAAGGATGAGCTCCATTATCAAATACTTCCTTGACAAGACCGATGTAGATAGTATTTCCATGTTCCTCCCCATAAAAATCACAACCAATTAAGTCAATCCAATAATATTCTCCATCAGGCAAATCAGGGAAGTTTTTCCGCGAAATACATATCTCAGAACCTTTGAAGGCTAAAGCATGATTTCTATCGTCTATCCCAATAAATTTAATCAAAAATTTGTTGTATTTAGATATAACTCTTTCAACTTTATAAGAACTTGGTGATATAGAACGAGGAAAAAATCCGATTTCCTTCGTCATTGGAAAACATAAAAAACATTCAGCAATTGAAGGCAATATATTCGAATCTGAGGAATATGATCTAACATTTAACCACCCTCTTAACCCATGTGGGAATTGTACTTTCCCTATAGCAACAAGACACATCTTCTTCTGGTTTCTTTTAGAGAATAATCAGGAAATTAGGTTAAGTTGGAAATCAGCTGATTTTTTTTTAACTCCTTTATTAACCGTTTAACGGTTGGAGATAATCTAGCTCCCCGAGCTATCCAATGCTGGATTCGATGCATAGAAATATTCATTCTAGCTGATGTATTTGAATTAGCTAATGGGTTATAAAAACCAACCTTTTCAATAAATCGACCATCTCTTTTGTTTCGAGAATCTGCAGCTACTAAACTGTAAGATGGTTTTCTTCTAGCACCTCGACGAGCTAAGCGTATCACGACCATAAATTTTCCTATCTATTATTATTATTATTTTAATGGTTAAAAACCTTAATATCCATCCTTGATGTCCTATGAACTTTCAAGTCAGCAATGAAGAAGGTAATGAACTATTTCTCCATTCCCTAATTTTTCTTGTGCCAACAGAAAATTTCCTGTTTGTTTTGAAAATGCTTGAAAATCACGAATAGAATCCTGATCTGTTGATATTATGCGAAGAACTTTTCCTTTTTTCATTTTGAAAAGCACTTTTTTTGTTCGAAGAATCGGAAGTGGGCATTTTAACCCTCTAACATCTACTTCCACATCGTAATCTATTTCCATTTTTAAAAATACTGAGAGGCTGAAATTTCTATTTCAATTACTATTTGAATTTTGAATCCTATCTTTAATCCAATCATGCGAGTAACTTGTTATTGATTTTTTTATCAAGGATTCATTACTGATCCGATTACAGCTACCAACTGCAATATCATGGCGTCCACCTCCTTTACCCCCAATCTTACTTGTTAAGAATTGAATCAAGCAATGAGCATTAACATATTCTGAAATATCATTTGTTACACTAGAAACTATGCATACAGTATTCTTTGAAAAGGAAGCAACTATTGTAACTGATTTTTCAAGTCTACTTTTTAAGTCTTCTGCAATAATGCGCAATAATTCCAAATCGTATTCAGAAATCCAAGCAATTAACAAATCAATATCTCGTCCTATGCTAATCCTTTTAATGCTACGATCTAGACCACGAGCTATATTACATGCAAGATTCGCTCGGGTCTTTTTTAAAATTTTATTCACTGTTTTTGCTCGATCTTGCACTTGCAAAATGCATTCTGGGATATCATGAATCTTTGTATGCAACATTTTTGCTATTCCATTAAGCAAAGAATTCTGGTTTTGGACCCAAAATAGTGCAGCTTCTCCTGTTACAGCCTCTACTCGGCGAATACCAAAACCAATAGATTCTTCAGCCGTAATTTTGAAGAAACCAATATCTCCAGTTCTTGATACATGTGTTCCTCCACATAATTCACTAGAAAACCCAATATCGACTACTCGAACCAAGCTTTGATATTTTTCAGAAAATAAAGCAATCGAACCATTCTTTACAGCATCTTCATAGGTCATTGTACGAATATTTACAATTCTATTTTCTAATATTTCACTATTAATGATTGATTCAATTTTAACTATCTCGCGTTGGTTCATCGGAACATTTTGAGAAAAATCAAATCTTAATTTCTCGGAAGTAATCAGAGATCCACATTGTCGTATTTGCTTTCCAAAAACATGTCGCAATGCTTGATGCAGAAGATGTGTAACTGAATGATTCCGTTGAATTGCAATTCGTCGATTCTTATCAATCGTTGCTTTAAGCAGTTTTCCTGGAAATAATGTACCTGATCTTAAACAGCCATAATGACCTATCACTCCAGGTTTTATCTCACGTGTATCTGATACTAAAAAACTTGCAGATTCATCCTCAAGCAAGCCAGTATCACCAACTTGACCCCCAGATTGTGGGTAAAATGGAGTCCTATCCAAAATAACCACTATTTCCTTTCCAAGTTCTGCCAGATTGATTTTAACTTCATTAGAAAACATTGCAATTATTTTTACTTTATCAATTATAAAATTATCAAAACCAAGAAAAGATGTCTTCTTGTCATCATAATTGAATTTTTGAATTGATGGTTGGGAACCATGAATTGAGAAAGATGCTGCACGAGCTCTTCTTCGTTGATTATTCATAGCCAATTCAAAACCATTGATATCCATTTTAATGCCATATTCTTGACAAACATCTGAGGTCAAATCTATAGGAAAACCATAAGTATCATAAAGAGAAAATATGATATTTCCATCTAATTTATCTCCAAACTTCATAGATGCAATAGTAGATTTTAAGATCTTTAAACCCCTACCAAGGGTCTTACCAAATTTATCTTCCTCAAGTTTTAAAACTTCTGAAATATGCCGAACATTCTTATGAAGATTTGGATATACATCTTCCATTTCCTTAGATAAATCTATTACTATTTTATGAAAAAATGGTTTGGTTTGACCCAGCTTATAACCATGCATCAAAGCGCGTCTTATAATGCGTCTTAACACGTACCCTCTTCCTTCATTAGTTGGAAGAATACCATCTGTGATTAAAAAAGATGAAGAACGTATATGATCAGCAATAACTTTTAATGAGTTATTCGATAAATTATCAGTGTTTGTCTCACGGGCACAAGCAAATATCAATGCTTGAAATATATCAATATCGTAATTGGAATGGACATCCTGAAGCACAGAAGCTATACGTTCCAAACCCATTCCAGTATCGACGCAAGGTTGGGGTATGTATTTAATTTGACCAGATTGATCCCGATCAAATTGCATGAAAACAAGGTTCCAAATTTCAAGGTACCTTTCCCCTTCCCCCTCTGGGGATCCAGGAATATTTCCATGAAAATTTGGGCCTCGATCATAGAAAATTTCAGAACATGGTCCACAAGGACCAACTTCAGACATTTGCCAAAAATTAGCTGAATCATACTTAGAATGCTGATCACCTATTCGAATCAATCTAGAAGGTGGAATTCCAATTTTTGAGTTCCAAATAAAATAAGATTCATCATCTTTATCATATACTGAAACCCAGAGTCTTTCAGGAGAAAGTTTATAGATTTCAGTTAACAATTTCCAAGCAAAAAAAATTGCTTGATCCTTAAAATAATCTCCAAAACTAAAATTCCCTAGCATTTCAAAAAATGTGTGGTGTTTTGTTGTATATCCAACATTTTCAAGGTCGTTATGTTTTCCACCTGCACGAATGCTTTTTTGCACTGAAACTGCTCGTGTATAAGGTCTTTGGTCTTTACCAAGAAATACATCTTTGAATTGAACCATACCAGAGTTGGTAAACAATAAAGACGGATCATTAGTTGGAAGAAGAGAAGAAGAAGGGACAAGAATATGTCCTTCTGATTCAAAAAATTGGAGAAATTTTTTTCGAATTTCAGAGGATTTCATAAGAAATAATAACAAGAAAAAGTATGAGAATTATACAAACCTAATTTTTATGAGATTTTCTGAGAAAAGTATGAATAATTTTTAACATTTGAAGGAGGAAAATGCAAATTTTTCCTACAGAAGAAAAGTAGAATTTCTTGTCACCATAAAGATATATTAAATATATGAAAAAATTTTGTTCCTAACTCTTTTTTTTTCGAAGTTCCTTTATAAACGACAAGAGCAATTTAGAAATTTTAGATCTGGAAAAATAGATAGAGAAGTGTGATCATGCTTATTATGATGAATTTATTAATTCTTGAGTAAAATTGCTGTTTTAAGACTTAGTTTAAATAATTAGGTAATTTATTTTCTAACTTTTTGCTAAAATTAAAGGTTTTAAAAATATGGATAATGAATATCGAAATCAAATTTATGGAAGATTAAATATTTGCCGGGAACGTGAATATATCTTACGGAGGTATCTTTGACTATTCTAAAAAAGAAGAACGTCTGCACTTAATCAAATTCGAACTTAAAGATCCAAACATCTGGAAAAATCCAGAGCGAGCACAACATCTTGGCAAAGAGAAAAAATCTCTTGAAAAAACTTTAAAGGAATTGAAATTCTTAAAGAATTCTATAAAAGATACAATAGAATTTCTTAATCTAGCTGAGGCAGAGGGTGATGATTATGCCATAAAATCAATTGAAAAGGAAATTTCTGCTTTTGAAAAAGAAATAGAAAGATTAGAATTTAACCGAATCTTTTCGAATCCAAAGGATTCTATGAATTGCTTCCTTGATCTTCAGTCAGGAGCAGGAGGAACTGAATCCCAAGATTGGGCTTCAATGTTACTGCGTCAGTATCTAAGATATTCAGATCGAAAAGGTTTTTCTGCAGAGATTCTTGAAGAATCATCTGGAGAAATCACCGGAATAAAATCAGCGACTGTAAAAATTACAGGAGACTATGCTTTTGGTTATCTACGCACTGAGTCTGGAGTTCATCGATTAGTTCGAAAAAGCCCTTTTGATTCTTCAGGGAATCGACATACATCTTTTGCTAGTGTATTTGTTTATCCCGAAATTGATCATTCTTTTAAAATTGACATAAATCAATCAGACATTCGTGTTGATACTTATAGAGCAAGTGGAGCTGGCGGACAACATGTCAACAAAACAGATTCTGCTATTCGTTTAACTCATTTTCCAACTGGGATTGTTGTACAATGTCAAAATGATCGTTCCCAACATAGGAATCGTCATGAAGCTATGAACATGTTAAAGTCTAAGCTTTATGAACTAGGTTTGCAAAATCAAATTGCTGAACAAAAAAAAATGGAAGATGAAAAAAACAGTGTTTGTTGGGGCAATCAGATTCGATCATATATTCTTGATCAAAGTCGAATTAAAGATCTGAGAACTAGAATCGAAACCTCAAATATACAAAGTGTTCTTGATGGAGATCTCGATATTTTCATCATGGAAAGTTTAAGACAAAAAATCTAATTTCTTTTGATTCTGATTAGCTTTTCTTGAATTGTGAATCAAACCTGAATTTTATCAAATTTCAATAATACGATTATCATCTTATACATCATTAAGAATTTTTCTACCACATTTTTCCGATTTATAATTGAAACAAAGGATCGGTCAATTCCTTTGAAAAGTAAGGATTTATAATTCCTTAAAGTCATTAGATTTGACAGTTTCCAAAATTTCAATAATTCTAAAGCTCAACCAAAATGACTGAAAAAAAATCGATTACTTTAGATTTTCTAACTTTGCAAAAGAAGAATGAACATCATCTTATCGCACGAAGACGAGAAAAATTAAACCGGAAAAAAGAAAATGGGCAGGTAATCTATCCAAATAACTTTTTTCCTAATGTAAAGATTTCAAATCTTCATTATAGTTATAACTCTAAACATGATAAAAAATTTTCAGAAGAAGTCAAAATTTCTGGAAGAATCATGCTTAAACGCATTATGGGAAAAGCAAGTTTTGCTACAGTTCAAGATAGCACAGGAAAAATTCAGTTATACCTAGAAATAGGTATGCTAGGTTTTCAACCTTATTCTGATTTCAAGCAGCTGGATATTGGAGATATTGTTGGAGTAGAAGGGTCTTTGTTTTTAACAAATCGGGGTGAGTTATCTCTTCGGGTAAGCTCGATTTATCTCTTATGCAAAGCGCTTCGTCCCTTTCCCGAAAAGTTCCATGGCCTTACAGATCAAGAACTTCGATACAGAGAAAGATATATTGACCTCATCATGAATGAGAATAGCCGTCAAACTTTTAAGAAACGTTCCGAAGCATTAGCTTATATAAGAAAGTTCATGTCTGATGCTGATTTCATAGAAGTAGAAACTCCCATGTTACATACTATTCCAGGAGGAGCTTTGGCAAAACCTTTTTCGACATATCATAATTCTCTCAATATGGAAATGTTTTTACGGATTGCTCCTGAGTTGTATTTAAAAAGATTAATAATCGGGGGATTTGAACGAGTATTTGAGATAAATCGAAGTTTTCGAAATGAAGGGATTAGTCCTAATCATAATCCAGAATTTACAATGATGGAATTTTATGCAGCATATACAGATTACCATTGGATGATGGATTTTACAGAAAGTTTAATTGAAAAACTTGCTATCAATACTGTTGGAAATTCCTGCTTTACTTATCAGAATCGAAAGCTTGATTTATCCAAACCTTTCAAACGACTTAGTATTTCTGAAGCAATACTCAATTATTCTGACAAATATAAAATTTCTCAAATCGAGGATGTTTTTTTTCTCGTCCACGAAATTAGAAAAATTAAGCCCGATTTTGATGATTCAGGAGAAGATCCTTCTAATGAAAAAAGCCTAGCAAAAATGCAACTATTACTATTCGAAGAATTAATATCTCAAAATATTTGGGATCCTACATATGTTACAGGCTATCCAGTTGAAATGTCTCCCCTAGCCAGGACATCTGACAAATTCCAGAATACGACAGAACGTTTTGAGCTTTTCATTGCCGGACGAGAAATAGCTAATGGATTTTCTGAGTTAAATGATCCAGAAGACCAAGCTAGCAGATTTCTATCTCAAATCAAATCAAAAGATTCTAATAAATGCAAAGAACGTAGCAAATACTATGATGCAGATTATATTCGAGCTTTAGAATATGGATTACCTCCATCTGGAGGCTGTGGAATAGGAATCGATCGATTAATTATGCTTATAACAAATAAATCAAATATACGTGATGTTATTCTATTTCCGCATTTGCGAAAAGAAAAAATAGAAATCATATAGGTTTGATAAGTTTTTCAAGTATGTAAAAAGCTTTCTAATATTTTTCTTTTAAAGTCTTTGCATGAATCTTTTATTTCATTTCTAGCTATTATCTGCTATCTAATCTATTTTTTGAATTGATACATGCGAACTTAGCAAGATTATGAAATAAAAATCTGAGGCGCACCTTAGATTTCAATAGTCTAAATGATTAGATTCAAAAGAGAGGAGAACATTACCTACTTCTTTCAAGGCTATCAATATAAACTTTATATTGTCTGTTTTAGTCTATTTTCAATTCTTGTCAGAAAGAATATTGACCAATAAACAGTTTTAGTCTACGATCTCCTGATTATCTTTAGAATTTTTTTTCAATTCTCCTCTGTTTCCCAAGTGGTTTTCGCTGTTTCTGGAGATTATTTTGATTATTGTTTTGGAGAAATGTTATGTCCAAGAAAGCCGTCCGGATTGCTGTCACCGGCGCAGCCGGTCAGATTGGTTATGCACTTCTATTTCGCATTGCTTCTGGTGAAATGCTTGGAAAGAACCAACCTATAATTCTACAACTCTTGGAAATTCCAGATAAAGATGTGCAGAAATCTTTATCTGGAACACTTATGGAATTGGAAGATTGTGCTTTTCCTCTACTAAAAGAAGTGAGCATACATAGCAATTCTAATGAAGCATTTAAAGATGCTGAGATTGCACTTCTAATTGGAGCACAGCCTCGAGGACCTGGAATGGAACGTAGAGATTTGTTAAAATCTAATGCAAAAATTTTTAGAAACCAAGGAGAATCTCTTAACGAGGTTGCAAATAGGAATGTAAAGGTTTTAGTTGTAGGAAATCCTGCTAATACGAATGCTTACATTGCAATGAAATCAGCTCCTGATCTTCCTTCAGAAGCTTTTTCTGCAATGCTTCGACTTGATCATAATCGAGCTTTATCAAAGCTTTCAATGAAAGTTGGTAAAACAATTGATGAAATCGATAGAATGATCGTCTGGGGAAATCATTCCCCATCTATGTATCCTGATTACCGGTTTGCAACAGTTTCTGGTTCAAGACTATTAGATATATTAGGGAATGATATCTGGAATCGGAATGATTTTATTCCAAGCGTTAGTTCCCGTGGAACAGAAATTATTAAAATCCGTGGAGCTTCTTCTGCTGCCTCTGCTGCTAATGCTATTATTGATCATATGCATGATTGGATTATAGGCAGCAATGGAAAATGGATTACTATGGGAATCCCTTCAGATGGATCATATGGAATACCTAAAGAAATTATTTATGGTTTTCCAGTAATTTCTGATGGAGGAGTTTATAGCATTGTAAAGAATCTAGAAATTGATTTTTTCTCAAGGGAAATGTTAGATCTTACTTTAAGGGAATTACTTGATGAACGTGAAGGAATTGAAGAATTTCTCCAAAAATACAATAAGCATAAAATCTCTACTGCAGCATTGTAGGAGGAAGATCCTAATTGTTTCATTTTCAAAATTCCGTTTATGAATTTCCTTTTTTTTAAAGTCTTTCATATAGTTCTAGTTATTTCTTGGTTTTCAGGACTATTCTATTTGCCTAGAATCTTTGTATATTTATCGCAATCATCTAATGATGATGTGAAATCTACTTTATTAAAAATGGCTAGAAATCTTTATCGTTTTACTAACATTATATCCGTGCCTGCTTTGGGATCAGGTTTTTGGATGTTTTTTGTTTATGGCATTGGACAAAAACAAGGTTGGATGCATCTAAAACTATCTATTGTTTTAATGACTGTTATTTATAATCATATTTGTGGATCATTTCTAAAAAACTTCCAGAAAAATCGAAATATCCATTCACATATTTTCTATCGTTGGTTTAATGAAATTCCACTATTTCTGCTTGTTCTGATAGTAAACTTTGTAGTAGTTCAACCATTTTCTTTTAAATAAGACATATTCTTCATTCAACAAATCTTATTAATGGAAATAGAAAAACTTAAAATTCGAATAATTTACTACTAATAGGATGTTCAATAGCATACCTATTGTGCTTAATTATTGTATACATTGAACAATTCATCAATCTTTCATTCTCGACATGGTTTTTCTTATTCCAGCTTATTTTGATATTTTTAGATTGACTTTTTTTTGATTCAATTTTTGAATCCATGCTTGATAAGAAGAAAGTTTTGGAAAAAAAGATAACATAAATTGTTATGAACTTTTAATTTTCTTTCGAGTGATTTATACTGTACTTTGGGATCTCAATCTTCAAATCAAGATTCGACACCAAGGCTTGACATGATAAACGTGAACTTGGACATAAGCCCCATGCTTTATCTAGTAAATCCTCTTCGTCTTCTGTAGCTGTATTAAGTGATTCAATGCCTTCCCTGACTATGACATGACATGTAGTGCAAGCACAAGAAAGTTCACAAGCATGTTCTATTTCAATATTATTTGAAAGCAACACACGACAAATAGGAATACCCATTGGGATATTTTCTATCACTGCCCCGTCTGGACATAATTCGGGGTGGGGTAATACTGTTAGTTTAGGCATATATATATAACTACTCAATCTTGCTAGCTTTCTGAAATAGAAGTATAGATACTGCGGTTTATTCGATTAAAAGAGAAAATTTCCATAGCCTGGGCTAAAGAATCTATGGATTTGCGAAGTGCGTGAATATCTTCGCCATTTTTTATATTTTCTGCCTTTTTCAATGAAGATTTAACATGTTCATATTCTCTATGATTTAATAAATCAAGATCAAATTTTAGGGAATTTTCAACCGATCCGATCAATTTCTTAAGTTCTATTTGCAATTCAATGAGATCTTTCATTTTAGAATCCAAATCATGGTTTTTCTTTTTATCAATAAGTGCTTTTTTAATTTTACTCACAGATAATCCATGGTAGGGATTAATAGAAATACTTGATTTTTCTCCTGTAATTGTTTCTTGAGCTGAGATTCTTAATATGCCATTTGCATCAATTTTAAATACCACACAAACACGAATAGCACCTGCTGGCATTGGAGGAATATTTTTCAAATCGAATTTTGCTAAAGATCGACAGTCTTTAACAAATTCGCGTTCACCTTGTAATACATGTATATGTATTGCAGTTTGACCATCTTTAAAAGTTGTAAATTCTTTTGATTGAACCGTTGGAATAGTTGTATTTCTGGAAATAATGTGTTCAACTAATCCTCCCATTGTTTCTATTCCAAGTGACAATGGAGAAACATCCAATAAGGTCCAATTTTTCCTTGAATTTCTTTCACTATTTTCCGAAACCAATAAATTTGCTTGCAAGGCTGCTCCAATAGCTACAACTTGTTCTGGATTAATATCTGTAAGCGGGACAGTATCAAAAACGGTTCCTACAAACTTTTGAATCAGAGGCATTCTCGTTGTTCCACCTACCATAATCACATTTCGAATATCTTTAAAATGTAAACCAGCATCAAGCATTACGCATTTCACGCAATTAATAGTCCTTTTGATTAGTGGAAAAATTATATTTTCTAAATCGTCAGAGGTTAGAGCAAGATCAAGAATCTTATTTTCGTCTGTTTTCATTTTTACATTCGCATGATCAGAACATGATAAGATTTCTCGCAATTCCTTAGCTTTTAATAGCAAAACCCTTCGATCCGATAAGGAAAAAGTAGTATTTGAATAAAACTGAGAAAAGAAATCAGCGATTGCACAATCAAAATCATCTCCACCTAATTCAGCATCTCCTCCTGTAGCTAGAACTTCGAAAACCCCATTTTTTATAGATAAAATTGAAATATCAAACGTTCCACCTCCCAAATCATATACTGCATATATTCCTTCTATTTCATCTTTATTCAAACCATAAGCAATTGCAGCAGCAGTAGGTTCATTAAGCAACCGCACAACATTTAAACCAGCTAGACTTGCCGCATCATGTATTGCTTGTCTTTGATTGTGATCAAAATAGGCTGGGACAGTTACAACAGCCCCATCTAATTCTCTGCAAAGAGCTGCTCTAGCTCTTTTTTTCAATTCTAAGAAAATCTTTGATGAAATTTCAATGGGACTTAAAACCTCATGATGAGTTGTATGCAGTTGTACTAACCCAGATGAATTGTTGGAAAATTCGTATGGAGATAGAGACTTATTAATGTCCTCAGATGATCGAGCTAAGAATCTTTTAATTGAAAAGAATGTGTTGAGTGGATCAGAATCTTTATAAAGCTTTGCATCATAGCCAACTAATATCTCACCTTTTCCAGAATAATGCACTACTGATGGTAATAAAAACCTTCCACTAGAATCAGCAAAAAGTTCAAGAGCACCACTTCTTATCAATGCAATAAGAGAGTTAGTTGTTCCGAAATCAATGCCAGCAAAAATTTTTTCTGAAACAACCGAATTTTTTTTAGGTTCAGATATCTGCAATAATTGCACCATTCTATTTCTTTAATTAAGTAGAAGATTCATTTGAATAGATTTTAGTAAACTCATAGTTTTTCTTAAGAATATCCATTCACGAATTTTCCTTGCAGCTGTTTCATAATCTTTTAAATTGTCTAATAGATCAATTAAAGAATTTTGGATATTTTCCATTGCTTCGCTCAATTCAGCATGGAGAATTTCCAACCGATTTATATCACAATTAGCTTGTTGGATCCTATCATACCACTCAATCTGCCGACAAAGAAAATCTGAATGCATGCTATCATCCAATGTTTCTTTCCCAAAAACTACTCCTGCTCTTTCGCAAAGATAAACCGCCCTTAAAAGAGGATCTTTTAATTTCTTATATGCCTCATTAACGAATGACATAGAAAGGTTAGCAAAAGCAATCTCAGATGAAACCATATCATTAGAACAATGATCTGGATGAATGCTAGATGCAATGGATAACCAAGAAAGTTTTAAACTCTCGGTGTCTATTGAAAATTTTGCAGGTAATTCAAACAAATCAAAATAGTCTTTTTTATCAATCGTATCAATCACAAAGAATTACACCGTAAAAGATTCTCCACATCCACAGGTAGCTTTCTCATTAGGATTTTTAAATAGAAATCCCTCTTTCAAACCATCCCTAGCATAATCAAGTTCAATACCATTTAGATACACAAGGCTCGATTGATCAACAAAAATCTTCACACCAAAATTTTCAAAAACCTGATCATTAGGCTCTAATTTATCGACATATTCTAATTTATATGCCATCCCAGAACAACCTGTCATACGAATCCCTAAACGGATCCCTAATCCATAACCACGGTTTTTTAAATAAGAATCAATATGAATAGCTGCTTTTTTTGTTAGAATGACAGACATAACCTTACCTCTTCCTCATTTGACTGAATATTCTATTCTTGCACAGGCAAATGGATACTTTGTTTTTTTCTATAATCCTGAACTGCAGCTCTAATTGCATCTTCGGCAAGAATTGAACAATGAACTTTTACAGGAGGTAAAGATAATTCTTCTACAATCTCTGTATTGCGAATTTTCAATACCTGATCAAGAGTTTTTCCTTTAACCCATTCAGTCATTAGAGAGCTTGAAGCAATTGCTGAACCACAACCATAAGTTTTAAACTTAGCATCTTGAATAACTTCTGATTTATCAACTTTGATTTGCAATTTCATAACATCGCCACAGGCTGGGGCTCCAACCATTCCAACTCCAACAGTTTCATCAGTTTTTTCAAACGAACCAACGTTACGTGGATTTTCATAATGATCTAAAACTTTAGCACTATATGTCATACCTTACTCCATTTTTTACAAATTAAAATTAATGTGAAGACCATTGAACAGAATTTAAATCAATGCCATTTTTGACCATTTCCCAAAGTGGAGACATATCTCTTAATTTCTCAACTTGTTCTTTCAAAATTTGAACAGCATAATCAATTTCCTGATTAGTTGAGAAACGACCAATTGTAAAACGAATAGAACTATGAGCTAGCTCACTATTTCTTCCCAAAGCCCTCAAAACATAAGATGGTTCGAGACTAGCTGAAGTACAAGCTGATCCACTAGAAACAGCTAATTCCTTGATAGCCATCATGAGAGATTCTCCTTCAATATAGTTGAAACTTACATTTAGATTATGTGGTATCCGACGATGCATATCTCCATTCAGATATGATTCTTCTATTTCAGAAATGCCATCCCATAAACGATCTCGCAAATTCTTAATTCGAATCCTTTCAATCATCATTTCTTCTTTTGCAATTCGGAAAGCTTCTCCCATCCCAACAACTTGATGGGTTGGAATTGTACCAGAACGGAAACCTCGTTCATGTCCTCCTCCATGAATCTGTGCCTCTAAACGTATTCGGGGTCTTCTGCATATATAAAGCGCCCCAATTCCCTTTGGTCCATAAATTTTGTGAGCTGAGAATGACATTAGGTCAACCTGAATGCTTTTTAAATCAATCTCTACTTTTCCTGCAGCTTGCGCAGCATCAACATGAAAAATTATACCATTCTCACGGCAAAAACGTCCTATAGCATCAATATCTTGTATGACTCCAATCTCATTATTAACCATCATAACCGATACCAAAATGGTATCAGGACGTACAGCAGATTTGAATAAATCTAAGTTCAACAAACCATTATCCATAACATCAAGATAAGTTACTTCAAATCCTTTTCGTTCTAAATCGCGACAGGTATCAAGCACAGCTTTATGTTCAGTTTTGAGCGTAACAATATGCTTGCCTTTACCAGAGTAAAAACTAGCCGCTCCTTTAATTGCTAAATTATTAGACTCAGTAGCACCAGAAGTCCATATAATTTCACGAGGATCTGCATTTACTAAACTTGCTACCTCAGCACGTGCTGTTTCAACAGCATTTTCAGCTTCCCAGCCAAATGAATGACTCCTAGATGCAGAATTTCCAAAATTCTTGGATAACCATGGAATCATTTTTTCAACAACACGAGAATCTACTGGGGTAGTAGCTGAATAATCTAAATAAATTGAATCCATTTTTCTGATCCTCTTACACTTTAACTACTGTAAATATTTTATCACTAATTGATAAAAAAACATCAAAAGATTCTTCAAATTAATTTTTACACCAAAAATTGGTTTGAAGAATCCATCGAGAATATTAAATTTTTTTCATTTTGTTGAAAATGTATAAACTGTTCAAAATACAATCCAATTTTCTCTTATTAACTATGCGAGCTATTCTTAGAAGTTTCTTCTCTCTCAGTTAATTTCTTTAATATATCTCGAATTTCTGTTGCATTTTCAAACTCAAGATTTTCTGCATATTTAATCATTTGTTTTTTTAGTCTTTTTATTTCTTTTTCTAATTCTTTCTTATTTCTAAACGTTTCTAGTTTTTTGTTTTCATTCTTAATAGGATTAATTTCCTTATCCTTAACTGGCAATTCCAAAATCGGTACCTTCACAGATTTATATACATTCCGAGCTATTATTGAGTTTCTTTTATTGAATTCTAATTGTTTTTGCCTTCTTCTCCTGGTTTCATTAATCGCTTTAACCATCGAATCTGTCATTTTGTTCGCATATAAAATGGCACGTCCATTTAAATTTCGAGCTACCCGTCCTATAGTTTGAATGAGACTTCGTTCAGAACGAAGAAAACCTTCTTTATCAGCATCTAAAATTGCAACCAAAGAAGCTTCGGGAATATCTATTCCTTCACGCAATAAATTTATGCCAATTAACACGTCAAAAATCCCAAGACGAAGATCTCTTATTATTTCTGTCCGTTCTATCGTAGCAATATCTGAATGCAAATATCTAACTTTAATGCCATGTTCGAAAAGAAAATCAGTAAGTTTCTCAGCTATTCGTTTAGTTAATGTTATAACTATGACCCGTTCTTTTATTGAAATGTTTTTCTTAATCTCATCAAGCAGGTTATCTATTTGAAATGTTGCTGGACGAACTTCTACTATTGGATCCACAAGACCTGTTGGTCTAACAAGTTGTTCCACTATGTTATCTGCATGTTTTATCTCATAAACTGATGGTGTTGCTGAAACAAATATGCATTGTGGCATGCGAGATTCAAATTCTTCCAAACATAATGGACGATTATCCAATGCAGAGGGAAGACGAAAACCATAATCTATCAACGTTTGCTTGCGAGACCGATCACCATGAAACATGCCAGATAGCTGACCAACAGTTATATGACTCTCATCAATAAACATCAATGAACCTTTCGGAAGATAATCAATGAGAGTTGCTGGGGGTTCTCCTGGTTTTGATTTTGATAAATGTCTTGAGTAATGTTCAATTCCCTTACAATAACCTATTTCTTGTAACATCTCTAAGTCAAACATTGTTTTTTGCTCTAAGCGCTCTGCTTCAAGCAAAAGTCCAGAATTCATTAAGCATTTAACTTGTTCACGAAGTTCTTGCTTAATTGTCTCCATTGCATCAAGAACTTTTTTTCGCGATATAACATAATGAGAAGCAGGATATATAGTAAAAATTTTGAGATTATCTTGAATCTTTCCAGTTAACGGGTCAAGGACCTGGAGTATGTTTATTTGATTATTATCGTCACTAATCTGAATGCGAATTGCTGATTCAGAATTTTCAGCAGGAAACACATCTATAATATTTCCAAGAACCCTAAATTTTCCCCTTGAAAATCCTAGATCATCACGAGCATATTGCATCGATATTAAACGAAAAAGAAGCGTTTCTCTTGAAATGATGCCTCCTTTTTGCAAGATTAATGACATTCTTGGATATTCGGAAGGATCACCTATTCCATAAATACATGAAACAGTAGCAATAATGATGGTATCTTTTCTTTCAAGAAGGTTTTTTGTTGCTGATAAACGCATCTGTTCTACTTGAATACTAACAGAGGAATCTTTTTCAATATAAAGATCTTTGCTAGGAATATAAAACTCTGGTTGATAATAATCATAATATGAAACAAAGTATTCTACTGCATTATTTGGGAAGTATTCTCTCATCTCAGAATAAAGCTGAGCTGCTAATGTTTTATTAGGAGCGAGTATAATTGCAGGTTTCCCAAACTTTGCAATGATATTAGCCATGGTATAAGTTTTTCCAGAGCCAGTAACCCCTAACAATATTTGTCTTTCCAATCCTTTTCTAAGCCCTAAAATAAGTTCTGATATGGCATTAGGTTGATCCCCAGCTGGGGAATATGGCTGATAAAGTTTGAATGGACTATCTGGAAAACTAACCAATCCTGACTTTGGCATGTTACACTCCGTGTCTATACTTCCTTATCATTTTTTATAAGATTTATTAAGGAAAACCTTATTTTAAACAATTTACTATTACAAGTTTGATGATAAACAAACCTATGAACGACTTTTTTGAATCATTAGAACATGCATCAAGAGATCCAATTCTTGGTCTAACCGAGCAGTTTAATTCCGATAAATGTCAAGATAAAGTAAATCTTGGTGTTGGAGTTTATTATAATGAATATGGAAAGGTTCCTTTACTGCAAGCAGTTCAGGAAGCCGAACTTAGTTATGTCAAATCATCAGCCCCACGGGGATACTTACCAATTGAAGGGCTTCCAGAATATAATAGAGGTACTCAAGCTCTTTTATTTGGGAAAAAATCAGATTTGGTCGAACAAAAACGTGTGCTGACAGTACAGACCTTAGGAGGAACTGGTGCACTAAAAATTGGAGCTGATTTTTTGAAGCAATTTTTACCGAAATCGAAAGTTCTAATCAGTGATCCAAGCTGGGAAAATCACCGTGCATTATTCAAAAGGGCTGGTTTCTTTATAGAAACATATCCTTATTATGATAATAATTTGCGAATTTTAAACTTCGAGGGCATGATTTCTTGCTTAAAAAAAGCAAGCCCAAAATCCATAGTTGTTCTACATGCATGTTGCCATAACCCAACCGGAATAGATCCGAGAATTTCGGAATGGGAAGAAATTATAAAAACCATACGAAATAATGAACTAATTCCTTTTCTTGACATGGCTTACCAAGGCTTAGGTGAAAATTTGGATGCTGATGCTTCTGTTGTTCGCATGTTCTCCGAATCAGTAGGACCTACTTTTATTAGTTCTTCATTTTCAAAATCATTTTCCTTGTATGGAGAACGAGTTGGTGCATTAACTATTGTGACAAAAAACAATGACGAAAGCTCTAAAGTCTTAAGTCACTTAAAACATATCATTCGAACTACATATTCTAACCCTCCAAAACATGGAGCTGCTATAATTTCTTCTATTTTAAATAGTTCCAATCTTTTTTCTTTATGGAAAATAGAATTAGAACAAATGAAAAATCGAATTTATTTAATGAGAAAAATGCTTGCTGAAAAACTTGAAGCTAAGGGAATTGGAAACTTTCATTTCATAATGAAACAACGTGGAATGTTTTCATATTCAGGATTGAATGAATCTGAAGTTCATTATTTGCGCAGAAACCATGGCATCTATATTATACCAAATGGTAGGATTTGTATAGCTGCATTAAATCAAAAGAACATAGAAAAAGTTGCTCATGGAATTGCTTCAACAATTATTGAAAATAGGAATGTAAGCCAGCTATGATGTTTTTCAATCTTCAAAACATCATGGCTAAGGCAATTTAAGCTTGCGTTTTCTTGCGAGTTTTCTTGAGTGTTTTTGGATTCTTCTCCAAAGACAATTCAAGAACTTTTTCAATCCAACGGACAGGTATAATTTCCAAAGACTTCCTTACGTTATCAGGAATTTCTAAAAGATCCTTTTGATTTTGTTCAGGAATTAAAACAGTTTTTATACCTCCGCGATGGGCTGCTAGTAGCTTCTCTTTTAATCCTCCAATAGGAAGAACTTCGCCCCGTAAAGTTATCTCTCCTGTCATAGCCAAACCAAAACGAACTGGGATTTTTGATAAGGCTGAAACCATTGCAGTTGTAATAGCAATCCCTGCTGATGGTCCATCTTTTGGTATAGCCCCTTCTGGAACATGAACATGCATATCATGTTTTTCAAAAACACTGTCTGGCAGACCTAAAGAAGCAGTCCTTGAACGTACAACAGTTCGTGCTGCTTCTACTGATTCCTTCATTACATCTCCTAGGGAACCAGTCCTCTGAATACAACCCTTACCTGCCATATCTGCCACTTCAATAGTTAGCAAATCACCATCAACCTCCGTCCATGCAAGTCCTGTGACTTGTCCTATCCGATTTTCTTGTTCTGCTATACCAAAGTCATATCTTTTAACCCCTAAGTAATCTGTCAAATTCTCACAATCAACTACTGTAAGTTTCTTATCATTTTTAGGTTCTGTTTCATTGGTTTTGGAATTAAAAACGAAATGTTCTTCCTGCGCAGTTACCAATTTTCTAACCATTTTTCTACATATCTTTCCTATCTCACGTTCTAGAGCCCTCACTCCAGCCTCTCTAGTATAGTAACGAACAATATCACGGATGGCAGATTGTTCAATTCTTAATTCATTTTCATTAACACCATTATTTTTCATTAATTTAGGTAATAAATGGTTCTGAGCAATGTAAGTTTTTTCTTCCTCTGTATAGCCTGATAATCGAATTATCTCCATACGATCTAGCAAAGCAGGAGAAATATTCAAAGTATTACTTGTTGCTACAAACATAACATCTGAGAGATCAAAATCAATTTCAATGTAATGATCTTGAAATGTATGATTTTGCTCAGGATCCAAAACTTCTAACAATGCAGACGAAGGATCTCCTCGAAAATCCATCCCAAGCTTATCAATTTCATCTAATAAAAATAATGGGTTTCGAACTCCAATTTTTGATATATTCTGTAAAATTTTTCCAGGCATAGAACCTATATAAGTTCGTCGATGTCCACGAATCTCCCCTTCATCACGAACCCCACCTAATGCCATTCGAACAAATTTCCGATTAGTAGATTTTGCAATAGATTGGCCAAGAGAAGTCTTCCCAACTCCTGGTGGACCGACCAAACAAAGAATAGGAGCCTTAGCTTTTCTTGCACGTTGTTGAACAGCAAGATATTCAAGAATTCTTTCTTTAACTTTTTCTAGACCATAGTGATCATTGTTTAAAACTATTTCTGCATTTTTGATTGACTTGCTAATTTTACTCTTTTTTTTCCAGGGTAAACTTATAAATGTATCTATATAGTTCCGAACAACAGTTGCTTCAGCAGACATAGGAGGAGTTAATTTAAGTTTTTTCAACTCCTGTTCCATCTTTCTTCGGGCTTCTTTTGGCATCTCAGTAATAGAGATCTTCTTCTCTAATTCTTCAAGATCTGCTCCATCCTCACCTTCACCAAGCTCCTTTTGTATGGCTTTCACTTGTTCATTTAGGTAGTAATCACGTTGGCTTTTCTCCATCTGCTTTTTAACTCTACCCCGGATTCGTTTCTCAACTTGAAGTATATTAATTTCTGTTTCTAGTTGATTCAACAAAATTTCCAACCTTCCAGAAACAGCTGTTGTCTCGAGTATCTTTTGCTTTTGATCAAGTTTTAGAGGTAAATGAGTTGAAATTGTATCTGCCAACCGGCTTATATCATCTGTTGATGACAAGGAAGTTAGAATTTCTGTTGGAACTTTTTTATTTAATTTAACATACTGTTCAAATTGTGTTACAACAGCACGGCTCAATCCCTCTATTTCAGCATTCTCTTCTAAAACAGAGGGAATTGGATCTACCTCGCATACAAAGTATGATTCCGAATCTTTAATTTTTCTAATAATTGCACGATTCGAACCTTCAATCAAAACCTTTACTGTACCGTCAGGTAATTTTAGAATTTGCAGAATATTAGATATACAACCAACTTCATAAACATCTTCTGGTAATGGTTCATCTTTTCCAGCTGATTTTTGAGCTGAGAGCATGATGTTCTTTCCAGCTTCCATAACTGCTTCAAGTGCTTTAATCGAGCGAGGACGACCAACAAAAAGTGGTATAACCATGTGAGGAAACACAACGACATCGCGCAATGGCAGAAGAGGAAGTTCGATTGATTCAGAAGGTAAAGCCTGGCTGGCAGACATATAGAAGATCCTCAAATTTGTAAAAAACAAAAGACTTGCGAAGAATGGCCCTAAAAAATAAAATTGAGCAAAATAAGATATGGGACCACAAGTTATAAACTCAAGATGCTAGAATTCTTTTTTATTATTTATGAAAGTAAAAATACTATATCCTATAAAGTTACTAATTTTCCACAGGATAATTGGGATAAATTAAGCTGCTTGTCCTTGTGTTTTTGGTTCATTTAAATTCATAGATTTTCTATCCCCATCTTTGTAAGATAGGATCGGTTCATCTAAATCAGCGGAATTTATAGAGTCTAGGGTTACCTTAACCAGGTTCACCAAGCCAGGCATTTCATACATTATATCTAACAATGCTTTTTCTATGATAGAACGAAGGCCACGAGCTCCAGTTTTCCTGTTCAATGCTTTCCTAGCAATAACATGCAAAGCTTCAGTAGTTATGTCGAGTTTTACACCTTCCATCGAAAATAATTTCTCAAATTGTTTCAAAAGAGAATTATTAGGTTCAGTTAAAACTTTTACTAAAGCTTGTTCATCGAGTTCATCCAAAGTAGCAATAATTGGTAATCGCCCTACAAATTCTGGGATCAAGCCAAACTTCATAAGATCTTCTGGTTCAACATTTTGAATAAGCTGACTCAGTCCTGAATTCAAATTAGAACGAACACAAGCTGAAAATCCAATACCAGATTTCTCTGTGCGATTTCGTATAATTCTTTCAAGACCGTTAAAAGCTCCACCAACAATAAAAAGAATATTTGTCGTATCAACCTGAATAAAATCTTGCGTTGGATGCTTTCGAGAACCTTGTGGAGGGACAGAAGCTGTAGTTCCTTCAATTAGTTTTAACAATGCTTGTTGGACACCCTCACCAGAAACATCCCGAGTAATCGATGGATTATCAGATTTTCTAGAAATTTTATCAATCTCATCCACATAAATAATTGCATATTTTGCTTTGCTAACTTCATAGTTACAGTTTTGAAGAAGCTTTTGAATAATACTTTCAACATCTTCTCCAACATAACCAGCTTCAGTCAATGTAGTTGCATCAGCAATCACAAACGGAACATCTAATACACGAGCCAGAGTTTGAGCTAACAAAGTTTTTCCAGAACCTGTCGGGCCTATTAAAAGGATATTGCTTTTAGAAATACCGATTTCATTTTGATCTGGAAGTTCATTGTGCCAAACCCGCTTATAATGATTATAAACAGAAACTGCTAACATTTTTTTAGGTAAAGCTTGACCAACAACATAGGTATCTAGAAAGGATTTAATCTCAATTGGCTTCGGCAAATTAGGATGTTCAGATTGTTTCCAAGATGATTTAGATTCTTCTAAAAGAATTTCATTACAATGTCGAATACATTCATCACAAATAAAAACTGATTCTGATCCACCAATTAATTTTCGCACTTCATCCTTGGTTTTGTTACAAAATGAGCAGCATAGAAATTTTGAATTTATCAACCCACCTTCATCTGGCATGAATTTTTTTCCTTTGCAAAAATTATTTCCTTATGCAAATCCTATATAAAAATATTCTTTCTTTAAACTGCTTACTTTTCTCGCGTTGTTAATATTTTATCAACTAAACCATATGAAATAGCTTCTTTAGCTGACATAAAATTGTCGCGTTCTGTATCATACGATATCCGATCAATCGGTTGCCCAGTATTCTTAGATAATATTGTATTAAGGCGTTCACGGAGACTCATAATTTCACGAGCTTGGATTTGAATATCACTAGCTTGTCCTTGTGTTCCTCCTGAAGGTTGATGAATCATAATTCTGGAATTTGGGAGGGTAATCCGTTTGCCTTTTTTTCCAGCAGCTAAAAGAAAAGCCCCCATACTGGCAGCCAAACCTATGCATAAGGTTGATACATCAGATTTAACAAATTGCATAGTATCAAATATTGCCATTCCAGAATATACAGATCCACCTGGAGAATTAATGTAAAGGAAAATATCTTTATCCGGATTTTCTGACTCTAGAAAAAGAAGTTGAGCAACAACAAGATTAGCAGAATAATCATTAATTGGTCCAACTAAGAAAATCAAGCGATCTCTCAAAAGACGAGAGTAAATATCATAAGCTCGTTCCCCTCCTCCAGACTGTTCAATAACTAAAGGAATATAACCTAATGCAGAAGAATGCATTGGAAAAGCCTCTTTAGGTAAAATGGATTGAAAGGCATTTATAGAAGAATTATTACATGTGGACAAAATTTATGCCTCCATGAGTTTCTCGAATGGTACATATTTTTCATCAATCTTTGCTAATGAAAAAACATAATTCACTATACTTTCTTCAATGAGAATGGATTCTATTTCAGAATAACGCTTTTGATTTGATAAACAATGGTTTATAAATTGGGTTGGTCTTTCATAATCTTTTGAATATTCTTCAACACGAGCACGAACATCATTTGAATTAATAGTTATTTGATTAATTTTTATTAATTCAGAAATAATTAAATTTAAGCGAACATGGCGTTCAGCATTGCTTATCAAATCGTGTGTTACGTTTAATTCGGATTCTTGTTTTTTTGTCCTATTTGTTTCCAAGGCCAAAGAATCTTGTTTCATTTTTGAAATTTCTTTTTCTATTTGATTCTTAATCAAGACTTTAGGAACATCCAATTTAATAGAATTTGCTAAAATTTCCATAATGCCCTTCCTATTACAATTAGAAGCCCAGTTCCTTATTTGACGATTTGCACTTTCACGAATACTAATCCTTAGTTCGGTTTCAATACTTTCTTCTGATTGTGTTTGTGTTTTTTTCTTTGAAAATATCTCAGCAAAATTTTTGAGATTCACTATATCTATCCCAGAAACTCTTATAGAAATATTCTTCTCTTTTCCATCATGACTTTTGTTTTTTATTGAAAAAGATTTTTCATCTCCTAATCTCATTCCTCTAACTGCTGACTCAAGCTCTGGATAAACAAAATTTTCACCTAAGAAAAAAGAAAAATTCTGATTTTTATAACTATAAAATGGAGTATTTTCTGTTGGACTAATAAAATCTATAGTGATCCTATGACCATCTTGAGCTGGTTCATTAGTTATGGGTTTGAATTCCGCATACTGTTTTTGCAAATTTCTCAGTATTCTACCTATTGCTGCATCAGAAATTGAACTTACATAGCGCACTACTGAGATAGCAGAAAAGTCAGGAAACTTAATCTCTGGATATATTTCAAAAGTTGTATCAAAAGCCAAAACATTGACTGAACTTTTTTCAGAATTCTTTTTTATTGATGCAATTCCAGCAATGCGCTGTCCAGAATTAATAGCAAGAGCTTCAAAAGCAGAATTGATGAAACGATTCAGCACATTTTGCTGTATTTTTGATCCTTGAATTTGTTTAGCAACTGTGATAGGAACTTTTCCAGGCCGAAAACCTCGAAGCTTAGTTGTATTAGCAAACTTCTTCAACTCTTCTTGTATTTCTTTTTCAACATCTTTTACAGGAATTTCCAGTATTGCATGCCGTTCTAAATCAGCATTTTTCTCAATTGGAGAACACATTTAAAGAATTTATCCTCGAAAATTGAATGGAAGCTCATGCATGTAAAATCTTTTAAATCCAATGGTTAAATTGATTTAAAAAAAAATGTATTATTCTTCCATTAAAAATAAAACACCATTTATAGCAGTTTTCCCTGACAATTATAGCATAGGAAAAATAACATCCATTCTCGTTTAATCTATATTATTATGATCTAAAAATAGATCTTTCCTTGTCAAATATATCATCCTCCAATTTCCTAAAAATTCTTTCAAAACCTACTTTTTAAAAATAAAGTAATGTTTTATATTGTCAAATATTTGCTATTGGAGAGATAATCAAAGAGAAATAAGTTATTATATTATATTTCGTTTTTTACCTTTTTTCTTGTTTTCTAGTAATTGTTTCTGGATATCAAATAAAAAACTCATTCTCATTCTAATTGAAGTGGCTTTACCCAAACCTTGTGCGAAGGAGGGGACTCGAACCCCTATGCTTTTCAGCGCCAGAACCTAAATCTGGTGCGTCTACCATTTTCGCCACCTTCGCAAGCTACTAAAAAATTTTCTAGATCTAATATCCCTCTACATATTGTTTCAAACAAAGATATGAATTCAAGACTCAAGAAATTACAACCTTATCCTTTTGAAAAACTACGCACACTACTAGAACAGGATTCTTCTATAAGTCGGTACGATTTTTCCTCTATTAATTTATCTATCGGAGAACCTAAGCACGCTGCTCCTCCAGCTGTTATAAAAGCTCTTTGTGAGAATCTTGGTGGAATTTCGATTTATCCGTCAACAAAAGGCGACTTGAGACTCAGGACTGTCATAGCCCGATGGCTGACTTTTAGATATTCCATCCCTATTCTTGATCCAGAGAAACAAATCTTACCTGTACTAGGATCAAGAGAAGCTCTATTTTCCTTCGTACAACTTATTGTTGAACCTAAAGAACAAGATGCAATTATAATCTGCCCTAACCCATTCTACCAGATCTACGAAGGAGCTGCATTACTAGCCGGAGCCAAGCCCTATTATATTTATTCAAATCCAAAAAAAAATTTTGGATTTGACTGGCAAAGTATTTCCAAGAAATCATGGTCAAAAACAAAATTGATCTTTATTTGCTCTCCTGGAAATCCAACTGGATATATAATGAATTTGAATGATTGGAAAACCATATTTGAATTATCTGATAAATATGGTTTTGTTGTAGCTTCTGACGAGTGTTATTCTGAAATTTATGATGAAAGAAATCCAGCACCCTTAGGAGCATTGCAAGCTTCATATTTTTTAGGAAAAACAGATTATTCTAATTTAATAGTATTTTCCAGTTTATCAAAAAGATCTAACGTTCCTGGACTGAGATCAGGTTTTGTTGCTGGTGATCCCAAAATTATTGATAAATTCCTTTTGTATCGGACTTATCATGGCAGTGCAATGAGCCCGATCGTAACTGAAGCAAGCATTGCTGCTTGGAAAGATGAGCATCATGTCAAAGAAAATAGAAAGCTTTATACAGAAAAGTTTGATAAAGTTATTCCGATTTTAGAAAAAGTACTGCCTATTAGAAAACCCCAAGCTTCTTTTTATTTATGGATAGAAACTCCCATACCTGATACAAAATTTACCAGAGAACTATATAAGGAAACTGCTGTCATTGTATTACCAGGTAGTTTTATCACGCGATATGTTGATAGTGAAGACTCTGATATCAAAAAAAGCTACATTCGAATAGCTCTGGTTTCTCCAATAAAAGAATGTGTGGAAGCTGCAGAACGAATTTCTCAGTTTTTGCAAAATAGACTTTAATTTTACGGATCAAAAATGAACATAGACCCTAATGTAATAGAAATAATCGAAAAATCCTGGGATGATCGGCATTTGCTATCAAAGAATAATTCCAACTTGGAAATTCGCAAAATTGTTAATAAAATTTTACGATTGTTAGATTCTGGAGCTCTGCGAGTTGCTGAAAAAAAAAGCCAGGGTTGGTTAGTAAACGAATGGATAAAAAAAGCCATTTTATTGTCTTTTCTTTTGAAAGAAAACGAGGTAATTTCTAATGGCTTGATGCAATTTTATGATAAAGTTCCAATGAAGTTTTCAGATTATAATGAGTTGTCTTTCAAACAAGGTGGTTACCGTGTTGTTCCACCTGCAGTAGTGCGCTATGGTGCATTTATTGCAAGAGAAGTTGTACTTATGCCATCGTTTGTTAACATAGGTGCTTATATTGATAGAGGATCAATGATTGATACCTGGGCCACGGTAGGTTCCTGTGCTCAAATTGGGAAAAACGTTCATCTTTCTGGTGGTGTAGGAATTGGAGGAGTTTTAGAACCTATGCAAGCAAATCCAACAATTATTGAAGATAATTGTTTTATTGGAGCACGTTCTGAGATTGTTGAAGGTGTAGTTGTTGAAGAAAACTCAGTCCTTGCAATGGGTGTTTTTCTCTCGAAAAGCACAAAGATTTTCAACAGAAAGACAGGAGAAATAACTTATGGTAGGATTCCAAGGAATTCTGTTGTTGTTCCAGGATCTTTGCCAGCAGCTGATGGTTCACACAGTCTATCATGTGCTGTTATTGTAAAACAGGTTGATAATCGGACCCGCGAAAAAACGAGCATAAACGATTTGTTGAGAACAGAATGAGCATAAATAGGATACTCCCACTTCTTGAAGATCTAGTTTCAAAGCCTTCTGTTACGCCAATTGATGCTGGTTGTCAGGCTGCGATTTCCACTCATTTGAAGCAGATTGGTTTCGACTGTATGGAGGTTTCTAAAAATAAGGTTAAAAACCTATGGGCTAGAAAAGGCATTAAAAAACCTCTGCTTATTTTTTCTGGACATACTGATGTTGTTCCTCCTGGGGAATTAAAGGAATGGTATTCTGACCCTTTTTTTCCAACTCAATATAATGGCTATCTCTATGGAAGAGGAACAGCAGATATGAAAGGTTCAATTGCTGCCTTTGTTATAGCAGCTGAGGAATTTTTAGAACAATATCCTAAACATAACGGGTCTATCGGTATTGCATTGACATCTGATGAAGAAGGTGAAGCTGTTGATGGAACTTTAGAAATCTGCAATCAATTAACGGCTTTCGGAGTAGAACCGACCTATTGCCTTGTTGGAGAACCAACTTCTGGAAAATTTTTAGGAGATACCTGTAAAAATGGTAGAAGAGGTTCTCTTTCAGGCGATTTAGTTATTCATGGAATTCAAGGACATGTTGCATACTCAAATTCTGCGCGAAATCCATTGCATGAGTTTGCACCTGCCCTCTTGGAATTAGTAAAAAAAAAATGGGATGATGGGAATGCTTTTTTTCCAGAAACCACATTTCAGGTTTCAAACATTTCCTCAGGCATTGGAACTACCAACATTATACCCGGAGAAGCAAAAATTTCTTTCAATATTCGCTTCTCGACAGAGAGCAACCCAGAGAATTTAAAAAGTCAGATTTTTGAAATACTTAACAAGTATTGTTTGAACTATAGTTTGGATTGGAAGCTTAATGGAAATCCGTTCTTGACGAAAATTGGAAAATTATCAAATGCACTTGCAAAAGCTATCAAGCGTGAAACTGGAATAAAATGTAAATTTTCAACTTCAGGAGGTACATCAGATGGTCGGTTTTTATCAAAAATTTGTGCCGAAACACTAGAGTTTGGACCTATTAATGCAACAATACATAAAGTGAACGAATGTATAAAGATAAAAGATCTCGAATCTTTAAAGAACATATATCGATATACAATCGAGAGCTTACTGCTATAAAATCATTGTTGGTTCGAATCTAAGATTTTTGTAATAGTTCCATTTAACTTTAGCTTGTTTAATTTATATGTTTATATGATTTGACATAGTCGTTATATTTTTTTCATCCATTTTATATGATTTCTTGGAATTTCAGATAGAAATCTTGAGGGTAAGGAATACCTGGTTTTTCCATGTAACATTCGTGTTCTAGCTAATGATATATATAATTGTTCTTTAGCACGAGTTATGGCTACATACATTAAACGACGCTCTTCTTCAAGAGCAGAGGGATGATCCATACTATTTCTATGCGGGAATAAACCTTCTTCCATACCTGTAATGAAGACAATATCAAACTCCAATCCTTTAGAAGAGTGAACTGTCATTAATTGAATTATGTTTGGTTCAGATATAGAGTCATGCATATCATCATCTAGATTTGCTTTGTTGTTTCCAGATTCTAATGAAGTATGTGATAAAAAAGAAACTAAAACTGAAGTACGAAGAGAATCAGAATCCTTAATGTCAGTATTAGAATTTCCAGGAATTAAAGAAGCTGGTAAATTAGATAGTCCTTCATCTTCAGAAAAAATTCGAGCAGAAGTTACCAATTCATCTAGATTTTCCAAACGTTCGATTCCATCTTTTGTTCTTTCATAGTAAGATCTTAAACCGCTTTTCTTTAACACATATTCGACTAAATCTGAAAGGTTTAATACTCTAGATTCTTGTGTAAGGTCATTGATCAAATCTAGAAATTTTGATACTTGTAAACTTGATCTCCCTACTAATAAACTAGCAGAATCAAACAAGCTAATATTATTTTCTCTAGAAATTTTTGATAGAATTTCAGATGTCTTAATTCCAATACTTCTAGCTGGGAAATTTATCACCCGCATCCAAGACATATTGTCATTTGGATTGTTAATTAATCGCAAATATGCAAGGGCATGTTTTATTTCTTGTCGTTCAAAAAATCGCAATCCTCCATAAACCATATAAGGAATGCTATTGGCAAATAGCACTTGTTCTAGGACACGAGATTGAGCATTACTCCTGTACAAGATTCCTATCTTAGCTGCATTGAAACCATTTTTATTAAGAAATTTAATTTTATTTACAATCCACTGAGCTTCTTCGAACTCACTGTTTTTGTCCAGAACAATTAATGGTTCCCCCTCTCCTTTATCTGTCCATAATTTTTTCCCTAAACGATTTCTGTTATGCTCAATAAGATTATTAGCTGCTTGAATTATATTGCCCAAGGATCGGTAATTTTGTTCTAATCGAATTACCCTACCTTTTGCGTAATCTCGTTCAAAATTAAGCATGTTGCTTGAGGAGGCTCCTCGAAAGGAATAAATAGATTGATCATCATCTCCAACTGCAAAAACAGAACTATCCTTTCCAGTTAGTAACTGTAACCATCTATACTGCAAAATGTTTGTATCCTGAAATTCATCAACCAAAATATGTCGGAAGCGGTTTTGATAAAAACCTCGCATTTCACTTTTGTTTAGAAAAAGCTCATAGGTCCGCAAAAGCAATTCTGGAAGATCCACAATACCTTCTTTATAACACTGTACTTCGTATAATTGATAAATTTCTGTTAAAGCATGAATATTTTTTCCATGAGTTACAACGTGCTGTGCACGAGAACCAGCTTCTTTATTGTTATTGATAAACCGTTGAATTTCCCGAGGGGGGTATGTTTCTTCACTTATCTCATTAATTTTGAGAAGCCGTTTTATGGTGGCTAATTGATCTGAGCTATCTAATATTTGGAAAGCTCTTGGCAAATCTGCTTCTTTATAGTGCTTGCGCAAAAACCTGTTGCATAAACCATGGAAAGTTCCTATCCATAATTGATACATTTTAAGATTAAAAGAACAGGAAACTCGTTGTAGCATTTCACGCGCAGCTTTGTTAGTAAAAGTGACTGCAAGAATTTCAAATGGATTGGCCTGACCAGTTTTAATTAACCAAGCAATCCTTGTAGTTAGAACCTTTGTTTTTCCGCTCCCTGCTCCAGCTAAAATTAGTGCATGGGAATTTCCCTTATGCAATACAGCTTCACGTTGTTTTTCATTTAATTGTTCTAACATAATAAAGATATTAATGTTAAGCTACATAACGACGTAAGCGGAGAGCAAATTTTTCTAAACCAACTATCCTACTTTCTTGTGCACGGTAACACCAAGCTTGTAAGTCTTGCACTAATTGCTCACTGCTTGCGCCAGAGCGTTCCCAAATGTATCTAAGTTCTCGACGCATTTGCAAAAGAATAGTCAATGGATGATTTCCTGCGATTGCTTTGTTAATTTCTGCACGAAATTCAGGTCTCATAATTTCTTCGCTTCGATGAATATTTTTAATAACTTTATTCATTAATATCCAACTGCAACTGATCTTTCCTTTATTTTTTGAAGTCTTAAGCTTTTGCAATTCAATTTTAGCTGCCGACTGAATCACTTTTGCATAATTTGCCATTACTTCATAACGATGAGTAATCACTCCATGCAATGTTGAAAGATCAATTCCATCTTTCCCAACGTCAATCAACTTCAACTTTGGGGCAACTTTCTTAATTTTTGCTAATCTAAAAAATTTGAGAATAAGTATATAAATCCATCCTAGATCTATTTCATACCATTTTGAAGAAAACTTTGCAGAAGTACCATATGCATGGTGATTGTTATGTAATTCTTCACCACCTATTATGAGACCCCAAGGAGAAATATTGGTACTTGTATCTGGACTACTGTAATTCCGATAGCCCCAGTAATGCCCGATTCCATTTACTACCCCTGCAGCCCAAAAAGGAATCCAAGACATTTGAACAGCCCAAACAGTAAATCCAAGTATCCCAAATAAAAAAATGTCAATACCAAGCATCAAAAGCACACCAAGCAGGCTGTGCTTGGTGTATATGTGCTTTTCTATCCAATCATCAGGAGTGCCACGACCATATCGATCTAAAGTTTCTTTCTTCAAAGATTCTTGTCTGTATAATTCAGTACCTCGGAACAAGACTTTCCAAATTCCGAAAATAACAGGAGAGTGTGGATCCTCTCTTTTTTCACATTTGGCATGATGCTTCCGATGAATAGCAACCCATTCCTTTGTAACCATTCCAGTAGTCATCCAGAGCCAAAATCGGAAGAAGTGCATTAATGAAGAATGTAGATCTAAACCTCTGTGAGCTTGACTTCGATGCAAAAATATTGTAACAGACATAATTGTGATATGCGTCATAATCAGAGTAAAGATGATTACTTGCTTCCATGAAGCTTTTGTAATGCCAAAAGACAGAAAGGATAATATATCAAGATCCATAGGAATTTACTGACCTCTCAAAAATTAGTCTAAAAATGAAAAAGTTTAAACAACCAAAAAATTGAAATCTGAATATATTCAGACAGATAAAAAAACTCTGATCAGAAAAATAAATTTTATTTTGAAAGCTTTTATATAAACTTACAAACCTACATGTTTCTGCATGATAGACTTTTAATAGGATTCTGCACATAATGTATCATTATTTTATTAATAATAGGCATATTATTTTATATTAGATTTCAGAAGAATCTTAAAAATTCAGATTATCTGTTTTAAATACATTATCATGCCGGTTTGGTTTCTTTCTTTAACAAAAGCTAATTATTTCAAAAACATATGCAAATATCAATTATGTAAAATTTTGGAATTTTACCAAAAAATTCTTATAACTTTTTTGGTAAAAAACTGGCAATGCCATATATTTAAAAATTAATAAGATGCTTAATTTTTTGCTAATGATTTTGGCAAAGCTTTCAAAAAATTTGAATAAAGTTTTAAAAAATTGAATTGTGAAAACATCATTTCGGATATATCGCAATATATTTTCTTTAGATTTAACTCCTTGTGCTTTAACTATTGGAAATTTCGATGGGATCCACCTAGGTCATCAAGCAATTTTAAATAGAGTCAGTCAAGAAGCAAGAATTAGAAATATCTCTGCTTCTGTACTGACATTTTATCCAAGTTCTAAGGAATATTTTTCATTTAACAATCAGGAGGATGCGGGTGTTTTTGCAACTAGGATTTCTAGTTTTCGAGATAAGTTGTTCTTTTTCTCTAAATTTGGAATAAACCAAGTCATTGTGACACGATTCAATAGAAAATTGGCTTCACTTTCTGCAAAATTTTTTATTCAAGATTTATTGATTAGAAACTTAAAAACTCGTTGGCTTTTAGTTGGCAATGACTTTCGTTTTGGACATAATCGAGAAGGAGATTTTGAATCCTTAAAAAAAGCTGCTCTCAAATATGGATTTGAAGTTCAAACTATTTCAGATATTAAAGATCAATTTAACCAACGAATCTCAAGCTCTGATGTTCGTGAGGCTCTTTCTTTAGGCAATCTACCTCTTGTTCAAAGACTGCTAGGTCGAACATTTAGTATAAGTGGCCATGTTATATATGGAAAACAAATTGGAAGGCATTTGGGTTTTCCAACTATTAATTTAAAAATATCGAAGTACTTTGCAATGCGTACAGGAATATACATAGTAAAAGTTCATGGTCTTCGGAATCAACAATCTTTATCTGGTATTGCAAGCCTTGGCAAACGGCCAACTATTGAAAATAAAGGAAAATTATTATTAGAAGTACACTTATTAGATGAAGAAATTAATGCTTATGGAAAACTTGTTCGCATTGAATTTCTCCATAGACTTCGCGATGAAAAAAAGTTTCAAAACCTTAACAACTTAATTCTTGCTGTCACTACAGATAAGCAAGATGCATATACTTATTTTCGCCTCCATGGACTATAAAAAAACTCTCAACCTACCTGATACTCAGTTTCCCATGAAAGGAAATTTATCTAAAAATGAACCAATTCGGATTCAAACATGGGAAAAAAATAAAGTATACCAAAACATAAAATCAGCTAGAAAAGGACAACCAAAATTTGTGTTGCATGATGGGCCTCCTTATGCAAATGGAAATATCCATATGGGTCATGCAGTTAACAAAATTTTAAAAGACATTGTCATTAAAGATAAAATCCTCTCAGGTTATGATCCACATTATATCCCTGGTTGGGATTGTCATGGGATGCCTATTGAGATTCAGATTGAAAAAAAATTTGGGAAAAATCTTCCTATTAAAACAGTTCAATCAAAAGCAAGAATATATGCTAATAAACAAATTAATTATCAAATTAATGATTTCAAAAGATTAGGAATTTTTGGGGGTTGGGATGAATTCTATTCTACTATGAGCTTCAAGAATGAGGCTAATGAACTTAGAATTCTCAAGAGAATTCTGGAAAAAGGATACATTTTCAATGGATTAAAACCTGTTGCTTGGTGCTTTGATTGTGGTTCTGCACTATCAGACGCTGAATTGGAGTATAGCAACCGAAAAGATAATGCTATTTTTATAGCTTTTCCTTTTGCAAATAGGAAAAAACTAAGCAAAATTCTTGGTCTGGACTTGGAAGATAGTGGAGCTGTTGTTATTTGGACAACTACCCCTTGGACGATTCCAGCAAATCAAGCAATCAACCTCAATGCTGAACTCTCTTATTCACTAGTTAAGATAAATAAAAAGCTTCCTTTTGGTTCTTTATTACTTCTTGCTAAAGATCGAGTTAATCATTGTCTTGATACATGGAAAATGAATGGAAAGATTATTACCACAATAGCTGGAAAATTTCTTAAGGATTTGGAATGTTTCCATCCACTTAGATCTACGTCCTCTGAATATGACTATAAAGTTCCTATACATCTTGCTAATTATGTTAGCCTTGAAACAGGCACTGGAATTGTTCATTCAGCACCAGCATATGGAATAGAAGATTTCCTTGTGTATAAAATGAATGGAATGCTTGATCAAGATATATGTAATCCTGTAAAGGATAACGGGAAGTACTGCAGTTCATTGCCAATATTTGGTGGATTATCAATCTGGGATGCCAATAAACTAATTATTGAAAAACTGGAAACCTCTGGTTCTTTGTTAAAAGTTGAAGAAATCTCGCACAATTACATGCATTGTTGGAGGCATAAAACCCCAGCTATTTTTCGTGCGACTAATCAGTGGTTCATTGGAATGGACATACCATCAATAAATGGAGAAAAGACATTACGCGAAAATGCAATTTCTAGCATTAAATCTACTGCATTCTATCCTTCATCTGGGCGCGAACGGTTACATTCGATGATATCTCATCGCCCAGATTGGACTATTTCTCGCCAGAGACAATGGGGAGTACCAATAGCTTTTTTTATCCACAAGGAAACAGGGGAATTACACCCGCGCACTATTGAATTATTAGAAATAATAGCAAATAGAATTGAGAAAGAAGGTATAGAGAGTTGGCAAGACCTAGATAAACATGATCTTTTAGGAGAAGAAGCAAATGATTATAGAAAAAGTATCGATACTCTAGATGTTTGGTTTGATTCTGGATCAACTCATATAAATGTATTAGGAGGAAGAGATCAGGATTTTTCTGTTTTCTTTAATAAGAATGAATCTTCTATATGGCCTGCAGATTTATGCATTGAAGGATCAGATCAGCATCGAGGTTGGTTTCATTCTTCATTATTGATCAGCTGCATGCTCTATAATCAAGCTCCTTACAAAGCCATATTAACACATGGATTTGTCGTAGATAGCCAAGGTAAAAAAATGAGCAAGTCTGTTGGAAATATCATCACTCCTCGTGAAATTTTTTCTTCCTTAGGTTCTGAAATTATACGTTTATGGGTTTCTTTAAGTGATTATTCTAGAGAATTAACAATTTCCAATTCTATCCTTCAGCAAGTTGTAGAGATCTACCGACGCATAAGAAATACTTTGCGTTTCTTATTAGCAAATTTATCAGATTTTGATCCGAAAACTTCCAAAGTTGCATATGATTTTCTTCACGAGATTGATCGTTATGCATTAGCAATGACTAACAAAATGCAAAATCAAGTTAGAAAATTTCTAAACGACTATAACTTCCATGCAGCAATGAACCGAATTCAGGATTTTTGCTCCGAGGATCTCGGAGGATTTTATTTGGATATTCTTAAGGATCGATTGTACACTAATAAGAAAAATAGTCAGGCACGTCTTTCTGCACAAACTGTCCTTCTTGAAATTACAGTTACATTATTAAAATTAATAGCTCCAGTATTATCATTTACTGCAGAAGAAGCATGGGAAGAATTGCTTTATTCAGTATTCAAGTCAAAAAATCGAAAAAGTAAAAATATAAGCACTACAATTTTTACCCAAACATATCATGAATTTTCAAATATTAATTTGGAAGAAAATGCTTCATTATGTAGTAAATGGGATCGACTGCGAACTATTCGAGGAGAACTACACCAAGAAATTGAAAAAATTCGAGCTTCTGGAAAGATTGGATCCTCCCTACAAGCTGAAGTTGATATTTATGCTCCTAAAAAGGATAAGGAAATTTTAGAATATGTAGGAAACGATCTCCGTTTTGTTATGATTGTCTCTCGAGTTTCCATCTATGATTCTACTAACCATGATCTTAAAATCCGAGTTAGTCCCTCTATTCACAAAAAATGCGAGCGTTGTTGGCATTATTGTCCTGATATTGGTAAAGTAAAGGAACATCCTAAAATCTGCGGTCGATGTATTAAAAACTTACCAGATATTACAGCGCATACTTGAAAATCTTGAAAACTCTCATTTTTATGTTTCATGGATCATCTTACATCTTATTTTCAGTTTGTTTAGCTTTAACTAATCAAATTTTTGGAATTTATTTTCATTTTTTATTAAAACATGAGAGTTCATTAGTTATTTTTCCTTTTTTTAAGATAATAAAAACTTATAATAATGGTGCTGCTTTTGGATTTCTTTCTGGATTAGGCAATTTAGCTCGTGTTTTTTTATTAATCTTTGGAGCATTAATAATATTTTCAATTATTTGCTTGTTGATCTTTTCTAAATTCAGTCGAATGAGAAAAATAGCACTTTCAGTGCTGCTAGGTGGGGCTATAGGAAACTGGGTTGACAGAGCAATTCATGGACAAGTAGCAGATTTTCTTTTATTTCATTGGAATGAATACTATTTCCCAGCTTTTAACATTGCAGATACATTTATAAGTCTAGGGGCAATTTTGCTTTTTATAGCTGAATATCTTTTTCCAAAAAGCAAATAATTCAGCAAATTAATTGAAATAATTGAAATTATTCCATATTTATCTTTTGATCTAAAAAGGTTTTTTTATGTCAGATCTTTCTGGAAAAAAAATTTTACTTGGCCTTACTGGAAGTATTGCATGTTACAAATCAGCTGATTTGCTTAGAAAATTGATAGAAAATGAAGTAAAGGTAGATGTTGTGATGACAAAATCAGCTACTCGATTCATCACTCCTATTACTATGCAAGGTTTATCTAAAAGAAATATTTATACAGGTGATATAGGAAAGAACAACAGTGATATGGCTCATATCAAGTTGACACGTGAATGTGATGCAATTCTGGTTGCTCCAACTAGTGCAAATTTTTTAGCAAAACTTGCACATGGAATTGCTGACGATTTCCTCTCGACATTGTGCTTGGCACGTGCTTGTCCATTACTAATTGCACCTGCTATGAATAAGGAAATGTGGACAAATCCAAGCACCAAAAGGAATGTCAAAATACTCTTGAATGACAAGATAAATATCTTGGGACCATCGTTTGGAAAACAAGCTTGTGAAGAAATTGGAGAAGGAAGAATGCTAGAAAACGAAGAAATACTAGAGAATATTATAGCTTTTTTTCAGCCAAAGATTCTTGCTAACTGTAATGTATTAATAACTGCAGGACCAACTTCAGAACCAATAGATCCAATTCGGGTCTTAAGTAATCGTTCATCAGGAAAAACAGGATATGCTATTGCACGAGCTGCATATGAAGCTGGAGCTTCTGTAACTATGATAACCGGTGCTACCGCATTAAGAAATCCTTATGGAGTAATTGTTCAAAAAGTTGTAACTGCTCATCAAATGCATGATGCAGTTATGACTTATGTTGATAAGGCTGATATTTTTATAAGTACTGCAGCTATTTCTGATTGGAGTATTAGTAACTGCAGTGTTAATAAGATTAAAAAAAACTGCTTTCCAGAAATAAGATTTGAACCTACAACGGATTTATTAAAAAAGGTTGCGAATCTCCCGAATGGTCCATGGTGTGTAGGTTTTGCAGCAGAAACAGAGAAATTGGAAGAACGGACAAAAGAAAAACGCCTAAATAAGGGAGTCTCATTATTTGTTGGAAATTTAGCAAGGTATATGGATTTAGATGAAACAGAGTTAATTCTGTTTGATTCAAATGGCGTTTATCCTCTTCACCCTGCCAATAAGTTGTTAGCTGCCAGAAAACTCATTAAAGAAATAGCAATCAGATTTTCTAAAAAGAAAACTATCAATTAATAGCAATTACCTCGATAAGCAATATTTAAATTTTAGATCAGAATAAATTTTAAAATTAATGATCAATTTCTCTTTATCCCCTATTATTGAAGTTAAAGTAATGGATCCTAGGGTAATAACATGGGGACTCCCAAAATATCAAAGCACCATGGCTGCAGCTATAGATTTGTATGCCTGTCTTGATCAAGCACTATCACTTCCCGCAATGGATCCTGCTCATCTTATTTCTTCTGGGATTGCTATTCATATAAACAATCCCCACATAGCTGCTTTAATTGCACCTCGCTCTGGACTTGGACATAAAAAAGGGCTTGTGTTGGGAAACTCGATTGGTGTAATAGATGCCGACTATTCTGGAACTGTATACATTAGTATATGGAATAGAAATTCCTCAGAAAACATTATCATTGAACCCGGTGATCGAATTGCACAAATGATTTTTGTGCCAATAGTCCGTCCTACTTTAATCTCTGTTGATCAGTTTTCAAGCTTGAATCAACGCGGAGAAAATGGTTTCGGATCAACTGATCTCAAGGAAAAAAAATACCTAAGTCCTCGCTAGGAAAGGCATCAAACACTCTCAAAACCTCCTAATATAATATTGAAATTCTCATTGGAACATTTTGTTCTTCTTCATTGAAGAAAAAAAACCTATTCAAAAGCATCTACTGAAATTTCTTTCGGGGAGCTAGTACCATCACCATTTGTTTTCCCTCAAGTTTTGGCATTTCTTCAGTTGTTGAAGATTCTTTTAAATCAATTCTAATTCTTTCTAAAACACGAATCCCAAGCTCCTGATGAGCAATCTCACGACCTCTAAAACGCAGAGTTACCTTTGCTTTGTCTCCTCCATTTAAGAATTTCTGAATTCTTCGAAGCTTAATCTTATAATCTCCTTCATCAGTAACAGGGCGAAATTTAACCTCTTTTACCTGAATTATTTTTTGTTTTGCTCGAACCTCAGATAACCGTTTCTTCTCTTGATATTTAAATTTTCCATAATCCATCAAACGACAAACTGGTGGAGAAGCATTTGGAGCTATTTCAACCAAATCAACGTTATTTTGTAAAGATAGATGAATAGCATCTGAAGTTTTAACAATCCCAAGTTGTTCACCATCTAGATTTATTAGACGCACTTCAGGTACTCTTATTTCCCCATTAATGCGATTAGCCTTATCTGCAACTATGTCAAGAACTCCTTTAAAAATTTTCTTAATCAGTTTGATATTTCTACATCTTTAATCAGGTAGTCAATCAACATATCAACTGTCATGTTCTTAAATGTTTCACCATTTAATTTTCGAACTGATACAGTTTTTGATTCTTGCTCTGAGTTTCCTATTACAAGAACATAGGGAATTTTTTTAAGAGAATATTCCCGAATTTTGCGAGAAATTTTTTCTGAACGCAAATCAGATTCTACCCTAAATCTTTTTTTCTTCAAGATACTAGTTATGATAGAAGTATACTCAGAAAATTTTTCAGATACACAACATACAACAATTTGAACTGGAGCTAACCAAGTTGGCAGAGCCCCATTGTAGTTTTCAATTAGAATTGCAATAAAACGTTCGAAAGACCCAAGGATTGCTCTATGTAACATAACTGGAGTCTGACGCAAACCATCCTTATCAATATACTCAGCACCTAAACGAGCTGGAATACAAAAATCTACCTGTATTGTGCCACATTGCCACTCACGACCTATTGCATCTTTTAGAGTATACTCAATCTTAGGCCCGTAAAAAGCTCCCTCACCCTTATTAATCTGAAAGTAGCAATCAGATTCAACCAGACTTTCTATCAAAGCAGCTTCAGCTTTTTTCCACAAATCCTTACTTCCTATGTATTTTTCAGGTTGGGTAGAAACCTTGTATAACACTTCTCTAAAACCAAAATCACTGTAGACTTTTTGGACAAGACTTGTAAATTCGGAACACTCCTTTTGCAACTGGCTTTCAGTGCAAAAGATATGTCCATCATCTTGAGTAAATCCTCTAACTCGCATTATTCCATGTAAAGACCCTGAGGGTTCATTACGATGACATTGTCCAAATTCAGAATAACGCAATGGCAAATCACGATATGATCGTGGACTGGAATTGAAAATCTGCACATGGCCAGGGCAACTCATTGGTTTCAAACCATATGCTCTATTCTCAGAATGAATAGTAAATATATTTTCCTTATAGTTATCCCAATGTCCTGTCTTTTTCCACAATTCAAGATCTAATATTTGTGGTGTCTTAATTTCTTGATACTCATTTTCACTATACAACTGACGAAGATACTTTTCAATCTGCTGCCATAAGGTCCATCCATGTGGATGCCAGAAAACTAAGCCAGGGGATTCTTCTTGAAAATGAAAGTAATGAAGAGCATTACCTATCTTTCGATGATCACGCTTATTTGCATTTTCTAGGAAATTTAAATACCTATTTTGTTGATCATTCGTTTCCCATGCTGTTCCATGAATTCTTTGTAACATATCATTTTCTTTCTTTCCTCTCCAATAAGCTCCAGATACTTTCATTAATTTAAATGCTTTAAGTTTTCCACTAGAAGATAAGTATGGACCTTGAGAGATATCTATAAAGTTACCGTGACTATACAAACATAGTTCTTCTTCAGGAAGGTCTTGAATCAATTCAAGCTTGAATTTTTCTCCTCTTTCTAGGAATAAGGAAATTGCAGTTTTTCGAGCCAGTCTTTCTTTTAGAATTTCTTTATCTTTCTTAACTAAAGTGGACATTTCTTTTTCTATTAGTTTTAAATCTTCTAAAGTAAAAGAACGAGAGTAAAAAAAATCACAAAAAAAACCATTCTCAATAAATGTCCCATCTCCAATTTTAACATCTGGGAACAAATTTTTAACAGCATGAGCAAGCAAGTAAGCAGCCGAATTTCGAATTCTATTTAGATTTTCAGAACTTTCAGTGGTTAAAGGATTAAAAGGGATGATATCTTCTTGTATAGCATTTTCCATATTTACAAGCTTAAAATCTTCCGCAGATAAAGCTTTGGGAAATCCGAATTCACCAATAAATTTCTTATTCATTAATCAATCAATTTCCCAAAATTTAATAAGAATTTTGAAACTTACACAAATTTCCATGTTTTCATCTGGAAAGGTAGTTTTAAATATTAAAAACACATAGAATAAATCATCAAAAATCAAATGAAGACATTAGAGAAAATGTTCAGTTCTCAAATTAGATACCTTAATATGAAAAGCTATATACTTAACCAATCTTCAACTATTCATTGAAAGAATTTTACTCTTTCACTATCCATTGCAGAAATCGTAAAACAAGTCTTCAATCGGTAAGAATTTTAGAAGAAACCGATGGTAGGCGGTATTGGAATTGAACCAATGACCTCTACGATGTCAACGTAGCACTCTAACCATCTGAGCTAACCGCCTAATTCAATCATGAAGACCACAAAGAAAAAGCTTTCCATTAAAATTCAATTCTAAGACAAAATAGATCCTGATTCTATCATATTCAAGCTGATTGAAGCCTATAATTGACAGAAAAAAGACAATTGTCCTGTTTTTTGGAAAGTTCCAAAAAAATTTTCAAAAATTCTTTCTAGAAATCAATGAAAGTAATTCATTTCTTGAATCCAATCCAAGCAATTTGAATCTGCTTGGATAATCAATAGCTGCCAGATACAGCCCATGTGGAGAAATTGTTGGAAATCCATGTAAACGATATCCTAAATTCAATATCTTTAGTATTTCAGAGGACTTTTCATTACGAAGATTTAAGTATATTAGTGCTCCTAAAAGATTGCGCACCATATGATGCAGAAAAGCATTAGCACATATTGTAAATATTATAAAAGGCTCTCGTTTTTCAACTTCAAAAGTATAGATAATTCTCACTGGATTTTTAGCTTGACATTGTGACGATCGAAAACTTCTGAAATCCTTTTCGCCAATCAAAAATGAGATAGCTTCACGAATTCTAATAATATCTAGGAATTTAAAAGACCAACCAACCTTTTTATTCCATAAGGCAGGTTTTGATGTACCACAATAAAGCAAGTACATATAAGTTCTTGATCGAGCACTAAATCTAGCATGAAAATCACAAGGAACATGCTTGGCCCATCTTACAGAAATCTCTTCTGGTAAAAAAGCATTTAATCCAGATACCCATGATCTTTCAGGCCTTCTGATAATGGTATCAAAGTGAGCAACTTGAATTCCTGCATGAACACCTGAATCAGTTCTTCCTGCACAGGATAACTTGATTCTTTCTTCTTGATTTAGAACGCGAGCTAACGCTAGCTCCATAATATCTTGAATTGTTTTTCCATGAGGTTGCTTTTGCCAACCCTGAAATTTTGCTCCATCATAATTTATACCTAAAGCAATTCTATACATAGAAAAAATAACTCCCTAAGCATTGCACTTAGAAGAGGTCTATTTCGGAAATTTTCTACTGCAATTTTTTTTCTATAAGATCATGCGGAGCATTCGTCGCAAAGGTTCAGCAGCTCCCCAGAGAAGTTGATCCCCTACAGTAAAAGCTCCAAGATACTTTTCACCCATTTTTAGCTTGCGCAATCTTCCAATAGGTATATTTAATGTCCCAGAAACAGCAACTGGTGTTAATGAATTAATGGTTGAATCCTTTGTATTTTGAACAATCCTAACCCATTGGTTACCATCAGAAATTATTGATTCAATCTCATTTAGCGGAATATTTTTTTTGAGTTTTATAGTTAATGCTTGACTATGACAACGCATGGCTCCAACGCGAACACAAAAACCATCGATAGATACAGAATCCTGTCCATTTGTGTTAAGAATTTTATTAGTTTCAACCTCTGCTTTCCATTCTTCGCGAGAAACTCCATTTTCTAAATCCTCGTCAATCCAAGGTATTAAGCTTCCGCCAAGTGGAACATTGAAGTTCAATTTTGGAAAAGATGGATCTTTTTGAGCAACTAAGACATTTTTATCTATTTCTAAGATAGAGGAGGATAAATTATCTAATAAATGTCTTGTTGCAGAGTTTATTATTCCAAATTGATTCAAGAGTTCTCTAATGTGTCCAGCCCCACCTCCTGAAGCAGCTTGATAAGTTGTAGAAACAATCCAATCAATTAATCTATTCTTGAAAAGACCAGCTAAAGCCATCAGCATGCAACTAACAGTGCAATTCCCACCAACAAAATTTCGGATCCCATTTTTTAAGCCTTGTTCAATGACTGTTTGATTCACTGGATCTAAGACAATAATAGAATCCTTAGATAATCGCAATGTACTAGCTGCATCAATCCAGATCCCTTTCCAACCATTGTTTCGCAGTTTTGGATATACTTCAGAGGTATAAGTTCCCCCCTGCGTTGTTAAAATAATCGGAAGCTTTCTTAGCAAATCAAAATCATATGCATTTTGTATTGAAAATGAATTACCGATCCAATTTGGAACAACCCCCCCTGCCATACTACTAGAAAAAAATATAGGTTCAATAAGTGAAAAATCATCTTCTTCTATCATGCGTTGCATTAACACAGAACCAACCATACCACGCCAACCGACTAATCCAACAGTTTTTCGAGCCATGCTATCCTCTTTCAGTGAGAAATTAAGATCTAAAAAAATCAAAAACTCACATTTTTTATACTTTTACCTTCAATTTAGAAAGCAACATTTGAAAGATATGATTTTCTAATCCTTAATTTGAACGAACTACCTAGGTCCGAGATTTCTTGAACAATTCATGCAGAGATTTAAGAACTGCATCTCCCATTCCAGAAGTACCAACTTTAACAGTACCCTCTTCATAAATATCTAGAGTTCGGAAACCTTTATCTAGTGTTTTGAAAACAGCTTGTTCAATCTGATTAGCATAGGTGTTCATTTTAAGTGAAAATCTAAACAACATTGCAACAGAAAGAATCGTTGCTAATGGATTTGCAATATCTTTACCAGAAATATCTGGGGCCGATCCATGGCTTGGTTCATAGAGTCCCTGAGCTTTAGAGTTTATAGATGCAGAGGGTAACATTCCTATAGAACCAGTTAACATAGCAGCTTCATCTGAAAGGATGTCACCAAATAAATTACTAGTAACAATTACGTCAAATTGACATGGATTTTTTATTAACTGCATTGCTGCATTATCTATATACATATGTGAAAGTTGAACATCTGAATAATGCTTTGCAGTATCATTCATAACACTTCTCCACAATTGAGAAGTTTCTAGAACATTTGCTTTATCAACGCTGCACAATCTCCCTTTTCTTTTCTTGGCTGCTTCAAAAGCTATTTTTGCAATTCTAACTATTTCAGAAGTTGAATACTGCATAGTATTATAACTTTGGCATTCATTATCAGTTGTCATCCTCGTACCTCTAGGTTCTCCAAAATAAACATCCCCTGTCAGTTCTCTGATGATAAGCAGGTCAAGCTTAGAAATAATTTCAGGTTTTACCGTAGAAGATTTAATCAGTTGAGGGTAAAGTTTTGCTGGCCGGATATTTGCAAATAATCCTAGTGTTTTTCTCAATCCTAAAATTGCTTGCTCTGGTCGCAATTCTTTTGGCAAATGATCATATTTCCAATCTCCAACTGATCCGAACAAAATAGCATTTGAATCTTTTGCTATTTGCAATGTACTTTGAGGAAGTGGATGTTCCCAAACATCAAACGCAGATCCGCCAACAGCAGCTGTCCTAATTTCTAATGGAATACTGAAAAAAGTAAGGATTCGCTGGGCTTGCTCAACAATTTCTGGTCCGATACCATCGCCAGGTAATACCGCAATTGAATAACTCACTGAATAAATCCAAAAAGTTTAGTGTTTAGAACATGTTACAGAATTTTTACTGAATGCAAATTATTTTCAATCCAAGGACAACGCTTTAAATGCTGCAACTCAAAAGAAGTAATTTCATTAGCATATTGTAAGGTCAAATCGATATCATCAAGTCCATTCATTAAAGAATGCTTCCAAAAAGAATCTATCTCAAAATTTATTTTCTTTTCATCCAAAATAGTGATTGTTTGCATGCTCAGATCAATTTCTAATTGACACTGAATATCAGATTTTGCTTTTTCAAAAAGAAGATTTAATTCGTTTTCAGGAAGAACTATAGGTAACAAGCCATTTTTAAAACTATTGCTAAGAAATATATCTGCAAATGATGGAGCAATTATTGCTCGAAAACCATATTGAACTAAAGCCCATAAAGCATGTTCTCGACTCGATCCACAACCAAAATTTTTTCGAGCTAATAAGATTGAAGAATTCTTATATTTTGGTTTGTTAAGAACAAATTCTGTATTTAATGGACGACTTTGATTGTTAATCCCTATATATCCCTGATTTAAATAACGCAGCTCATCAAACAAATGCTCACCAAATCCTGTTCGTTTTACAGATTTTAAAAATTGCTTTGGGATAATGAGATCAGTATCTACGTTTTCACGATCTAATGGTACAACCAAGCCTTTGTGTAAGATAAATGGTTTCATGAGAAAAATTTTAAAATCAGATGGAATTCATAGGAACTTATTATTGAATCTATTGAAAGAATGTCCGGACGTCAATAAAATGTCCTGCAATAGCTGCAGCAGCTGCCATTGCAGGACTTACTAAATGCGTCCTACCTCCCTGTCCCTGACGACCTTCAAAATTTCGATTAGAGGTTGAAGCACAACGTTCACCTGGTTCTAAACGATCAGAATTCATAGCTAAACACATCGAACAACCTGGTTCACGCCATTCAAAACCAGATTCAATAAAAATTTTATCCAATCCTTCAAATTCAGCTTGTCTTTTAACTAAACCTGATCCAGGAACAAGGATTGCCTGTCGAATGTTTGATGCTATTTGTTTGCCTTTAATAAACTTTGCTACTTCTCTCAAATCTTCGATTCGAGAGTTTGTGCAAGAACCTATGAATACCCGATCGATGTAAATATCTGTCAATTTTGTATTTGGATCAAGATTCATATATGAAAGGGCTCTTTTTATGCTGATAGATTTCATTGGATCCTCAATCCTATCTGGATCAGGAATCCGTGAATTAACTGGAGATACCATTTCTGGAGATGTTCCCCAAGTTATTTGAGGCTCAATCTCGTGTGCATGTATTTGAATTGTACGATCAAATTTTGCATCTTTATCACTATGTAAGTTCAACCAGTAAAAAACAGCTTTTTCCCAAAGTTCCCCATCCGGTGAGAAGGGTTTTCCCTTAAAATATTCAATTGTTTTGTTGTCAACATGTACCAGCCCAGAGCGAGCTCCCGCTTCAATTGCCATATTGCAGATAGTCATTCTGCCTTCAATAGATAAGTTAGAAATTGTATTACCTGAAAATTCCAAAGCATATCCCGTTGCACCTGCAGTACCAATACTTCCAATTATATGAAGTATTATGTCCTTTGCATAACAACCAAATGGCAAACTCCCATTAACATTGACAATCATATTCTTACTTTTCTTCAGCAACAGAGTTTGTGTCGCTAATACATGTTCAACTTCAGAAGTCCCTATCCCAAAAGCTAAGGCTCCAATAGCTCCATGAGTGCTTGTATGAGAATCGCCACAAACAACTGTCATTCCTGGCAATGTTATTCCTTGTTCAGGCCCAACAACATGTACGATTCCTTGACGAGAATCATTCATGTTGAATTCCGAAATTCCATAGGTGCGACAATTTCTATCCAATGTCTCCACTTGAATCCGGGAAATAGGATCTTCTATTCCATAAGATCGATTTAAAGTTGGAACATTATGATCAGCAACTGCAAAATTGGCATTAGGTTTCCAAAGTTTCCGTTTGGATAAACTAAGGCTTTCAAATGCCTGAGGGCTAGTTACCTCATGAATTAGGTGACGATCAATATAAAGTAAACAGGTTCCATCAGCTTTTTCGTGAATGACATGTTCATCCCAAAGCTTATCGTAGAGAGTTTTAGGATTCATCAATCTAAATAAAAAAAATTATCGAAGCAGTTAAAAATTCAGAAACAAAAAACTAAACAGTGTTAAGTATAAACATTGTTTATAAAAAAAAACCTTCTTTTAAAGATTAGTTACATCATCAATAACCTATTTAAGTTTCAAAGAACCACACTGCCCGTTATAACGAAGAACATGATCCATTAAAACTAAAGCTAACATTGCCTCTGAAACTGGTACTGCTCGAATTCCTACGCATGGGTCATGTCTTCCCAATGTTTTCACAAAAACAGGTTGATTATCTAAATCCACCGATTTTTGTTCAATTCGAATACTAGAAGTGGGTTTTATAGCTAATGAAACCCTAATATCTTGTCCAGTGGAAATTCCTCCCAATATTCCTCCAGAATTATTTCCAACAAATTTTTCAGGTAATATTTGATCAGCATGTTCAGAACCTAATTGCGAAACAGAATCAAAACCAGAGCCTATTGAAACTCCTTTGACTGCATTTAATCCCATCATTATGTGAGCAATATCAGCATCTAGACGTCCATATATAGGTTCTCCCAATCCAGGAGGAACATTTTTTGCAAGGATCTCAATACAAGCTCCTACTGAATCTCCTTTTCTTCTTAATTGATCCATATACATCTCTAATTGGGGAACAATAAAAGAATTAGGAGCATAAAAAGCATTTGTAGAAATTGAATCCCAAGAATTGAATTCAATCTTAAATGGCCCTATTTGACTGATATATGACCTGATTTCCAATCCATATTGCTCAGATAGCCACTTTTTTGCAACAGCTCCAGCAGCGACAGTAGGAGCTGTTAAACGAGCAGAAGACCTTCCTCCTCCCCGTGGATCTCGAATATTATATTTTTTCCAATATGTATAATCAGCATGTCCTGGCCGAAAGGTATTTTTTATATTCAGATAATCTTTGCTGCGAGCATCAACATTTCTAATAAGCAATCCAATGGGAGTTCCTGTTGTAATTCCTTCGTATGTACCAGATAAGATCTCGATTTTATCTGTTTCTTTTCGTTGTGTAACATGCCTTGAAGTTCCAGGGCGACGACGATCTAATTCTCTCTGAATATCCTTAGGATTCAACGCTAAACCAGGGGGGCACCCATCTATTACACACCCAATAGCTGGACCATGAGATTCACCAAAATTAGTTACACAGAACAAAATTCCTATAGAATTTCCAGACATGATACAGAACCAGGTAAAAAAGAAAATTGAATAATAAAAAGAAACAATTCACAATGTTCTTTATGCAACTTGAGTTTCACAAGTTGAAAGCAATTTCATAAAAGCATAGATTTTTGCAAAAAACACCACAAAAAAAACTCGCAATTAAGTTCATCATCTAAAAAGTCAACTTTCCAAGCATATCCAAAAACTAGAAATTTTTAAAGAACTAAATTTTAGCAAATGTCAGAAACATCTAAATTTCTAATGAAGAAATCATTACACAATTTTTTTCTATGATCCAAGATTTTCTAATTTCAAATCTTGTTCAATTTAAATTCATTTTGCTAAAAAATTAAGCAGGAATTTCTTCCTGGAAAATTTATTCCGATGAAAAATGTTAACCTTTTATCGATCTTTCTGCACATGATTATCTTAACTAGATTAATAAACAGAATTACAGGATATATTCAGTTCATGAAATATCGTGCAAAATGCAAAAATCCTAAGATAAAATTTATTAGAAGACAACTAACTATTGAAACCAACTTCGTCGGAATTAGGGAACAAGACACTCTGTTTCTAGAAGCTAGATTTGAAAATTGGCTGGATTGTAAGTCTTCAGTGCAAAGAATTGCAAACAATTTCTCCCAGTTTAACTATTACACTTGTTAATATAGTTCACGAAACGAAAATTTCATTTGAATTTTTCAAAATATTCGACTATTCTGAAGATGAATTTTTTGAATATATTGATATTTAAAATCTCAGACTTAGCTTTCTTTGCAAATTTCTTGTATATATCTTCAAAGAAATATTGGTTAAAAGGTTTCCAATATGAATTGAAGCTGTCTTGATCCTAGTTCAGAACTAATGTTTATGAATGTTAGTTTTCTACTGAATTCAAATAATCTATCTTCTTTCACATTAAAATAAAATGGCTATTTTTACACCTGTTTCAAACAGAGATATAAAAAGCCTTTTGGCTCTTTCTGCTGAGCTTGGCGAGTTCATTTCTATGGAAGGTATTGCTTCTGGCATAGAAAATACAAACTACTTTTTGACAACAACTCAAGGGGAATATGTATTAACACTTTTTGAGGTTCTAAAAAATGAACAGCTTACATTTTATATTGAACTCATGCGGCATTTATCAAATTGCAAACTTCCTATCCCAGAACCAAAAATTCTTTTCAAGAATTCGTATTTGGTTCAATTAAATGGAAAACCTTGTACGATTGTATCGCGCCTTCCAGGAAAACACGAACCAAACCCCCAAAAAATCCATTGTAAATTAGCAGGTTCGATCCTAGCCTCGATACACTTAATAGCCAAAAACTTTTACTTTTATCAACCCAATTTGCGTGGACTATCTTGGTGGATAGAAGCAGCAAGCAGGATAAAGCCATTTTTGAATGCATCACAAAAAGAATTGCTCGAAGACACCTTGAATGAGCAATGTTTGTTACTTAGCAATTCAGAATGGAACAAATTACCAAGTGGTATAACCCATTGTGATTTTTTTCGTGATAATGTTCTTTTCTCTGATAACCCTAAAAATCAAAAAATCTGTGGAGTTATCGATTTTTATTTTGCTAGTTTCGATAAATGGCTGTTTGACATCGCTATAAGCATCAATGACTGGTGCATTATACAAGAAACAGGAGAAATTAACCAAGAATTGTTTTATTCACTAGTCGAATCATATATGAAAACCCGACCTCTCACGTCTGAAGAATATACATTTTTTCCAGCTATGCTTCGAGGAGCTGCATTACGTTTTTGGGTATCACGCCTTTTTGATTTCTTTATGCCAAGACCAGCAAAAACTGTAAAACCTCATGATCCAGAACATTTTGAGAAAATATTAATTGCACGAACCTCTATGAAATTGCCTATTTTTCCAAGCAATTTGGATGTAGAAAAAAATTAATAAAATTATGCAAGCATACAAGTTACCTGCAATTAATGGTTTTTTTTGGGCTTGGAAAGGTTGGTCTTGTTTTTTTCAATACCCATTAAATATGCTGAGCTGGAGTTTTAGTCTGAGCTTTTTAATTTTACTTGCTTTAAACATTCCATTGATTGGATTACTATTTAATATTGCACTTATGCCGACATTTATGCTGGTCTCTTTCTCTCTTGGAAGGAAAATGGCTGAAGGAAAACTAACAACGCCGGATGAATGGATGCAATCTCTAGGAATAATCTCATTAAGTATTCTGAAAAGGGTTTTATTTCTTGGAATTATTTACAGCTTTATTTGTATTGTTGCTATGCTTCTCTCTTTTCTTCCTTTTATAAATGAATTAACAGATATCTCTAAACAGTTATCTTCAAAAACAGATGTCGATCTTTCTTTAGTTCTCATAAGATTCTATAAACCAGTATGTATCCTTGCATTAATTTCTATCGTTATTAATGCATTTTTTTGGTATGCACCTGTTCTAGTTGCATGGCATGGCCTAGGCATCTTGCAATCCTTATTTTTTTCAGCCATTGCATGTTGGAGAAATAAATTAACTTTCTCAATTTATGGGTTGTTTTGGATTCTCCTTTTTTTATCAATTGACGGTTTTGCCAATTTCTTAGGAACGATCGGCATTCCTCAAAAAATAGTCAATATAATTGAAATTACTCTTACATTAATTTCCAACAGTGCTCTTTGGAGCAGCTTTTACCCAAGTTATGCAGGTATTTTTCATCGGGATCCTCATTTTCTTATTAAATGAATCTGAAAACTTTCTAGAAACCAAAAAAATTAAAGATTTTTTCTCTAGAGAAAATTTGTATTAATCAGAATTTTTCAAGGCATATTTATTTTCTTTTTCAATATTCATGCATTGAAACTTTTTGACACTTGTTAATACCTCATTACGTGCAGATTCAATGCCTTTCCAACCATTAATCTTTACCCATTTTCCTATTTCAAGATCTTTGTATCTCTCGAAAAAATGTTCAATGCGTTTTACTTCGTCAAGAGGCAGATCATTGTAATTTTTTATATGATCGTAAACCGGATACAACTTTTTTACAGGAAGCGCAAGAAGTTTCACATCTCGCCCAGATTCATCTTCCATTTCTAACATACCGATAGATCGGCATAATATAACTGTTCCAGTGTGAATCGGAAATGGAGAATATACTAAAACATCAATTGGATCTCCATCATCGGAAAGAGTTTGAGGGATATAGCCATAATTGCAAGGATAACGTACTGCAGTCAGTATGAATCGATTAACAAAAATAGCTCCTGAATCCTTATCAACTTCATATTTAACTGGATCGGAATTCATTGAAATCTCAATGATAACGTTAAATTCATCCGGCAAATTCTTACCTGGACTAATGCGATCAAAATTCATCATTTTTCTCTTTCTTTTATTTTTTATATTTTCAGGTGTTTCTAGAAAAACCTTTTGAATTTTACTTTTTAAACATTTAGAAAACAAAACTGCAGAATTATCCTGCAATTATCACCCGTTGCAGAGGATAAATCTAGGATTATTTCTCTGACTTTAACACATTAGATTTTTCATGTTTGCATGGAAATTTGAATTTTGACAACCAACTTTAGATAAAGCCCAGCGATAGATCTCGAAATCTGGATTCTCTGATTCTAAAAAGATTTCCCGATTTCTTTTGTAAAAGCTATCAAAATGCTCATCATGAAGATTTTGACTAATCATATTTAGTTGATTTTGAGCTTTTTCTGGATAATCAAGATAATAATAAACCTGCTTTAAAATACTATGAATAACACTTTGTTTCTTAGAATGCTTTAAACTGCATAGGAAGTAATATTCCGATTTACCCCATAATTTTGCATTCAAACATAAAATTCCCAGTGTTGTTAATAACTCAGGGGTTTCTTCACGTTTTTTTAGCCATTTTTCAGCTTTTAATATTCGATGGATTGCTTGTGTAGGTACACAACAGGCATAAGCCTCTATGAGACTGCGCTCAAAGCGAGCTTCTATTGCTTTCTCAAGAATTCTTGAAGAACAAACAATTTTTCCTACTGATTCAAACGCATTAGCAGCAGTTAAAACAATATCAGGCAAGAAATGTTCCTCTCCCTTAAATTCATGCCAAACATCCGAACAATCAAAGCCTGAATTTATTTTCTCATATAAATATATAGATCCTGATTGATTTAGAAGTATCTCCCCATATTCTTTGCTTATTGCATTAGAATACATCAGGTTTCGAACCAAGAAAATTACATCGGCATGATTTCTAAGCAGAATTGCCGCTCTCAACAATAAATATTTTAAATTGTTGTCAAAAACTTTCCTAACAATGTTATCATTGAGCAATTTTAAAGCTTCATTTCCTTGCCCTTGATCTAGAAGAAAACTTGCTGACAACATGTAAGTTTTTCTTAATAAAAACGAATTTGGATATGAATTTTCTTTAGCTGCTCTCATCATTTGCTCACATTCATTCCTTCTTCCTTGAAGATGCGCTTCCCTAGCACAAAATTGAGCAATAAAAACTCGACCCGCCTTAGACTTAATCGAGTGTGACAAATTGAATAATTTCTCTTCCAATTTTTCAGTGTTTAGGTCATGAAGCAATTCCAACAAGAATTTATTAATCAAATTGTTATTTTGATTTTCAATGTATCTTTTTTTCAAAAAAAAGATACATCTTTTAACTGATGAAAAAAAAATCAGAATTTGGCTGAAAACATCAAAAATAAAAAAAATAACTAACAGCAAGAGCAAGACGTAATTTCCAGTAATTCTCACTTTTCGTGTTTCTAATATAAGATATAATTCCTTCTGATTGATCCAATAATGAGAATCTCCAACAAGAATTGAAATGATAACAACAGTTAAAAATATCAAAATCCAGATACTCATGCGCATCATTGTTCTTTCAACTTGTAGTAATTTCTCGGATTGCCAAATTTTTTAAAAGAACTAAAAACAGATTCTTCGTTTGGAGAACAAGTTATTATTTTCCCAACAGGTTGTAATAAATTTCTTATGCAATCATATAAATTTCGATGTATAACAATAAAATCACATTGACTCCACCAAAATCCTAAACCATTCTGACTGATAAAGTCCTCAATCGAGAATATACTCTCCTTGCTTGTTAAGAGCCAGACTGGGTATTTTTTTTCATTGTTTGCTGCAAGTATTAATCTTCGGTTTTTTTCATTCCAACGAGCTCTAACTCTGTTGTATGCGTAATATTCTTCTACCCTAGCACCATTTTTTAACAACTTGATAGCTAACCATTCATTTCCTTGCATTGCTCGAACAAGCAATACCCGCCAATTTTTTATCTCATTTTTTTTTAGTACTTCCCATAATGCTTGAGAATCGCAATTAAAAGCAGGGGAAGGATAAAAAATGGTCGAATCAGAATGAAACCATGTCGAATTCCTCAAAACTTGAGCACTTGATGGACCATTTGTTGCTGCTTTTGCAGAGATTGGCCAAGATTTGAGATTAGTTTTTCTTTTCAAAAAATCCAAATAAACCTGCGCTGCCCTACCACTAACAAAGACAACAAGATCATAATTTTGAGGTAAAGGTAGATCAGAATAATTTGTTTCTATTGGCACAATTTCTATTGTTGGAAAACAAAAAACATTCCAGCCTATCTTCTCAAGTTGAGAAGCTAAATATTCATTTCTCCCGATAGGACGTGTCAGAATTGCTATTCTGTTCAAAAATTTATTCGATGTAAATCTTGGATTTCCATTTTTCATGAGATGAAAAACTTATCCAGAAAATGCTTCTAAAATTAGTCGAGCTCCACGATTTAATAAATCCTGTGCTACTTCTAATCCCAATTTTTCAGCGTTCATTACTGTTCCAGTCTTTTCACTATAAATTGCATGTTTTCCATCAATGGAAGAAATTAGAACTTTGAGTAATAATTTACCTTGACTAACTACATCAGCATAAGCTGCGAAGGGTATCTGACATGAACCAGAAAGTGCCCAGGATGCAGCTCTTTCAGCTGCTGAGCATGCTGTTGTTAATTTACAAGCAAGTGGTGCTAAACAAGAGCGTAAATACGCCCTATCACTGTTTATTTCAATTCCTAAAGCTCCTTGACCAGGAGATGGTAAAAAATCGGAAGTATTCAAAAAATCACAAATTCTTTTTTCTAATCCAAGACGCTTAAGCCCAACTGCTGCTAAGATAATTCCATCATAATCTCCACTATCAAGTTTTTTGAGACGGGTTTCAATATTTCCACGAATGGGTTCTACTATGAGTGATGGATATTTAGAACGTATTTGTGATTCTCTTCGAAGACTAGAAGTGCCAATGATTGAACCCTTTGGCAAATCATTTATTGATGCATAATCATTCGAAATAAAAGCATCTCTGGGATCATCTCTCCTAAGAATAGAGCAAATTTCTAAAGGAGATTCTATTTTTATAGGAACATCTTTCATTGAATGTACAGCTAAGTCGGCTCTTTTATCTAGTAATGCATGTTCTAGTTCTTTTACAAATATTCCTTTCCCACCTATTTTAGAAATTGCACGGTCTAGAACTCTATCTCCCTTAGTTTTCATTGTGATTAATTCGGTAATACAATTAGGATATAAGGAACTTAAAGCACTTTGTACAGATTTTGCTTGCATAACAGCAAGTTTGCTAGAGCGAGTTGCAATAATTAATCGTTTTGGATGGTCCATGAAGAAAAGCAAAAGTAATGCTAATAGGTTATACCAATAGCTAATTTTATAATAATTCCTAACATTCCAATGAAAAGCATATATTGAAGTAAACTTATTCCAGAATCAAAGGATTTAGCATGTTTGTTTTTTCGTATACTCATAATAATAAAAGCACTATAAATTTTTCTGGTGTTAGATTTGCTAAAAATATTTTAATATTTTACTTGTTCAGAAAAGACGGCACTCATTCTGCTTGATCTTTTTAAAACAATTGTTAACAAGACCTATGAAACCTAATTTGCATTTGTCATGCAAGGGTCAGTCCATTTTGAAAAATCTTCCTCAGTGACGTATCCAAGAAAAGAATTTGCTTCTTTCAATGAAAGACCTTCTTTGTAAGCTTTTTTAGCAATTTTAACCGTTTTATCATAACTAATATATGAATTTAAAGCTGTTGCTAACATTAAAGAACAATTCAATAATTCTGAAATTCTTTTCTCTTTTGGCTCGATTCCTGCTACACAATATTGATTAAAACTGCTCATTCTATCAATTAACAATTGAGCAGATTGAAGAAAATTATAAATAATTAATAGTTTGAAAACATTGAATTCAAGATTTCCAATAGCCCATCCTATAATAGCTACATCATTTCCAACTACTTGAGCTGAAATCATCGTGATCGCTTCGCATTGATTTGGATTCACCTTTCCTCGCATTATAGAACTTTCAGGTTCATTTTCGGGTATTGAGATTTCTCCTAAACCAGAACGGGGTCCACTTGATAACCACCTTATGTCATTTGCAATTTTCATTAAAATTGCTGCAAGAGATTTCAGGGCTCCATGTGCGAATAATAAAGCTTCATGTGAAGCAAGTCCTTGGAACTTATTAGAAGCACATATAAATTTCTTTCCAGTTTCCTTTGATAAAATTTCAACAACTTTATCCCCAAAGAAAGGATGAGTATTAAGGCCAGTCCCAACTGCAGTGCTCCCAATGACCAATTGGAGCAAACCAGGTATTGATGCTACAACTTGTTCCTTAGATATTTTCAACTGAGCAGCATAACCAGAAAACTCTTGTCCAAGCGTCAATGGAGTTGCATCTTGCAAATGTGTCCTGCCGATTTTCACAATATTAGAAAAAATATTGCTCTTTTCTATTAAAGAATTCTTGAGTGAATCCAAAACAGGAATTAATTTTCCATCAAGTTCCATAATAGAAGCAAGGTGCATTGCTGTGCGAAAAATATCATTTGAAGACTGATCGTGATTTACATGATCGTTTGGATGGACTAAATGTTCCTGAACTCGAGAACCTCCTAACAGTTCTGAAGCTAGATTTGCTATTACTTCATTGACATTCATGTTTTTTTGTGTTCCAGACCCAATCTGCCAAACTGATAGTAGGAATTCCGATTGCCTTTTTCCAGATAAAATTTCATCAGCTGAAATTTGTTTCAATTTGACAAGTGCATTTATCAAAGGCCAAGGCATAGTTTCTTTAGAAATCCTAAAATTTTGAAGCGAGCGCTGAGTTTGAGCTCCCCAAAGTTGACCCTTAGGAACATGTATTAAACCAAGCGTGTCTTTTTCCAATGGAGTTCTCATTTTAATAAATTCCGAATTGAGATTTGAAAAATCTTTTGATTAAACAGAAACATTCCATAAATGATAAAATTCAATTAATAGTAAATCATTTACTTTATTTTTGTTTAGTTTTTTAGAACTGTTTTTGCAAAAATGCATTAATTGAAATGTTTACAATCTCTCAAAATATTCTCAAGATCGATTTACCTAATGTTAAAGCAACACATATGCTAGGAAAAAAACTTGCATCTCTAATTTTCGATGAAAGAGTCCAAAAATCTGGACTTCAAGTACACCTGAAAGGAGAAATTGGAACTGGAAAAACCACTCTAACACGTTCTTTTCTAAGAACATGTGGTATTCGTGGGAATGTAAAAAGTCCAAGTTATACAATTCTGGAAACCTATGAAATCAATAACATAAACATACTACATCTTGATTTCTATCGTTTTCAAGATTCGAGACGATTTACCGATTCTGAATTTCGAGATTTATTCGATAAAGATTCTGTTATCATAGTAGAATGGCCAGAGAGGGTAGGAACCAAACTACCACTACCCGACTTTACCATATATCTTGAATATTCTCACTTGGGACGCAATGCTACTTTGAAGGCAGAAACTTCCCGAGGAATAGAATGGTTAAAAGCAATAGCCTTTCCTACACTTTAACTCGACGGCATCTAATTAGAATAGCTAGCACATTTGCTGTTTTTCCTTTCTTCCACAGGTCTATTTTCGGGAAGGAAATTCCAGTTTTGCTTCTTGCTGCTCGAATCTGGCCATCAGCTGAATATACCCGCATAACTTTGGAATCAGATCAAGAAATTTCAGAAATACAATTTTTATTCAACGATCCATATCAATTCGCACTAGATATTGGGAATCTGAAGCTGGATACTAAAATATTAGGAGCATTATTTAAATCAAGAACCTATGATCCTCACATTGATAAGATTCGAATATTTCTAAAGAAAGAATTTAATTTTGTTCAAATGATTTTTGATCTAAAAAAACTTGTTTCTCCCCAAATTTTTTCATTGAAACCTGCAGGAAACTATCATTCCAGACTCATCATTGACTTTTATCCAATGTTCTCAAATCAAGTATCTAAACATTATCCTGCAAATCAATCTTCTTATGTTTCTTGTAATTCTCCAAAAGACATCATAGCAGCTATTGTTAATAACCCAGAAATTGCTGATCTTGCATCTATTGAGTCAACAAGCCTCAGAAAAAATAAAGAAAATCCTGAAAATTCAGAGGAATTATTTAAAAGGAAACACAATGGCCTTATCATTGCATTGGATCCAGGACATGGTGGGGAAGATCCAGGAGCAATTGGAAAAACAGGTCTTTTTGAAAAAGATGTTGTTCTGAAAATTGCAAAACATTTAAAATCCCTAGTTGATAAACAAAACATGAACGCCTATTTAACTAGAGATGAAGATTATTTTTTGCCTTTAAATGCTAGAGTTCATAAGGCAAGGAAAATGAAAGCTGATCTTTTAATTTCAATTCATGCAAATGCTTGCATCAAACCATCTGTTCATGGCTCTTCTGTATTTGTCTTGTCTCAAATAGGAACTTCTAGCAGTAACTATGCTAGTTGGATTGCAGACAGAGAAAATGCTTCAGACTTAGTTGGTGGGGTAAATCTCACTAAAAAGGAAAGAAACCTTTTGGAGGTCTTGATTGATTTATCTACCTCTGCACAGATCCGGGATTCACTTAAAATTGGAACTGTCTTTTTGCATGAATTATCTAAAATTAATAGATTACATAAAAACAGTGTAGAACAAGCTAATTTTACTATTTTAAAAGCTCCAGATATTCCCTCAGTGCTAGTGGAAACTGCATTTATTAGCAATCCAAAAGAAGAAGCAATGTTGAAATCGGAACTTTATCAAAAAAAACTAGCATCAGCTATATTTGCTGGAATCAATTCTTATTTTTTGAAAAATCCTTAAAGAAAAACTCTTACTAACATTCATGACTAATTAATTTTTATTAAAAACAGTCAAATTGATCAAATAGATATAACAAGGATTAACTTAATTTATGTTAAGACGTCGTCCAATTGTTAAAATGTCTGCCCAATTGATTAGCCGGATTTGTGCTGGAGAAATTATTGAAAGACCATCTTCTATTGTTAGAGAAATCATAGAGAATTCAATTGATGCAGCAGCAGATAAAATTGATATCCGGTTAGAGAAAGGTGGAATAGATCGAATTACAATAACTGATAATGGAAATGGAATCGAACCAAAAGAATTAAGTCTTGCAATAAGTCGTCATTCTACGAGCAAAATTCATGTTTTGGGTGATTTAGAATCAATTAATTCTATGGGATTCCGAGGAGAAGCATTAGCGTCTATTTCCTCAGTTTCTAAATTAGAACTTACTTCCAGACCAGAAGAAGAACCTCATGCTTGGAAAATACAAAATAAAGATGCAGGAATTTTAATGCCCTCTTCAGGTTCTTTTGGAACTACAGTAGATATACAAGAGCTATTTGATGAAATTCCTGCAAGAAGAAAATTCCTGCGTTCTGAGCATACAGAGCTTAGACATTGCATAGAAGTTATAGAACGTATTGCACTAGCATATCCGCACATTACTTTCCAACTTTTCCATCAAGGAAAAACAAAAAATACTTGGACATGGATAAGATCTGGTAATATGCAAAGAATCTATAGAATTCTTGGAGATACCTTCTCAGAAGGTGAAATTCCGATCAGAGAATCAAAGAAGTCTTTAGAATTAACTGGCATAATCTTAAATCCAAGAAACATAAAAGAAAAAACAAAGCATCAATATTTGTATGTAAATCACCGATTTATTCGAGATCGGACAATCAATCACGCTATTTGCTCAGCTTATTCGGACCTATTGTATAGAAACAGAAAGCCTTCTTACATTCTGTTTCTCAAGATTGATCCTCAGGAAATTGACGTAAATGTTCATCCATCAAAACAAGAAATTCGATTTCGTGATCAGAAAACTATATATGGTTTTGTGTTAGAAGCAGTTGCCCACACATTAAATTCAATCAGACGGTTCCAAGAACCTTATAAGAGAAATTTTCTTAAAGAAAAACTCGAAAATCTGGATTCTAATGAAAATCAGTTGCATTTTTCCAGATCCTCTTTAAATCTACAACTACCATTATTAAGTCTAGATGAAAATAAAGCTCAAAATTCCAATCTGGAAAATTTTACAGAAGAGCAAAAGCAAAAAGATCTGAATCTCTATGTAGAGGATACAGTTATGCTTGAGGAAAAATTTCCACTAGGATTTGCTCTAGCTCAACTGCATGGATGTTATATTTTGTCCCAGAATTTGTATGGACTTATATTAGTAGATGTGCATGCTGCACATGAACGAGTGGTTTACGAAGCCTTGAAAATCTCATTTAAAAACAAGAACATTCCTAAACAAATTCTTCTAATTCCGCCTATATTATATATGCAAGATAGTGAATTGCTATTGATTGAAGAATATTCAGGAGCTTTAGGTCAGCTTGGTATCGAATTGCGAATCACTGGAGAGAACTCAGTTTCTGTTATCACACTGCCAGAAATTATAAATAATACTAGCAATTTAGTATCATTAATCCGAGGCTTATTGAATGACTTATCTTCGAGAGAACAAACACAAATTATGGAACATAAATACCATAGATTACTTTCCACCATGGCTTGTTACGGATCCATACGCTCAAATCGAAAACTAACTCTAAAAGAAATGAACAATTTGCTGCGGCAAATCGAAAATACAGAACGGGGAGATCAATGTAATCATGGACGTCCAACATGGATCCAATGGTCTATTGTCGATCTAAATAAGTTATTTCTTCGGTAGAAAAACCAAAAAATATGGAAAAAAATTTCTCACAAGATCTAATTTTTTGTTTAGTTGGACCGAGCGGTTCTGGTAAAACTCGAGCTACTATTGATCTTTCTGAAAGATGGCCAATTGAAGTTATTAACGTAGATTCAGGTACAATATACAAGGGAATGGACATAGGCACTGCAAAACCATCTGCTGAACAACAGGGAAAGATTACACAACATCTCCTGGATATAAAAGATGCAAATCAAAAGTATTCATGCGCAGAATTCTTTAATGATGTAAAAAATATTATTTCAGAAATCCGACAACGTGGAAAAATTCCATTTCTGGTTGGAGGTACAATGCTGTATTTTCGCGTCTTACATCATGGTCTGGCTCATCTTCCTGAAGCAAATGCAAATTTGCGGCATATTCTCAAAAAAGAAGCTAGAGAGAATGGATGGCATACTTTGCATAAAGAGCTAAAAATAATTGATCCATTAACAGCAAATCGACTTTCAATTAATGATAAACAGCGAATTCAACGTGCAATTGAGGTATATAGGATTACAGGACGTCCTATTTCTAGTTTTACTCAAGAAAAAAAGAATTGGGATAAGATTCCTGGAAATCTTATTTCAATCAGCCTTGAACCAATGCAACGTGATTATTTATTTAAGTATATTGAGAAACGATTTGATGAAATGCTAGAAATAGGATTAGTAAATGAGGTAAGAGATTTCCATAAGAGAGATGATTTAAATCTTGAATTTCCTTCCATGCGTTGCATCGGATACAGACAATTTTGGAAGTATTTAGATGGCATGGTTGATTGGAAATTAGCTCGTTCTCAGTCTATATCAGCTACTAAGAAACTTATAAAACATCAAATGACTTGGTTAAAGACACAACCAGATCGCATATTAATTGAATGTCATAAAAAAGATTCTTACAGCAAAATTATTGACGTAGTTTCAAGATTCATGAAAAATGGATCAATATAGGATGAATATTTAAATTTGAATAAGTATTCTTATTATGATTGAAATTTTTGTTCTTTGCATAAACTGGAATGAATCAAGAATTTCCAGTTGTTTTAAAAAGAAATGTTATCATTACAAACTTAGAAATTCTTAGATTAAGAAGAGAAAGATTCAACACTATTATTTTTCAATAGACTTGAGCTTAGATTTTTTAAAAAAAATGGTCAATTTTTGCTTAAGGTCAAGATTAGAATAGAAAAACACTGCGTTCAAGCTTGAATTTCTAAGTCTTATCATGCCTGAAATCTTCATTTCCTTATGAATCAACAGCTTCTGCTTGATATTTTTCCAATTCCTAAACCGACTCTTGCCAATTATTTGCCAGGGCCAAATTACGAAGCCTATTGCTCTATGCAAATGTTACAGCCAGGCCGTGCTGTCTATCTCTGGGGGCCTGCAGGTTGCGGGCGAACCCATTTGTTGCGTGCGGTTACACAAAAAGATTGTTTTAAAAGCGTTTACATTTGTAATGACAATCAGGTAAGGACTCTTGAAGAATTATCTTCTCAATACGAAATATTTGAAGAATTTCCAAAAATCATAGCTATTGATGATGTTGACCGATTGAGTCAGAAAAGCCAATCAAATCTTTTCAATCTATACAATCAATGGAGAGATTTAAGTGAAACACAACACGCTTTCGCCTTAGCTTTATCTGGAAATTGTTCACCTCTTTCATTAAACATCAGGGAAGATCTTCGAACTCGCTTAGCTTGGGATCTTGTTTTTCAATTGAAATCTCTTTCAGATTCAGAAAAATCAGAAGCATTGATTGCACAAAGCATAGAACGAGGCCTACAGAAAAATAAAGATGTAATAGATTGGATCCTAAAACATTACGATCGTGATATGAGAAAACTAACTTCTTTGCTAGATGCGTTAGATCGATATTCATTATCTACTGGTCGTCATATTACGATACCTTTAGTGCGTGCTATGCTAGCAGCTAATTCGGAGTTACATACATAATGAAGCAACATCTTGCTCTTTTTGATCTTGATCATACATTACTACCTATGGATAGTGACTATCAATGGGTAAATTTTCTCTCTGATTCAGGAAAAATTTTTGAAAACCCGGAACAAGTTAAGCATCAAAATGAACAAATTATGGAATATTATAATCAAGGAAAACTTACGATTGAAGAATCCTCCAAATTTATGTTAGGGTTTCTAGCCAAATATACACCGTATGATCTAGCTAAATGGCACGAAGAATTCATGAGAAAAATTATTCGACCTGCTATCACTAAAGAAGCTATTAACCTTGTTAGGACTCACTTAGAAAGTGGAGGATTATGTGCTATCGTAACGTCAACTAACAGTTTTGTAACAGCACCTATTGCAAGAGCTTTTGGCATTCAAACTTTAATTGCAACTGTGCCTGAATTCCTTTTTGGACGTTATACGGGAAAAATTCATGGAGTCCCCAGTTTCAAGCAAGGAAAAGTAATCAGGGTCTCAAAATGGTTGAAAAACATCGGAAAAAATCTTGAAGATTTCTCTAAATCATTTTTCTACACTGATTCAATGAATGATATTTCCTTACTTGAAATTGTGAGCAATCCAATAGCTACCAATCCAAGCTCAAATCTCCGGGAATTAGCTTTGAATAAAGGTTGGGATATATTATATTTATTCAATAAGAAAGAAAATATATGATCTTAATAGGAGATTATAAGGGAAGAATATTTTCCAAAAGGCCAAAATCTTTTTAAAAAATGAAACCTGTACAGATTACTCAATATAGTCATGGTATTGATCAACAAGAAATATCAAAAAATGCAATAACATCATGTGAGATATTGCAAAAAAATGGTTATGAAGCTTACATAGTTGGGGGAGCTATTAGAGATCTTATCATTGGTCTAAAACCAAAAGATTTTGATGTTGTAACTAATGCAGAACCTAAGCAAATCCGAAATATTTTCAAACGATCAAGAATTATTGGCAAGCGTTTTCAGTTAGTGCATGTTTTTTTCGGACCAGAAGTGATAGAGATATCTACATTTCGTGCAAATCCAAAAGAGAATCTGAGTGTTTATTCTGATAAACATGGGCAAATTTTAACTGATAACATCTTTGGATCAAGGGAAGAAGATGCAACAAGACGAGATTTTACCGTTAATGCCCTTTACTATGATCCTAGAACAGAAGAAATTATTGATTATCATCAGGGAATAATTGACCTCAAGAACCGTCAAGTTAGAACCATTGGCAATCCAAACAAGCGTTATCGGGAAGATCCTGTTCGTGTTCTGCGAGCCATACGGTTTTCAGCAATGATTAACGGATCCATAGACCAAAGTGGTTGCTTGCCTATGGCCATTTTATTAAAATTCATAAGAAATATTCCATCATCAAGACTATTTTGTGAAATCTTGAAATTACTTACATGCGGAAATTCAGCAGATTGTCTTCAAAAGTTATGTGATGAAAAAATCAAGCCTGATTCATCTTCAATACTAGATATTATATTAAAAGAGTATTCTTGCAAGAGTTTTATAAAATTAGTTCTAAAACATACAGATGAACGCATTCGTGCTGGAAAAAAAATCAGTTTTAGTTTCCTATTTGCAGCTCTGTTCTGGCCTCAGGTAGAATTTCGTTGGAAGAAATTTTATTCAAAAGATCGAAAGAATATCGTAGCGATCAATCAAGCTATAAATTCTGTGCTTGATGAATTAATTGGAAATGGAAAACTTTTTATCAGTCGTCGGTTCTTTTCAAATATGCGAGAAATTTGGTTCATGCAAATGTGTTTTGAACAACAAATCAGTAAACATTCTTTTCGAATGTTGGACAATCCCCAATTTCGTTCTGCCTGTACTTTTTTACAACTTCGTGCAGAATGCGGAAAATTTGATAAACATTCAGCACAATGGTGGTCAAATTTTTCAAATGCAGATGAAATTGAAAAAAATACGATGATCAAAAGGATAAATCTTCAAACTAACTTTTCTTCTCCCACTCTTTCTAGAAATCATCAAAATTCCAAGCAAATATAATCAACAGTTATTTGAGTAATATATTGGAGAGAATTTACAATGATCAGAGTAAATGCCTTTCAATACCAAAATATATCAACCTATATTAGCCTTGGTTCAAACCTAGGTGATAAAATCATTGGAAAAATGCGAGGAGTTCTTAAACAACTTTCCATGAACCAACGGATTGAAGTTTGTAAAATCTCGAATTTTTATCAAAGTTCTCCAATACAAGCTCGTGGAGAAAATTTTGTTAATGCTGTAGCATTATTGAAAACAAATTTCCAACCTATAGATCTTCTAAATGAATTAAAGAATTTAGAAAAGCAATATGGAAGAACTGCAAAAACCTATAAGAATGCTCCACGCACTTTAGACCTAGATCTTCTCTTGTATGGAAATTTAGAAATTCAGAGTGAAGAACTTTGTTTACCCCATCCTCGGATGTACAAAAGAGCTTTTGTATTGATTCCTTTGATGGATATTAGTCCTGAATTGCAAATTCCTCCAGAAGGAAAAAAAATTAGAACATTGTTAAGAAAATGTCTCGACCAGAAAATAAATCTCCTCGAAAACTCTTGAAATTCATAGCATATAAAATACTAGAAATACAATTTCATTCTGAAAGCACGAATGAGTTTTTTCAAAAAATAGAAGGATATCAATTACTTACAGTTATTTAATTATTTTCAGATCTTCTAGATTTTTGGACTTTATTATTTCTTTTGGAAATATGTGAAAACTTGCAAAAAATGCTTTCTAATAAATTAATTAATCTAGTAGAGTTAGAATTTTTTGAAAAAATATGGAGAATGATTCATAAGCATAAATTTTCAATGAAACTAACATTATTTATTAATAAAATTAGATGGAATTAGATGAAAAGTTTTCAGCATATTATTTCTAGGATAAGTAATTACTGGATAGATCATGGGTGCCTTTTGTTGTTCCCACTTGATATTGAAGTAGGGGCAGCTACATCACATCCTGGAACCTTCTTTCGTGCTATTGGACCAGAACCTTGGAATGCTTCTTATATTCAATCTTGCCGTCGTCCAAAAGATGGACGGTATGGAGAAAATCCTAACCGTTTACAACATTATTATCAATATCAAGTTATTCTTAAACCGGCTCCAGTTGAAATCGTGAACTTATATCTTAATTCCCTTAAAGAATTAGAAATTGATTTAAAGAAACATGATATTCGTTTTGTCGAAGATAATTGGGAAAATCCAACGTTGGGTTCATGGGGAATAGGTTGGGAAGTTTGGTTAGATGGAATGGAAATTACCCAGTTTACTTATTTCCAACAAATTGGAGGAATTAACTGCAAACCTATTACTGGAGAAATTACATATGGATTGGAAAGATTAGCAATGTATTTACAGAATGTAGAAAATGTTTATGATCTGGTTTGGACAACAGATAAAAATGGGAATCCAATTTTCTATCGTGATATTTTTTTGCAAAATGAAATTGAACAATCTAAGTACAATTTTGAATATACATCTTCTGAGACTTTACTCAATCGGTTTGAAGATTATGAAAACGAAGCTAAAGATCTAGTGCAGATTCCATTAATTTTCCCAGCATATGAAGCTGTTTTGAAAGCAGCTCATATATTTAACTTACTAGAAGCACGTGGAGTTATTAGTATTACTGAAAGAACATTCTATATTGGACGAATTCGTGATTTGTCTCGTTCTATCGCAAAAATTTACTTTAACTGTAGGAAAAATATTGACTTTCCTAATTTTTATAATAAGTCTTGAAAATAAATGGATTTAACTAATTCTGATTCTCTGCTTATCGAACTTCTTACTGAAGAATTACCACCAAAGAATTTAAAGCAGCTTGGATTTGCTTTTTCGAAAAATCTTGAGCATTCCTTAGATAAATTTGGGTTCCTATTAAAGGGAAAAAAATTTAAAACGGAATTTTTTGTTACTCCAAGAAGGCTTGCAGCAAAATTTTCTCATGTTTTAATTTCAAGCACAGAAACATTTCAAGAATATCTAATTCCTCTTAAATTTGGAATGACCGAAGCAGGTCAATACACTCCAGTATTCTTGAAAAGAATTGCAAAAATACAGGAAAAAGAAAATCATCAAAACATCTTTATAAAAAAGATATTTAAAAAAAATCAAGAATATCTGATGATTACTCAATCACTCAAAGGATATTCTCTATCTTCAATTTTACAAGAATTAATAGATGATTCTATTAAAAATCTTCCCATCTCAAAATTCATGCAGTATCAACTGAAAGATGGATATACCACTGTTAAATTTATTCGCCCAGTACATCGCCTTTTGGTACTTTTTGGAAAGAAAGTTATCCCTTTAACGATTTTAGGATTGAAATCAGGTCGGGAAACATTAGGACATAGATTCATGAGTGAAGGACCAATTCAATTAGATAATGCTAAAGATTACGAATATGTATTGTCGGAAGAGGGATCTGTTATTGTTTCTTTTGAACTGCGCCGAAAAATGATTCTAGAACAATTAAAAGAATCAGCAAATAAGCTTGACGCAACTATTGGATCAGAGTCTGAATTGCAAGATTTGCTAGATGAAGTAACTGGACTTGTTGAATATCCAGTGGTTTATGCAGGAAAATTTGATGCAAAATTTTTAGGAATTCCTCAAGAATGCCTAATTTTGAACATGCGATCAAAACAAAAATATTTTCCTCTTTTTGATATTAGCAATGGAAAGCTCATAAATCATTTCCTTATTGTAGGTAATATTCAAACGAGCGATTCATGCAATATTATTTCTGGAAATCAACGTGTTCTTCATTCAAGACTATTTGATGCAAAATTTTTTTATGACTTAGATCTGAAAGTAAAATTAGAGGATCAAATTCAAAAATTAAATTCAGTTATTTATCACAATAAGTTAGGATCCCAATATGCTCGAACTGAGCGCATTCGATCTATTTCGCGGTATGTTACAAATTGTTTTGGTTTAGACGTAGAAAAATCAGATCGGGCAGCTAAACTTTCTAAAGCAGATCTTGTCTCACATTTAGTCATAGAGTTTCCCGATTTACAGGGAATAATGGGTGCACATTATGCCAAATGTAACAATGAACCAGACTGGGTTATTAAAGCTCTTGAGGGTCAATATGCTATCAATTATCAGGGGAATCTTTCTAACGAAAAATCAATTGCATCTATTTCTCTTTTCATTTCGAATCGATTAGAAAGTCTTGTAGGAATATGGGGTATAGGTTTAAATCCTTCTGGAGAAGGAGATCCATTTGGTCTAAGGAGAGCAGCTCTTGGATTAATTGATATCTTTGAAAAATTGGATACATGGGGATGGTTGAAAGTTAATGCAAATGATTCCCTCTCCATAAATTCCTTACTCAGGAAAACTTTTTCCACATTCCAAGAAAATTTGATTCAGCCAAATTCCTTAAGAGAAATACGAGATTTTATCTATGATCGTTATCGTTACAAATTGATTGCTAAGTTTGAATATAAATTCATTGATTCTGTAATTTCGTTATTTCCTCCTTTGAATCAAGTTGTTCCACGCATTCAGGCTCTTATGCAATTTACACTTTTGCCTGAATCAGGGAAAATAATAGCAACAAATAAGAGAATTGAAAATTTGCTCAGAAAAATGGGAAATAAAACATATCTTTTAGAAAAAAAATTTTTTCAAAAAAAGGAAGAAATTGAATTAGCTGAAATAACTAGTTCTTTATTTTTGAAAATTCTGCATGAATACAATTCTAGAAATTTCTTCTCTAGTTTAAAACTTCTTTTTGAATTAAATGAACCAGTTGAAGCTTTTTTCCAAAATGTTCTTATAATTTCAGAGAATCATTCACTTAGAACCAATAGATTAGCTTTACTTTTACAAGTTCGAAACTGTATAAACCTTATTGCAAACCTTTCGAAGATAAATTAATTATGAGTCTTTTGATTCTAGATCGTGATGGTGTAATCAATCAAGATAGCAAATTCTTTATCAAAAATCCAGAAGAGTGGATTCCTATACCAGGAAGTCTTGAATCAATTTCTCGTCTTTCAAAATCAGGATGGAATATTGCAGTTGCAACTAATCAATCTGGTCTAGCACGTGGAATTATTCGCTTATCTGTTCTCAAAAAAATTCATGAAAAAATGCACGAAGAATTGGCTATTTTTGGTGGAAAAATAGACAAAATTTTCTTTTGTCCCCATCAACCTGAGGATTATTGCCAATGCCGAAAACCATTTCCAGGAATGATAAATAACGCAATCTCTTATTTTCACTATGAAAACCTTAAAAGCAATGTGTTTGTTATTGGAGACTCATTGCGTGACTTGCAAGCTTCAGAATCTGCAGCTTGTAGAACAATTCTAGTTCTTACTGGGAATGGATATAAAACATTAAAAAGAGGAAATTTGCCAAAAAATACTTTAGTGTTCAAATCCTTATCTAATGTTGCAGATTTTTTTCTTTGTTACAAAAATTCAGAAAATAGAGAGAAAGACTAGAATGATTTTTACTCGTTCAATCTTATATGCAATATTCTTATCTATCACAGTAATACCTCATGGAATTGTTTGCATATTTTTATATCCATTTTTATCGAAAGATAATTACCGAAAACTTGTAGCCATATGGCCTAGATTAGCATTATGGGGAGTAAGAATAATCTGCAATATAGACTATAAAACTAAAGGGTTAGATCACTTTCCAGAAGGACCAAAAATTATACTTTCTAATCATCAATCAGCTTGGGAGACATTATACTTTTTAGCTAAATTTCCCTGCAAAGCCTGTTATGTCTACAAGAAAGAATTAAATTGGATTCCATTCTTTGGTTGGAATCTTTTCTTGCTAAGAATGATACCAATCAATCGTTTGAAAGGTAGAGAATCTTTTAAAAAAGTTATCCAGTATGGTACAAAAAAAATAGAAGAGGGATTTTGGCCAATTATCTTCCCCGAAGGGAAGAGGGAATCTGAGGAAAAGATTGGGGATTTCAAGAAAGGAGCTGCATTTCTTGCAATTGAAACAGGAATTCCTATAGTTCCAGTTGTACATAATTCAGGTACTTTCTGGAAAAAAAAAGCTTTTTCTAAAACTCCAGGTTCAATCACTCTATCTATAGGTCCAATTATCAAATCGAGAGACATGGATCCAGAAACGATAAATCAAGAAGTAAAGACATGGATGAAAAACGAGATGCAATCAATTATACTTAACAAGTAGCTAATTCAATTTTAAAAATAATCGCTAGGATTTGCAGAAATTTTTGTTCTGCATTATTTGACCTGTAATATCCGAAGAGAGTTAGTCCCACCTGTGTTGCATACTAAATTACCTCGAACTAAAACAATCCAATCTCCTTGTTCAATAAGATTAAGCATCTTTAGTCGTTCAATTGCTGCATCATGCATTTCATCAGCAGGATATTTCAAAGCATCGAATGATAGTGGATTGACACCTCTAAACAACGCTACACGATTCAAAGTTTCCTGATGTTGACTATACGAATAAATAGGTATTCCAGAACGAATGCGAGACATAATTAATGGAGTTCTTCCGCTTTCAGTCAAACTAATGATAGCTTTAATTCCAGGAAAATGATTGGCTGCATACATAGCAGATAGAGCTATTGTTTCGTCACATCGTTCGAACATCTCTCCCAATCTATGTTGAGAGTTAGTTACTGTTGGATGTTTTTCTGCTCCTATGCAGATCCTTGACATTGCTTTTACAGCTTCTACTGGATATTTTCCAGATGCAGTTTCAGCTGAGAGCATCACAGCATCAGTACAATCTAAGACAGCATTAGCTACATCAGATACTTCTGCTCTAGTTGGCATGGAATTTAAAATCATGGATTCCATCATTTGTGTTGCAGTAATTACTGCTTTGTTAAAAGTCCGGGCACGGCGTATAATGCGCTTTTGGATTCCTACCAGTTCAGCATCACCGATTTCTACCCCTAAATCCCCTCGAGCTACCATTACACCATCACTTGCTTGAATCAAAGAGTCGAGAGATTCATCATTTATAACTGCTTCTGCCCTTTCTATTTTTACTATAATCCAGGCATGGCTCCCAGTAGATCTAACTAAAGTTCGTACATTCTCAACATCAGTTGAGTATCTCAAAAAGGAAACAGCAAGATAATCAAGGTTAAGCTCTGCTGAAAGACTAATGTCTTTAAGATCCTTTTCAGTAAGGCTAGGGGCTGATAATCCCCCACCTCTGCGATTAATACCTTTATTGCTTGATAAAATACCTCCTACTAACACTCTTGTATGGATGTTATTCTTATATATTTTTTCAACTATTAATTCTACCCGACCATCATCTAAAATTAGATTATCTCCTATTTTGCAATCCGTTATAAGGTCCGGGTAATCTACGCCAACACTTTTTGTGCTTCCTAACTCGCTAGAAAAATTGCAAGACAAGATAAAATCATCTCCTGGCTTCAAGGAAATTTCCTTTTCCTTGAAGCCAGTTATTCGTATCTTAGGTCCTTGTAAATCTCCCATGATTGCAACTGAGCGTCCTAATCGAGAAGCAATATCACGGACGAGATAAGTTTTATCTCGATGATCCTTCATAAAACCATGTGAAAAATTCAATCGAAACACATCTACTCCAGATAGAACAAGCTGTTCAATAACTTTTTTATCAGATGTTGATGGACCTAATGTTGCAACAATCTTAGTGCGTCGATATTTAACCAAAATAATTGCCTCTTTTATGTAATCAAAAGAAAGTTTTATTGTTGTGAATAGTCATACAAAACAAGATTAAAAATTCAAAATTTGAATATATACTTGCTAAACTTACATATATAATATATATATAAAACCTTCCAAAATCTAGGTTTTGTTTTTCCTTCCATACGAAAGTTCCTTATTTAACTTAATGCTCCATGACAATGTTTAAATTTCTTTCCACTACCACAAGGACAAAGTTTATTTCTTCCTATTTTCTGGATTGCCATTGAAGAAGAATTATATTTACCAGTTTCAGAACGAATATAGTTCTTTCCTAGTTTCGGATGAAAGGTCTGTCCACTTATTGGACATTCCATAATCATTAAATGCTTAACCACACTTTTCTTTATATTATTCAACATACTTGAAAATAGTTCAAAAGCATCTCGCTTATATTCTTGTTTAGGATTCTTTTGTGCATAGCTTCGCAAATAAATTCCTTGCCGCAAATAATCTAAGGACGATAAATGTTCATGCCAATAAAAGTCTATAGACTGTAAAAAAATTGTGCGAATCATTGAAGACCATCGATCTTTTCCAATTCTTCTTGATTTTTCTAAACATGTTTTTTCTGCTTTTTTGCTAGTTTTTTCTAGTAGTTCGATGTGTGTTATATTCTGGCTATCATTATATATTTCTTCTTTTGAAAGAAGTAGAATGTTTAATTCTAACCTCAAATTTTCTTGAATCTCTAAAAATTTTCCTTTTATCTCGATTGGACTCAATTTCTCATATGGACTAAAAAAATCCATCAAAATGGAATTGCATAAATTTTTTATAAATTCACTTGTGATACTTTTAGATTCTAAAATTTTGTTTCTTTGTTCATATAAAACCAATCTCTGATTATTTGATACATCATCATATTCCAACAATTGCTTCCTTGCATCAAAATTTCGACTCTCAACTTTTCGCTGTGCGTTTTCAATAGCACGATTTACCATTGTGGATTCTATTGCTTCTCCATCAGGCAAATTTAGTCGATTCATAATAGAGCGAAGTTTGTCTCCTGAAAAAATTCTCATTAGTGGATCTTCTAAAGATAGGTAAAATCTCGAGGATCCTGGATCGCCTTGTCTTCCAGATCTTCCCCGCAACTGGTTGTCAATCCGGCGAGATTCATGCCGTTCTGTTCCAATTATTCGCAGTCCTCCAGCTGATTTAACTTTTTCATTTGAAACAGTCCAATCTAAAAAGAGAGCACGTATCTTTTTCGATTTCTCATTCTGATCCAGAGAATCCGATGAGTTGATTTGCTCAATCAGTTTTTCGATATTTCCACCAAGCACAATATCTGTTCCTCGCCCAGCCATGTTTGTTGCAATTGTAATACTTCCAGGTTTGCCTGCTTCTGCAATTATTGAAGCTTCATGAGCATGGTGCTTTGCATTCAGAATCTGATGAGGCAATTTTCTCTTTGTAAAAAGTTTAGATAAAAATTCTGAAGTCTCTATATTTGTTGTTCCAACTAAGACAGGTTGTCCTACATTGTAACAATCTTGCACATCATTTAGGATTGCTTCATATTTTTCTTTGTTGGTCTTAAAAATCTGATCATTTTGATCATTTCGAATCATCTTTTTATTTGTAGGAATTATTACTGTTTCAAGTCCATAAATATCCTGAAATTCATAAGCTTCAGTATTTGCTGTTCCTGTCATCCCAGATAAATTTTTATACATTCGAAAATAATTCTGAAATGTAATAGACGCAAGTGTCCGATTCTCATGATTAATCTTTACTCCTTCCTTTGCTTCAACAGCTTGATGTAAACCATCAGACCACCTTCGTCCAATCATTAAACGACCAGTAAATTCATCTACAATAACGATATTACCGTTCTGAACAATATACTGTTTATCACGAAAAAACAGATTGTGAGCTCGCAATGACATTGCTAAATGATGCATTAGATTAATATGTTTCGAATCGTATAAGGATTCTCCTTTTGGCAAAAATCCCATTTGTTTCAAGATTTTCTCTGCATTCTCATGGCCAGCTTCAGATAAGTGAATTTGCTGATTTTTTTCATCTATCCAGAAGTCTCCTGCAGGTTCTGGCTCATTTGGTTTTGGCTCTGATAACATTTGGGAAAGCAATGGCGAAACTTTGTTGACAGAACTGTATAATTCAGTTTGATCTTCGGACTCACCGGAAATAATTAATGGAGTTCTCGCTTCATCAATAAGAATTGAATCAATTTCATCAAGTATTGCATAAGCTAACGGCACCCTCTGACGACGATCTTCAGTTCGGTATTCCATATTGTCCCGCAGATAGTCAAAACAAAATTCGTTATTTGTTCCATAGGTAATATCTGCATTATATGCAATTTTTTTCTCATGAATTTCCTGATTTGACATAATTACGCCTACATTCATCCCAAGGAAATTGTATAATTTTCCCATCCATTGCGAATCGCGATATGCAAGATAATCATTTACAGTGACTATATGAACCCCTTGATTGGAAAGAGCATTTAGATATGCAGAAAGAGTAGCCATAAGAGTTTTTCCCTCGCCAGTTTTCATCTCAGCTATTTTCCCATTGTGAAGTGCAATACCTCCAATAAGCTGAACATCAAAATGCCTCATTTTAAAGACTCTCTTGCTTGCTTCTCTAACAACAGAAAATGCTTCTGGAAGTAGATTATTCAGAGAAATTCCTTTCGCATATTTCAAGCGAAACTCATTTGTTTTATTCCGTAACTGCTCATCTGAAAGCAAGGATATAGATGATTCAAAATTGTTTATGTGAAATACTAAATTCTGGTATTTTTCAATTAGTCGATTATTCCGACTAGAGAATAAGTTTTTTAAAAAAGAAATCATACTAATTGATAAATTAAATAAAAAATTCTATATTTCTTTGAATAATTCGTGCAAGAATAAAGAGAATTGGCAAATATTGTAGGCACGACAAGACATTAAAAATCCAATGGAGTAAACTGTTGTTATTAGTTTCCAAAAAATCAATTAGATTCTTAAAAACTAATTTTTAGATATCCTATCAGGATTTTTCTAAATCAGAATTACTTAGTTTTTCATTATTGAATTTTATTGAATTGAATTTATTTCAGATGTTAAAAATAAGATTTTATGGCAAAAAACATACTAGATTGGTTAGCAGAAGATCCATCTGGATATCAAATGTTAAGAATGGCCTATTCTTGCATTGCTTCACAAAAAATCATGGTTTCTATCTTACCCTATGCTCTCAGCAAAAATGTTGAAGTAACGAGAATACAAAATAATTTGCTTATACTTACTGTTCCTAGCCCTCCATTTGCTGCAAAGCTCAGGCAATTAATACCAACTATTCTACAGGAATTCAACAAAACTGAGCAAAAAATAACATCTATCAAAATCAAGATCCGAAAAAAGATTGATAAAATTCAAGATAAGCCAACACTTTCTAAAAAAACAATCCCATTGGGAAAAGAAGCTTTACAAGCATTTAGAGTTTTGCATAATGAATTGGAAGAAAGCAGTTCAATTTCTAAAGCTGTTGCAAAACTTTTAAAAAATCATGAAATAAAAGAAGAATGAAAAAACAATTATATTGATTAAAGCCTTTTAGAGAATAAGACCAAGATCAAAACGGATCATACCCACTTTTTAAGCCATTTTCCATTCTCCATGGCAAAAACCATTACTTTCTTTAACTTTTTTCTTATAAGACTTAAATACCCATGCATCTTTTTGATCTAATAAAGTTTTGATCAATCGATTGTTTAAAGTATGGCCAGATTTATGGGCTGTATATCTCGCAAGTATAGGTTTTCCTAACAAATATAAATCTCCAATAGCATCCAAAATCTTATGTTTCACAAACTCGTCATCATATCTCAATCCTTCTTTATTAAGTATTTTAGATTTATCTAAAACAATTACATTATCTAAATTGCCTCCACGAGCTAGACCCATAGATCTCAGTGTTTCCACATCTTTCATAAAACCAAAGGTACGTGCGCGAGAAACTTCGTTTACATATGAATCACAAGAAAAACTCAGGTCTACTTCGGCAAATCTAGCACTAGCATTGATGATTGGATGTTCAAAATCAATAGAAAAAGCAACAGAAAATCCATTATAGGGTTCAAGTCTAGCCCATTTTTCAGAATTTTCTGAACTATCTACCACCTCTACAGATTTTAAAACTTTCAAAAAAATTCTTGGAGAAGTTTGTTCGACAATTCCAGCTTTTCGAAGTAGATAAACAAATTCTGCTGCGCTTCCATCCATAATCGGAACTTCTTCTGCATTTAAATCAATATGAATGTTGTCAATTCCAAGTCCAGATAAAGCAGACATCAAGTGCTCTACTGTTGAAACTCGTACCTCTCCTTTCTGCAATACGGATGCCATATGAGTTTTTCCTACATTTTTTACAATAGCATGGAGATCAACAATCTTTGGAAGATCAACGCGATGAAAAATAATGCCTGTATTCACTTCTGCTGGCCGCAAGACCATATGAACATTCTTTCCAGAATGAACTCCAATTCCATTTGCACTGACAATATTTTGAATGCTGCGTTGTTGAAACATAGACATCTGAAAATTTTTAGGATTTTATGCGTTACCCTCTATACATAAAATAAATAAAGAGTGTTTCTGATTTCAGGGTATGAGCATTTAACTAGTTTTAATAAAAATATGAATTTCAATCAACCTGTTTTCTTAGGAAAGATGGAATATCAAAATGATCCATTCCTGATATTTCTAGGGCTCTAACCCTTTCTAAAGCCTTATCCCTTGAGTTTTTTACTGTCGAAAAATTATTTTTTTTATCAGCATCTAGATTTTTTTGATTAACCTTTTCATGGGAGTGGTTCTTATTAATTATTTGTAATTGTTCATTTATATCATGTGTTAAATTGGCAGGCTGTCCTGTTTCAATCTGTCCTAAACCTGTAGCAACTACAGTAACACGTAACTTATCCTCCATTGTTTCATCGTATGCATTTCCAAAAATTACAGTTGCATCTTCTGCTGCATAACCTTGAACAATTTCCATAATTTCACGAGTCTCTCGCATTTTCAATGAACGATCTGAAGTGATATTAACTAAAATACCCTTAGCCCCATTTAAATCAACACCTTCTAAAAGTGGGCTAGAAATGGCTTGCTCTGAAGCTACCTTAGCACGATCAGCTCCACTTGCCATGGATGTTCCCATCATTGCTTTTCCACGTTCTCCCATAATCGTTCTCACATCTTCAAAATCAACATTTACATTTCCCTCAACGTTAATAATCTCAGCAATACCTGCACACGCATTATGTAATATGTCATCAGCTGATTTAAAACAATCTTCTTGTGTAGCATCTTCATCTAGCAATTCATACAGATTTTCATTCAAAACTACAATTAGTGAATGGACATATTTGGATAATTCAATGATTCCTTCTTCAGCTATTCGCAAACGTTTTTTTCCTTCAAAAAAGAAGGGTTTTGTCACAACTCCTACTGTTAAAATTCCAAGTTCCTTAGCTAATTCTGCAACAATTGGAGCTGCTCCAGTACCAGTTCCCCCACCCATTCCAGCAGTAATAAAAACCATGTTTGCACCATTCAAAGAGGAACGGATTTCTTCCTTAGCAGCTTCTGCACAAATTCGTCCTTGATCAGGCTTTGCTCCAGCACCTAATCCAGTTTGTCCTAAACGGATTTTAGTCGGAGCATTTGTTGCAAGAAGTGCTTGAGAATCAGTATTTGCACAAATAAAATCTACTCCTTTTAATCCTGTACGAATCATATGGGATACAGCATTACCACCTGCTCCACCAACTCCAATAACCTTTATGACAGTTTCTCTTTCATTACTATCAAAAGTTTCAAGATCGGTCATTTTAACCTCTCTAAAAATCTAAATTTCAAAGGAACTTTTACAAAAAAACTTAGAAAAATTATGATGAACAATAGAAATAGCTTACCTACCTAATAAATACAAGGTAAATCTCAGCTCGTAAACCATTTTTTTATTCGAAAAAACTTAGATCCATACATTCTAGATTTTATCTTTGATTTATAGTCTTGAGCATGATCTATTCCCCCCTCTTTTAGAAGGCCAATAACAGTTGAAAATCTGGGATCCTTTATAATTTTTTCATCAAAAATTCCCTCACATCTAGGAACTCCTATTCGAACAGGTTTCAAAAAAATATCTTTTGCTAATTCAATTATTCCAGGAATTAACGATGATCCCCCTGTTAGGACCAGACCAGAATATATCAAATCTTCACATCCAGAAGTCTGAATAACACTTTTAATTTGTAAGAATAATTCTTCAACACGAGACTCTAAAATATCAACTAGCATTTCATGTTTAATAGAGTTGACACCAAAATGTTTATTATCTGATAATTCTATTGATGCACTAGCATTATTAATTAACACTTTCTTAGTAACACCATAACGAAGTTTTATCTCTTCTGCATCTGATTTTGGTATACGGAGTATCGCAGCAATATCATTGGTTATTTGATTACCAGCAATTGGCAAGATTGATATATGACGCACAACTCCTCCAACAAAAATTGCAATATCAGTAGTTCCTCCACCAATATCAACCAAGACAACTCCAAGGTCTTTTTCATGTTCTGTCAAAACAGCTAAGCTAGATGCTAAGGGTTGCAGAATTAAATTCTGCATTTCTAGATTGCAACCATGTAAGCACCTCTGAAGATTTTTAACTTCACGTTTGCTAGCAGTAATAATATGTACATTAGATTCCAAACGCAAACCACACATACCAACAGGATCATAAATTCCATCCTGGCCATCTATTATAAATTCCTGAGTTAATACATGTAGGACTTTCTGGTCAGTTGGAATCCTGACTGTTTTTGCAATTTCGGTAACACGACAAATATCTAAGACTGTAACTTCCTTGCCCTTAATGGCAACCATTCCACTGGAATTCATACTTTGAATATGATTTCCGGAAATTCCAGCATAAACTTTACGAATTTTAAAATTTTCAGATGGTTTAGCTTCTTCAAGTGCTATTTGAACGGAATTAATAGTAGTTTCCATGTTCACAACAGATCCCTTGCGAATTCCTTGAGAAACAGTATGTCCTATACCAAGAATCTCAACCTGTTGATTAGGTTGGATCTTCGCTATAATTGTTACTACTTTGCTGGTTCCTATATCAAGAGCAACAACAAGATTCTTGGTGTTACAAAACATGTTTTTAACACTTATTAAAAAAGTTTTACTTCTTCATACCAGACTAGATCGAGTAATGATAAGAAAAATAACTATGCTAAGTTTGCGATGTTTTCTCTAATTAAACCTATTAAAAAAATAACAAAAACCAGAAAATCCTAAATTAGAAATAAAGTTGAAAGTTGTTCTTTTCTGGAAAAACCTCCTTAAGCATAATACTATGATCTATTCTAAACTAATGTAAGAAAACTATCTTTTCCAAATTTTTCCAAAAAACTAGAAGACTAGAAAGTATTGATTTACTGGATTTCTTTAACCTAGAAACAGTAGTGTTTTATGCTGAGCAACTTTTTTGACTATAGCATGCTACAATAGATTCTGATTTAATTTTTTATTGGATTCACAAGAATAAAATCTTTTCTGCTTGCCTTTTCTCCTACTCTATTTCTAGATACTTAAACTTTGATGAATTTCATTTGCATGATGCTTGATTTAGAATCATTAAGCATAGCTCATTATAATTAACTCCGATATGACTAGCAGCTAGAGGAGCTAAAGAATATTCTGTCATTCCTGGAGATGTATTTATTTCCAATAACCATACTTGATTCAACTTATCTAAGATGAGATCAATTCTTGCTAGTCCACTGCATCCCAGTGTTCGATAAGCTTTTTCAGATATTTCAATAACAATCTTACCAATCTCAACTGATAAGTTAGCTGGACATTGATAATATTTTTCGTGTGAAGAATATTTATTTTCGTAGGTATAGATATCACCCTTATGAACAATCTCAACTATTGGAAAAACATCAAGAAATCCAGAGTTCTTTCCAAAAACAGTGACAGTTAACTCCCGACCATCTATAAATCTTTCTGCAAAAACATATGAATCATATTTTATAGCTTTCTTATATGCCATTACAAGATTTAAATCAGAGTTAACTTTACTAATTCCAAATGTAGATCCAGCTCTAAGCGGTTTTACCAGAAATGGGAAACCAAAATTTTTTATTGCAACTGATAAATCATTACATTTAGTAATCATCTCAAAACTTGGAGTTGGCAAACTAGATTGCTGCCAAATTTTCTTAGCCATGACCTTATTCATAGCTAGACTCGAAGCTAGTATACCACTTCCAGTATAAGGAATTTTCATTAACTCCAAAGCACCTTGGATTGCACCATCTTCCCCATTTTTGCCATGTAGAACAATAAAAACTCTTTCAAAACCTGATTTTTCTAGTTCTGATAAACATTTCCTACCAGTATCAAATAAATATACATCGATTCCTTGACTTTTCAAGGATCGATATACACTAAGTCCAGATCTCACTGAAACAGTTCTTTCTGAAGAATTTCCCCCATATAAAATACCTATTTTTCCTGGAATTTTTTCCATGAAAACCTCCTCAACAATTCTTCAGGAACCTTTCCTATAGATCCCGCACCCATAATGATAATTATATCCTTATCTTGAATAAAATTTTTTATGAGATTAGGAATACCCTCTATTTTTTCAGAAAAACCAAGATCAATCTCAGGTTTTATGGTCTTAAGTTTTTGGTATAATGCTGATCCATCAAAAGATTCTAAAACTACTTCTCCTGCTGGATAAGTCTCAGTTAATAATACAACATCTGCTTTGTTTAAAACATAAACAAAATCTTCAAAATAATCTCGAGTTCTTGTATACCTATGGGGTTGAAAAACCAATATGATTCTTCTCCCAGGCCAAGCTCTACGTGCTGCAAATAGAGCAGCTTCTATTTCAGTTGGATGGTGGCTATAATCGTCAATTAATGTAACTTGGATCTTTTTATTTAAAGTTAATTCTCCCAAATTTGTAAATCGTCTTTTTACTCCACAAAATTTATTTAAGGATTTACAGATAACATCGTCTGCTACTTTTAACTCCGTTGCAATAGCAATAGCTGCTAGTGCGTTCTGAATATTATGAAGCCCAGGTAAATTCAAATTTATTTTTAATACTGATAAAAACCTACCATTAAGACTCCGTCGTTGAACTTTGAATTGTGTTTTTGTTTCAAAGGTTTCAATTTCATAAGCTCTTACATCTGCTGAAATAGTGAGCCCATAGGTAATGGTTGGCCGAGAAATCAATGGTATAATCTCTCGGGTATTAATATCATCTAAGCATAAAATAGCTCTTCCATAAAAGGGCAGTTTTTCTGTGAATTGAATGAAAGTTTTTTTCAAACATGTCAGATCCCATTTATAGGTTTCCATATGATCTCTATCAATATTGGTAATAACTGCCATTATCGGAGATAGCATAAGAAAAGAAGCATCTGATTCATCTGCTTCAACAACAATATAATCTCCTTGGCCGGAACTTGCATTTGTTCCAATAGAATTTAGGATTCCTCCAACAATAAAGGTTGGATTCAAATCAGCATGATATAATATGCTAGCAATCAGACTAGTAGTTGTTGTTTTTCCATGTGTACCAGAAATTGCAATCCCAAGCTTCAATCGCATCAACTCTGCTAGCATTACTGCACGAGGCACTACTGGTATATTTTTTAAATAAGCTGCAAGTATTTCAGAATTATTCGAAGGTATTGCCGCTGAGGTTACGACAACTTCCGCTCCTCTTATATTATTTGAAGAATGTCCTATAAATATTTCAATACCAATTCTTTTTAGTCGATAGGTTACATGCGATTCGATCATATCAGAACCGCTGATTTTATATCCAAGTCCAAAGAGAATCTCTGCAATTCCACTCATTCCAAAACCACCTATGCCTACAAAATGAATGTGCTTGACTATGCATCTCATAGTCTATTCTCTATAAGCAAATCGCAGATATCTGCAATATGCACGGCAGCATTTTCTCTAGATTTATCTTTAGCTTTTAATGCCATATGTTTCAACTCAAGACGAGATCTTTTTTTTAACCATATTGCTAACCATTCCGGATTTAATTTATTTTGAGTTTGTAGCCATGCAGCTTTATTTTCACTAAAGAATTTTGCATTTGCCATTTGATGGTCATCTTTAGATCTTGGGAAAGGAATAAAAAGTGCAGCAACTCCAATTGCCGCTACCTCAGATACAGTCATCCCTCCGGATCGACAAATGATTAAATCTGCAGTTTTCATTGCATCCTGCATATTGTGAATGAATTCTACACAATTTGCTTGCACTTCTAATTCTTCATAATTACTTCTTAAACGGTTTAAATGCCCAACACCTGATTGATGCAATACATTTGGTCTTTGACCTTTTTCCAATAGAGCCAAGCTTTTCGGTACTATAGTATTCAAAATACTAGCACCTTGACTACCACCTATAATTAATAAATTCAAGGGATGGTTTAAGCGTGCATTATAACGGTCATTGACTTCAGCACAGGAACAAATATCAAAATTCAATGGATTACCAACATCATTAGCTCCTGGATATATATTCGGAAAAGCAGTAAAAACAAACTTGGCAAACATTGCTAAATGTCTGTTAGTTCTTCCTAGAATGGCATTTTGTTCTTGCAAAATTAGTGTTACACCTCGTGCTGCTGCAACTAAACCAATAGGAAATGCAATATGTCCACCCATTCCTATAACAATACTTGGGTTAATTTTTGAAAAGATAGTCCAGCTTCTTAAGAAGGCACGAAGTAAGAAAAAAGGAAAAGTCAATAATGCTAGAAAATTTCTATTTTTAATCCCTTCAAAAATTAATGGAAAGAATTTAATTCCACAATCTTTCACTAGTTTTCCTTCAATCTTTTTTGGATTCCCAACCCAGTTAATGCTCCACCCTCGAGAATGCAAGACCTTAGCTATAGCTATTCCTGGAAATATATGTCCACCTGTTCCACCTCCGACAATCAATACAGTTTTTCTTTGCATACCTGCTTTCTCTATCACTAATAATCTTATTTATTCTCTAAAAAAATAAACTTTTAAGAAGAGTGAATAGTTATTTACTCTTCCAAATTTAAAACATTGCGAACAAAATCCTGCCCTCGATGTAAGTAATTTTGAAACATATCTGTACTTGAGCATCCTGGAGAAAAAAGAACTACATCTCCTGCACTAGCTAAAGCAGCAGATTTTTTAATTGCTTCAGACAAATTAGATACTTCAAAATGTGGGATTTGAGACTTTATTGTAGTAGAACTTATTAATGAGGCATCACGCCCAATGAGTATAATTGCCTTTACTTTATTTTTTGCTAGAAGAACCAGAGGAGAAAAATCTTGATTCTTGCTAATCCCACCCAAGATCAGAACTGATTTTTTTTCCATGCTTTCCAATGCAGCAACTGTAGATCCAACATTTGTACTTTTGCTATCATCAATGTAATCTATTCCAGATTTTGTACAAACAAAAGTTAATCGATGTATCTCACCAGCATATTGTATTGCAGTATTAAATAATGAGTTATTATAAATTGGTTTAATGGCCCCAATTAACTGAAAAGCAGCCATGACGTTCAAAACATTATGCATTCCCTTAAGCTTAAGTTTCCGAATTGGAAACAAGCGTTTCTTTTCCTTTGTTATCGAACCTGCAATATTGCAATGTTTTTTTCTTAAATCACAAGATGTCAACCAAAGAATTCCATCATGAAATTTCTCCAATCCAATATCTCCTAGTTCTTCTGGAGCATCCACACCAAAACTTTTAATTTTTCTTTTATCAAATTGTCTTTCTATTTTTTCAAATAACATATGGTCGTTTCGATTGACTATTATTGTCTTTGCTGATTCCAATAATCGCATTTTGCAAGACCTATAGGATTTCATGTTTCCATGCCAATCAAGATGATCTTGCGTTACATTTAGCAAGACAGCCGCATCTGGTATCAACGAAATTGGTAGCCACAATTGAAAACTGGAAAGTTCTAAAACCCAAACTTCTGGCAATTTGTTAGCATCTAAAGATTCTAGCAAAGCAGATAATGCTGAAGGACCTATATTCCCAGCAATTTTTACACTTAATCCCAATGTTTTTACCAAGCGACCTGTCAGGGTAGTTACTGTTGTTTTTCCATTTGTACCAGTTATGGCTAAAATATTTGGCGAATAACCTCGTTCACTTTTTAATTTATAAAGAATTCTTGAAAAAATTTCAATTTCATTAACGATTTCTATTCCTAATGAGTTTGCTTTCCTGATTAGTTTTTTGATGGGATTTCTTATCGGAGAAAAAGATGGGCTAATTACAAGCTGGGATATTCCATTCAACAGTTTTTCATTGAATTTTTTTTTTCCCAAACAATACTCAATTTTTGCATTATCAAAATTATGCAATGAAAATTTCTCCAAACCCTTGGGAAAATCACGAGTATCTGCAATGCGCACAGGGAACCCATTCTTAGCTGCCCAAATTGCAACAGCAGTACCGGTTTCACCAAATCCAAGAACCAAAATTACTCGGACCTTGGATAAAAAAAAATGATGGATAAAATTCATCTAAATTCTAAAGAAGCAAGACCTATCAGAACAAATATTAAGCTGATTATCCAAAATCTGATAACAACATGATTTTCTTTCCAATTATTCAATTCTAGATGGTGATGCAATGGGGCCATTCGAAATATTCTTGATCCTAAACCACTTCTATATTTTGTATACTTAAACCAAAAAACCTGAATGATTACTGAAAATGCTTCAATTACAAATAGTCCACTCATTATGAAAAATAAAATCTCCTGGCGTAGGATAACAGATAGCATACCTAATGCAGCACCTAATGAAAGAGAACCTACATCTCCCATAAAAACCTTAGCTGGATAGGCATTAAACCATAGAAAAGATAAACATGATCCTGCAATCGATGCACATAAGATGATTAATTCCGATGCGCCAGAAACAAAATGTATTGAAAAATATTTTGAATATTCTAAATCCCCTGTTATATATAGGAAAATCCCTAAGCCTAATGCTATCAAAGCTACTGGAACAACCACTAAACCATCTAAACCATCTGTAAGATTGACTGAATTGCTTGAGCCCATTATAGCAAGCCAAGCAAGAAAGATGGCATTAATGCCTTTAAGGGACCAGTCAAGTGATTTAAAAAATGGGACACTTAAGGGATTTTGACCTACCAAGTAGTTTCTAACTATATCATTAGTCTTCCAGAAATGAAAAAAGGAAGAAAATTCGTTTTTACCATTATTGGAAGCAAAAATTACAAGGCAAACTGCAAGAACTATGGCAACAAAAGTTTGCAATAAAAATTTGCATTTTGCCGATAATCCATTTGAATTCGAATGAACTATCTTGAGATAATCATCTAAGAAACCTATACAACCAAAACAAAAAATTCCAAAAATCACAATCCATATAAATTGATTTTCAAGATCTATCCACAACAAAGTTCCAACAATTGTTGCTATAAGAATTAAAATTCCTCCCATGGTTGGTGTTTGATATTTTATCAAATGTGATTTTGGGCCAAAAGACCTAACAAATTGCAAGATTTTTTTTCTTTCCAAGATTTGAATAGTTTTGGATCCACATGTAAGACAAATTGAAAAGCTTGTCAAGAAGGCTAAAAAAGCCCTCAGAGAAAGATCTGAAATCATATTTAAAAAAATCTTTATTAAAAATAGATAATCACTTTAAATATTATTTGATTTGTTCATTTGGTATTCATTTAAAAGCTCATGAACTATTGTTTCCATTTTCATATTTCGAGATCCTTTTATTAAAAAGCTTGAGGCTTTTATTGATTTTAAAACTTTCATTACTTGCTCATTTGAAAAACATACATAACTAGACTTACCAAATTTAAGAGCAGCAACATAACTGTTTTTCCCCAGTGTAACAAGCGTATCAATCCCCGAAGAAAGTGCATAAGAACCTATCTCCTTATAAAGAGAAAAAACAGAATCCCCTAATTCAGCAAGATCTCCTAGCACTAAGATTTGTGGATGAGGTTGTGCAGATAAAACATCTATTGCAGCTAATACAGAATCGGGATTTGCATTATAAGTATCATCGATTAAAAGGGCATGATGAATTCCTAATTTTTTAGGTTCTACTCTTCCTGGCACTCCACGAAAACTGGATAGAATTTTTATTGAATCAATCGCTTCTATTCCAATAGCTAATCCAGCAGCAATAGCAGCTAGGGAGTTTTTTAAATTGTGCAATCCAAGCAATGGCAAATGAAATTCTTTCTCAAAGACTGTAGGAGCTGTAATCTTACATTGTGTTTTATATGGTTCAATAACTACTGATTTTGCATATACATCTAACTCATTGGAAAATCCAAAACATAAGTTTTTAATTTTTTGGCTTTTGCATTGAAGATTCCAAATGTTGGAATAATTGTCATCTCCGGGATAAATAGCAATACCTTTCTTGGGCAAAAAATCTATAACTCTTCCATTTTCAATAGCAGATGTTCTTGCACATTTGATATGTGCAAGGTGCTCACGCTGAGCATTAGTTATTACCGATATGGTAGGTTTTACCATTTCCGCCAAAGTGGAAATCTCACTTGGATGATTCATTCCTAACTCAAAAATAGCTATTTGATGATTTCTGCGCAATTTCAATAATGAAAGTGACACTCCAATCTCATTATTGAAATTGCCAACGGATGCAAGGCAATTTTTTTTTCCATAAAAATTCTGACAAATTGTAGATATCATTTCTTTTGTAGTAGTTTTTCCATTGCTTCCAGCAATTGCAATAATAGGAAGAAAAAATCGCTGACGCCATCCGGAAGCAATTTTCATTAAAGCATTTCTTGTATTTCCCAAAACAAATTGAGGAATCACTAATTCTTTTGAAAAACGTTCAACCACAGCTGCACAAGCTCCTGATGCTTCTGCATTCTTTAAAAAATCATGTCCATCAAATCTAGGTCCAGATAATGCAATGAATAATTCTCCTTTACATATTTTCCTGCTATCCGAGGAAATTCCACTTACCATGGGTAAGAAAAGAGCTAATTTTGCCCATTGCTTATCTTCTAAAAATAGTTTTTGACCATGAATTTCTTGATAAATTTCATTTCCTCTTCCAGCCAATAAGACTACATCATTAGAAGCACTTTCCCAAATAGATTCCATAATTGCCAAAGCACGATCAAATTTGATCCTAATTTTCACGTCTACCTTAACATTCGAAAGGATCTCTCTTGCAATGGTTTCAGGATTCTCCGATCTTGGATTGTCATTTGTCACAAACATACTATCGGCAAGATTGGAGACAATCTTACCCATCATTGGTCGTTTTTTCTTATCTCTTTCTCCCCCTGCTCCAAATAGACAATGCAGTTGACCTTTCCTTTGATTAGATATGATTTTTAAAGTTTTTAGAACATTTTTTAAAGCATCTGGAGTATGTGCGTAATCTATTACTACAAGTGGAAATCTTCTTTTTCTAAGATTAATTGTTTCAGTAGTCCCAATTTCGACAAATTCTAATCTTCCTGAAACAGGTTTTACAGAAGATAACCTATTCTTAATTGCGTTTAAGGATATCCCTAATTCTTGTAAAACACCTGCTACTAGGAGTAGATTAGAAATATTATGTAATCCCATCAGCACTGTGAAAATCTGAATTTTTCCATGAAAATTAACCAAAGTAAAACTTTGTCCATTTTCATCAAGGGATATATTTGTTGCAAATAACCCTCTTTTTTTTCTGCTGCTAAGTCTTTTGCATTTGCTATATGGTATTACTTTTATCTTGCGATTTCTGTTAATTAGTCTGTTTTTTAATAGACGAAAACCTGATGGATCATCTAAATTTATAATAACCTTCTCAAGTTCAGGCCGAAAAAATAAATGAAACTTACTGTTCTCATAAGCAAACATGGTCTTATGATAGTCTAAGTGATCATGGGTTAGATTCGTAAAACAAGCAATTTTTATATCAACCCCATCTAGACGTCCTTGTTCAATTCCAATTGAAGATGCTTCAATTGCTACATATTGGACATTTTTTTTATGCATAGAAGCAATAATACGATGCATAGATAAAACATCTGGGGTTGTTAAGTTGTGCTTATTTAATGAAATTCTTATACCACTTGGAAAGAATGCACCAAATGTTCCGATAGTACCACATGGTTTTCCACTATCTGTCAAAGATTTTCCAATCCATTGGACACAAGAAGTCTTCCCATTAGTACCAGTAACTGCTATAACAGTCAATTTTAATGATGGATAATCATACCAACGATTTGCTAAATATCCTAAAATAGAACTTAGGTTTTTTACTCTGAGAATTGGAAATTTTTCTTGGATTGTATCAGTATAAGTTTCTACAGAAGCATCTGTTGTTTCAACAAGTACTGCCGAAGCTCCTTTATAAAGACATGCTGTTCTTATAAAAGAAGATCCATTGTATTTTTTTCCATAACAAGCAACAAAAATGTCTCCATTTCTAATATCTCGTGAATCTAAACACAAATTAGCATTAGGATTAGCATAGCGACACAACCATTGATAAACAGAGTCTGCAAGATTAGAATTCCTGCCTTTTATTCTTTTATCCATATATCTTATTAAAATCTACTTTCCAAGATTAGAAGTATTATCAAAATATTCCTGGATTTCAAAGAATTTATTAGAAGAACGTTGAGCAATTCGCAAAATCGCAGAACGTTCCCTTGGATTTCTAAAAATATCTTCCTTGCTTGCAAATATTCTACCTAATAGATATAAAAAAGGCTTTGGGAATTCATCCTCGCGAAAGGTCAACCTTCTGGAAAAAAAATTTCTAGGATTAGCCATTGCAGAGATGTATCTTTTTATTATTCTATCTTCAAGTGAATGGAAGCTAATTGTTGCTAATCTTCCTCCTGGTTTCAATAATTTCAAGGCTATAGGCAAAACAGATTCCAATTCTTTAAGTTCATTATTTATGTAAATCCTAAAAGCTTGAAAGGTTCGTGTTGCTGGATGCTTATTCTTCTTGCGAGTTTTAACAACTTTAGAAACACATTTAGCTAATTCAAATGTTTTTTGAAATGGTTTTACCTTACGATAAGCAACTATTTCTTTAGCAATTTGAAAAGAGAACCGTTCCTCTCCATATTCTCGTAGAACCCTTCTTATTTCCTCAACATTCGCATTTGCAAGCCATTCTCCTACTGTAATACCAGAAGTTATATCCATTCTCATATCCAGTGGACCATCTCGCATAAAAGAAAAACCTCGATCTTGATCTTCAACTTGAGGAGAAGAAATCCCAAGATCGAGAATAATACCATCTACACTTCTAACATTATAAAGCGCCAATGCTTCTTGCATTGAAGAAAAATTTGAATGTATTGCAGTAACTCGATTATCTTTTTGAGATAAAAAATTTGCTGAAAGGATTGCTTCTGGGTCTTTGTCAAAGACGAAAAGCCTGGATTTATTTCCTAAATATTTCAATAATTCTTTGCTGTGGCCACCTCTCCCAAAAGTACCATCAACAAAAATTCCAGAAGTTAATGAAATAAATTTCCTATCTGCAATAATTTGATTGGATTTTCTTAATCTTTTTTCAAAGAATTTATCATCTAACAAACCATGTGTTGTAGCTTTCAATAAAGCAGGTTGATGACTAAGTGTATTATCAATTTTTGAAATACTTTGCACTCAACAGATCCCCTTGAAACTAAGTGCAGTTTCCTCTTTTAAAACTTGATTAGTTCTTTAAAAAAAGAAAACTAGTTTTACAATTAACTTAGAGGACATTGCAGAATAGGCCTATAGGCCGGATTTTGTATACCAGAAAAATTTTCCAGATAGATGATCATTCATCTTCACAAATCATTTCGGATTTGTTGTAGCCATCCACCCGCATGCTTGAGCGGGTCACCCTCTCAGATCTTACAATCAATGCGCATGCTTACTTGATGTTGCTCCTGGTAAAGGTTACCGCGTTTCACCCTTGCTACTGTCAGAAAAATCTTCTAAGCAAGCTCGTCTCTGTGGCCCTATTTCTCAATCTTATATTAAAAGAATTGGACGGCAGTTAGCCGCTACCATGCCCTATGGAGTCCGGACCTTCCTCGATAAAATTTTTTTCATCGCGATCACCCAGCCTATTCTGCATTTGGCATTCTAATCTAATAATAAAATATAGAAAAGCTAGTTCTACTATTCTTTCTAGATTCCAAATCCAAATTAGAAAAATCCTTCCCCTTTATTTTTTCTTAAATTTCCAGTTAAGAACTTTACCAGCAGCTAAGGGAATCAAGGAAAAATTTTTAAAATCGAGCTTTTCAGGAATTTTATGCAATTCTTTAGACAAGCATATTTTATCTAAATTTCTTGGTAGACCATAAAAATCCGGGCCATTGAAACTTGAAAAAGCTTCAAGGCAATCTAATCTACCCACTTCTTCAAAAGCCGTTGCATATAATTCCATGGCATGGAAAGCTGTGTAACACCCTGCACATCCACAACTCTTTTCTTTTTCTTGTTGAATATGCGGAGCACTATCAGTACCAAGAAAGAATCTTGGGTGCCTGCTTGTTGCTATCTCAAGCAAAGCCTTTCGATGCTTTTCTCTTTTTAAGATGGGCAAGCAATAAAAATGAGGTTGCAAACCATTCTGAAAAATTAAATTTCTGTTATAAAGTAGATGTTGGGGAGTTATAGTTGCAGCAATAGGAAAACTTTCTTCACATATATAATCTACTGCATCCTTTGTAGAAATATGTTCCATAACAATTTTTAAATTTGGGTAAGCTTTCCTTAATGGAATCATGATTCTATCAATAAAAACTTTTTCTCTATCAAATATATCTATTTTAGGATCAGAAACTTCCCCATGAATTAACAGAGGCATTCCAAATTTTTGGAGTGCTTCTAATACTGAACCACATTGCTCTATTGGATTCGAAATACCTCTATTAGAATTTGTAGTTGCTTGAAAAGGATAAAGTTTTACAGCAAAAATCTTACCCGATCGATATGCTTTTTGAATCTCCATAGCTGAGGTATCAGGGGTAAGATACAATGTCATTAATGGAAAAAATAATTTTTTTTCTTCAGGTTTCAGAAAAATTTTCGAAAGCGCAAACCTAATCCGTTTATAATATGCTATGGCTTGTTCAGTTGTCACGATTGGGGGCGAAAGATTTGGCATAATAACAGCGCGAGAGAACTGCCTTACTGAATCAGAAAGAACTGCGTGCAACATTTCAGAATCGCGCAAATGTAAATGCCAATCATCTGGCTTCGTGATTTCAAGATAATTAATAATATAACCACCTAGGAAATAATAAAAGCAAAAATAAGCCAGGAAATTTCAAAATCTTTCAAAAAGAAATTGGAGAATCCTCATTTAATAAACACAACCAACCTTTTACCATGCGATAAACAGCCCATATAATCGAACTAAAAAAACCTAAATAACCTATGTAAATAGGTATAAAAAGAATGCTAATTAGACATGTTGCCAATGTGATCCAAAAGGTTTTTGATAACCAATCAAAATGGGATGAATAAATAGTTCCCAATGTGTCAGATCGTTTTATATAGATAATAAGGATAGAAGCAATGGTAAACATAATAAGTAAACCAAAAGTTGCAATTCCAAGAAAAAAAAGACAATAAACAATATGGGTTAATAATTTTTGATTATTGGTTCTATTAGAACGAGCCTTGATAGGAAGTTGAGTGTGAACCACAAGAAAACCCTCCTTAAGAGCATTAATAGGACATGGGATATGCTCCACACATT
>CAZTUH010000002.1:0-69034 GCA_964616175.1 uncultured Burkholderiaceae bacterium | reverse complement strand
TCAAGAAAAAGATTTCCAAAAAAAACTAATGACCCATAAATTAATCAGGTTACTCAACTGAAAGCTTTAAGATCCACATGATTAACTTTTCAATCTCCTCTTCTGTTACTTTTACTTGTGCTGGCATAGGAAGATTACCCCAATGACCTTTACTTCCATTCTGAATTCTTTCCGTCAAAATTTTTTTTACATATTGTATATTTTCATTTGAATATCTAATTGCAATAGCTTTTAATGGAGGTCCTATAAACTTCTTCTCAGTTTTATGACAAGATAGACAACCCCTTTCCTTGATAAGAGTCGAGTTACTGTATGCAAATGAGCTAAAAGCTAATAATGTAATTCCCAACAACATGAGATATGATTTGAGCAATGCTTATTCTCCTTGATAAGATGAAATGCCCTTTATTTTTCAAAAAATTATGTTAGATACATATCTTATGAAATTTTCCCATAATCTTGAAAGCATTTTGCAATGGTTTTTTTGAACAGTTCTATAGAAAAAGAAAAACTATAATCAGGTTTCAATAAATTTTATTAATAACAATCAAATCTAAGATTATTTATTATGAGATGCCTTCTAGAAATCAATCCTATTGCTCTACAATTAGGTCCAGTATCTGTTCGTTGGTATGGATTAATGTATTTAATTGGATTCTATATGACTTATTATTTAGGTCTGAAAAAACTCCAATCAACTTCTTGTACATATATTATTTCTATAGAAAAAAAAGAATTTGAAGATCTTCTTTTTTACTGTATGGGAGGAGCAATTCTAGGTGGAAGATTAGGTTATGCTCTATTGTATAATTTTCCTTATTACTTTCAAGAACCAATAAAAATCTTCTTTTTATGGGAAGGTGGAATGTCGTTCCATGGTGGAATAATAGGAGTAACTATAACAATATTCGTTTATTCTTACCTTAAAAAAAAATCTTTTTTTAAAATTAGTGATTTCTTTTCTCCTATTGTACCACCTGCTCTCGGTGCAGGAAGGTTGGGAAATTTTTTCAATGGAGAACTATGGGGACGTCCAACAGACATTCCATGGGGTATGAAATTTCCTAACTCGGGAGATTTATTAATGCGACATCCATCCCAGTTGTATGAATTTGCATTAGAAGGATGTCTGTTGTTCATATTAATGAATTGGTTTTCAAGAAAATTTCATTCAAAAGGCATAAGTACTGGAATTTTTCTTACATTTTATGGTTTGCTAAGATTTTTAGTAGAATTTTTCAGAGAACCCGATTATTTCTTAGTTAGTTTTCCTTTTGGATTAAACTTAGGACAATGGCTATCCATACCCATGATTGGTTTAGGATTAGTAATAATTATATGTATGATTTTCAAAAGTTTTAGAAGATAAAGATTGGTATTTTTTTATCCTTAGAATATCTTGAAATATCTACAAAAAAGTAGTCATTTTTTAGTTTCTAAGATGAAATCTTTCAATACTTCTTACAAGAAGAAAGTATAAGGAACTATTTTCGATTGAATTGTAAAGCTATGAGATTCATGAAAATTTATTAGTTCTTCTTATTCTTGACCATAAAAAGGAAAAATTAACAACTCTCTTGCAACAATTTAATCAAAGAAATATTCGTTTCATTAGTACATTAAAGTAAATTATCTTCTATATAAATTCCTTTAGTAAAATGAACTATGTTTGCAAAAAAATATTTTATTAGAACTACAAAAGAGGTTCCTACAGAAGCAGATCTTCCTAGTCACAGATTAATGATCAGGACAGGAATGATCAAAATGTTAGCTAAAGGAATATATGTATATATGCCTCTAGCTCTCAAAGTTATTCAAAAAATGAAAACAATTATAAGAGAAGAAATGAGGATAGCAGGAGCAATTGAAATGCTTATGCCTATTGTACAACCTGCAGGGCTTTGGGAAAAATCCGGTCGACTAAAAGAATATGGGTTAGAACTATTGCGGATTAAAGATCGAAAACACCGCAATTTTGTTTTGCAAGCAACTTCTGAAGAAGTCATTACTGCTATTGCTTGTGATGAAATTCATAGTTACCGACAACTCCCTCTAAATTTTTATCACATCCAGACAAAATTTCGAGATGAACTACGGCCTCGTTTTGGATTATTGCGTAGCAGGGAATTCATTATGAAGGATGGGTATTCCTTTGATTACAATAAAGAAAAAGCACAAGAAAGCTATAACAGTATGCTGAGAACATATAAACAGATTTTCAAACGTTTTGGTCTTTTGTTCAAAGTAGTTCCTGCAAATACTGGATCAATTGGAGGAGATTTTAGCCATGAGTTTCATATTATTGCTAAAAATGGAGAAAATATAATTGCTTGTAATTCTAATTCAGACTTATCTATGAGCATAGAACTTGCAAAAGCTCCATGTTTGATCAAAGAAAGGGAAAAACCAAAGCAAAAATTTTCAAAAATCCATATAGCTAAGAAGCTTGAAGAACCTAGAAACCTAGCCGATTCGCTTAAAATTTCATTAGAAAAGATTGTAAAATGTGCTGTTTTTATTACAGAAGAAAAAATAGAAGATGCATTTGTTCATTTGTGTATCATTCGTGGAGATCATGAATTTAATAATGCAAAGATTCATAAATTACCAGGTATGTGCAATGCTAGGCTTGCAGAAAAATTTGAAATTTTTGAATATTTTTCTTGCTCGTCAGAATATATAGGTCCCATTGGAAATAAAAACCCAATAAACATTATTGTTGATAATACAGTTGCCAATATGACAGATTTTGTCTGTGGAGCAAATCAAGATAAAACATACTACTGCGGTGTTAATTGGTTTCGAGATATCAAAGAACCTAATCTCATTGCTGATCTAAGAAATGTTATTAATGGAGACCGAGATCTAAATAGTGGAAATATTCTTGAATTAAAACGTAGTATTGAAGTAGCACATATTTTTTTTCTAGGAGATAAATATTCAAAATTAATGAAAGCTACCTTTCTAGACCATTATGGAAGGTCTATCCCGTTTCAAATGGCTTGTTATGGTATTGGTATTAGCAGAGTTATGGCTGCTACTATTGAACAAAACTATGATGAGAAAGGAATTATATGGCCTAAAGCTCTTGCTCCCTTTGAAGTAGTTATTTGTCCAATTGGCTGGAATGAAAATTCATATATTCGAGAAATTTCTTTCGAGATATATAACTCGTTATTAAAAAAAGGCATAGATATTATTCTTGATGATAGAAATATTCGCCCTGGAGTTATGTTTTCAGAATGGGATTTGATTGGCATTCCTATTCGTGTAACAATCGGTGAAAAAGATATCAAGGACAAAACAGTAGAACTTAAAGATCGTTTCGATAGAAAAACAGAAATTGTTTCAATTAAAATTGCTATAGATAAAATCCTGGAAAAATTTGAAAAAAATAATTAAATCGTCGAAAATCTTGAGTTCAAATATCAAAAAGCGTACTCTTTTATAAAATGAACTTTGGTTTCAAAAAAAATTAAGATTGTAGAGCTATTTCATATCTATGGAATAATTTTCATCTATTGGTAAAGCTAGGACATTTTATGTTATCTTGCTATCCTTCCAAGGAAAAATATAAAACTCGATCCAAATTCTAAAATACGTTTATAAAAATTTTCCATCACAATAATAGTTGATTGCATTTGCAATTGGAGATATTTAGAAATTCAGAGTTTATTTACAAACATTAATTTTAACCTATTAAACAATCTATTAATCAATTTTCATTGAATATCTTTCTAATTTTTAAGAAAAATTAGTTTATGGAAAATGAGAAAAACTTCTCTACGATCTTTAATGTCAATTATTTCTCTTTCTTAACCCTCTTAAAATTGGGATACTTCCTGTATGCATTTTGCACCGAAAAAAATTTTAGTCTGCTTGTGTGAGTTATCAAAAATTCTTCAGATTCAAACTGGCCAGTCTAATTATTTCTTCAGTCATTTTTCTAAAAAATGCATACACTTAATCTTGTAACTTCCAGTTTTTAAATGATCTGTTAGTTACAATAAACCTTATTAATTCTAATCGGAGAAAGGAATGAAAAAATTTCAGAAGCCATTTCTCCGATAAAATGGCAGTTTTTTTTATATTTTGTAGTCTTTCATAAAGGAAATGATATGAAGTCAAGATTTACTAAAAACATAATTTCCATTGCATTGGGTGCATCCATCCTAGGTTGTACATCTGTTCCACTTGATGAAAAAGTTGCTATATATGACAGATCTGAAGAAGTGGAAAATGTGATTGAACCCGAGCAAACTTCCATCTTAGTTAAGAATCAAGAGAAGTTGGAAGAACCATATTCTATATTCTTTGATTTTGACAAATATTCAGTTTCTGAAGAATATAAAACTAGATTAGAAATGCATGTTCAAAATTTAATCATGAATAAGGATCTTCGAATTAGAATTGAAGGTAATACCGATGAACGAGGCAGCAAGGAGTATAATTTAGCTTTAGGAAAAAGACGTGCTGATGAAATTCGAAAGATAATGATTCTTGCAGGAGCAGATGAAAACCAAATAGAAACACTCAGTTTCGGAAAGGAAAAACCAAAAGCTCTTGGTTCAACAGAAATTGATTTTTCAGAAAATCGAAGAGCCGATCTTATTTATGAGAATAAATAAATCAAGAATTTTCAGGATAAAAATGAAAGCAGAGCAGAAAGAAGCAACTAAATGCTTTGCTTTCATTTTTGATACTAATTTCAAAAAATTAGATCAGAATTAGGCAAAACTTTTTGAATAGAAAATAGCGACTTATCATCTTCTATACTATAAAGTTTTCAGCAAAAATTTTGAAAAACAATGATTCTCAATATTCGATAAAAATGAAGAGCTTAAATAAGCAAAAAGATGCAAAAAAGTTAGTTAAGCTTTTTGAACAGCTAAACATGTTATGAATATACTTCTAATTATTCCTAAGACAAACTTTCCAAAGAATGTCAAAATATTTCAATGAATATCCATCAGATTTGAGTGTACTTGATGTTGATGGAAATATATTTCGATATGTAACGAAGGGTAAAAATGGTTATCCTCTGGTTCTTATACATGGTGCTCTTTGTGATAGCCGGTATTGGAAATACCAAGTAAAAACCTTAAGCAAAGTGTTTCAAGTTTATGCTTTATGCCTAAGATCTTATTGGCCAGAAAGATGGATACCAGGTTGTAAATTTTCGATTCAACAGCATGCAAATGATGTTCAAAACTTTATTGAAAAGGTTGTGAAAAATCCGGTACATTTATTAGGTCATTCTAGAGGAGGAACGATAGCATTAGAAATTGCTAAAAGACATCCTAACTTTTTATGTAGTGCTGTACTTTGCGAACCAAATATTCATTTTCAAAACAAAGATCAATCAATCCAACGTTTTAGCGGGGAGATTTTGAATTTGTTAAGTCAAAACAGAATTGAGGAAAGCTTGGAATTATTTGTAAATCATACAAATGGAGCTAAAATTTGGAATTCTTTAGCTTCTTGGTTTAAAACAATGATTCGAGACAATGCAAGTACACTCTTTCCACAAATTACTGAATCTAGATTAGATATCAAAAAAGAACAAATATCTAGTATAGAAATACCAATTCTATTATTTGGAGGTCAACTGAGTCCTAAATCATATCGAATAACTCTAGACAAATTGCATGAGATTTTGCCAAATTCCAAAAGATTTGATATTCCATTAGCATCTCATGGAATGAATTTAAGCAATCCAAAAAATTTCAATTCAATTTTAATAAAGACTTTATCAAAATTGGAATATGGAAACAGGAATTAGATTTTACAAATAAATGGCTTGATTAGAATTATGAAAAATAGGATTTACTTCTTCTCTTCTTTTACTCTGTAAACTAAAACAGCTGTACTAGCTAATGACAAGACTTTAAACGTAACACTACCTAGTAATAAACGTGACAACCCACTACGACCGTGACTACCTATAAAGATTAAGTCACAAGAATTGTCTGAGCATGCCTGGACAATTCCATCAGCTATACTGAAATTAGAGATTGCTTGTGCTGTTGCTTTTACTCCAGCAGTATCTGCTCGATCAAGGATTTGTTGCAAATATCTATTCACTTGATCTTCAGCAGCCTTTTGATAATATTCATTATTAGTAATTGCATAAGCAGCAGCTATTCCATCAAGTCCAATGGTTGCTGAAAATGGTTGGGTTACATATAAGGCAAATATTTCTCCACCTATAGACCTAGCAAAGGTAACACCAGCATTAGCTGCTTGTGCAGAGAGCGAAGATCCATCTGTAGGTATCATTATTTTTCTAAACATTTAGAGGGTTCCTATAATTATGCTGAATCCATCAATTCAATCACAGGCTAAAAAACAACTTTGCAGAACGGAAACCAGTATGACAATAAGCTAAAACAGGGGTTGGTAAAATATTTAAAATATCTGCAAATTCTATTAAGTCAGATTTTGTAAAATTCCTGCCTATAGGAAAATACCTAACTGACAAACCTATAGCATTCGATGCAAAAATAATGGAAGATGAAGTAGGTTGTTGATCTAGATCATCCTCGAAATCAGGTCGGTTAATAACTATGCTCTTATAACCAGCAGTTTTTACAGCATTTACTTGATCTAGACTTAACTGAGAAGCAACAGAAAATTCAGGAGTCAAAACTTTAATAAATGGAAGACGGAAAGAAAATTTTTGTAAATTTTCCATAAATGTAAAGAGAAATTATTAAATAAGACTCAGATATTTACCAGTATAATACATTGCGATTGCGTATTCAATTTATGTAAAAGTTCTCAAAGAATCAAAACAAACATAATTCAAAAACTGATGGACTGAAATTTCAAGGAACAAAATACAAACATTATAATTCTTGAATATATATGAAAATCCCCATTATTACTATACCTTATCTGAAAAGAATTCTAACAGGTTACTCTAAACAATTCAATTGTATAATACATCATAGTCTTTTAAAAAGTTTCCTTTCCATTTTATCAAGAGCATTCTTGCTTGTATAAAAAATAAGTTGATTTAATTGACATGTACAATGCAAATCTGTTGTGTGAGTTGTACTTTCCGGATAGGATATGCATACTATGTCTTTCTTTATTTTACCTCTATGGAGAGAATGAAGTTTTCAAATTCTCCATTTTCAGATTTAAACTTTTGCTGATCAAGAATTTTTGAATTGTTTTTTTTCAGTTTAAATCTTGACTAGTCATTCTTCTTTCTGCTAGCAATAGCAGATTATAAACTAAAAGAGTTTTATCGAAAAATTTGGAAACTAGGTAACTGCCACGATATTTATAATGATTCTAACCTATCTCTTTACTGATTTTACCAAAGAGATAGGTTAGGAAAATATTTTTGGAGGATAAGAAAAATTCCCAGCTGTACCATAATTGCACAATGATTATCGCGAGAAAGCTATCATGCTCTTACTCTAAGCAAGCAATAAGAACCTATCAAGAACTTGTTTTACAATTTTTTTGGTTTTTTATATACCATGCCAAAGATTCGTAGATAATTTTCTCGCTTTAAGATTAAGATTGGATTGGTTTTAATTCTGACATATGACGTAAAGGCCCGCATGATTTCGCTTTCGCCCGTACAGTCACTTCTAGCGTGTTGCTTAACCCTTTTATTAGGTCGTTTTCTAACCGCAAGAATTGGTTTTCTCTCTCGATATTGTATTCCAGACCCAATTGTTGGTGGACTAATTTTTGCTTCAACAACTTATGCACTGTCCAAATGGGGAAATATACAAATTTCACTTGAAACTACTATAAAACCAACATTATTACTTTTATTTTTTGGATGCCTTGGTTTAACTGCAAAGCTTAAACTTCTAGCAAAAGGAGGATCCCGACTTGTTATTTTATTGCTAATACTTTTGCCATTCTTGATTCTACAAAACATAGTTGGTTTAAGCTTAGCTGCTGTTTTAGATATGCATCCACTAATGGGTTTAATAGCTGGAACAGTTACATTAGTTGGAGGGCATGGAACAAGCACTGCCTATGCATCTCGATTTGCAGATATTAATAATATCCAGAATATTGTTGCGTTAGCTATGACATCAGCAACAATTGGATTAGTTCTTGGCGGGACTCTTGGCGGACCGGTTGCAGAGTGGCTTCTTAAAAGACATAAGATAAAAACTCCAATCCAAAATGGAAACGTTATTTGTCAATCTGATTCTGAATCAATTCATCAAGAAAATGAGAATAATCAAAAAGAAATTAACAAACCTGCAGCATTTATCAACTCTATATCTGCAGCATTGATCACATTGGTTAGTGGAACATATATTTCCACTCTTGTAGACCAAGCTCATGTTAATCTTCCAAATTTTCTGCTCTGTTTAACTACTGGAATAATATTGCGGAATCTTGGACCGTTAATAGGATTTCAATTTAATGATCGAGTAACTGAAATTGTTGGTACAATTGTCCTCTCAATGTTTTTAGGGTTAACAATGATGACTCTAGATCTTGCAAGTGCAGCACGTTTGGCTGGTCCGTTGGCTATGATGTTAGGAGTTCAAGCAATTGTATGTGTTACTTATTGTTGTGTTGTGGTATTTCGCGTATTAAAAGCTGATTATGAAGCGGCCGCTATCGCAGGGGCTTTTTGTGGAATATGCTTAGGTACTACTGCCACAGCTATAGCAAACATGCAAGCAATTACAAAAAGTCATGGACCAGCTCCGCAATCCTTTATAGTAGTGCCTATTGCCGGAGCCTTTCTAGTTGATATTTTAAATGTTATTGTATTGACAGCTCTTATTTCCTTGCCTTTTGTAGGTGGGGTTTAATTGAATAATGGTTATTAAACGTTTATTACTTATCATAATATGCTTCATATCTCTTGGATGTGAACATCAACCAGATGTCAGCATTCTTCAAACAACCCTTGAGAAGAAACTTTCCGATACATTTGGTACTGGTTATTTCACTATTGCTCAACTGATTAGGCGAGGTAGTGCTGTAGATAGTACTGCTCCTCCGGACGAAATCCGCCGTGTTGTATATTACGATGCCATTTTAGAGTTAAAAAAAGACATCGAATTATGTGCGTGGAACCAACCTGGAGCCAGTGCATTAGTATCTCTAATGGGAGCAGGACCCCGAAGTATTGTTGGAATTAAATCCAATGGAAATAAGGCAGGAGATAGAATCATAGCACATGGAAGTGCGATTTATATTAATCTGGATGGATCTTGGGAAAACGTTTCTCTACCAAGCTACTCAGCTTCTGAAGCCCCATCAATAGACTCAGGAAAGAGAAAACCTGTTACTGAACGTTTGTTAAGTACATTAGAAACGATCACGAATTCTGTACCATATACAGCATCTAGCACAGCACAACGTGTTGTTCAACAGGAATTGGAGCGTTCTGTAACTCGGATTAATGGTCGATTAAACCGGTTACAAAATGGTTATTCATTTACTGGAGGGACTGGAAAGAGTGAATATTTGAATCTTGCTCAAGCTTTATCTGAAATATCCAGCGAGCAACAAGTACACTTGATTCCTTTAATTACAAACGGGAGTACTGAGAATATTGATCTTCTCCGAAACGGAGAAGCAATTCTAGGAATTGCTCAAGCAGATATTGCCCTTTTGGCATACCAAGGAAGAGGGCCATTTGAAGGATATGGACCTTTTAACGAACTGAGAACTTTGGGTAGTCTCTATCCGGAACTAGTTCACATAATAGTTAAACAAGGCGGGCATATTAAGAACATTTTTGATTTAAAAGGAAAAAAGGTATCTTTAGGACCACCTGGATCAGGTAGTCGTTCTACCATGGAACATATATTAGCTATGCATGGGCTCCATGCTTATGTTGATTATCAAGTTATGGATACTCCATTTTCAGCTGCTATACAACAACTTGAAAGTGGAAGAATCGATGCGGTAACACAAGTTATTGGAGCTCCATCAGGAGCACTTCATGCAGCTATGAACCAATCTAATTTATGTTTATTACCTTTAGATAACTTAGTCATTGCCAAAATAATTCAGAATAATCCAGCTTTGCTGCCATTGCAAATTGCTGAAAAAACTTATCCAAATCAATGGAATTCTATTTCAACAATAGGTACAGCTGCCTTATTACTGACTACTTCTGAACTCACTATGGATGAATCTACTTCTATGGTTCAAGTAATTTTCAAATCTGGACATGATCTACTCAAAGCAGGTTCAATACAAGGTAATCGAATATCTGTAAAAACCTCAAAAGTTGGATTGACTATACCAATGCATGCTGGAGCTATTGAAGCATTAAGAAAAATTGCTCATACTGCACTGCCTAGAGCAGTGATACCTAGTGTTCCAATCCATTAAAAATTAGGATTTTTTTTATAGCTTAAACTAGTATTCTCTATCCTGTGTGGATCTTGTACTATCACTGAACTAGCCCGATCGAAGAATAAGGAACAATACTACCTACTGAAACTTAGAATCAATTTGATTCTAAGTTGAACCAAATGCATTGTCCTGATACTTTGAGTAAGTTTTTCAAATATTCCTGATGTTCTTCTAATTCTTGCATAGTTGCTTTTACCACAGGCAAACAAGAACCATATTCTTCCATTTGCATATGTGGGCTAGGCACATCGGAGTTATCTTTTTCCTTATCTGCAATTAGCAAAGAATCTTGTCCTCGAGTCATCGCCAACCAAACTCTAGCTAATAAATAAGAATCTAACAAAGCCCCATGTAAACTCCGATTGTTATTTTCTATTCCATATCTATCGCATAAAGCATCTAAGGAATTTTTCTTTCCTGGATGCAATTGCCTTGCATGTAAAAGAGAATCGATAACTCTAGTGCAATAACTTTTTAATGAATGAAAACCTAATCTTCCCAATTCAGAATTTAAAAACTTAACATCGAAACCTGCATTGTGGGCAATAATCTCAGAACCTTTGATAAAATCCAGGAATTTATCACAAATTTCTAAAAATTTTGGCTTGTCAGATAAAAATCTTTCAGTCAAACCATGAATTTTCTTAGCTTCAGGATCAATCTCACGTTCTGGGTTTAAGTAAAAGTGCAACTTTTTCTTAGTAATTCTACGATTTAATAATTCAACACAAGCAATTTCAATCACACGATGACCAAGATCAGGTTCTAAGCCAGTGGTTTCTGTATCAATAATAATTTGACGCACAAAATTCATAGGAATTTACAATGATTTTTTGGAATTAAAGTTCTTTTTTCAACGTTTTAAGAATTAGGTCTTATTTTGTTAAATTTTCTATTCCTGCATTAGCTAATTGATCGGCCCGTTCATTTTTCACATTTTTTGCATGTCCTTTAACCCAATGAAATTCAACCAGTTCATGTCTGTTTACTTCAAGATCAAGAATTTTCCATAACTCAATGTTTTTAACTGGTTTTTTATTCGATGTAATCCAATCATTTTTTTTCCAGACTTTTATCCAATCATTAATTCCACGAGTGACATAACTTGAATCAGTATAGATTATAACCTGACAAGATTTTTTTAATAAATTTAACCCTTTGATAACCGCTGTTAATTCCATTCTATTATTTGTGGTGTAATTTTCACCACCATAAATTGTTTTCTCAAAATGCTTTGAAAGCATCAAAACCCCCCAACCTCCTCGGCCAGGATTTCCCTTACATGCTCCATCAGTCCAAAGTTCTATTATGTCAATTTCATTTTTATATTTCATATAATCATTAATATAGTGCAATTTCCAACTTACAGGATGAAGATTGGTTAATGGCAATAGACGTACCTGTTCCAGAACTTCTTTGTTGTATTCTACTTTTCCATGAGGATTTTATTAATGGAAGTTCAACTACACGTTTAGTTGCAAGAATTAGATATACTGCACCAAACCAATACCAGAAATCTGTTCCAATACTTTCCATAAAACCCCACCGTTTTATCCATTTTTCTGTCATACAAGCAGGAGCATAACATCCAAAGCATATCATATTTAAATCAAAAGAAAGCAATCGTAACCAATGTCTAAGCTTAGATATTGGAACCAATTTAGTAGAAAAAGGGAAAGAAAATTTTCCACAATAAATAATCTTTTTAAGGCCCCATAAACTCCATGGATTAAACCCAGAAATTAGAATTCGTCCATCTGGAGCAAGAATCCGAGCAATCTCTTTAAGAACGGCATACGGATTTTCTGCTCGTTCAAAAATATGAGGTAGTAAAAATAAGTCTAAACTTTGAGATTCGAATGGCATTATCTCAAATTCCGTGATAATACAATTTTTCCAAAAATCTAGCATTTCAGATGCAAAAACATTATCTATATATGCCTTAAATGAAATTTGACTTTTCCTTAGAAAGTTCCATTCTCCAAAACCTACCTGCCATGCTTTACATCCAAAGATATCTCTTACTAGAAAATCAAACCGTTCTTGTTCCCAAGAAAGAACATATTGACCTAGTGGTGTCTGAAACCATTGAGTATAATTTAAATCTCGTGAACTATAATCTTTCACAATCATGCTCCTTTTTTTTACAAATATGCTAGATCCTTTCAAAAAATCTTCAAATGAATTTTCTGGAATTTTTCCCCTACGATCCCTTTCTGACAATTATATTTGGGTAATAGTGAATAGAGGTACAGCCATTGTCATAGATCCAGGGGAATCAGAACCCGTTCTTCATTTTCTTAATACTCATAACTTGCAATTGACTGCGATTTTAGTTACACATCATCATTATGATCATACCGCTGGTATTTCTAAATTAGCATATAGGAAAAATATTACCGTATATGGTCCTAGTAACGAGCATAATTCTTTTCCTTGTAATGTCTTTCTTAAAGAGGGAGACATTCTCAACTTTCCTAATATCGAGATGAATATTGCTGAAATTCCAGGACATACTAATGATCATATTGCATATTATGGTCAAGTTTTGAATTTTCCAAGCGTCTTATTCTGCGGTGATACTTTATTTTCTGGCGGATGTGGGCAAGTCTTTGATGGAACATATTATGCATTGTTCAAATCTTTAAAACGGCTATCATCCCTGCCTTTGCATACAAAGATTTACTGTGGACATGAATACACCTGCAATAACCTTCAATGGGCAATTCAAATTGATCCAAATAACCTAGAGCTAAGAAAATATTACGCTAAGATATCTCTCTTAGAGAAGGATGGATATCCAACACTACCTTCATCTATTGAGATAGAACTAAAAATTAATCCATTCCTACGAATTCAACATCCTGATATAGTTAAAGCAATATCCTTAAGAACAGGTTTCAAAGTTCTTGATCCACTGATTGCGTTTTCTGAATTACGAAAATGGAAAAATTCCTCTTGAGGATAATTAGAAGAAATGTTAGATTCTTTTTTAAAAGAAACCGATATTCAAAAATTAACCTCAGAAATAAATTTTTTCAGATTCTCTTTAAAATCATTATTAACACATATATTAAATGAATAATTCAAATATCTGAAATATTCATCTTGTAGTAATTTAGGAAGTAAAGGAAAATGAATCTCCTACTTGGAAAAAAGATTTTGATTACAGGAATTGCTTCAAACCGTTCAATAGCTTATGGAATTGCAAAATCCTGTCATCAACAAGGAGCAAATCTAGCGTTTACTTATGCTGATGATCGATTAAAATCTCGGGTACAGAAGCTTGCAGAAGATTTTGAAAGCTCAATTGTTTTACCTTGCAATGTTACAAGTGACTTTGAAATAGACAAAACCTTTTCTGAATTGGGAAAGCATTGGAACAAGCTAGATGGATTGGTTCATGCAATTGCCTTTGTACCAAAAGAAGCGATTTCTGGGAATCTTCTAGATGGACTAACAAGAGAGACTTTTCGAATTGCTCATGATGTTTCTGCATATAGTTTTCCAGCAATATCTAAAGCAGCTATACCTCTTATAGAAGAATTTGGTGCCTCTATATTAACTTTAAGCTACTTAGGATCTAGTCGTGTTATCCCAAATTATAATGTCATGGGAATGGCTAAAGCATCTTTAGAATCTGGAGTTCGATATCTTGCTGAAAACCTTGGTGCTATTGGTGTTCGAGTCAATGCTATTTCAGCAGGACCCATCAAAACACTTGCAGCAAGTGGAATCAAAGATTTTCAAAAAGTCTTAAAATTTGTGAGAGATAATTCTCCTTTGAAAAAAAATATCACTAGTAAAGATATAGGGGATGCAGCTGTTTTCTTATTATCAAATTTATCTGGGGGCATAACTGGTGAGGTCATTCATGTTGATGCTGGATTTTCCATTGGAATTGGAGGAATGAATAATATAAGCACAAAAAACTAGAATGAGTTTCTCTTTCTAGTGATAAACGATTAATTTTTGAAAAAATTAATCGTTTAAGTGTTGCTGTTCATTTCCCAATACAAAAACTTGAAAAGATTTCATTGAGCAAATTTTCAGTTGTGGTTTTTCCCGTAATAAAACCCAAACATTCATAAGCTAGTTTCAATTCTTCAGATAAGAATTCAAAGGGATTTTTTTGTTCTAACATCAGCTTCATAGAGAACCGAAGATGTTCATTTGCCTTTTCAAGTGCATTTATATGCCGCTTCCTTGCTAACCAAGATGATTCTATATCGGCTCTACACTCAGCTATATTTAATAGCTTTTCATGAAGCAAATCCAATCCAATCTCATTAACAATTGAGATGTTTACCATTTCTTGATCTTTTTTACAAACATTCAACGTTTTCATAAGATCAATTTTGTTAAAAATTTTTAGAATAGGGGTTTTCTTCGGAAAAGAAGATGCAATTTCTTCATCAAATTTGTTAGGATGTTTTGTTATGTCCATAACATGCAGAATAATATCAGCACGTTTTATTTCTTCCAAAGTCTTTTCAATACCTATTTTTTCTATAGGATTAACTGTTTCATGCAATCCTGCTGTATCTACAAAACACATGAGAAGATTTCCTATATAAACTTCTTGAGAAATTCTATCCCTAGTTGTTCCTGGGATAGAAGTCACAATAGCTATTTCCTCCTTGCAAAGGGAATTTAGCAAACTGGATTTTCCAACATTTGGTTGACCAATTAGAACTACCCTTAATCCATCTCTAAGAACTAATCCTTGTTGACTTTTAGCAATCAATTCATCAAACCCTGCAATTATAGATTGCAACTCAAAATGAACTTTATCACGTTCATTTGAAGATTCTATCTCTTCTGGAAATTCCAATATAGCTTCAATAAATGTTCTTAAAGAAAAAAGTTGATTGGATATGGTGTTGACCTTAGAGGAAAAAATTCCTGATAAGGAATTTATAGCAGAATGAGCAGAAGCCTTTGAAGACGATTCAATCAAATCAGCCACTGCTTCTGCTTGTGCTAGATCTATTTGTCCATTCAGAAAAGCACGTTGTGTAAACTCTCCAGGTTCAGCTAAACGGATTCCTAAACTTTTACCAGCTAAAACACAGAGATTAAGAATCTCTCTTAAAACAACTGGGCTACCATGACCATGTAACTCCAGGACATCTTCTCCAGTATAGGAATTTGGGGATTGAAAAAATATGACAATTCCTTTATCAACTAAATTCCCAGCATTTCCTACAAAAGGAAGATGATAAGCATAGCGGGGTAATAAATCTTTTTTGAAGAGATTTTGAATCAATGAAGATAGATTCTTACCTGAGATACGTATAATTCCTACACCACCTTTCCCAGGTGGTGTAGAAATGGCAATAATAGGATTATTATCAATCATCAGGCAGCTATTTCATAAAACCTGCAGCATGAAGTCGATGCATAATAAACCATTGCTGGCCAATTGATATAATATTATTTACGCACCAATACAAGACTAACCCTGCTGGAAAAACGAACATCATACCACCAAATATTAATGGCATTATCATCATAATTTTTGCTTGAATAGGATCTGGAGGAGTTGGATTTAGTTTAATCTGCAAAAACATTGTTCCAACCATTAAAGTTGGAAGAATAAAAAACGGATCACGAGCCGACAAATCAGATATCCATAAAATCCATGGAGCACCATGCATTTCTACACTTGCAAGCAAAACCCAGTATAATGAAATAAATACGGGAATTTGTATGAACATAGGCAAACAACCACCTAATGGATTAATTTTTTCATTGCGATACATATCCATCATAGCTAAGTTAAATTTTTGCTTATCAGCACTATGCTTTTCCTTAAGCATTTGAATGCGTGGGGCAATCTTTTTCATGCGTTCCATAGAACGATAGCTAGCTGACGCAAGTGGAAAGAATAAAATTTTAATCAAAACCGTTAAGAACACAATTGTCCAACCCCAATTTCCAATCAATTCATGTAAAAAGGTCATAAGAAGAAAAAGGGGTTTAGCAATGATTGTCAAAAAACCATAATCTACAACAAGTTCCAAACCCTTGGAAATTTGAGCCATAGATTTTTGATCTTGAGGGCCAATCCATAACTTAGAATTTACCTTTTTACAAGATCCTGGTGGAATAAACCCAATATTTTGAATTGTTCGTACGGCAAATAAATTTTTTATTTTATCAGTTATCAAGATTTCATTTCGGCGCATAGACTCCGAATTTGGGATCCATGCTGTTGTGAAATAATGTTGAATGAAAGCAATCCAACCATTATCTGCATTTTTTGTATAATTAGCCTTATTCTTTTGAATATCGTTAATAGATACCTTCTGGAACTTATTTTCTTTTGAATAGACTGCAACACCACTAAAAGTATTGTAAAAATTCGAAGTACCAGGAGGATTACTGCTGTCTCTTTCAATTTGTAAATATAACGATGGGCAGATTTCTGTCTTGTTTTCATTGAAAAGAATATGGTTAACTTGAATATCATACATGCCACGATATAAAGTAAATATTTTTCTAACTTTTAAACCACCTAATTCAGCCTCAAATACAATCTCCAAACTATCTTTTTCTAAAGGAAATTCAAACTCATCTGACAATAATTGAAAAGGTGTCAAATGTGTCGGAAATTTTTGATCTATTTCTCCACTAACCAAACCAGATTGAACAATATAAGAAAGGTTCTCAGATCGATCTAGCAATGTTGTTGGCTTACCATCATTTTTCTTATCTGGAAATTTTAAAAGTTCTGCACGTATGATTTGTGCTCCATTCACATCAAAAAATAACCGAAGAACATCACTGCTAAAAGTAATGATTTTTTGTTTATTGTATTCAGATTTTCCATTTTCAATTAAATTAGAAACATTCTTCAGAGAACTTAACGGAAAAATTTCTTTAGGAATCGAAAGTTCGGAATCATAAGATTGAATATTTGACAATGGTGAATCATTGAATTGCAAAACATTCTCTTGATTTTCTGTTCTATTCCAATTATTCCAAAGAAAAAGGATTGCAAAGGAAAAAATAATCCAGAGAACAATTCGTCGAATATCCATGTTTTTATATCAAAAAAAACTGCGGAAAAAAATTGCAAGAAAAATCCAGTTTATATAAAATTTTTCATGCAATTTCTTTACATAATCAAATAATCTAAATTTTTGCGGAACAGGATCTATTCCACCATCAGCCCAAGGGTGACAAGAAAAAATTCTTCTTATCATTAAAAAAATTCCTATCCTCACTCCGTGTTTTTTGATTGCTTCAATTGAAAAATCTGAGCATGTTGGCTTGAATCGGCATTGCCTACCTACCCATGGACTTAGAAGATACTGATAAAGTCTAATCAAAAAAACAATGCAGAACTTCATTTATCGAGACATAATATTCTGAAAATGTGCGTCAATTTCTTTTCGTACGACACGTTTCAAGGATTTGAGGGATTGAGGAAAGATTCTTTTACAGAGGCGAACAACATAATCATTTTCTGGAATCATATGCTTCTGAACTCGGAAAGATTCTCTAACAATTCTTTTTAAAGTATTTCGAATAACAGAATTTCTTGCAAATCTTTTTGAAATAACTAAACCCAGTCGAGGAAAAGCTTGTTTTTCAATTGAAAAAACATCAGGAGTCCACTCATTAATTATAAAAAAATCACCTCGAAACTTTACCCGTGCAGAAAGAACAGCAGAAAACTCAAAGGATCGACGCAATCTAACTTTTTTTGGAAATGTATAACGAACAACCATGGTTTTAGGATCAAATTCATCTAACAGCATTTATACTGATAGCCTTTTTCTTCCCTTAGCTCTTCTAGCATTTAAAATAGATCGACCAGAACGTGTTTTCATGCGCACACGGAAACCATGCGTACGTTTTCGACGAATAGATGAAGGTTGATAAGTACGTTTCATTAGTAATATATAGGAAACAACATTAAAATTCTTTGTTAATTTGATGTAAAAAAACGAATCGAAACAGCTAGGAAATTATTTTTCAATAATTTTAAGAATCAGAATGTTAAAGACAAGAAAAATCAAGAAAACCTTTTTCCAAAATTCAACATAAACCCTTATTCTCACAATTTTTTGAAAAAATGTCAAATAATCTATTTGGAAATAATCAAACAACAATCCAGCTTTTGTAGATAATTCTTACTTAGAAAGGTTAGAATCTAAGTTTGCAAAAGGGAGATATGAAAGAATTTTGGCAAATTTGTGTCGAGTATCTTAAGAAGGATATTCCTATTCAACAAGCTATTGCATGGGTAAGGCCTCTTGTTCCAATTTCATACGACGAAAACAAGGCAATCTTGCGTGTATTGGCCCCAAATCGATTCAAATTAGAATTAGCACGAAAGAGATTTTCACATCAAATTGAAACATTCGCAACTGAATGGTTTGGAAAACCAGTACAAGTACATTTTGAACTTCCATCAAATAATAGAAGCAATTCAAATATTTCTTCTAAGAGTTTTCATAAAAACCAAGTGGTTTCTAACAATCTAAAACATGCTTCCAAAAATGGAAAATTAAAATCAAAGGAACAACTATCAAAGTTTTGCTTAGAATCATCTGCTGAGAACATTGAAATCGGAAATTTTTTTTCTGTTAAGAATGCTTCTAAAAATATTTATAAACGCTCACAGCTAAATACAAAATTAACCTTTGAAAATTTTGTTACAGGAAAAGCAAATCAATTAGCCCAAGCAGCAGCATTCCAGGTTGCTAAAAGCCCTGGGATTTCGTACAACCCACTTTTTTTGTATGGAGAAGTTGGACTTGGAAAAACTCATCTAATGCATTCTATAGGTAATGCTATGTTGAACCTTGAACAAAATAAACGAGTAAGATATGTACATGCAGATCAATATATTTCGGATGTTGTCAAAGCTTATCAAAGAAAAACATTTGAAAATTTCAAAAATTACTATCATTCATTAGACCTGCTGCTCATAGATGATATTCAATTTTTCTCTGGAAAAACTCGAACCCAAGAAGAATTTTTCTATGCATTTGAAGCTATGCTTTCACAACACAAACAAATCATCATTTCTGGTAATACTTATCCTAAAGAACTCTCAGGGATTGATGTGCGTTTAATCTCTCGATTTGATTCTGGACTTACTGTAGCAATTGAACGTCCAGAATTAGAAATGAGAATAGAAATTCTGATACATAAGGCAAGATTAGAAGGCCTTTTCATGACTGATGAAGTCGCTCTTTTTATTGCTAGGCATTTAAAAAATAATATTCGCGAATTAGAAGGAGCACTTCATAGGGTACTAGCATATACTCGTTTTCATAGTTGTAATGATAATTTAACTGTCGAAACTTGTAAGAATGCCTTGAAAGATCTTCTATCTGTATCTAGTGAGCCAACCACAGTTGAAAGTATTCAAAAAGTTGTCTCAGACTTTTATGGAATAAAGACTACAGATATGCATTCAAAACGTCGAACTTCCAATATTGCATTACCTAGACAAATTGCAATGTACTTAGCCAAGGAGTTAACTCAGAAAAGCTTGCCTGAAATTGGAAAAATGTTTGGTGGAAGAGATCATACCACTGTGCTTTACGCAGTGAAAAAAATTTCAAATACTAGACATGAGAATGACCATATTGCTCGTTCTCTAAACATTTTGGAACAAACCCTGAAGGGATAAAAATGCAACTTGTAAAAACCAATAAAGATACCTTATTAAAACCATTATCCGTTATTGTTGGTATCATAGAAAGACGAAATACAATACCAATTCTTTCAAATGTTTTAATAAAAAAAGAAGCCGAGAGAATTTCTTTTTATGCTACGGATCTTGAAATTCAGATTACAACACATGCAGATTTTGGAATAGGGCAAAGCAATCAGTCTATGACAGTTGCAGCACGCAAACTCCTAGACATTTTAAAAGCCTTACCAGATTCAAATGAAATTTGCCTTTCATCAATTGATGAAAACAGGTTATCTATTGAGCTAAAGAAAAGCCATTTTTCTTTGCAGACTCTACCTGCGTATGAATTCCCAATGATGAAAAAACCAAATCAATGGAATCTTTCCATAAGAATTTCTCAGAAGAATTTGCGAAGCCTATTTAGTATGGTCTACTTTGCTATGGCTAATCAGGATATTCGATATTATTTAAATGGAATGTTGCTGATATTTGAATCAAAATACATGCGTGCAGTTGCTACAGATGGGCATCGGTTAGCTCATTTTGCTATAGAGATACCGGAAAATCAGGCAAAAGAACAGATCATTCTTCCAAGAAAGACTGTCCTTGAAATGCAACGATTACTATCTGATTCAGATAGCTTGGTTTTCATTGATATTTCTAATGATCAAGTCAGATTTCGTTTTCGAGACATTGAACTCATTTCCAAATTAATAGAAGGAAAATTTCCTGATTTTAGAAAAATAATCCCTGCAAATTATACTAGAAAATTTTTGGTAAATCGTGGGATATTGCAGGGAGGACTTCAACGTGCTGCTATTCTAACCAATGAAAAATTCAAGGGAATACGTTTTCAATTAGGAGAAAATTTACTAAAAATTTCTTCAGTAAATATTGAGCAAGAAGAAGCTCAAGAAGAGATTGAGATTAATTATAATCAGGAACCTTTAGATGTTGGTTTTAATGTAAACTATCTTCTTGATGTTCTAACAAATATTAAAGTAGAAAGTTTCACCTGGTTCATTGTTCCAAACAGAAATGCATCAACCCTTATTACCATTCCTGGTAATGAACAATTTAAATATGTTGTTATGCCAATGCGGATTTAAAATCTCATTATTTTAAATCAATCCAGTTATTCTCCGAAATATCTAAATCAGTAAATTAAATATGCCTGAAGAAAGAAATACTAATTCCAGAAATAACATTAATTCTTATGAAGCAGCTTCAATCCAAGTTCTAAAAGGATTAGAAGCAGTAAGAAAACGTCCAGGGATGTATATTGGAGATACTTCCGATGGAACAGGTTTGCATCACATGATTTTTGAAGTAATAGACAACTCTATTGATGAAGCTTTAGAAGGATATTGTGATGAGATATTAGTAACTATACATCCAGATCGATCTGTTTCCATTGCAGATAATGGCAGGGGAATTCCAACAGATGTTCATAAGGATGATGAGTTCTGCAGAAGTGCAGCAGAAATTGTAATGACTGAGTTACATGCAGGAGGAAAGTTTGATCAGGAATCTTATAAAGTTTCCGGAGGATTGCATGGTGTCGGTGTTTCATGTGTTAATGCTTTATCTGATTGGTTAAAATTGACAATCCAAAGAGATGGGAAAATTCATCAAATGGAATTTAGAAAAGGGAAACCTATTGGAAATTTGTCAGTAACTGGTGCAACAAAGGCTCATGGTACAGAAATACGTTTCCTTGCTGATCAAGAAATTTTTTCGAAAATTGAATTTCATTATGAAATTCTTTCAAAAAGATTGCGAGATCTATCATTTTTAAACAATGGTATCAAAATTAGACTTTTGGATCTTCTTCATGGAAGAAAAGAAAACTTCTGTTACTCTGGTGGGATAACAAGTTTTGTCGAATACATCAATAGAAATAAAAATCCTTTGCATTCAAATATCATTACTTTAAGTTCATGTTCACCTTCATTCGAAAGAAAGGAAATTCAAATTGAAGCTGCAATTCAATGGAACTCCTCCTATCATGAAACTGTTTTATGCTTTACTAATAATATTCCGCAAAAAGATGGAGGATCACATTTAACAGGTCTACGAGCAGCAATAACAAGAGTCTTAAATAAATATATTTCAGATAGTGAGTTTTTTAAAAAAGTAAAAATAGAAACTACTGGTGATGATATGCGGGAAGGATTGGCTTGTGTGCTTTCTGTAAAAATGTCTGATCCAAAGTTCAGTAGCCAGACCAAAGAAAAATTAATTTCTAGTGAAGTGAGACAAGTCGTTGAAGAAATTGTTTCTGAAAGTTTGGAAGTATGGCTATTGGAAAATCCTACTGATGCAAAATCCATATGTGCAAAAATTATAGAATCTGCACGTCTTAGGGAAGCAGCTAGAAAAGCACGTGATATAACCCGTCGAAAAGGAATACTAGAATCTACAAGTTTGCCAGGAAAATTAGCAGATTGTCAGGAAAGAAATCCATCACTATGTGAATTATATGTAGTTGAAGGAGATTCTGCGGGGGGTTCTGCAAAACAAGGAAGAGATAGAAGATTTCAAGCAATCCTGCCTTTGAGAGGAAAGATACTTAACGTTGAAAAGGCTCGTTTTGATAAGTTGATGACCAGTGAACAAATATTGACATTTATTACAGCTTTAGGAACTAATCTCGGCCCAAATTTTGATATTGAAAAATTGCGCTATCATAGATTAATAATTATGACTGATGCAGATGTTGATGGAGCACATATTCGAACCTTGTTACTTACATTATTATACCGGCAAATGCCAGAATTAATTGATAAAGGACATGTTTACATTGCGCAACCTCCACTGTATAGAATAAAAATTGGACGAGACGAATTTTACTTGAAAGATGATGAGGAAGAATCCAATTTTATGTTTCAGATTCTGCTAAAAGATGTAACTTTAACTCCATCAACTAGAACACAACCGATATTGGGTTTTGAACTAGAAAAACTTATGCGTCAATATATATCAATGGAAAATCTCATGTTGCATTTAAGTAGAGAGTACGATAGCAAAATTCTCTCAACAATAATTGAAAATGTAGATATCAATTTGGATTCACTTGAATTTGCAGAAGCATCTGCTACAAGAATAAGAAAAAAATTGCAAAACCCATTAACCCCGAACAAAATCAACGTCACTACTCAATATGATGAAAAGATTGGTTCTTACAGTTTAGAAATATCAAGATTCCATCATGGAAATTTTCGAAAAATGACTATTGATTCAGAATTTTTAAAAGCTATTGATTACACCTCATTAAAAGAAACTAATCGGATGTTTCTGAATCTTATCGAAAAAAATAGTCTTGTGACTCGTGGTTATGGGGATAAGAAGAAAGAAAAACTGGTTTCCAATTTTCATGAAGCAGTTCATTGGCTGCGAGAAGAAACTCAACGAGGTATTACAAAACAACGTTATAAAGGACTTGGAGAAATGAATCCTTCCCAATTATGGGAAACAACAATGGATCCAACTACTCGCCGTCTATTAAGAATTCAAATAGATGATGCTATAGCAGCAGATCGTGTTTTTGTTACCTTAATGGGGGATGAAGTTGAACCCCGGCGTGATTTTATTGAGAATCATGCTTTGCTAGCAGGAAATATAGATATCTAGAGATATCTAGAACGAAAGTTCCAAAAATTCTTAACAATATCCTCTAGATTTCTATGTACAATGCCTTTCCTAATTCTTAGGGTTATCCGAAAGAGTTTTTTTCTTTTTTGATTTGGAACCTGTTGTTGTTTTTACTCTGTTTTTTTCAAATTCGAAACCAATATTTCCATCATTTTTGCAAATTAGAAAGACCTTAAATTTCCGATTTGTTCGATTTGAAACAAACCCATCTAACAAATCAGTTCGACCATTTTTTAAAAATTTTTTTATTTGTTCCTTTGGAATTTCTTGCTGAAGAATTATCTTTCTAAAACGGAACGTACAATTTTTTTCAACACCTACTGCTTTTTCACATGCATAATTCATATCATATTCAAATACATTTGACGAACATTTCGGACAGATTCCAAGTGAAGTTTGTTTAGAAGGATCAATAATGCTGTTTGAAGGTTCATTTTTTCCAAAATCAAACACTAATTTATATTCATCATCAATGCGAAGTATTGCAGAAAATGGTTTGCCTGTTTTACTTAAAAAACCATTTAATGGACCAACTTTAGAATTTTTAAGCAATTGTTCAACTTCTTCTAAGGTTAGAGTTCGTTTTGCTGGATGTTTAATAAGAGAAAAGTTGCAATGAGTACATGCATATCGCTTGTAATTCTCTCGAACGGTTGCTCCACATTTTGGACAATTGTTTTTTATCGTTGCGTAATCACCTGGAATTGTATCTAATTCATACAGTTTTGCTTTTTCTACAATTATCCTTGTCATTTGAACGATTTCTTTCATAAAGCTAGGCCGATCTAAAGCATTTTTCTCCATTTTTTTCAGTTTGAATTCCCATTCTCCTGTTAATTCAGGAGATACAAGTTCTTTAATCCCTAAACCTTTAAGCAAAGTCATTAACTGATGTGCTTTAGCTGTTGTTATTAGATTATTGCTATTGCGGTATAAATAATTTTCATTTAATAATCCCTCAATAATAGTTGATCGGGTTGCAGGGGTTCCTAAACCTCGTTCCTTCATAGCTTCCCGGAGATCTTCATCTTCGACGAACTTCCCAGCTCCTTCCATAGCGGATAGCAATGTTGCTTCACTATAATGGACTGGGGGTTTAGTAATTAAATCGCTAATCTTGATATTATCAACATAAACTCTCTCATTTTCTGATATCTGGATTATGTTTTTTTCACTGTTAGGAAGCGTTATTTCCGTACCATAGACTTCTAACCAACCTGATATTAATAGTATTTTTTCTTCTGTTTTAAAAAAATTATTTGATATTTCAGATAACCTTGTTTTTAACTGATATTGAGCTGCTGGAAAAAAAACAGATAAAAACCTTTTTGTTATTAATTGATAAAGTTTTAGTTCTGATCCATTCAAATCCATGGGTATATGCAGTGTTGGCATAATTGCGAAATGATCTGAGATCTTTTTATCATTGAAAATTCGCTGATTCTTAATATCTACCCAATTGTTTTTAAGAATTTTATTCGAGTGAGTTATTAAACTTGAAATATAGGTACTTTTAGAATTTTTCGAAGAAAAATTCTGTATGGTATTGAGAACAATATCTGAAAAATCTTCAGGAAGATATTTTGAATCTGTTCTTGGATATGTAGTTGCTTTATGTTTTTCGTATAAATTTTGAATAATATTCAATGTATATTGAGCAGAAAAACCAAGCAAATTATTAGCATCTCTCTGCAAAGAAGTCAGATCATAAAGCATCGGAGGCAATCGAGATGATTTTTTAACTTCTTCAGTAACTGAAGCAGTTTTACCTTTACATAATAAGCAAATCTGTTCTGCAGATTTTCTTGACCATAAGCGAGAATCTCGTTTTTCAGGCTGTGATTCATTTCTTTTGAAATTTGGATCAAACCATTTTCCAATATAAAAATTATCTTGAACTTTGAATTGAGCATGTACTTCCCAATAGTTCCTTGGAAAGAAATCACGAATTTGCTTTTCACGTTCAAAAACAATCGCTAAAGTTGGAGTTTGAACACGTCCTACCGGAGTTTTGAAAAAACCTCCAGCCTTGCTGTTAAATGCTGTCATAGCACGAGTACCGTTAATACCAATAAGCCAATCAGCTTCTGCACGAGATCTTGCTGCTGCCTCCAAATTTTTTAATTGTTCATCACTGCGCAAATTTGAAAATGCATTTACTATGGATTGTTTAGTCATTGACTGCAGCCAAAGTCTTTTTATAGGTTTTGCAGTCTTAGAGAATTGAATCAAATAGCGAAAAATTAATTCACCCTCCCTTCCTGCATCGCAGGCGTTTATTATAGATTCAACATCTTTTCGGTTAATCAATTTTATAAGCAATTTCAAACGTTCATGAGCTCTGTTGTTAACAACTCCAAGTTCAAACTCATCTGGGATAACTGGAAGACGAGATAAATTCCATTTTCCTTTAACAGGATCATTAGGAGCAGTTAAACTGAGGAGATGACCAAAACTACTCACTAATATGTATTGTTTATTCTCGAAATACTCATTTTCATATTCAAACGTACCAATAGCTTTAGAAATATCCAAAGCAGCTGATGGCTTTTCTGCAAGAATCAAGATTTTATTCATGTTAATAACAGTATGAAATACAACCAAAACCTCCGAGAGGAGATTTAAAAATCAAACATCCAATCATTTTCTTCAAAGAGAAACTTCTTGTTTCGAATGTAATTTTAGGACATAGTCAGACATGTGAAAAACTTTCTTTTTTATGCTTTATTCAACTTAAAAGATTCGTTCACATTTTTACTGCTCAAGCTACATCTATAGAAAAAATGAAGAATTATCCCATAAATTTTTTGAAATAAATAATTTCAATATTCTTGCAAAGAACAACATATAATGTATCAAAAAATGAATACCAGATTTTAATCATTTATTTTTTAGAAAAATATGAACATTGCGGCCTAGCCAATTGTACAGCAGATATATTTTAAAAAGAGAAAATACTCGCATCAAAAATTTATCATATAAAGATTTGGTGCCACTTATTTTTTCACCTTTTTTGCATTTTCCAGGAAATAACAATGAACCTCAATCAACTTAAAGTTAATAATCTGATGGAGATCACATTACGTCCAGAATTACTATTTATCAAAGGAAAAGGTTCTTGGTTAGAAGATCATTCAGGAAAATGGTATTTAGATTTCATCCAAGGTTGGGCTGTAAACTCTTTAGGTCATTGCCCAATTGAAATTGCAACAGCCTTAAAAAATCAGGTTAAGCAACTGATAAATCCATCCCCAGCATTCTATAATGCACCAGCTATTGATCTAGCTTCACGTTTGACAAGCATATCATGTTTTGATCGTGTTTTTTTTGCAAACAGTGGCGCAGAAGCTAATGAAGGAGCCATAAAATTAGCCCGAAAATGGGGCGAAATTAATCGCAGTGGAGCATATAAAATTATAACAATGAAAAATGCTTTCCATGGACGCACATTAGCAACAATGTCAGCTTCAGATAAGCCAGGATGGGATACTATTTTTTCTCCAAAAGTTGATGGCTTTCCAAAAGCTACTATTAATGATTTAGAATCCGTAATTGAATTAATAGATTCCAAAACAGTTGCTATTATGCTCGAACCTATACAAGGAGAGGCTGGCGTTCTTCCTGCTAAGAAAGAATTTATGCAGGAATTAAAAAGGATCACTAAAAAGAATGATCTTTTACTAATAGTTGATGAAGTACAGACTGGTATGGGACGCACAGGTTCAATGTTTGCATATGAACAATTGGAGATTATTCCTGACATTATGACTCTAGGAAAGGGAATCGGGGGGGGAGTTCCACTAGCAGCTCTTTTAGCACGTGAAGAAATATGTGTTTTCGAGCATGGGGATCAAGGTGGGACTTACAATGGAAATCCGCTGTGTACTGCTGTTGGAGTAGCTGTTTTTGATATCTTAAACAATCCTGACTTTATGGAATCAGTTAAAGAACGCAGTTTCCAATTATCCGAAGGCTTGATTAAATTGTCAAAGAAATGGAATTTAGCTGGAGAAAGAGGTTTAGGATTGTTAAGAGCACTAATTTTAGATCAAAGCAATGCAAAAAATATTGTTGAGATGGCAAGAAATCTAAAACCATATGGTTTATTATTAAATGCTCCAAATAAGAATGTGATACGCTTTATGCCTGCATTAAACATATCAAAAGAATCAATTTCACTTATGTTGGAAATGTTAGATGGCCTATTTGGTAAGATCTAGTATATCGTTATCAACTGTTCATTGTTTGATTGAATTGTCAAATCATTATTCATTGTTTCCTAAACTTTTCAATTGAATTAAAGATAAAAATCTTTCTATTTCAAATATAACTCCAGAATAACTATTTCCAGCCATAGCAGGAGACGTAATATATTTTCCAGCAACCAGAAACATTGGGATTCCTCGCACTTTGCAATAACGTGCAAGATAATCAGCTCGTTCCATTTGCATTTTTACACTAAAAGAGTTAAAAACAGAGTCAAACCTTTCAAAATCCACCCCATCTTGTTTTTTTACCCATTCTTTTATGCTTTTGTAATCAAATAAATATTCCTTCTGATCAAAAATAGCTTGGAAAACTTTTGAGTGAAGATCATCAATTTTGTTCAAAGATTGGAGGGTGTAATATAATTGCTGCAGAACCTTCATGGATGGATTAAATGCAATTGGCACCCTTTTTAGGACAACATGTTCAGGCAGATATTTTGACCAGCTTTCCAATAGAGGATCCATATATCCACAATGGACACATATGTAAGAGAAAAAAGCTAGAACTTCTATCCTATTAGGAGTTTCTGGTTGCAGTGGTAAATCAAGAGTTTTAAAGGATGAAGAAACTCCATGATTTGGATAGGAACCAAAAATTAAAACAAAGATTAAAATTTTAATAAACAAAAAAAGGATATGATTTCTATATTTATAAGGAATTTTTTCCATAAAAAATAATACTTGCTTATTTTTTAATATTTTTTTCGATGTCCAATTTTCTCATATTTAATAAGTTTCAGAAATTGGATGATTTGATTTTATGATTATTCCTAATATCTTAAATCTGCTAGCAAATTTTTGCTTTACATAGTTTCAGGAGCTGATACTCCAATTAGAAATAATCCATTTAATAAAACCTGCCGAACTGCTTTTGCTAGGCGTAGTCGAGCAAGCATCAAAGGTTGATTATGAATCAGCAAAATTTTTTCTGAATCATACCAAGCATGAAAATCAGATGCGCAATCACGTAACCATAGAGCAATTTTATGTGGAGCAAGCTCTTGAGCAGCTTGGAAAATTATCTCCTGAAATTCAGAAAGCTTATTCAAAAGTACAATTTCTAAAGGTTTAGAAAGTAAAAACATGTTTGCCTTATGAGTTTTTTCAGAAGAAATTCCAGATTTTTTGATCATAGAACAAATTCGAGCATGAGCATACTGTATGTAATACACTGGATTTTCTTCACTCTTTGATAGAGCAAGATCTATACTAAAATTAAACTCTGTTCCTGGTTTTTTTTGAATAAGAAAGTAACGGGTTGCATCTTTTCCAACCCAATGAATCAATTCTTTCATTGTTATGTAATTTCCAGATCTTTTAGAGGCTTTAACAACTTCTTTTCCTTTATAAACTACTTTTACCATCTTATGTATGACATATATAGGATAGTCAATTGGGATTCCTTCTTGAAGAGCTTGAAGCCCAGCTTTCAATCGAGCAATTGTTCCATAATGATCCCCACCTTGAATATTAATTGCATTTTGAAAACCTCGTTGCCATTTATTCCAATGATATGCTATATCAGAAACAAAATAAGTATACTCACCGTCTTTTTTCTTCATTACTCGATCTTTATCATCTCCCGTACCTAATTGGGTAGTTTTTAACCAAAGAGCATCATCCATTTTGTAAGTAAATCTGTTTTCGGTTATTTTTTGTACAGTTTTTTCAACAAATCCAGAAGTATGCAAAGAACTTTCCAAAAAATAATTGTCAAATTCTAGACCAAATTCCTTTAAATCTAGGTCTTGCTGATATCTCAAATAAATAATCGAAAAATCTTGGATATCTTTCAAATTATTAACATCTCCACTTGCAGTAAATACTTTTCCATTTTCCATTCTTACAGATTTTTTGCACAAAAAATCTTTTGCAATATCGGCAATATAATCCCCTTTATATCCATCAAAAGGATAATTATCAGAATCCTTATTCTTTCCAAAGGCTTGAGCTTGAACACTCTCTGCAAGTTTCCGAACTTGACTCCCAGAATCATTGTAATAAAATTCACGGCTAACATTCCATCCATTGGCGATATATAATCGGCATATTGCGTCTCCTATTGCTGCTTGACGTGCATGGCCAACATGCAATGGACCAGTTGGATTTGCAGAAACAAACTCAATTAAAACTTTTTTTCCATTATTAGGAAAATATCCATAATTGTCTTTTTGTTTCTCTACTTGATTAATAACTTCAAGTTGAGCACGTAGTGACAAATAGAAATTAATGAAACCTGGGGGTTCAGCTCTTATGGCCTCAACAAGAAATTCTATTTCATTGCTACTTCTCAAAAAGGTCACAATGCTATTTGCAATGTCCATTGCATTAGCAATGGAAGATTTTGCTAGTTGCATTGCTATATTTGTAGTCATATCTCCATGTTGAGGATTTCTAGGTCTTTCAAGTAGAAAAAGAGGTAGATCAATATCAGGATAAATTTTTTTGATAGCTTTATGAATTAATGCTATTAATACTTTTTTTTGTTTCAGGAGCATATTATTAAAATAATGAACTGTTAAACCTAATCAGAAAAAATGCACGAAGAAAGTACAAAATGGAAAAGATAATTCCAAATTTATAAATTCCTTTCATAAAAACAAGTCATGGTTCTTTGAACCATGACAGAAAAATTTCGTTCGAATAGATTCGAAACTCAGAATTAATTATTGGTTAATAATCAAGGGTTAGAATTTACAATTTTTTTATAGCTTTTAATTTCAGAAATGAGATATCGATTCAAAGCACTCAGTACCGCACAAAATGAAGCAGTGAGAATATCCTGATCAATACCTACACCAAAAACCATATTTGAACCCTCTATTCGCAATCCAACATAGCAAGCCGCACGCGTATCATTTCCAGAACCAATAGCATGTTCATGATAGTCTATAATTCTTATGGGAAGGCCTATTGCAGCAACAAAAGCAGAAATAGCACCATCTCCTTGACCAATAACAATTCGTCGTTCTCCATCATATTCTAATTCTACTTCAACCCTCAAAAGAGAATGACCTGAATTTTTGAAATCTGGATTGCTATCAATGCAATGACGAATAAATTTCCATGGTCTATTTTTTAATAAATATTCAGAATTGAAAATTGAAAATACCTCACTAGAACTAATTTCCCGACCAGTTTCATCAGTAAATTTTTTTATAAAACTGCTAAATTCTATCAACAAACGACGAGGAAGAGTCAATCCATATTCTTGTTCAAGCAAATAAGCAACACCCCCCTTTCCTGACTGGCTATTTACTCGAATAAGAGCTTCATAACTTCTACCTAGATCAGCAGGATCTATGAGAAGGTATGGTACTTCCCAATTTCGCTTCTCTTTTTTATATCTAGCTAATCCTTTCTTAATTGCATCCTGATGTGAACCAGAAAAGGCTGTGAAGACCAAATCTCCAGCATAAGGATGACGTGGATGTACAGGCAATTGATTGCAATATTCTGCACAACGTCGTATTTCATCAATATTTGAAAAATCTAATCCAGGATGTATTCCTTGAGTATAAAGATTTAAAGCTAGGGTGACTAAATCAACATTACCTGTACGTTCACCACTTCCAAATAAACAACCCTCTACCCGATCAGCACCAGCCATGATTGCAAATTCTGCTGCAGCTACTGCTGTACCTCTATCATTGTGAGGATGAACACTCAGGATGATCTTATCTCTATCCTCAAGATTCCTATGCATCCACTCTATTTGATCAGCATATATGTTTGGACTTGTTGACTCAATCGTAGCAGGCAAATTTAATATTAGTTTCAACTCTAAAGTAGGATTCCAAGCACCAACAACAGCATTTGAAATTTTAAGAGCTATCTCAGGTTCTGTAGTACTAAAAACTTCTGGAGAATATTCATAATACCATTGTGTTTGCTTATGTCTGGAAGTTTCCTCTCTAACAAATTTTGTTCCAGTAATTGCTATATCTATTATTTCTTCAACACTCATGTTGAAAACAAACTTCCGAAAAGCTGGAGCACAAGCATTATAAAGGTGGATAATAGCTTTTCTAGCTCCTGCTGCAGCATCTACAGTTCTAGCAATCAGTTCTTTTCTAGCTGGGGTTAAAACAACAATTGTTACATCATCTGGGATACGATTTTCATCTATTAATTTTCGCACAAACCCAAAATCTGTTTGAGATGCAGAAGGAAATCCGATTTCTATTTCCTTAAAACCGATTTCTACAAGATGTTCAAAGAAACGAATTTTCCGATCAACACTCATTGGTTCTATTAAAGATTGATTCCCATCGCGTAAATCAGTACTCATCCATATAGGGGCTTTATTAATTTTTCGGCTAGGCCAAGTCCGTTCAGAATAGTCCCGATCAAAAGGAAAAAAAGGCAGATACTTGATAGATGGATCAGAAAGCATTTTATCTTGTCCTTCAAATTTTAGTTAATCAATGTCAATGCCAAGAAAAACACTGCATGAAAGATTCCTTTATAGAAAAGTCAGTTCTCAAACAATTTAACTTTAACTTCCAATTATAGAAACCAAGTTGTCAAAAACCATTATATCTATTTAATGTCTAAAAAGTGAACTTACATCGTTTGTTAGATTGAATTCAGCTATTTTCAGAAAAAAGGTACAAGAATTAACAAGAAAGAATCTAACATTTTTAATGTTTCAATATTTAAACATATAACAATATTCAAAATAATAAAGAAAAGAGTTTTTATTCTTTTGAAATTTGATTCTATCTTTTATATTTCCAAAAATCCAAAGTTTTAGGAAATATATATCTGGAAAACTTAACAAAAGAAGATTTTTAGGCTACCTAACCTTGCATCATTAAAAATGTTGGTTCATTGAAAAATTTCAATTAGACTAATTAGGAATATATTAAAATTAAAATGAATTAAACTTCATAAAAAATTTGCTGGAAAAGTAAGCATACCAATATTCCTCTCGAAAAATCTGATGATTTGAATCTTCTTCAATGTTTAAGAAACACATCCTATGAACATTTCAATTATTCTCTCTAAAAAATCTTGTCAACATCTCCAATCTTTCACTAATACCACATAGAAAATACTAGATTACACATCCTATTTCTGCAAACATTACAACCTTTTTCTGATTCTTTAATCTTGCCAAAGAATCAAATTTTTTAAATCTCATGATTGAAAATCATTCACAGATAATTTTAATATCAATCAAGTCAAATAAAGTAAAAAATGGAAAAGAAAGGAAACTAGAAAAGTCTCATACTTTCTATTCATAAGCAATAATGAAAAGAAATTGCATATCTAAAAATTGGGGAAAAAATGAGAACAATTGAAATTCAAACTCTATCTAATTGGCTTAACAAAGTCTTGCAAGTTTCAAAATTTCATGAAGATTACAGTCCAAATGGTTTGCAAGTAGAAGGAAAAAAAATGGTTGGACGAATTATTACTGGAGTTAGTGCTAATGAAGCATTACTACGTTTTGCAATAAAAAAAAATGCTGATGCAATCCTTGTTCATCATGGTTGGTTTTGGAAAAATCAAGATTCCAGAGTTAGAGGAGTTCACAAAAAACGTCTAGAACTTGCTTTAAAACATAATTTAAATATTTTTGCTTATCATTTGCCATTAGACATGCACATTTCATTAGGCAATAACATACAGTTGGCTCATATTCTTGATATTAAACCTTGCATCAATGATGAAAATAGTCCAATTACTTGTGGATATCAATCTCTAATTTGGATTGGAAACCTTGAAAAGACTAATACATTAGAAAATTTTGGAAAGCATATACATCAAAAACTTGATCGAGTTCCACTAATAATAGGAAATCAAAAGAAAAGAATTAGATCTGTTGCATGGTGTACAGGAGCTGCACAGAATATGTTCCTTGATGCAGTTGAAGAAAATGTAGATGCATTTATTACTGGAGAAATTTCTGAACATACAGTGCACCTATCAATCGAGACAAATGTTGCTTTCATTGCCGCAGGTCATCACGCCACAGAACGATACGGAATACAAGCACTTGGAAAAACATTACAAAAAGAATTTGGAATAGAAGTTGAGTTCGTAGATGTGGAAAATCCTGTCTAGTTTTTCAGAAAGAAGATAATTATAGGTTAAATACTAATTTCCTAAAAAATATTTGATTACTATTTATGATCAAAATAGTGTCTTTAATTGAAGAAATGAAATATGTCATCCAGATTACATATTTTGCAAAGAAGACTTGTTGTATAATGGAAAGTCATCGAACACATTTAGAATTTCTTGTACACCATTTTATTTAAATGAAATAGATTTTTGGAGTAAGGTTTTTTAAGCCAAAAATTGAGAATGATTTTTTCAATTTTCAGATTATCAATTCAATACAATAATCAGGAAAAAAATATAACAATGGATAAAAAAAAAATAATTCGGAAAAACAAATTTCATTTAGACGATCTAGATTGCGAAAACCTTCCAGATGATCCTTCTCGCCGTTTTTGGATCGGAGCTACCTGTGCGTTTGGAAGCATGGCAAGCATAGGAATTGCTATTCCTTTCATTAATACATTTTCTCCTTCTGAAAAAGCAAAAGCTGCTGGAGCTCCTGTAGAGGTTGAATTTAATGACTTAATTCATGGGAAAATGCGCACTGTTGAATGGCGAGGAAAACCAGTTTGGATAGTTCGACGATCTAAAAAACACCTTGAAACAATTCAATCACAGAGCCATTTAATGGCGGATCCTAATTCGGAAAGACCGGGTTTTACCCCTTCATATGCAAAAAATGAACATCGATCTAGAAACCCAGAATACTTCATTTGTGTTGGAATTTGTACACATTTAGGTTGCGCACCAGTCCCACGCTTTGGTTCTGGGCCAGATTCTGGTCCAGGACTTCCATCAAATTGGAAAGGTGGATTTCTTTGTCCTTGCCACGGATCTACATTTGATATGGCCGGACGAGTTTTTAAAAATAAACCAGCACCAGATAACCTAGAAATTCCACCTCATAAATACTTAAATGAGACTCATGTAGTTATTGGGGTTGATGAGTTTAACAAAATCTAATCGTTGAAATAATATATGATTAGACCTGCAAAAGGAAAGTATTGATGTTCATTGAAAAAGGAACAAAAATAACAGGATTTTTAAATTGGATTGATCAAAGACTTCCGGTAACGTCTACTTGGAAAAAACATTTATCTGAATATTATGCACCAAAGAATTTCAATTTTTGGTATTTTTTTGGATCTTTAGCACTTCTTGTTCTTTTCATTCAGTTATTAACAGGCATTTTTCTTGTAATGCACTACAAACCTGATGCAGAGAAGGCTTTCCAATCAGTTGAGTATATTATGCGTGAAGTTCCATGGGGTTGGCTCATACGCTATTTACATTCCACTGGCGCATCTATGTTTTTTATAGTTATATATCTCCATATACTTCGAGGTTTTTTCTATGGTTCTTACAAAAAACCTCGAGAATTAGTATGGATATTTGGTGTTCTTATTTTTCTTTGCTTAATGGCCGAAGCTTTTTTCGGATATTTGCTACCATGGGGACAAATGTCATACTGGGGAGCTCAGGTTATCGTGAACTTATTTTCCGCTATTCCTTTAATAGGACCGAAGATATCACTGTGGATCCGGGGAGATTACGTTGTTTCAGATGCTACGTTGAATCGCTTTTTCTCTTTTCATGTTATTGCAATTCCCTTATTCCTTATTGTCTTAGTCGTGCTTCATATAATTGCTTTGCATGAAGTTGGATCAAATAATCCTGATGGAATTGAGTTAAAAAATGGCCCAAAGAATTCTCTTGGTTGGCCTAGAGATACTATTCCTTTTCATCCTTTTTACACGGTTCACGATTTTCTGGGTGTTGTTGTTTTCTTGTTTATCTTTTGTACAATTGTATTTTTTTTTCCAGAAATGAAAGGATATTTTCTTGAATATAACAATTTTATTCCAGCTGATCCGTTAAAAACCCCACCACACATAGCTCCCGTCTGGTACTTTACTCCATTTTATTCAATGCTTCGAGCAACAACTGATAAATTCACTTGGGTTTTATCAGTTCTTTCTTTATCAGGTGCATTTTTGTCATTTAAAAAAATGGGGAAAAAAAAATCCCGATTTTTAGTCACTTTTGCTCTAATTATGATATCTGTATTAATTCGTTTTATTGATGCTAAATTCTGGGGTGTTGTGATTATGTCTGGAGCTGTTATTATTTTGTTCTTCTTACCATGGTTAGATAATTCAGCGGTTAAATCAATTCGCTATCGCCCATTTTGGCAAAAGGTTTTTTATGGAATTTTTATAATTAACTTCTTGATGCTAGGTTTTCTAGGAACTCAGACCCCCACTGCTTTTTTTAATTTAGCCTCTCAATTTGGAACAGTAATTTATCTTGTGTTTTTTTTGTTCATGCCATTCTGGAGTTCCTTAGGAACATTTAAAATGGTTCCCAAAAGAGTCAAATTTTAAAATTTAAGAGCAATTCTATTGAAAGTTTAATTTGGAAGTCTAATGGTCAATAATCTAATTATTGGAGGAATATTTTTTTTATGTTCTCTAGGTTCTGTTGGATATGCATCTGAATTAGAAATATTTCTTGAGAAAGCACCTAAACGAACCAATGAGTTAGTAGCATTACAAAATGGAGCCAAAATATTTATTAACCATTGCCTTAACTGTCACAGTGCTAGTTTTATGCGTTATAACAAATTGAAGGATATAGGTTTAACCAGTGAACAAATCAAAAACAACCTTCTGTTTACTGGAGAGAAAATTGGCGATTTGATGAATACTGCGATATCAAATGAAGATGCCAAAAATTGGTTTGGAACTGCTCCTCCTGATTTGTCTGTCATAGTTCGAGCTAAATCAAATACACATGGTGCTTCTGGAACTGATTACATATATAACTACATGCTTTCATTCTATCGCGATATATCTAAACCTACTGGTTGGGATAACTTGGTTTTTCCTGATGTTTCGATGCCTCATCCTCTATGGAACTATCAAGGTCCAAGAAAATTAGTCATAACAAAAATTAATAAGATAGGACTTAAAAATGGAGAACGCATCGTTACTACTTTCGATCAAGATGGTTTTTCATTTGTTGAAAGAGAAATAATCGAAAATTTTCATGGAAAAGAAAACTCTTATGTCAAATTCATTGCTGCTGATCAAGAAAAATCAGAAGCCTATGAGAGTGACATTGCAGATCTAGCAGCATTTATGACTTGGATGGCAGAACCTGAACAACTGACTCGAAAAAGAATTGGGGTCTGTGTCTTATTTTTTCTAGGAATTTTGTTCATAATAGCGTGGAAACTAAATCAAAGTTATTGGAAGTATATAAAATAACTTATTTTTAACCATTATTTGATTTTTTTCTTTACTACTTTACTAAATTTAGGAATTTTTCACTATGATGGAACTCTATTCAGGAACTACATGTCCATTTTCTCAACGTTGTCGTTTTGTACTTTTTGAGAAAGGAATGGATTTTGAGATCCGAGATGTGGATGTTTATCACAAACCTGAAAACATTTATTCCATGAATCCATATGGCCAAGTTCCAATCTTAATAGAAAGGGACCTAATTCTTTACGAATCAAATATTATTAATGAATATATTGACGAGAGATTTCCTCATCCTCAACTTATGCCATCTGATCCTGTAATGCGAGGAAGAACTCGTTTGTTTTTGCACAATTTTGAGCGCGAATTGTTCTCTCTAGTTTCTATCTTAGAAACTAGAGAGAACAGGCTTAATGAACAAATATTATCAGAGACTCGAAAAAAACTTCGCGATCGATTAATTCAATTATCTCCGATACTTTTAAAAAACAAGTTTATGCTTGGGGATGAATTTTCTATCCTTGATGTTTCCATATCTCCTTTGCTATGGCGACTTGATTACTATTGCATTGATTTACCCAAGAATGCAGCACCATTGCAAAAATATGCTGAGCGAATTTTCTCAAGGCCAGCTTATATAGAATCGTTAACCCCGTCAGAAAAAGTCATGCGTCGATGATAATAAATAGGATATAGGAAAGATTTATGTCATTGCTCATGAAACCTTATTTTATTCGTGCCATATATGAATGGTGTTTGGATTATGGATATGATCCATATCTAGAAATCACTGTTGAAAAATCTGTACAAATACCTGCACTTTATACTCAGGAAAAGAAAATCATTTTCAATATAGGAACAGAAGCTGTTAACCAGTTAGTACTTGGAAATGAAACTATAAAATTTCAGGCTCGCTTCAATGGAATCTTGGAATTCATTTCCATACCAATCTCATCCGTAAATTCTATCTACTCTAAAAATACAGGAGAAGGGATTAACTTTAACTTCCAAAAATTTAACCTAGAAGTAGACAGTAAAAGCCTTCTTCAAAAACCTGAAAGAAATAAAAAAATGACAGAAAATGTAAACCTTAGAAAAACATCCAAATCAAATTTATTCATTGTAAAATAAAAATTTTTCTAAATTTAAATAGCCGACTTAGCTTAGTTAGGTAGAGCAACGCACTTGTAATGCGAAGGTCAGAGGTTCGAATCCCCTAGTCGGCACCATGGAAAACAAAAACTTTTGCATTCTATTCATGGTTTTTGCTTAGAATTCCTACAAAGAATAAACCTAATTCATATAACAAGCATAAAGGAACTGCTAACATAAATTGACTTAATACATCAGGAGGAGTCACAATTGCAGAAACAGTAAATGCAGCAACAATGAAATATCCTCTCATAGATTTCAGTTTAACTAGACTTGTTATTCCAGTTCTCACAAGAAAAAAAACCACTATTGGAACTTCAAAAGTAATTCCAAATGCAAAAAACATAGTCATGACAAAACTAATATAAGCTTCTATATCTGGCGCTGGAACTATAGATCTTGGAGAAAAAGCCGCTATAAATCTAAAAACAGTTTGGAATACAAAAAAATGACAAAAAATCATTCCAACAACGAACAGTAATGTAGCAGAAAGAATAAGAGGAAAAGCAATTTTCCGTTCATGCTTATACAACCCAGGGGCAATAAAAGACCATGCTTGATATAAAGTAACTGGTAACATTAGAACAAATGAAACCATTAAAGTGACTTTGATAGGCACCATAAATGGTGTAGTAACTCCAGTAGCTACCATATAAGCACCTTCTGGTAGAGAATTTAGCATAGGATTTGCTAAGATGTTATAAAGCGCAGACGGTCCAGGAAAGATAAGCAAACTGATAAAAGTAAAAAAAATCGATAAGACAGCTTTTATTATTCGAATTCTAAGCTCTACAAGATGTGAAATGAATCCATGTTCAATATTTTCCTCATTTGAAACATCGTGATTTATGAAATCATCAATATTTTTTTTCAGTACTTTCCTCATTAACAGTTTTTTCCAGGAATTTTTCTATCGGTTGAATTCTAGTATGATCTAGATCAGTTAATTCTTCTTGCATTTTTTTGTTTAAATTTTGAGTTGTATTTCCTATAGAAATTTCAATATCATCAGCAACATCATTTATTTTTGTTTTTAACTTTTCAAGTTTATCTAATTCTATTTCACGAGCTATATCCAATTTTACTCCATTAAGATAACGTTGCATGCGGCCTAATAGATAACCTATAGTTCGGGCAACTCTGGGCAATTTTTTAGGCCCAATAACGACAAGCGCAATTGTTCCAATGACAATTAATTCAGAAAAATTGATATCAAACATATAAGAAATTTCAAAGGTTTGCTTTTTTTAAAAATAGGAAGAAAGTTTAAATGCTATCTTTTTTCACCAATCTTCTTGAATCTCTCAGATTCATTATTCTGAGTAATATCCGGATTTATTTTTTCACTACGATCTGTAGAATTGGAATCAGAAATCGAAGATTCTCCCATACCCTCTCTAAATCCTTTGATAGCACTTCCAAGATCAGAACCAATATTTCGAAGTTTTTTAGTGCCAAAGACCATTGCAACAACAAGAAGGACTATTATCCAATGCCAGATACTGAAACTACCCATCTTTTTCTCCGCATTTTGTAAAAAAGAATGGAACTTCTAACGTTCCAACCATGGTTGTGGACCACCAAGAATATGAAAATGCAAATGAGGAACTTCCTGCCTTCCATGAACTCCTGAATTACTTATCAAACGAAATCCACCATGAGAACCTGCAATACATCCTCCTTTAATTGCTATTTTCGAGACCAATAGCATCATTCTACCTAACAGCTCAGAATTTTCCTGTGTGATTTCTTGTAAAGAAACAATATGTTCTCGAGTTATTAATAATAAATGAACTGGTGCAGCAGGTTTTATATCGTGAAAAGCAAGAAAATCTTTATCTTCATAAACTTTTCTAGAATAGATTTCTCCTCTTGAAATCTTGCAGAATGCACAGTTTCCTTTCATATTTCACAATCCATAATGAAATAGGTTATCAATTACAAATATGAATTTCATTTCACGCTCTTATTCAGATTTCTCTGAGCTTTTTCCAAGAATCCAGATATTCCCTCTCTTCTTGCAAGTTCGGAAAATATGTCTTCAGGCCGGAGATCATAATAAGTAAGGAGAACTAAACAATGAAACCAAAGGTCTGCCATTTCACTAACAATACATTTTTTTTCCCCTGAATTTGCCGCAAGAATCAGTTCTGTTGATTCCTCACCAATTTTTTTCAAAAATGAATCAGGACCTTCCGATAGAAGTTTTGCAACATAAGAAGTTTTTCTATTACCTTCAAATTTAGGTGTCCTAGAAATTAATTTATCAGCAAGACGAACAAGAATCTTTTCTACATCTAAAGATGAATTATCAAATTCATTCATTTGTATATCAGTTTTGGTTCTCTCAAAACAGCCTCGCATTGAATCCATGTTTTTCTATTCTGATCTTCATCTGTACCTAATCGGCGGAAAAAACAAGAGTAACGACCTGTATGACAAGCGATTCCCCCATATTGGTTAACTCTCAATAACAATGAATCATTATCGCAATCAATATACAATTCCTTAACAAATTGAGTATGTCCAGATTTTTCTCCTTTTTTCCATAAAGCCTTGCGAGAACGAGACCAATATATAGCAACTCCAGTAGTAACTGTTTTAAAAATTGCTTCTTTATTCATCCAAGCTAGCATAAGCATTTTATTGTTGCAAAAATCTTGAACAACAACTGGCACTAATCCCTTCTTGTTAAAAGAAATTTCTGAAATCCAAGGAAAATGAAAAGTTGTGTTTTTTTTACTCACTTATTCTTCCTTTATATTCGGACTGGAATACCTTCTTTTAGGAAAAATTCTTTACATTCTCTAATAGAATAAAAACCATAATGAAAAATACTAGCAGCTAGAATTGCATCAGCTTTTCCCTTAATTACCACATCTGATAAATGTTGTAAGTTTCCAGCTCCTCCTGAAGCAATAACAGGTACATGAACAGAATCGGAGATTGCTCGGGTTAAACCTAGATCAAACCCCATTTTTGTTCCATCTTGATTCATGCTGGTAATGAGTATTTCTCCAGCACCATAAGAAACCATACGAGAAGCCCAGTGAACAGCATCTAAATTAGTTATTTTTTTTCCACCATGAGTTGAAATTACCCAATTTTTATGAATTTGACAATGAATAGCATCAATTGCAACAACAATACATTGTGCACCATAATACATTGATGCCTCTTTGACTAGATTAGGATCGGAAACAGCAGCACTATTAATGCTCACTTTATCAGCTCCAGCATCAAGCAATCGTTGAATATCTGATACTTTTCGAACCCCTCCACCTACAGTAAGGGGGATGAAAATCTTAGATGCTACATGCTCAATAACGGGAAGCATCAAATCTTTGTTTTCTCTAGTTGCTGTTATATCTAAAAAAACTAATTCATCAGCTCCTTGTTCACTATATTGATATGCTATTTCAACAGGATCACCAGCATCTTTTAAATCAGCAAAATTAATACCCTTAACAACCCGACCCTCCATAACATCCAAGCAAGGGATAATCCTAGTTGCAAGATCATTCCTCATTCTTTTTTTTCCATTTTGCTATGTTTATCAGAAATTTCTTGAGCCTTTCTAAAATCAAGAGTCTTCTCATAGAGACTACGTCCTAGAATTGCGCCACTTATAGAACTGTTTTCAATTGAACATAAGGATTGAATATCCAAGATATTAACAATCCCACCAGAAACATACACGGGAATATGAACATGCTTAGTCAACATCAATGGATATTTGAAATCAATACCAGATAGCATGCCATCTCGGCTAATATCAGTATATATAAAAGCAGAACAACCATAATTTTCAATTTCTTTGGATACATCAAGTATGTCAAAAGAAGTAGTTTCATTCCATCCATTGATAGCAAGTTTTCCATTTCTACTATCCAAACCAACTATAATATAGCCAGGAAAGGCGATACATGCTAACCTTAGAAAGTTCCGATTTTTTATTGCAGCTGTTCCAATTATTACATTTGAGACCCCCATATTTAGATAGTTCTCGATAGTATCTAAATCACGGATACCACCTCCAACTTGAACAGGAATTCGGCCTTTAATTACTTCTAAAATCTTCTTAATGAAAGATTGATTTTCAGGCCTTCCAGACAATGCTCCATCTAGATCAACTAAATGGAGTCGACGTGCTCCTTGTCCATACCAGTATTCAGCTGTAGAAATAGGATCTTTTGAATAGACTGTAACATCGTCAAAATTCCCTTGACGCAATCGAACACATAAACCATTTTTCAAATCTATAGCAGGAACAAGCAACATGATGATTTATCTCAAATATAATGATAATATTTCCAAAAAAATAGAATAAATAATATGTTAAAATTAACAGTTATGGGTTCCAACTTAAAAAGTTTTTGTAAAGTAATAGACCCATTTTTGCGCTCTTTTCAGGATGAAATTGGACAGCAAATATATTTGATCTTGCAACAGCAGAAGAAAAATTTATACCATAAAATGTTTGACCAAATATATCACTCTGGTTTTCTGGTACAGCATAATAGCTATGCACAAAGTAAAAATAGGAACCATCTGGAATATCTTTCCATAACTCATGTGAATCTTTATAATTTACCTTATTCCAACCAATATGAGGAACCTTTATCAATTTTTTTGAATAAGATTTTTCCATTGATTTACTTTGATTATTGGCAGAAGCAAATTGTAGACCTCTAAATTTTTGCACAGATCCTTCAAATAGAGCTAAACCTGATGTATTATTTTCTTCACTTTTTTCAAATAACATTTGTTCCCCAACACAAATCCCCATTATTGGCTTTGTAAGAACCGCTTCCATTATGGATTCGCGCAAACCAAATTTATCTAAATTTAGCATACAATCTGAAATAGCACCTTGTCCAGGAAAAATTATACGATCAGCAGTTAGGATATCTTCGGCTCTTCTAGAAATTTTTACTTTTACTTTAGGTTCAGCTATTTGAACAGCACGCATTACTGAGTAAAAATTACCCATGCCATAGTCGACTATAACGATATAAGACATTATAAAATACCTTTTGTTGAGGGAAGCAAATTATTCCGTTGAGAATTTGTATCAAATTTGACAGCCATCTTTAAGGATCGACCAAAAGATTTAAAAATTGTTTCACATTGATGGTGTGCGTTGAAACCACGCAGGTTATCAATATGAAGTGTAATATCAGCATGATTTACTAACCCTTGGAAAAACTCTCGAATCAATTCAATGCTAAAATTTCCTATATGCGGACAAGAAAAAAAAGCATGATATTGTAAGTTTGGTCGTCCAGATAAATCTATCACTACCCGTGATAGTGATTCATCTAATGGAACATATGAATAACCATAACGATTTAATCCTTTTTTTTCTTTTGTTAATTCTTTCAAAGCTTTTCCAAAAGAAATTCCTACATCTTCAACAGTATGATGTAAATCAATTTCTAGATCCCCACTAGCAGCAATACTCAGATTAATTAAACCATGAAGCGCAACTTGTTCTAGCATATGATCCAGAAAAGGAATTCCTGTATTAGAATCACAAATTCCTGTGCCATCAAGGTTCAGTTTAAGATAAACATTAGTTTCTTTAGTCTTTCTGGAAATTTCAGTTATACGCATAGCACTCTTTTTGAATCTATAATTTTTTCAAGAGTTGATATTAGAAAAGAATTTTCCTCATGAGTTCCAACGGAAATTCGAAAACAATTATCTAATAATGGATGTGTACTCGAAAAATTCCTGACTAGAATATTTTTTTTAATCAATAAAAAATATATTTCATTTGCATTTATTTCACGAGAAAATCGAACAAGAACAAAGTTTCCATGAGAAGGGAACACATGCAACTCTGTTATTTTACTTAAAGCATGAACTAGTTTACTTCGAGCATTTAAAATTTCAGTGGTTTGAATATCCAAAGCAATACGATAATTCAATATCGTGGACAGTGCAGTTTGGGTTAATACATTCATATTATAGGGAGGACGAACTTTGTCAATTTGTTCTAACCATTGAGCATGACCTATCAGATATCCAAACCGCAAACCTGCGAGCCCAATTTTTGATAAGGTTCGCAAAATAATAGCATTATTTATATGCATAACATCAGATATCCAGGTTTGCTTTGCAAAAGGTTGGTACGCTTCATCCAAAACAACCAAACCTGTCGATTTTTCGAGTATTTTCAGAACAGCATCTCTTGGCCACAACCCACCAGTTGGATTGTTTGGAAAAGCTAGAAAGATCACCTTCGGTTTAAATTCTTCTATAGCCTTTAACATGGCAGATAAATCAAGCTGCAAATCTTGATTTAAGGGAACTTTAACAAAAACAGCATGATTTATTTTAGATGCTATCTCAAAATATACAAAAGAAGGCCAGGGAGACATAACAACATCCCCAGGAGAACAACAGCTTTGAATAATTAGATTGATAAGTTCATCTGAACCATTACCAAAAATTATTTGAGCTTCATGTGGAATATGGAAATTTTCTCTGATAGAAAACTTTAGCTGATTAACAGCTATACTATCTGCAAGGTTTGGATAGCGATTGAAGGAAATTTTTTTTATTGAATTTGCAATGGCATTTTTGACATGATCTGGCAATCCATAAGGAGATTCCATAGCATCCAACCGAACAAAATTTCCTGGTAAAGGGATTTGATAAACTTCCTTCTCTTGAATGTCAGGCCTTATTGTTTTTTTTATAAATTTATCAATTTCGATCTGTTTCATGAGTTATTATCTATCCTACATTGAGCACTCAATGCATGGGCATGTAAACCTTCGCAAAAAGCAAGCTCAGATGATATTTCTGCCAATTCTTTGGCCCCTTGAGAAGACATATGTATCAAACTGGATCTTTTTTGGAAATCATAGACCCCTAAAGGAGAAGAAAATCGAGCTGTACTGGAAGTAGGTAATACATGACTAGGACCAGCACAGTAATCTCCAAAAGCCTCTGAACTAAATCTTCCCATAAAAATTGCACCAGCATGATGAACATAATCCAACCAGATTTCAGGATTTTCCGTTGCAATTTCTAAATGTTCTGGACTTATAGCATTAACTATGGAAAATGCCTGTTGAAGATCCTTAACCTGAACAAGAAATCCACGATCTGATAAACTGTCTCGGATTATTCTTGACCTTGGTATTGAGTCAATCATATTAACAATCGAATTATCAACTTTATCTATAAATCCAGAATCTGGACATAAAAGAATTGACTGCGCCTTCTGATCGTGCTCAGCTTGTGCAAGCAAATCCAAGGCAATCCAATCTGCAGGAACTTTTCCATCAGAAATAATTAGTATTTCTGTTGGACCTGCTAACATATCTATCCCAACACTCCCAAATACCTGGCGTTTTGCAGAAGATACATAAGAATTTCCAGGCCCAACTATCTTGTCAACTGAAGGTATAATGGTAGTTCCATAAGCTAGCGCTCCAATGGATTGAGCTCCACCTACTGAGAAAACACGATCGATTTCACATACAGCAGCTGCAGCTAAGACTGTTTTGTTTTGCTTTCCTAATGGGGTTGGAGAAACCATAATAAGTTCTCGAACTCCAGCAATTTTTGCAGGTATAGCACTCATTAACACTGACGAAGGATATGCAGCTTTTCCTCCAGGGACATACAAACCTACCCGATCTATTGGAGTGACTTTCTGGCCTAGTATTGATCCACAATTATCAACATAAGTCCAAGTTTTCTCAAGTTGATGTTCGTGATAACTTCTTATCCGAGAAGCTGCTAATTCTAAAGCTCTTCGTTGTGAATCTGGTATAGAAGAAAGAGTTAATAAACAATCTTCTTTTTTTACTTCTAAAGCTTCTAAAGAACTCGGTGAAAAACCATCAAAACGTTTAGTGTAATCCAAAAGAGCTGAATTACCATAATTTCTTATATTTTCCAAAATTTTCGAAACATCAGATTCAACGGTATCATGAATAAATTTTCCTGAATTTTTCAATTTATGAATGAAATTTGAGAAGTCAGAGTCACGTAAATCAATACGGTTTATTATGGACATTTTCCTCCCAAAAAATTTTTAGAAAATCAAAAATTTTAACAATCAAGTATTAGATGCTACTTGCCCAAATGCATCTAAGAAAGGTTGCAAACGGTCCCGCCGAGTTTTTAATGAAGCCCGGTTTACAATTAATCTTGAGGAAATAGGCATTATATCCTCTACGATTTCCAAATCATTAGCTCTAAGTGTATTTCCAGTTGAAACAAGATCGATAATAGCATCGGCAAGGCCCACCAATGGAGCTAATTCTATAGATCCATAAAGTTTAATGAGCTCAACATGCATGCCTTTATCTGAAAAATATTCCCTTGCAGATTGTATATATTTTGTAGCGACTCGCAAACGCATACCTGTTTGCACAGCTGAATGATAATCAAAACCTCTCCGAACAGCTAAGCTAAGCTTGCATTTAGACATATTCAAGTCGATTGGTTGATACAACCCATCTGGTTTCTGTGAAGTGTGTTCAAGTATTACATCTTTTCCTGCTATTCCAAAATCAGCAGCTCCGTATTGAACATATGTAGGAACATCTGATGGACGAACTATGATCAGTCGAAGATATGGGTCACTTGTTGAAAAAACCAGCCTACGAGAATTTTCGGGATTCTCTTGAGATTTTATACCAGCTAAAGCTAAAATCGGGATTGTTTCTTCAAAAATCCTTCCTTTTGATAAGGCTAATGTTACAGGAAATATTTCAGCAATATTCTCAAACATTTACCCCCCCATGAATGCGCTGGATACTAGCTCCTAAAGCTTGAAGTTTTAATTCCATACCATCATAACCTCTATCAAGATGATAAATTCGTTCAATTAAAGTCTCCCCTTCCGCAATTAAGCCTGCAATTACCAAACTAGCAGAAGCTCGAAGATCAGTTGCCATGACTGTAGCACCAGATAATTTCTCTGCTCCATATACAACAGCTGAATGTCCATTGATGTCAATATTAGCACCTAATCGACGAAGTTCCTGAACATGCATATATCTATTCTCAAAAATGTTTTCAACAATTAATGCAGTTCCATGAGCAATTGTATTCAACGCCATAAGCTGAGCTTGCATATCTGTTGGAAATCCTGGATATTCACGTGTGTGAAAACCAACAGATTTTGGACGTCCTTGCATGGATCCTTGGATCCAATCAGATCCAAATCTAATACAAAGTCCAGCTTCAATAAGTTTGTCATTGATAGATGTCATCTGCCTTGGATCTATCTTTCGGAGGATAATTTCTCCACCAGTTGCACAAACTGCACATAAAAAAGTTCCTGCTTCAATTCGGTCTGAACAAACTTGATGCTTAGCAGTATATAAACGGTTGACTCCATTGATAATAATTCTGCTTGTACCGTATCCTTCAATTGAAGCTCCCATTTTATTCAGCAATTTTGCCAAATCAACAATCTCAGGTTCACAAGCAGCATTTTCCAAAACAGTCTGTCCCTCTGCAAGGGTTGCTGCCATCATTAGGTTCTCAGTCCCTGTTACTGTTATCATATCAGTCCGAATTGAAGCTCCTTTTAACTTCTTTGCATGGGCTATAATGAAACCATGTTCAAGCTTTATCTCTGCTCCTAATGCAGACAATCCTTTGAAGTGTTGCTCAACTGGCCTTTGTCCAATTGAACAACCACCAGGTAAGCTTACATAGGCTTCTCCAAATCGAGCTAATAATGGTCCCAATACAAGTATGGAAGCACGCATTGTTTTTACAAGATTATATGGAGCCTCAAACCGATTGATTTGATCTGCTTGGATAGATAATATACCTCCCGAATTTCGGTGTATCTTCATTCCTAAATAATCTAAAAGATTCAGAGTAGTTGAAATATCATTAAGAGTTGGAATATTTTGCAGAAATAATGGATCAGAAGTTAACAACCCTGCACAAAGAATTGGCAATGCAGCATTTTTAGATCCAGAAATAGAAATTTCTCCATACAAAGACTTTCCACCCTTAATGCTTAATTTATCCATTAAATATTTTTCTCCGCATATTCTTCTGGAGTAAGAGTTTGCATAGATATCGCGTGAATCTCTTTCCTTATTTTATCTCCTAAAATTGCATAGATTAACTGATGACGAACAAGCAAACTTTTCCCACGAAAGTTTTGGCTCACAATTTTTGCATAAAAATGAGATCCATCTCCTTTGACTGTTAGATAATCACATGACAGTCCAGCTGATATACACTGGAAAACCGCATCAGCATGAAGCTTCATATGTACTAACTCCTTAATTTATAACCATTATTTAATAATTTTAGCGTGCATGTTGAAAGCACTAAAAACACACAAAAAACAATAAAAAGACCATACCAAGGTGAAACATCGGATTTCGAGAAAAAACTGTAACGGAAACCATCTATTGCATAAAGAAATGGGTTCCATTTTAATATGGATTGCCAAAGCTTAGGCAAAGATGGAAAGGTGTAAAATACTCCAGAAAGAAAGGTTGCCGGCATAATTAAAAAGTTTTGAAATGCAGAAAGATGATCGAATTTCTCGGACCATAAACCCGAAATTATACCAAGAGAACCCATAATCCCTGCAGAAAGTACCGCAAAAACAAATAAAAAAAACGGGTGGTCCGGTATTATCACAATAAAACAATTTGATATTAACCAAACTGCAAAACCAACAACAACACCTCTAATAATAGCAGCACACATATAAGCAAAGAATATTTCAAAATGTGATATTGGTGCCAATAGTATAAATACAAGATTTCCAACAATTTTACTTTGAATGAGAGAAGAAGAAGGGTTTGCAAAAGCATTTTGAAGAATGCTCATCATCATTAAACCTGGAATTAAAAAAGTAGTATAAGAAATACTTTCATACACAATCCTACCTTTCGAAACTTGAGAAAACACGAATAGATATAACAAAGCAGATAAAGCAGGAGCTGCAATAGTTTGCAGACTCACCTTCCAAAATCGAAGAAGCTCCTTATACAGCAAAGTTTGAAAACCAGGACTAATTCTTTTTCTAAAAAATTGGAAAAATGCAAAGATGTTTATCATATCTGAAATTTATTCAATTAATTACTTGCGTTACTCTTAAATTCATTCACGATGCATAATTTTCAGAAAAGCATCTTCAAGATCAATTCCTCCCATACGATCTAGCAAATCTAATGTGTTTTCTAAGGCAATAATGCTTCCATCTTTTAATATAGCAATTCTCTCACATAAAGCTTCAGCTTCTTCTAAATAATGAGTAGTCAATAGGATTGTATGTCCTGCTTTATTTAGTTTTAAAATGAACTCCCAAAGAGTACGACGCAAGTTAACATCGACTCCTGCAGTAGGTTCATCCAGTACTATAACAGGAGGACGATGTACTAGAGCCTGAGCTACAAGTACTCGACGTTTCATTCCACCGGAAAGAACTCGCATATTACATTCAGCTTTGCTTGTTAAATGAAGATTGTCCATGATCTCATCAATCCAATCATCATTTTTCCGAAGTCCAAAATAACCAGATTGAATTTTTAGAGTCTCACGAACAGTGAAAAAAGGATCATAGACTAGTTCTTGTGGAACAACACCTAGCGATTGCCTAGATAACTTGTAATCAGTAATGACATCATAATCACAAACAAAGGCCCTTCCAGAATTAGGAATAGACAAGCCTGCAAGAATCGAGATTAAGCTTGTTTTCCCAGCTCCATTAGGTCCTAATAAACCGAAAAATTCCCCAGGTTTTATTTTTAAACTTACATCTTTGAGAGCTTGAAAACTATTTTTCAAAGGATTTCGACTTAAATTCCACCAGTTAAAATCTGGTGTTCTATATATTTTTGAAATATGTTCAAAACAAATGGATAGCATAAAATTTCATATCAAAGAGAATTACAAAGAAAGAATAATTCAAATTTAATTATGTTAATGACAGTTCTTCCAAAGTGATTTAATCAAACCATCAATTCCAACCTGATTAATCTTATAAGAAAATTGATTTCGATAAATATTGATTAACCATATTCCTTCTATATTCATATCATATATTTTCCAGGTATGCCCAGCTTTTTCAATGCGATAATCTATATGCATAGGAGATTTTCCTTTCAATTGATAAAATAATGAACGAATTATAATATTTTCCTTAGACACATGATTTCTAAGACAAAAAACTCGAATATCGACTGTATTTCCTGCAATTCGAGTCAAAATCTTTTTATAGAGATTAGTTAGGATTTTTCGGAATGCATTGGTAATTGATTCAATCTGTTTTCTGTTGGCATGCTTCCAGTATTGACCCATGACTAATTGTACAGTCTTTTCAAAATCCACATTAGGCCAAACATAGTCATCAATTATTTTTTCAATATCATCTTCACCTAGAAAAGAATGAGTCTCTTCTAAAACTCTTAAAATATCTTTTGTAACAGAATAAACAAGATCGACAGCTTCACTTTCCAAGTTTTCTAAGCTTTTAGCATTTCCTAATGAAGAAGTTAAGAAGTTAAAAAATACCAAAAGCATTGATAGAAAAACTGTTGTTTTTCTCATAAAAAAAACAGAACATTTATCGCAAATATCATTCTAAATCCGAATTAGATTGAAAAAATTTTATTTATTGGTATCAGATTCAGAATATTAAAAATCTGAAAATGGAAAACAAACTTTTCCCGATAGATAGTAATCATGCAAAAAACTATAGGGATCCGTAAGAGCTGAACCTATTTAATCCTATTAAATCTGTCATATCTAATGAACTAGCTTGCAAATCAATTATATATGGACCTGTTTTAAATCTATAGGTTTTTAACGCATGAGCTAAATTAGTTAGTTCTATGAATTATCCTCATTCATAGAACTAACATCAATACAACCCATGAGACCAATAGTTGAATTAAGCATAAATTGCAAAACAGAATTTAATAGCTTCAACAGAACGACCTTGAAGAAAGAAATTTATAGCAGTCAAAATATTATTTTTGGATTGCTAAGAAAATTGTAAAAGCAACTACACACCGGTTTGGGAGTGATAAATGCATAGACTTTGAACACAGACTCAAGTATTTTATAATCAAGCATTATGTTGATTTTATAAACCCTTCTATTGCAATCCTGATACGGATCAATGGAACATGGAATTAAGAAATTTAGATTCGGCAAAGCAACTAGATATTTTAGACTCTGAAAACAGAATGAAAAAATCAAGTGAAAAACATTTTTCTGAAACCTTCATTTAGAATGTAACATATTTCTAACTCTGATTACAAAAATAGATATTTATTTCTGAGCTATTCTAAACAAGAAACTTTCTGGAAAACCGCTAAACAAGAATCGGTTAATCAATTGCTCAATCATCAATGAGCTTTGAGTATATAAGAGCACGTCTTCATTACTAAGAATTTCAGTCTCATTTCCAGGAGAAAGGGAAAGATACTGTTCACCTAATATTCCTGAAGTTACAATCGAAGCGGAAGTATCTTTTGGAAATGAATATCGAGAGTTAATTTTAATTAGGACTTTGGCTTGAAAAGCAACTTCATCAAATGATATCTCTAGCACTTTTCCCACAATTACTCCAGAACTTTTTACAGGGGAATTTATTTTCAAATTTCCTATGTTATCAAACCTTGCATAAATCTTGTATGACGGATAGAACAGCTGATTTTTTATTTTAGAAGTACCAATTATAAGAAATGTTAGAGAAACAAAACCCAATAACATAAACAATCCGACAAAAAAATTTATTTTAGAATCTGGCACATTGTCTCCAATTAATATTTGGACATTAAAATAGTTAGATAAAAATCTAGAAGAAATATGAATAGTGATCCTGAGATAACAGTTTTTGTCGTAGCATGAGCTATTCCATCAGAGGATAGTTTAGTATTCCATCCTTGGTATAGTGCAATGAGAGTAATTAGCATTCCAAAAATTAGACTCTTAATAAAACCATGAAAAATATCATTCCAAAGGTCAATGCTACAATAAATCTGTAAAAAAATTACTTCCACTTCAGTCCCATAATAAAACAAGACAAGACATCCTCCTAATATTCCAAAAGAAGAAAAAATAAGTGTTAAAAATGGAAGAGCAATCAATCCACCTAAAAATCGGGGTACAAGAATTCTTTCTATCGGATCGATAGCCATAATATCCATGGCTGATATCTGCTCACTAATCTTCATTAAACCTATTTCCGCCGCAATTGAAGTTCCTACCCTTCCAGAAAATAGAAGGGCAGAAATCACTGGACCTAATTCTTGCACTAAAGATACTGTTATAAACTGTCCTAGAACTTCCTGAGAACCATAATGAATGAGCATATTAAAACCTTGGAATCCCAGAACTAAACCAACAAAAGTTCCTGAAAGAATAATTAGCAGAACTGAATGATTTCCCATAAGAAAAATCTGATGTAAGACAAGTCTTGGATGTAATAAAAGCAAACTAATTCTGGAAATAATAGAACAAGAGAAAAAAGAAAATTTTCCTAATAGAGAAATATTTTTGTTGGTTAAGAATCCAATTCTAGAAACAAATATCACAAATTTTCTAGTTATTGTTTCGAACCTGTTTTTCTTTCCATTCTTCATATTCAAAAGTTTCTGGATAATGAAATTGAACTGGACCATCTGGATCTCCTCTCAAGAATTGCCGAACATAGGAATTATCAGATTGGGAAAATGATCCAGGCTCACCTATTGCTAACATTTTTCCTTGTCCAATTAAACAAACTCGATCAGCAATTGAGAAAGATGAATTTACATCATGAGTTATTAAAACAGAGGTACAGCAAAGCTGATTTGATAGATTTCGTATCAAACGAGCTATAACGCTCAATGATATTGGATCTAAACCAGCAAAAGGCTCGTCATAAAGAATCAATTCTGGATCTAAAATGATGGCTCTAGCCAAAGCTACTCGCCTAGCCATCCCGAGAGAAATTTTTGTCGTACACAGATGTGCCGCAGCTTTAAGCCCTACAGCATCCAGTTTGCTAAGCACGAGTTTATATATATTTTTATTTGACATTTCAGTGTGTTCTCTCAGAGGAAAAGCAACATTTTCAAATACATTCAAACCCATAAATAACGCAGGCTGTTGAAACAATACTCCCATTCGCCTCCGTACTTTGTATAAAATGCTCGGATTTTTCCCGCTTATATCTTCACCCAGAACAAGCACTCGCCCTTTTCTTGCAGATATTTGACCAGTAGCTACACGTAAAAAAGTTGTCTTTCCTGATCCAGAAGCTCCCATTATTGCCAAAATTTCACCAGCCTTAGCTACAATTGAAAGATCTTCTAAGACCGGAAAGCTTCCATAATTCACAGAAACTTTGTCAAAAAACAACGGAGGATAAGAATTCTTCTTACTCATAAAATTGGAAGCTAATATAGCGCATGCCAATAAAATACTGGTCAGATTTCATTCAATCAAGATTGTTTAAATCATTACATTTATAACAAAATTGAAGGTTTCTTTCAAAGAAAATGGATTAATCACATTTTAAACTTTCTAGTCTCAGGCCTAATTTTTTTATTACAAACATGGAATTTAAAAACTAGAATTGTACAAAATTTTCAAACTCAAAAAAGCATTTGAAAATCTTTTTGCATTTTTAAAAGATAAGAAAACTGTAGAACCACTTTTCAATCTAATATTAATGTAAGATATTCTCAATCTTGGAATGTTCAGATCCACAATTTTTGTCCTAATATGGTTTTATGTTGAAGAAAAACTTTTTATTTCCTGGAAATATATATAAGCAATTTAAAAAGATTCCAAAAGAATGGAGAAATATTTTTTTTAATAAAAAAAGAAAGCCATTAATAAATAGGATTTTTAATCATATTGAACACCGCATTAAAAATGGTGCAGAAATTTATCCAAGTCAACCATTTCAAATATTACAGGAAATAAAATCCCCATCTGATGTTAATGTCGTAATCCTTGGTCAAGATCCATATTATCTTCCAGGACAAGCACAAGGAATATCCTTTGCTGTTCCTAATAACTCTTTTCCATCCAGAAGCTTAAAAAACATTTATATGGAAATTAAACAAGAATTTCCAAATTATGATGCCAATAAAATAACTTTTGATAACAATTTATTGTACTGGGTCAAGCAGGGGGTATTTCTACTTAATTCTATACTTACTGTAGAAAAAAAAAACCAGCCAGCCATGCTGGAATAGGTTGGGAAGTATTGACTGATGATCTTTTATCAAATATTGCAAAAAATGATTCTCCAAAGGTATTTATGTTGTGGGGAAAATATGCACAATCTAAGAAATGCTTGATAGAAATTGAAAAAGGAGATCATTTGATCCTTCTTTCTACTCATCCCTCTCCTTTATCCTTCAAACGAAAACCACTGTCATTTTTTGGATGTAATCATTTCTTGTTAGCAAATGCATGGTTATCTGATAAAGGGAAAAAGCCAATTGATTGGTTTTTAATTAACAAGAACGCCAGTTAAAATTATTTAAAGAAAATGAGTTCATTGATCTATAGTAATGATGCTTTTTTCATTAAAGTTCATGCTATATATGATATGAAAAATGAACAGTAAGAATAATTAGTTCAATACATCAAAGATAGGAAAAGCCAACTAGAATGAAGTGTCAAAATTTTCAAAATTTTTTCAATTTATAGATTAAATACAGAATTCCAAGGTTTTTCTAACACAATAAACACCTCTGGCACTAATAGATTAGATCAAAATGAAAACTACTGGATCTCTAAGTCAATCTGAAGAAAAAAATCAATTTTCAGGTTCAATAAACTCAAAATACAAAAAAATAGATCATTTCTTAAAAGAAATGATCGGTTCCAATAATGGATATTTGAGCTTTGAATCCTGGATGGATGCAGTTCTTTACTCTCCTGATTTAGGTTATTATGAAACCAATTATCTGCAAAATTCTAGAAACTCTTCCCTGGATTATTTAGCTAACCTAAAAAATTCTGATTTTATTACAGGACCACAACTTAGTCCGCTATTTACTCAGACAATAACCTCACAAGTAATGCAAATACTAGAGTTAAGTTCTTCTGAAAATATTTTAGAACTTGGAGCGGGAACTGGAGCACTTGCAGAAACATTGCTTTTTGAATTGAAAAGACTTGGTATTAAAGTAAAATATCAAATAATCGAAATCTCAAAAAAACTTCGAAAACACCAGCAAGAAAGATTAAAAGTTTTTGGAAACCAAATATCTTGGTTAAATACTTTTCCAAAAAATTTTTATGGTTGTATACTTGCAAACGAGTTCTTAGATGCTTTGCCAGCCTCAATATTTCATTGGTCAAATAATGGACAGGTTCTGGAGCGTGGAGTAGGAATCGGAAAAAAAGATGAATTTAAGTGGGTTGACCGAGAAGCAAACAAAATGCTAACAGAAGCTGTCTCAAAACGTATGTTTCCAATTCCAGGTTATATATCAGAAGTCAACTTTCATGCAGAAAAATGGTTAGAAACCATTGCAAAATCTTTAAAGATAGGAGCTGTTATCTTCTTTGATTATGGTTTTCCTCAATCCGAGTATTATCATCCACAAAGAAATGGTGGAACTCTAATGTGTCATTTTCAACATCGTGCTCATTCAAATCCACTGTTGTTACCGGGAAAACAAGATATAACAACTCATGTTGATTTTACATTTGTGGCGCAAACAGGAATTAACTATGGTCTAGACATTCTAGGCTATGCTTCTCAGGCACGTTTCCTAATAAATCTAGGAATTTTAGATAAAGTTCTAAAAATAGAAAAAAATAACTTGAAGAATTATGCTCAAAAAATTTCTGCTGTTCAAATACTTCTATCAGAAGCAGAAATGGGAGAGCTATTCAAAGTTCTAGCTCTTGGACGAGGAATTAAAGCCAAGTTAACTGGATTTACATTTGGCAATCGCTCTCATACTCTCTGAATTAGACCTTACCTAAAACCTTTAGACGAATCTTTCTTATTTCAGATTTGATTTTTCCCGGACTTCTATCAATAGAAATTCGAGAAAAATCGATCTTTCGAATTTTATCAATTCGATTTATCCAAATTGGGATATCTAATTTTTTATTTTCTAAAATTGCATATGCTTTTAAAAGTGAAAAAAATCTATCGGGTCTGCGTAAAGCATCGCAATCTTCCATAAAAGAAAGTTGATTATCAAGCCCGGACAAGTTATTCAACCCATTGGAAATTCTTGGAAGCAAATTTGCATATTCTGCACAATTACTAGGCACATTTAATCGAAAATGTAATGTACTTCTTGATTGACTGTTGAAACATAGAAATGCATATCGTGTAGGTAAGTCTGTATCCATTGATAATTTATCCAAACCGTTTTTTATAGAACTGGATAAATTTAACTCTGGCAATATTTTCGAAAGAGCACCAATCTTCTGTAGGAAAGAAAACATTTGAGAAGGTTTTTCAGACAGTAATCCACGTGAGATCTCTTTCCAAATCCTTTCCGGTTTTAAATGTTTTATTTCATCCATTCTGACCATTTTTTTACATAATTCTAGTGTTTCTTTAGCTATTGAAAAATCAAAAAATTTGCTTGAGAATCTTGCAAGACGCAAGATTCTCACAGGATCCTCCTGAAAAGCCAAACTAACATGCCGAAGCACCTTTTTTTCTATGTCTCTTATCCCATTAAATGGATCAATTAGTTCTCCTTTCTCACTACATGCAATTGCATTTATTGTTAAATCTCGACGCATTAAATCTTCAGTCAGAGTCACATATTGGCTAGCAAAAAAAATAAACCCTCTATAACCATAGCCGAACTTCCGTTCGGTACGTGCTAATGCATACTCTTCTTTAGTAATTGGATGTAGAAAGACAGGAAAAGAATTCCCAACAGAAATAAAGCCTCTTCTTTCCATTTCTAAAGCATTAGAACCAACTACAACCCAATCAGAATCCTCAACGGGAAGACCTAATAATGAATCACGAATTGCACCTCCAACTTTATAAATATTTAAACCCCGGGTCATCTCATTTTCAAATGTACAACAGTTTTTTTGCATATTGTTAGAAAACAATTCAAACTGGAAAATATAAACTATGAAATTTCTTTTCTCATTCCAACATCTTAAAGACAATAATTCAACAATTAATATTATTAGTCTTTAAAAAAAGATTTTTCGATACGAAATTTGCAATAAAAGTTCAAATATTTCAACAAGATGCGCAAAATATATTTATAGACCTTGATCTGCAGAAACATATGTCCGAAAAATCTTCTCTAAGAATAAAATTAAAACAAGCTAGGAAAAAACTATCTTTTAAAGAACGATACTACAAAAGTATCCTAATACAAGAGCGCCTACTTAATTGGCTAATTACTATACGAGTTCAAAAAGTTTACAATGATGATTTATCATATCCAACTCATGTGGCTGCTTTCTGGCCTATGTGTTACGAACCAAATCTTTTTCCTCTTATATCAGACTTATCAATTTCTATTAATTTCAAAATACTCTTACCTGTTATTGAAAAAATCAACAAACCATTAAAATTTCGATATTGGGAACCAAATTCACCTATGAGAAGTAATAATCTTGGCATTCAAGAACCAAGCGAGGGAATATTTTTAACACCTGAAATACTACTTATCCCATCTCTCGGTTATACAATTCAAGGGGATCGTCTTGGATATGGAAAAGGATATTATGATCGAACTCTTTTAGATCTTAAGAATTGCGGTAAACTTTTTACAAGTATTGGAGTAGCATGGGATTCTGGAACATTGAACAAACTCAATGAAATTGAAGAACATGATATGAGGCTTAACTGGGTCATAACACCTAGCTCGTGTTTCTGCACCAATAAAAATAAAGCATAAAATCAAATCCTAAATCCAAGAAGAACTATTTTTGCTAAAAGTTATTTTCGAATCGGATATCCTTGCATCCGAATGCGAATCCAAACATTTCTTTTTTCTTCTTCAGTCATGAAGACCCAATTTGAAACTTCTTGAGCTGTACGACCACAACCTCGACAAACATCATCAAATAAAGTAGAACAAATAGCAACACACGGGGAATCATTTATACAGGAAATTACATTTTTTGTTTTTTCAACTTTCATAATCATGCTACTTTTAAACGGATGCCTAAAATGTATCTTGGAAATCTTTGGAAGAAATTACAGAAAAAATAGGTTTCTTGCAAAAGAAATCTCTTCTAAGAAATTACAAAGACAGAAGAATTCCCAATGATATTTCTTATCTGATGCTTTTTATATCTTTTCTCATGGATTATATTAAAGTTTACATTATCAAAATCTTTCTAATCTGGCTTTCTAAGGTAAGTCAAGTTAAAAGAAGAAAAGTAGGTATAATTCTAGGTTGGATTGCACTAAGGTTTTTAAAATCCAGAGTACATATAGTTCATAAAAATTTGCAAATTTGTTTTCCTAAACTAAATAAAAACATGCGAAAAAAATGGGTAAGAGAACATTTTTATTCATTGGGTCAATCCTTAGCAGATCGAGGTGTGCTATGGTATGGTTCGGATGAATCAATACGAAAAATGACTAAAATTGCTGGAATTGAGAGAATAAAAGATTTAATTTCTCAAAAAAGAAGTATAATTTTGTTAACTCCTCATTTTCTTGGAATAGATGCAGCAGGGACTCGTTTGAGTATGGAGCTGAAAAGCCTTGCTTGCATGTACAAAGCGCAGAAAAGTCCTGCATTAGACTCTATCCTTCAATCTGGACGGAAACGTTTTAATAATGTTTTTCTCATTCAAAATAAAAATGGCTTACGCAATATGATAAAGCATCTACAAGTTTGCAGACCAGTTATTTATCTCCCAGATATGGATTTTGGTAAGAATGGATCTGTTTTTGCTCCATTTTTTGGAATGCCAGCTTCTACTTTACTAACAACAGCACAAATAGCAAGAAAATATCATTCAGTTGTAGTTCCAGTTCTTGTTTCTATGGAAACTTCTACTGGAAAATATCAAATTAAAATCCTGCCAGGATTGAAGAATTTTCCCGGATCTTGTTCTTTAGAAAAAGCTACAGCTCGTTTAAATAGCGAGATTGAAAACTGGATATTAGATTGCCCAACCCAATATTATTGGGTACACCGAAGATTTAAAACTCGTCCCTATGGGGAACAGAAAATTTATTAAAAAATAATGAATAATCAAAACTCTCAGGAAATTTGGAAATTCACAAAAATGCATGGAGCAGGGAATGATTTTGTTGTTTTAGATGCCATCAATCAATTAATTTTGATGACACCTGAACGAGCTCGTATTTTAGCTGATCGGAATTTTGGTATTGGAGCAGACCAAATTTTATTAGTGCAAGTTTCAGAAACCCCCGATGCAGATTTCCGTTATAGAATATTTAATTCCGATGGAAATGAAGTAGAGCATTGCGGAAATGGAGCACGCTGTTTTGCTAGGTTTATATATGACCAGGGCTTATCTGAGAAAAATCCCTTGAATGTTGAAATCCAAAGTGGAATTTTTACTCTTAAAGAAGATCAAGAAAAGAGAATCATAGTAGATATGGGAAAAATTTCATTTGAACCCAAGTCTTTACCATTTGAGTCAAATGGACTCCATGCAGAAATGCAAGTTGGAGAAAAATTATGGAATTTGGACTTTGGAATCCCTACTCTTGATATAATGAGATTTTCTGTTTTATCCATTTCCAATCCACATGCTGTAGTAGTTGTAAAAGATTTAGATGAAATCAATATTCAAAAATTAGGTTCTGCTATACAACAGCATCCTAGATTTCCTAATCAAGTTAATGTTGGTTTTATGGAAATAAAAAATAGACAGAAAATCTTTCTACGTGTTTATGAAAGAGGGGTGGGGGAAACTCTATCTTGCGGAACAGGAGCTTGTGCTGCAGCTGTTAGTGGAATTCGGAGAGGTTTACTAAATTCCCCAGTCGAAGTTTGCATGAAAGGAGGGATTTTATCTGTCATTTGGAATGAAAGTCTATACATGACAGGACCTGTTTTTTCAGTATTCGAGGGGTCTGTAAAAATAAACAATCTCCTTAAAAATTCTAGACCGTCTATATTTTCTAGATCAAATGATTGTTCATTTATTAGCAACAATTAAATATTTTTGAAAAAAGTCTTTACTTTTACCTTGAGATTTTTATATATAGACCAAATTAATTGCAGTCATATTAACAATGAAAATCGTTCACTACACATTATTTATTCATGCATTTTAAGAAAAAAAGGGGAATATTATTAGTTTTTGACATTCTTATGTTAAATGCATTCTAAAAGAAAAAGAAAACTCTTCTTCTATATAAAATTTTCAGGAATTTTATTTGATAGTTTATATATAACAAGCCTTTTTTAGAATTTGATTATGGATCGTGATTATGCTGTAATCATACGCTAGTATTGTATTCTTTCAAAGATTTAACTTTTTTTAACAAAAAAAATATTAGACACTATGCTTTTTTAAGAATTTTTCTAATTCAAAATCAAAAAATGATACCTACTACTATTCTTACTGGTTTTCTTGGAGCTGGAAAAACTACTCTTCTAAAAAAAATTTTAAATGAATTTCATGGATCTCGATTAGCAATTATCGAAAATGAATATGGTGCTGAGAGCATTGATAATGAAATTTTATTGAAAGATAATGAAAAAATAGTTGAACTATCTAACGGATGTATTTGCTGCAACATTCATGGAGACCTAATACAGGCATTGTTACAGCTAAAAGAAAAACGTGATATTGGAAAAATTTTTTTTGAACGAATCATCATTGAAACAACTGGATTAGCAGATCCAACTCCTATATGTCAAACCTTTTTCGCGGACAATGAAATTGCTGAAAATTTTCGATTAGATGCAATTATTACTGTAGTTGATGCAAAACATGGAATGCAAACACTAGATACACAAAATTGTTCTCAAAAACAAATAGGCTTTGCTGATCGAATTTTAATTTCCAAAAAAGACTTGGTTACCAATGAAAAATACAAAAATTTATATTCTCGATTAACAAGAATCAATCCGCAGGCTCTAATTTCATCTGTTAACTTTGGGAAAATAGATTTGAAGCTTATTCTAAATGTCAATGGATTTAATTTAGATGAAATTCTCGAGTTAAACCCTGATTTTTTGGAAAAGGAATCTTCTGAAAAAAAATGTAACCATCTATTGAATAGTAATTATTCTGCTCATAAGAATCACAACGATGAAATAGGAACTTTTGTATTTCGATCTAACAAACCGTTTGAATCTCAATTATTAGAAGAATTTTTGGAAAAAATGGTTCAAACTTATGGACCTGATTTATTTCGATATAAAGGAATTCTTTATATTAGAGGAATGACCTGTAGAATGTTATTGCAAGGTGTACACATGATGATAGGAACAGAACCTGGAGAGCAATGGTTATTTTCTGAACAACCATCTACAAAAATGGTATTTATTGGTCGGAAACTACCCAATGATATTATTTTGCAGGGTTTAGAAAACTGTCTTTCTGAGATAAAGAATTATTAATAACTATATCTTAAACAAAGAAAAAAATTTATGCGTATAAGATTAGGTCATCAGGGAACTATATTCTATGGCTATTAAAAAATTAAAAATTGAGAAATTCAACAATCGAGAGAATCAAATAGACATTCCAGATGAAAAAGAATTACTGTCAATGTCTGAAAATGATTATATGAATGAACGTCAATTAGCTTTTTTTAATGAAAAGTTGAAAAATCTAAAACAAGAAATCCTATTAAATGCAGGAACCACAACTGAACATTTAAGAGAAACACAATTTGTTCCTGATCCTGCTGATAGAGCATCTATAGAGGAAGAACATGCTCTTGAATTAAGAACTCGAGACCGAGAAAGAAAACTCTTGAGAAAAGTGCAGCAATCCATTGAACGAATTGCAAATGGAGAATATGGTTGGTGTGAAGAAACAGGAGAACCAATTGGAATTCCAAGACTTCTTGCTCGTCCCACAGCCACTCTTTCCCTAGAAGCACAAGAAAGACGTGAAATGAGAAAAAAATTGTACAGCAGTTAGTCTAAAAAATTAGCATTCAAAACACTATAAACAAGAAAAATAAGAAGGATTAAAAATCCAAGATAGTTTTTTTGACCTCTGAGCTCTTTACATACATGAATAAAGAGATTTCTAGATTTTTTTTAAATTTAAAAAAATTTATTGAATATGTAAAAAAAAGTAGAATTTCATAGGTTGCTTACTAAAAGTATATGGAGATTATGCATCCTTCACCCAATTCATATTAGGTTTCTAGAAGCTTCTAAATAAAACTAATAATCTAAATTGTATATTAGAGCATCTTGATTTTTCTTTAAAATGGTTGCATTTTTCTCTTTTTTCAAGGAAAAATTATGGAAAATTTTCATGCTACCACTGTAATCTGTGTTCGCCGAAAGGACCAGGTAGCATTAGGAGCAGATGGTCAAGTCACTCTTGGCAACATTGTTATAAAAAGTACTGGTTGCAAAGTAAGAAAGCTTTATCAAGGAAAAGTTTTGGCAGGGTTTGCTGGAGCAACAGCTGATGCTTTTACTCTGCAAGAACGATTTGAATCAAAATTAGAAAAACATCAAGGAAATCTAGTTCGAGCAGCAGTAGAATTGACACGGGATTGGAGGACAGATCGAGTACTGCGAAAATTAGAAGCTATGCTCATAGTTGCAGACTATGAGCATACCTTGATGCTTTCTGGAACTGGAGATGTTTTGGAACCAGAATTTGGCTTAGCTGCTATTGGTTCTGGAGGAGCTTATGCACAAGCAGCAGCTATAGGATTATTAAACAATACACACCTAACTCCAGCTGATATAGTTAAAAAATCACTAGAAATAGCTGGAAATTTATGCATTTACTCGAATCAGAATCATATTGTTGAAGTATTAAATAGTTGAATTTCAAGTTTCTGGTCGAAATTCTAAAAAAAATATGCTTTTCACTTTTTTCTAAAAATAGGGATTTTTACATGTCTATTAATAATATGATCCCCAAGGATATCGTCTTAGAATTAGATAAATATATTGTAGGACAGCACAAAGCGAAGAAAGCAGTTGCTATTGCTCTGCGCAATCGTTGGCGACGCCAACAAGTTCCTGAAAAACTGCGCCATGAAATACATCCAAAAAATATACTAATGATTGGACCAACTGGTGTTGGAAAAACAGAGATCGCAAGAAGACTTGCTAAACTTGTTAATGCTCCTTTTGTCAAAGTAGAAGCTACAAAATTTACAGAGGTTGGATACGTTGGAAGAGATGTTGATACTATTATCCGTGATTTGACAGAATATTCAGTCAAGCAAACACGTGAGCAAGAAATTCATAGAGTCCGCACTCAAGCAGAAAATGTTGCAGAGGAACGAGTTCTAAATGTATTGGTACCACCAGATAAAAATAAGGAAGAGAAAGGAGAAACCGAGAACTTAGCAAAGCAGACATTCCGAAAACGATTGCGCGAAGGATCATTAGATGCATTAGAAATTGAGATAAATGTAGCAACTACAGTTCCACAATTTGACGTGATGACTCCCCCTGGCATGGAAGAAATAGCAGAACAATTGCGCGGGATGTTTGCAGGCATTATGCATGATAAGAAACATCTAAAAAAAATGAAAGTCAAGGAAGCTCTGAAAATAATTACAGATGAAGAGGTTGCAAAACGCATTAATGATGATGACATACGATCCGCAGCTATTGAAAAAGTTGAGCAAACTGGAATAGTTTTTCTCGACGAAATTGATAAGATAGTAGCTCGTCAGGAAACCGTAAGTTCTGATGTTTCTCGGCAAGGAGTACAACGGGATTTACTTCCTCTTGTTGAAGGAACAACAGTTAATACTAGATATGGAATGGTCCGAACTGATCATATTTTATTCATTGCTTCTGGAGCATTTCATCTTGCCAAGCCTTCTGATCTAATCCCTGAATTGCAGGGAAGGTTTCCTATTAGGGTTGAATTAGACTCTTTATCTTCGAAAGATTTTTTTCGAATCCTATCAGATACAGATGCATCTTTAACAAAACAATATTCAGCATTAATGTCAACTGAAGAAGTTGAATTGGAATTTACAAAAGAGGGAATAGAAAAACTAGCAGAATTAGCATTCTCAGTCAATGAATCTATTGAAAACATTGGAGCAAGACGTCTTTATACTGTCATGGAAACGTTGCTTGAAGATTTATCATTCGATACTGAATCAAGTAGAGGAAACAAAGTTATCATCAATTCTGCCCACGTTGATGAAAAATTCTCAGAAACCACTACTAATCAAGATCTAGTAAAATATATTCTTTAATGAAAGAAATTGATTTAGCATCATATTTCTTTCATTAAGAAATCCGGTTTTTATTGAAAAACCTGCTAGATAGCATAATTCCCAAGAAAATCAATTTTTCGGTCTTGCTAAGATTATTAGCTAATCAATTATAGCGTAGACAGAAGAGAATCATAAGCAGATCTTAACTGAAGAAAAACAGGGCCTGGCACTCCATTACCAACAATTTTATTATTGTACTTTACTATTGGGAGAATTTCTTTCAAAGCAGAAGTCAAGATTAATTCATCAGCAGTTATTACATCAATTTCTGATAAATCTCGAGCTTCAAACGAGATTCCAATTTTCCTAGCTAGTTCAATGAGAAGATTATATCGAACTCCTTCCAAAATTAGGTTACCATTTACTGGAGCTAAAAGCTTTCCTGAAGAAACTAACCAAATGTTGGAAGAAGAACCCTCAGTTAGGATTCCATCCCGAAATTGTAAAACCTCATCCACATTGGCTTCAACAGCTTTTTGTTTTGCTAAAACATTACCAAGTAGGGATATTGATTTAATATTACAATGCAACCAACGTTTATCAGGTATTCCAATAGCTTCCAGCCCTTTGCAACGAGTCTCTTCACTTGGTGGATCAAATGGATAAATCATGGCAAATATTGTAGCAGGGATATCCTTTTCAGGAAAAGCATGCTCTCTTCTATAGGAACCCCTGGTTACTTGTAAATAAATCCAAGTGTTTAAATATTCTGATTTGTTGATCAATTGGTAGATTATGCTAATCCATTTTTCTTTAGTCATGGAAGAATTAATCTTCAATTCAGATATACTACTTTCAAATCTGCTAATATGTTGTTTCAAACAGAATGGTTTCCTTCTATATACTGGGATAACCTCATATACTCCATCACCAAAAATAAATCCTCGATCCAAAACAGAAATTTTTGCCTCTTCAATTGGCATGAATCGACCATTCAAATAAACTTGACTGTTATTACATATTCCTGGAACCATCGAAAGACACTCCTTAATTAGCTAAATCTGGATTCTTCTTAAAATTTTTTGATTATATTGAGATTTTCTCCGTAATAGGAACTCCTAGCAGATCTTCTCGAAAAAAACATTTTTTTTCCCCAACCAACGAATCATTGAATCTAATAACCGTTTAAATAACCTACTTCTTTCTATTGATTCGAGAGTCACCAATGGATCAGATCGCAAAATCTTTTCATCTAATATGATTTCTATCACACCAACTGATTCACCTTTATTCAAAGGAGCTACAACAGGATCTTTGAGAATTACACACGAACTCACATCTTTGTAACGCCCTCTTGGGATTGTTAACCAAAAAAGATTTTCAGATCCAAGAGCTATTTTGCTTTTCTTTCCTTCCCAAACTCTTGTCTCCAAAACTTTCTCATGTTTTTCTAAAAACATTATCGTTTCAAAATTTTGAAAACTCCAATTTAATAACTTTAAACTTTCCTGCGTTCGAATTGCTTCACTTTCTGCACCAAGTACAACAGCTAAAATTCTTCGACCACCTCGAATAGCTGTTGAAATGAGACAATAGCCGGCTGATTCTGTATGGCCAGTTTTCATTCCATCTATTGTCGGATCGGTCCAGAGTAATCGATTGCGATTGAACTGAGAAATATTATTATATGTAAAGCTCTTTTGTTTGTAATAGTGAAAAAAATGGCAATGATCTTTTATAAGACGGATAGATAGTTTTGACAAATCTATAGCTGTAGTAATATGTTTCGGATCTGGAAGACCTGTAGAATTTTCAAAATGTGTATTTTTCATACCCAAATGACAAGCTTGTTCATTCATTAGGTTAACAAAGGATTCCTCACTTCCACTAACAGCTTCAGCTAGAGCTACTGATGCATCATTTCCTGATTGCACAATCATTCCTTGAGCCAGCTCATGAACTGTAGCAGGAACTCTAGGTTCAACAAACATTCTAGAACCTCCAGTCCGCCATGCTGTATCTGAAATCTGAATTTCTTGATCTAGATCCAATCGTTTTTCATTTAATTCATTAAAAATAATGTAAGCAGTCATTATCTTTGTTAATGAAGCAGGTTCAATTTTTTCTTCCGGATTATATGCTCCAATTATTTGTTCGCTATTAACATCAACAACTACCCATGACTTAGCTGTAATCCTAGGAACTGAAACGAGAGAAAAATTGCTAATAGGCCTTTTCAAGAAATTTTCATCTAACTCTTTCGTCGGAAAATTGTAATCTGCTTTATTTTCTCCAAAACATGTATCTAGCGGAAAGAACAAAAGAAACAATGAGAAAGAATTGAAAAATACACGATTAAAAACAACAAGTAACTGCTTAATGTAAGTAGGATTTCTTATAAACATAATTTGGAAAAACAAAGAGCTTGATATTAAATCTTCCTAGTGAAAAACGAATAATTTAAAAGATTTTACAATAAAAGAAATATTTATTATTTTCGAAAAGTTCTATTTAGAAGAAAATTCTGAAACAAGCCAAAATGGCCAAAAATATAAAGTAGTAATTTTATCTAGATGTGATCTATCATCATTGGATGATAATCTGTTTCTCGAAAATTTATCAGATTTTTGCTGATGTTCAACAATTTAGAACTTAATAATATGAATTCCATATATTCTTGAATTTCTTAGATAGAATATCTGCAAAGTATAAAATGCATGACAAGAAGAATTCAAACTAATCAACGAATTTCTATTCACTATCTGTTATATATCCTCTTGCTTTGTATGTATAGGAAAGAATAAAAAATAGCAATCAGGACTAACGATTATCAAGAAGACTGAAACTTGCTGTTTATAAAAAAAATTTTTAACTTGTTCAACTAAACTTTAAATTTGATAAATGATCATTCATCCTAGCTTATCTAAAATATGTAGTTCCAAATTTATGGCAAATGCTTTAAAAAAAATGTTACCTGAGTTTAATGAGATTCTATGGTTAGATTCTCTCAATTCAACCAACAGTGGCCTATTAAAAATGATGCATTCCCTTGAAAACAGTTATGCTGAAAAACCTTGGTTACTAGGAACATATCATCAAACAGCAGGACGAGGGCGATCAGGCCGTTCCTGGATAGATACACCAGGAGCAGTCTTAATGTTCTCCTGTGCTTTTGACATCATTATACCTGATTTCGAACTACCTATTCTTTCTCCTTTGCTAGGTTTGATTACTTGTGAAACTTTGCTCTCCTTGATAGGAGAGCAAAGCAAGACAAGAATATTATTAAAATGGCCAAATGACATTCAATTAGATGGAAAAAAAATTGCTGGATTGCTTGTTGAAGTATCAAGAAATCCAATAAAAAAATTCATCTATACATCAATCGTTGGTATTGGACTTAACATAGGAAATGCTCAATACATAAAAAGGATACTTAGAAGACCAGTTGCTGATTGGACACAAATAACAAAAAAAATTCTCGATTCTGATTCTTTAGTAAATCTAGTATCGAGTATTGCAAGTTCTTGGTTTTTAGCGCTGTCTGATTTCGAGAATAGGAAATTTCCACTTTTTTTATCACGGTTTAAAAAAGTAGACTCTCTTTTAGGCTATGAAGTTAATGTTATCGATCAAGGAAGAATTTTGTTTAAAGGCATGGCTTGTGGCATTGATAATCAAGGGCGATTGCTCTTACAAACTAAATTAGGAAAAAAACCTATATCTATTGGAGATATCTCAATTCAGGTTCAAGAAAAATGATAATTCTTATTGATTCTGGAAATAGCAGGCTAAAGATAGGTTGGATCTATCCTAACAACGAATTCTTTATTCGTGAAACACAAGTTCTGATTCTTGAACATTTTGATTCTTTAAAACTAAAGAAATTCCTATTAAATCTTCCCAAAAAACCATATCAATCTTTTGGAGTAAATGTTGCTGGAAATTATAAAGAAAAGATTCTCTCAAAAGAGTTAGAAAATAATGAATGTCCAATTCAATGGTTATATGCTCAGAAAAAAACATTAAATCTGAGCAATGAATATTATAATCCTCAAAAATTAGGTCCTGATCGTTGGTTATCAATGCTTGGAGTTCTCACACATTTTCCTGAAAAACATCCTCCAATTATCGTAGCTAGTTTTGGAACTGCTACAACAATTGATGTTGTTGGGCCTGATAAGACTTTCATAGGTGGTATAATACTTCCTGGCATAAGAATGATGAAAAATTCCATTATCCATGGGACATCAGCATTACCGAAAGATGTAAAGGAATTATTTTATAGAAATGAAATAGTTTCATTTCC
>CAZTUH010000001.1:0-11996 GCA_964616175.1 uncultured Burkholderiaceae bacterium | reverse complement strand
TTGATGAGGCTAACAGCACAGCTTTTGGAGTGGGTATTCGTCATCATTTCTAGAGAAATAAGTAAGATCTGAAAAATTTTTCAATCCTGTAAAAAAAAGAGCAACAGAACCTTTTTGCTTAGGTTCTGTTGCTCTTTTTTTACGATACTTTTCTTTGTAGTTCCCCAGCTCCAAGAATAGATTTTTCACTGTTCTCGACAAAAAGCAATGAAGCATTTCTCTTCAGAGTTTTCCAATCTGAATCTGAAACAAAGATTCCTCGATGCAATGAAGAAATACTTCTATTCTTTAAGTTATCAGGAGTTAAATTAGTTTCGTAATTTGCAGATAAAGAACTCATATCAAAATCTTTTCTTGAAATAGTAATAGTTACTGCATTTTTATAACTTTCATCTCGAATGAAATTGTTTTCAGAATCAGAAAGAAAAATATTAGGAAAAGAAGAATTAAATACACAAGCAACATTTTTAGGATTTTTTCCATTCGTCCATTTTGCAAGAGATTTAAATCCCTTAGAAGCTAAGTAAGCTAGATACCCATACAAGAGCCATCGATTATGACAGTTTTTTATTTTAATCTCTAAAAAACTCTTGTCAGAAAGCTCTTGTACAGCATAATCCATAATGAGAGGAATATGACAAAGCAAACTGCAACCTAACAAATCAATACTGAGTGAATTAGCTCCGCTTGATTCAATTTTAAAAGATGTATCCTTTTCTAATTTGATAAAATGAAAAGCATTATTAAAATGTCGAACACCATCTAATTTTAGGATTTGAAGTGTAGATACCATAGTAGCTGCTACATCAGATTCCCCACATTTTTTTCTAATACCTAGAAATGCCTTATTTACTGTTGATTCTAACTCATTATTGGACAAGATCATCAATACTTACCTCCACTCAATAATTGCATACAATTAATTTGGTATCAGCGGAAACAACCATTCCCCTTCATGAAGCTCATCAGGTAGAGGAGCTCCTTGGAAAAGGGTAATCCGAACCCATCGATCAGATCGTGGATCAAATTTAGTAGCCCCAAATGCTGCAAGCTTGCATCTTAATAAATGTATTGGAAGAGATGATTTTGCTAAGATGTTTGCTTGGATCTCACCCATTATCTTTCTTCCCATAGTCCAAACACGGCGAGCGATGGATCTATATTCTGGATTTTTAATAAGAAAGTTAATTAGAGAATCTCTTTCATGATCAGCTTTCTTTAATGCATTAAAAAAACTACATACCTGCTTTCCAATATCTAAAGGAAGTTCTTTCTCTACTCCATATTCTTCTGTTCGAATTCCTATTCGAGGCTCTTCTTTATCTTCGGATAAGTACCAAAACCAATAATTATTTTCTTCCAGAGAAAAATTTATGTTAATTGCCCAACTATATCTATTTTTTATTAATTCAATGGTATCTTGAATTGTCTTTCCATAGGGAATCTCTAATTCCTCATCAGCATTCATTTGATCCTGAAATCTGTCTGTTATTTCAGGATACAATTCTAAAAAACATGAAAAGACAACTTCTTGACTGCAAAAATGAATTTTTTCAATCTCTTTAACTAAATCTTTCCAGAAAATTTTGGTTTTCCTGATTGAATCAATATTCTGATCAAGCCATTTAATGTCACTGACAACAATAGAATCAATTTCTTTCTGCTTTTCATCAATGGTCGTAGTTTCTTCAAAATGTTGTATTGCTCTTCGAAGCAAAGACTGTAAGAAAATGAACTTTTCAGAATCAATTCTTCTATCCAAAATAGCAGAAAGAGCTAATTCCCTCACTGTTATCCACTGATCAATAATGGTTGGATGTTTGATCAGGTATGGTGCCATACCTAATCCAGTTGCATTTCCAACTCCCAAATAGCGCTTTATTGGAGTGCTTAGTTTTACAGCTTTCTCTCCTCCCCTTTGAACAGCTAAGTAATCGATCCAATCTGCACTAAATACTCTCAGAATGTATACAGCACACATCTGTGCTCTGAAAGATTGAGAAAAATCAGGATTATCCTTTAACAATGAAAAATCAGAAATCCCGAATTTTCCATTCCCATAAACTGCTGTTGTACGGAGCACATAACCAACCTTGGATAATTCTTTATAATCTGGTTGCTTACCAACAGCTAAAGAATCTAAGATATGCTCAAATATCCTTACACTTTTATTAGCCCTAGATAACACTAGTACATTATTCAGATTTCGCCCTGCTTCTTGTAAAGGTATGTTAATCCTAAGTTGATCAATCAAATTTTGGTTTATCTCTCCCTCAAACAATGCAAATGTAACATCCCATTTTTCTGCAATAACACGATCATTCCTTTCGAAATCACTAATTTCATTACTGAAGGCAATAAAATGATAAAAATTTTTCGGGGTAATTAATTTATAAATTGCATATCCAAAACCTTTGGAACAAAATTCCCAATGGATATTTTCAATTTTCCATTCCTGCTTGGCCATTACTCTAATTAAGGATCTTACGAAACTGTTCCTATTTTGGTGCATATTACCTAGTCTTTCTAAATCCATAACAACAATTGGATCACGCAATGTCGATTGATTATAAGTAGAAACATATGAATTCATATTATGCTCGCCAAAAAATTAAAGGTTAATTTTCAGAAGTCTGAACTAAACTAACGACCTAAAAAAGACTATATTTTCTTCTGCAAAGCTTGATTACTTGCCATCCTTATAGAAATTTGAGTGACTTTCCAAAGAGATGGAAGCAAAATTAAAGAAACTGGAACTGCAGTTATGACAATAAAAGATTGCAAGGCTGATATCCCTCCCGATCCAAAAGATATTAAGATTAAAGCAAGAAGACCAATCATAATTCCCCAAAAAACTCTGATCCATTTGTTAGGATTCTTTGTATTTCCCAAAACCATACCAATGGTATAAGTAATAGAATCCCCCATAGTTAGAATAAATACAGTAGCAAGAATCAAAAAGGATATTGAAGAAAATAAGGGTAGAGGAAGTTTACTTGCTACTTCCAATAAGATATTTTGAATATTAGCTTTATCGACTACAGTAGAAATACTTCCCGGTTCAGATAATTCTGATGATAAACCTAGCCCTCCTAGGACAGCAATCCAAAAACATGTAGCCAATGGTGCAAAAACAGTCAGAGTAAAAATCAATTGCCGAATACTGCGACCTCGAGAAATCCGAGCAACAAGAATTCCCATTAATGGAGAAAACCCTATAAACCATCCCCAAAAGAATAATGTCCATTGACTCAACCAAAATTTGTCACCACGGTAGGTAGACATGGATAAAAAGTTACTCAACATGCAACCTAAACTTTGAACATAGGCATCAAAAATAAAACTAGTTGGGCCAACTGCCAAGATGTATAGCATTAGCAGAAAAACAAGAATAGCATTGCAATTGCTTAACACTTGCAAACCTTGAGTTAAACCACTCATAGCTGAAACTGTATAAATTGTTACTGCAAAGAATATTATTAACAACTGGCATGAGAAAAGATCTGAATATCCAAATAAGGTGCTCAATCCATGACTAACCTGAAGTCCAAGAAATCCTATCGGTCCAATTGTTCCAGAAACTGCAGACAAAATGCAAAAAGCATCTATCAAACTACCAATAGAACCCTTGAGTACACGGTCACCAAGCACAGGATAAAGAAGCAGACGAGGTTTGAGAGGCAATCCTTTATCATAATGAAGATACATGAAGACAATAGCTACAATTCCTGATACAATTGACCATGCTGGAAATCCCCAATGGAGGAAAGATTGTGACAATGCATTAATTGCTCTTTGATGCATGCTGGTTTCTGATCCATAAAATGGAGGGGGGTCTACATAGTGAACAATTGGTTCAGTAATTGCCCAAAATACTCCACCTCCACCAAGAAGAGTAGCTGCTATAATTGCTACCCACCTTATAACTCCAACATCCGGTTTCGATAAGTTTCCTAAAACAACGTTTCCAGTTCTTCCAAATGCCAAAAAAAGACCTATAAAAAAAGCTGCTGTTAAGAGAATTTGCCAATAAAGACCAAAAAATTTTGTTGACCAAAAAAAACCTTGAGACACAAACCAAGACAAAAGATGTCTGTCATAAATTGATAAGAACACAAAAGATAGAATGAAAGAACCGCTGAAAAAAAAACCTAATCTATCGAATGATTGTACTTTCTTACCAGTTGTCCTTCTGTTTTCCTTTAGCTCTTTTTCATTAAAAGATTTCATGTCAATTTCTGAATCAAGCATACCTTCACTCCAAAGAGACATCTTTTGTTTATCAATTTATAGAAACATTGAAAATCCTAAATCTTTTTATTTAAGCTATTTTCTAGGAAATTAAACCAATTCACTCCTATGATTTTATCTGCCTCAATTTCATCAAAACCTTGATTCAAAAGACCATCATATATATTTTTCATCCCAAAGCTATCAGAAAACCAGCATAAAGGATCCGGCCAATCAGGATTATCCACAGATCCCTCACCATAATCTGTTATTTTTGACCAGCGTCCATTGCGCATCCATTGCAAGACGGATTGTGTTTGACCAACACACAAATCACTTCCAATACCTAAATGATCAACACCAATCATGTCTGCAGTTTTAGCAATCATTGAACAGAAATCTTCCAACTTACATTGGCTTCCATTTGGTAAATGAAAAGGATATAAACTAAAACCAATCAATCCTCCACGTTTTGCTAGAGCTTTAATAACATTATCAGACTTATTCCGGAGAGCCATAGATGCAAATTTTGGATTTGCATGACTAATACAAATTGGTCTTGAGGAAATATCTATTGCTTCTAAAGTAGATCTTTCTGCACTATGCGACATATCGATAATCATTCCAACCCTGTTCATTTCCTTTATTACTTGCTTTCCGAAACGGGTAATTCCAGAATCAACCGATTCATAGCAACCAGACGCTAATAAACTTTGATTGTTATATGTTAATTGCATGATAAGTAGCCCTGTTTGTCGCATTACTTCGACAAGCCCTATTTCATCTTCAATAGGAGAACAATTCTGTGCACCAAAATAAATTCCTACTTTTCCAAGTAATTTTGCTTTTTCAATATCTGAAACTGAAAGTACTGGCATTATAAGATCTGAATTCTCTTCAAATCTTATATTCCATTCAGCAAACCTGGTTAAAGTATCTCTGGCATTTTCATGATAAACAAGCGTTGCATGAACCGCATTTACTCCACTATTACTTAATCTTTCAAGATAAGTGCGATTCCAGTTGCAATACTGTAAACCATCTATGACAATACTTTTGCTATACACAAAGATCCCTCTTCAAATTAATAATCAACATAGGTTTTCAGAACAAAGAAGATAGCTTATAAAAACCCACTAAATTAATAAGGTTTCTGATAAGTAGTTTTAATCACAGTATAGAATTCCCTTGCATACTGTCCTTGTTCTCGAGGCCCAAAACTCGAACTTTTTCTTCCACCAAATGGAACATGATAATCTGTACCTGCAGTAGGTAGGTTTATCATTACACAACCAGTTTGAACATTTTTTTTAAACAAAGCACTAGATCGAAGACTACTTGTAATTACTCCACTAGTTAGCCCAAATTTTGTATTGTTAACCATGTCAATAGCTTCTTCTAAACTTTCAACCCTTATTACACACGCTATCGGAGCAAACAATTCTTCCTGATTAGCCTCCCAATCATTTTTTGTTTCTACAAAAAGAGTTGGGGACATATAATATCCATCATGAGATGCATTTAATCTTTTGCCTCCAAAGACAAGTTCTCCTCCAGTTTTTGATATTTTTTCTACCCATGAAAGATTGGATCTTAGTTGTTTATCATCAATTACTGGTCCCATGAATATACCATCTTCAAGTGCATGACCTACTTTCAGCTTTGACATGCGTTTCAATAAAGCTTCCAAATAAGAATCATAAATGGAATTTTCAACTATCAACCTTGAGGAAGCTGTACACTTTTGACCAGCTCCGGAAAAAGAACCTGATATAGTTGCTTCAACTGCAGTGTCAATATCAGCATCATTTAAAATTACTAATGCATTCTTACTTCCCATTTCAAGTTGGCACCGGACAAAATTTTGGGCAGTAGCTGAAGCTACTGCTTTCCCAGTATTAACTGATCCGGTAAAGGTTACGGCATTAACATCTTTGGAATTAATAAGAACACTTCCTACTTTTGATCCGCTGCCCAAGACAAGATTGAATGTTCCAGCAGGAAGTCCCCTTCTATGGATAATTTCAGCTAGAGCAACTGCACTTGCTGGAGTTAAATTAGCTGGTTTCCAAACTATACTATTTCCAAAAGCTAATGCTGGAGCTATTTTCCAAGAAGCTGCAGCCACTGGAAAATTCCATGGAGTAATTATCGCAACTACGCCAATAGGTTCCCGATTTACTTCAATTGAAACGCCAGGCCTAACTGAGTCTATGCTGTCACCAACCTGCCGAAGTACCTCTGCAGCATAGTATTGAAAAAACTGGCCAGCTCGATAGACTTCTCCACGCCCTTCTAGAAATGTTTTTCCCTCTTCTCTAGAAAGCAATTTTCCCAATTCATCGCAGCGCTCAATTAACTCACTACCAACAGAATGCAATATTGATTGCTTATGTTCCATTGCAGTTTTTGCCCAAATTGGTTGTGCAGATCTAGCAGAAAGAATTGCATTCTTCACTTGATTTTCACTTGCTTGTGCGAAAAAACCAACATTCTCATTAATGTCTGAAGGATTAATATTTGGAAGAACACTTTCCCCAGACTCCCATTTCCCAGATATATAAAGGGCATGTTCGGGTTCAATTATTCTCATTTTTTCAGTAGTCATCAAAAGTCTTCCCTTTTCTCACAAAATTTAAATGGAAATAGCTAAAAAAATAATATTTGCAATTAAAAATTTAACAACACGCAGTTATAAATAACCCTTTAATCAACCTTATTGACATATGCATATACTACAAATTCAACCAACATTTCCTCACGAGCTAGTCCTGATACTACAAATGCAGCTCGATTTGGATAAGGAGGATTGAAGTACTCTGAGTAAATCTTATTTACTACAGATAAATGGTTGCGTTGAGTTACATAAATTAAAACTTGTAAAACAGAATTAAGTGATTCCCCACAACAGTTCAAGGTATGAACAAGATTATCCATAGTTTGTCGTGTTTGAGCTTCAATACCACCTTCTACAACCTTTCCATTTTTATCAATCGGAATCTGTGCTGTATAAAGTGTCCCATTATTAATTATTGCCCATTCAAGTGGTGCTTTTGAAGAAAAAAGAGAAGTCGAAACTTTAGTTTTTAACATTTAATTGTTAACCATTTTAGATAATTTATTTTTTGATTTATCTGAGACTATTTCTTTATTTCCCGCTTGCCTAGAAATTTAGAAGAGAAACAAAACCGATCCTTCGATCCTCTTTAAAACAGATAAAGGATGCAAGAAACTTATAATTTACATAATAAAGATAAAACATCGTAAAAATCCTACAAATTAAGTAATTAAAAGTAATTTAAAATTGAATAAAATTCTTTTAATGATCATTACAATCTCTAGATATTTTGTTTTTTTTCAAGAAATAAAGACTAGATACAGAATATATATGTAATGTAATAGATATTTCCTTACAGAATAGATCTGACCAATCTTCCTATTTCTGAAGGATTACGGGTTACGCTAACTCCACAAGACTCCATGATTTCTAATTTTGCAGAAGCAGTATCTGCTCCTCTGGAAATAAGAGCTCCAGCATGCCCCATGCGTTTACCAGCTGGAGCTGTAATCCCTGCTATAAAACCAATTAGTGGTTTCTTCATATTATCTCTTGCCCAAATCGCTGCATCTACTTCATCTGAACCACCAATTTCTCCAATCATAACCACAGCATCGGTATCAGGATCATCATTAAACATTTTAAGAACATCAATATGTTTCAATCCGTTAATTGGATCTCCACCAATACCTATAGCACTAGACTGTCCTAATCCAAGTTCTGTAAGTTGATTAACGGCTTCATAGGTTAAAGTTCCAGATCGACTTACTACTCCAATGCGTCCTTTCCGATGGATATGACCAGGCATAATTCCAATCTTTATTTCTTCGGGTGTAATTAACCCAGGGCAATTTGGACCTAAAAGTAATGTTTTGCAATTTTTAGAAGACATGTGTGCTTTGAGCATTACCATATCACGCACAGGAATCCCTTCTGTAATGCAAATTACCAATTTTAACTCAGCTTCAACAGCTTCCAAAATAGCAGAAGCTGCATTAGCAGGTGGAACATAAATGACAGATACAGTTGCTCCAGTGTTATTCTTAGCTGCAATAACAGAATCGAAAATATATATGTCATCAAAATATTCACCTGCCCTTTTTGGGTTAACTCCTGCAATAAAAGCAGATTTTCCATTTGCATAATCACGACAGGCTCTTGTATGGAATTGAGCAGTCTTTCCAGTAATTCCTTGAGTGATAACTTTAGTATTTTTGTTAATTAAAATTGACATTTTCTAATCCTTGAAAACTCTTATATACAAGCTTGAACAGCTTTTCCTGCTGCTTCAGCCATAGTGTTTGCAGTAATAATAGGCAATTTCGAATCCGTTAAAATTTTTTTTCCCAATACCTCATTCGTTCCTCTCATGCGCACTACTAAAGGAATATCAAGTTTGACAGATCTACATGCTTCGACTATGCCTTTAGCAATAACATCACAATGCATAATCCCACCAAAAATATTAACCAATATCGCTTTTACTTTTTTATTCTGAATCATGATTTTAAAAGCTTCTGTTACTTTTTCTGTTGTGGCCCCCCCACCAACATCAAGAAAATTAGCTGGATTACCTCCAAATAGCTTTATTGCATCCATAGTTGCCATAGCTAGACCAGCTCCATTAACTAAACATCCTATATTTCCATCAAGTTTTATGTATGCTAGATTAAATTTACTAGCTTCTGTTTCAGCCGGATCTTCTTCGTCAAAATCTCGGTAAGCAAGAATTTCTGGATGACGAAATAGAGAGTTAGAATCGAAATTTAACTTTGCATCTAATGCCATAATATTGTCATTGTCTGATACAACTAATGGATTAATTTCTAACAATTCTGCATCAGTTTCCCAATAAGCCTGATAAAGTTTTTGAAAGAAAAGAAGAGCTTTTTCTTTCAAATTTGAAGGAATGCCAATATTAATTATCAATCTTTCAATATCCGCATTCTCTATTCCAACAACTGGATTGATAAAAACTTTGAAAATTTTATCTGGATTAGATTCAGCTACTTTCTCAATGTCTACACCTCCTTCAGAAGAACCCATCAAACAAATATTTTGGGTATTTCGATCAGTCAGAATACTGATATAGTATTCTTTCTTGGAAACGATACCTTCCTCTATAAGAAGTCTGCGAACTTTTTGTCCAGAAGCAACAGTCTGGTGCGTTACAAGTTGCATACCTAGGATTTTTGATGAAATACTTTTGACTTCTTCAATTGAACGAGCTAACTGAACACCTCCGGCATTCCCTCGACCTCCAGCATGGATCTGTGCTTTTACAACCACAAATTGGCTTCCTAATTTTTTAGCAGCTAAGATCGCTTCTTCTATAGAAAAAACAGGCATACCTTGAGGAACATCTACACCATATTTTCTGAGTAATTCTTTGCTCTGATACTCATGAATTTTCATTTAATTACCTTATTTAATAACAGGATTATTATAAAATGTTGTTTCATACCAGTATGATCTAAAATCAACTGGTATGAAACAACAGAAGAATTCGCAAGATACAAACCCGTGAATTCAGTGAATAAAAATTTCAAAAGACTCCATCTCATTCTTGCTATACAAAGTATAAATCAGCGTGAAAGGAATTTTCGAATTTTCTTTTCAATCTCAATAGATAGCTCTTTATGTTCCTTCAAGAATTCACGGACACTATCCTTCCCTTGGCCCAATCGATTTCCATTATATGAATACCAAGAACCAGATCTATTAAATATTCCAGCTAAGATCCCAAGATCAATAATTTCTCCTTCGCGAGAAATTCCTGATCCATACATGATTTCAAATTCAGCTTGTTTAAAAGGAGGGGCAACTTTGTTTTTAACAACCCTAACACGTGTTTCATTACCAATTAATTCTTCTCCTTTCTTGACGGAACCAATTCGACGAATATCTAATCTTACAGAAGAATAAAATTTCAAAGCATTACCTCCAGTAGTTGTTTCCGGATTACCAAAAACAACACCTATTTTCATGCGAATTTGATTGATAAAAATCACTATACAGTTTGTACGTTTGATAGTTGCTGTAAGTTTCCTTAAAGCTTGGCTCATCAATCTGGCTTGTAATCCGGGAAGAGATGCTCCCATATCCCCTTCAATTTCTGCTTTGGGAACTAAGGCTGCAACAGAGTCAATAACTATCAGATCAATTGATCCTGATCTAACAAGGGCATCAGTAATTTCTAGTGCTTGTTCTCCATTATCAGGTTGCGAGATCAACAGATCATTTAGATTGATGCCTAATTTTGATGCATATTGGACATCCAAAGCATGTTCAGCATCGATAAATGCACAAATCCCACCAATCTTTTGCATTTCAGAAATGCTTTGGAGACTAAGAGTCGTTTTTCCCGAAGATTCGGGTCCATATATTTCAATGATCCTACCACGAGGTAAACCACCGACACCCAAAGCAATATCGAGTCCTAGTGAACCTGTTGAAACAACTTCGATATCCCCTTGATCTTCCTTAGAACCATATCGCATAACTGAACCTTTTCCAAATTGTTTTTCTATTTGCGACAGAACTATAGCTAGAGCCCTAGCTTTTTCTGAATAGATTAAGTTTGTAGATTCAATGTCAGACTTTTTCTCATCCATATGAAATTTCCAATTATTGATGTGATATAAGAATAATTAAATCTAGAAGAGTAAAACCATAAATTTTACTATCATAGATTATTGTATCTATTGTCATAAATTAAGAAAAAAGTATGCAATTTCAGTGCTAAAAGAGATGAGGTAGATCTACCTGCTAAATTAAAATTGATATTGCTTTTGGGTATCTCGACTTTGTTTAGCAAAAATATTGAAAATACCTAATACAGGTAAAATAAAAACATTACTCAAATTTTGAATCTAATGAACCGAAACTGTACAGATCTTTTTCTTGTAAAATCATGAGAGATTTCTTAATTTCTTTTAAGAAAAAATGTTATTTTGGTAGAACCAATGAAACAAATCGATAATTGTAACATTAGTGACCATTCCTGCCCGAAAAGCTTTTATCATCAGCGTTATCGTATCACTAAAAACCAACGTCATGCTCTGAAAAATTTCTTTTTGAAATGGTGTATTCCTTATCAAACACATTATTTAAACTATGAGAAAGCATTTGATCAAAACGCACCAGTCATTCTTGAAATTGGTTTTGGTATGGGAGAAGCAACAGAAACAATTGCGCTGTCTAGACCAAGTGAAAATTTCTTAGCGGCAGAAACTTATATGCCAGGAATTGGATCATTGCTTAGAAGAATAGAAAAATCTAACATAAAAAACTTGCGAATTATTAAACATGATGCTATTGAAATCTTGGAAAATATGATCCCACCTGAATCTTTAAAAGGGTTACATATTTACTTTCCAGATCCTTGGCCAAAAGTTCGTCATCGAAAAAGAAGATTAATACAAGAACGATTTTCAAAGCTTGCAAAATCTCGAATTTGTATTTCTGGATATGTGCATTGCACAACTGATTCCGATGAATATGCCAGTCAAATAGAAAAAAATTTAAATAATTCCACATTTTTTCTGGTTAACTTTAAGAAAAACTCTTCTTGTGGTAATCGCCCGTTAACTAAATTTGAGAGAAGAGGAATTAAATTAGGTCACAATATCTATGATTTTATTTTTAAACGAATCACTTAAAACAATATTCAAAATAAAGAGTAAAATATTTTATGCATATCATATTT